>CAYQXL010000019.1:0-18037 GCA_964421445.1 uncultured Pseudomonadota bacterium
TCGCCGCCGATACACCCTTGTTCGTCTGTTCAATGTAGGTGATCCGGTCTCCGAAAGCTGCTGCCTGTTCACCGGTCATATCGGTTGATCCGTCATTCACGACAATGATCTCTTTGTCCCGATAATCCTGGCTCAAAACGCTTTCTACAGCCTCGGAGAGATACCTTCCCTGGTTATAGCAGGGAATGATAATACTTATCAGGTGAGCCATTTTCTCATGCACCATCCGCTGATTACAGAGTATACAGAAGATGGGTCGGGAAATGAAACGCAAAAAATGACAGGGTTCCGGCAGGCCCACCGATGGAACGAAAATAAGAAGGGCACTGCAGGCCACCGTTCCAAAAGGTCTTAGGAGGTTTCTCCCTCCTCTTTTCCAAGGAAGAGGCGTCTGATATAGACCACCCTCTCCTTTGTCTCTTTCGGTCGGACAAGCACCACAAAGAAGTAAAACGAAGTAACTGTGGTTGCGCTTTTTATGAGGATCCGGAGAAAGACGGGAAGAGTGGCCATATATCCGTAATGCTCAGCAGAGCAGAAGAAGACAAGAGCAGGAATGCATGCAAGGGCAGGAACAAGAAGAATGCTTCCGAGCTTGAGCGATGCCTCCCGGCTGAGAGAACGGCAGACAAGAACCGTCCCTGTTGTATTGGCCAGAATCACGGCTATACATGTCCCGATAGCACCCCACATGACCGTAAACGGAAGTCCCGCTGCAACGAGAACACCAACCTGAACCGTGTTCCAGGTGATCATTTTCCCCGGTTTCCCGGTCGCGGTAAAATATGCCCCTGCGCCATTCCACAGAGGTCTGAACAAAGAATAAACGACGAGAAGCCTCACAAAGATTACAGCACCACCCCACTTTTCACCGTAGAGAAACAGAATGAGATCAGGAGCAACGACAAAGACAGCCATAGCCACCGGAAAGGCTGTCTGACCAATACCCCAGAAAATCATGGACAGGGCTTTTTCCAACCGGACCCGGTCATCCTGAAGTCTGGCATAGATATAGTATGCGATGCGCCCATTGATGCCTGCAAAAACAAGATCAGGCCACTCGGCAACGCGATAGGCCCGGTCATAGAGTCCCAGTGCGGCAACACCGACAAAGGTTCCGATGAAAAAATTGTCTATCTGGGTAAGAAAGGTGCTCGTTACGGCTGCAATTCCCACCACACTGCCGAAACGGAGAAAGCGCCGGGCGAGGAGAGGATTGAACCGCCATTTTTCCGACCATATGAAACCTATTTTTCGTCGCGCAAGCCACAGAGAGCCGCCCCCCTGCAAAAGGTTAAAGGTAATGTTCTGTACGACAATGCTCCAGACACCTCCGTCATGGACAGCGAGCCAAAACCCCGGTACATAGGAAAGAGGAAAAAATACAGCACGCATGATGCTCATCTCCCGGATATAGAGCCCTTGTTCGACAACCGTTCCCATAATCCCCGTCAGAGATCCGAGAAGACCACCAACGGACAGAACAACGGCAACCTCCATGACAAGACTGTCATAACCGGCCCTGTGAAAGACGGGGGCAAGAATCACAACGAGAAGAAGACCTGCGAAACTCGCACCGATCGAAAGAACACAGTAGGTACCAAGGGTGTCACCACTCACTTCTTTCTGCCGAACAAAAGCCTGGTCGG
The DNA here is from genome assembly GCA_964421445.1 of uncultured Pseudomonadota bacterium. Classification (GTDB taxonomy): domain Bacteria; phylum Desulfobacterota; class Syntrophorhabdia; order Syntrophorhabdales; family CAYQXL01; genus CAYQXL01. The sequence goes on from CAYQXL010000019.1 coordinate 1,650, forward strand.
GATTGATGAGGCTCCTGACAGCACAAAGACTCGTAAAAAAGGATGCAAGGGCAAACGTTCCAAAGGCTGAAGGCAAGAGGAGCCGCATAAGAAGGATGTTGGCTCCAAAACCAAAAGCAAGATGCCAGTAGGATCCAAGAGCCGCCCACATGCTCCCCTGAACGGCCCTGTAGGCAAGGGGTGTATCGTTTTGAGTCTGAGGGGTCCGGACTATCATGGACGGACCGGCCATGTTCGGCGTGGCATGATCTGCTATTATACATGAATTCAGACCTTCCAAGAAGAATCGACCGTCGGCCGGGCTGCTTCACGGCACGATCTCTTTCCGACGGTGGTCAGAGCAGGGACTGAACCGCCGCAATCATCGATAACCGCATGACATCCTTTTACAACTATTTAATTTGATTATACTTTGACAATCTGCTATAAATAATGCCTGCTTTATGAAGACAGAAGAATTCGATTATACAGTCCCAAAGGACAGGATAGCTCAGCATCCGACAGAAGACCGGTCAGAGGCACGGCTTCTCGTTTTCGACAGAGCGACCGGAACGATAGTCCACCGCTCTTTTCAGGAAATTGGCGACTATCTTTTTGCCGGCGATCTTCTGGTCCTCAATGATACAAAAGTCTTTCCCGCTCGCCTTGAAGCAAAAAAATCAACGGGAGGCAAGGTGGACATTCTTCTCATTGAAGAAAAGGAGAAGAATGTCTGGTCCTGTCTTGCAAAAGGGCTTTCCGCGAAGAACGGCGGAATTACCGATCTCTTCATCGGTTCCGTTCCCGCCCGGGTTAGCCGCAACGGTCAGTTCTGGACCATCCGGTTTGCCGTCGATGACAACATCTTCTCCCATCTCGACAGGATTGGGAAACCGCCTCTCCCTCCCTACATCGGACGGAAGGAAGGGGTCAGGGCGGACGACCTGACGCGATACCAGACCGTGTACGCACAGAATAGCGGTTCGATTGCAGCGCCAACGGCGGGTTTTCACTTTACAGACGAACTCCTTTCCAAGTTACAGAGAAAAGGGGTCATCATCGCAAAGATAACCCTTCATATAGGCACGGGAACGTTTACACTGATCAAGGCGGAGGCAGTTGAAGACCACGCCATGCACAGAGAGCGGTTCTCGTTGACCAGAGAGACGTTCGAGGCTATCGCTCAGGCCCGGGCAGATTCACGACGTATCGTAGCCTGCGGAACAAGCACGGTAAGAACGCTGGAGACAGTCTTTCGATCAGCGGACCATTCCATGGCCGGTTCAACAGATCTCTTCATCTACCCCGGCTACACCTTCGGTACGGTCGATGCCCTTATCACAAACTTTCACCTTCCCCGGTCAACACCCCTTATGCTTGCCTCCGCTTTCGCCGGGAAGGACGGACTGCTCAGGTGTTACAACGAGGCCATCGCGAATGAATACAGGTTTTACAGTTACGGCGATGCGATGCTGATTCTATGAAAACAATCGAGATACTCAAAGAGAATGGACAGGCGCGGCTCGGCCTTCTTACCACCGGTCACGGCACAGTGAAAACACCGGTGTTCATGCCCGTGGGAACGCTGGGAACAGTAAAGGCCCTGGCTCACAAGGATCTTAGCGACCTCGGATTCGGCATGATTCTCGCCAACGCCTACCACCTCTACTTGAGACCAGGTGACGAACTGATCAGGGACATGGGGGGGCTCCACAGGTTTATCGGGTGGGAAGGCGCCATCCTTACCGACAGCGGCGGTTATCAGATCTTCAGTCTTGGCCTCCTCCGGAAAATCAGAGACGATGGCGTCGAGTTCCAGTCTCATGTCGACGGTTCCCGACATATCCTTTCCCCTGAAAGGGTTGTCGAAATCCAGGAAAACATCGGTGCTGACATTTGCATGTGCCTCGACGAGTGTGTTCAATATCCTGCTTCCCGGGACTACACGGAAAAATCAACGGAACTCACCGGCAGGTGGGCTCTCCGTTCAAAAAAAGCTCGGAAAAAGAACGGTTATTCGCTCTTTGGAATAATTCAAGGTGGATTTTATGAAGACTTGAGGGTAAAATCTGCTCTTGATATCGTGGAGATGGATTTTGACGGGTACGCCATAGGTGGCTTGAGCGTCGGTGAACCAAAGGCACATATGTGGGACATGGTAGACACGGTGATCGGATACATGCCTGACGAAAAACCCCGGTATCTTATGGGCGTCGGGTTTCCTGACGACATTCTGGAGGGAGTGAAGAGAGGAATCGACATGTTCGACTGCATCATCCCCACACGGGTAGCCCGGAACGGTGGTCTCTTTACGCGGAACGGAAAACTCAACATCAAGAATGCGCAGTACGCCAGGGACCACAGGCCGATAGACGACAGGTGCACCTGTTACACGTGCCGGACTTTTTCCCGGGCCTATCTCCGGCACCTCTGCGTCTCTCACGAGCTTTCAAGCTTCTACCTCAATACATTGCACAACCTCCACTTCTACGCCCGGCTCATGGATGATATCAGAACAGCATTGACAAATGACGATTTTCCCGCTTTTTATAAGGATTTTATACATCAATGGAAAGGAGGTGAATCAGAATCATGAATATAGCGTATGCAATGGGGCAGCAGGCTGGAGGGGGTCAGGGCGGAAGTCAATGGATGGGCCTTCTTCCTCTCGTTCTTCTCTTTGTGGTCTTCTATTTTCTCCTCATCAGGCCGCAGCAGAAGAAACAGAAGCAGCAGAAGGCATTCCTGGAGAGTCTGAAAAAAGGAGATGAAGTTGTCACCGCAGGCGGCTTATATGGTAAAATAACAGGCATCACTGACACAACCGTCACCCTTGAAATCGCCGAAAAAATCAGGGTGAAAGTCCTCAGAGGCTCGGTAGTCGACTTAGTGAAAGGAGAGTGAAGTGGCAAGGTACGAAAATATCATTATTATCAGTCCCGACTGCACGAAAGAAGAAGAAGACGATCTGTTCAAACGGATTATGACCAATTTCGAAAAGTCGCAGGCAACAGTTGTTACGATGGATGACTGGGGTATTCGTGAACTCGCATACCCGATAAAGAAAAAAGAGAAGGGTCGGTATTTTTTTCTTCTTGTAGACATGGACAAAGATCGGGTTGTAACGTACAGCAAATTTTTCAAAACCCTCGACTTGGTGCTCCGCCATCTTTTCGTAAGGGTCGACGAGGAAAAAGCAAGCCCGGCGAAACCACCGGAGCATGTTGTATTCGATGAGCTGGAAGGCGAGTACTCGTGAATAACGCCTTTCTCTCCGGCAGGGTAAGGGGACAGATGCGGGTCTCCTACACTGCGCAGGGCGAGAAAGTTATTCTGTTTCCCCTTCTCATCGAAGAAGGACCCGGCACGATTGATATTATTGCAAAGGTTCCCCGCGGTACGGTGTTCGATCATCGAAACGCCGGAACTCACGTCATGGTTGGCGGCAGGATTATCGTATCGGGTTCTGAATCAGGAAGAAGCATAAGACTGGAAGCGACAAAAATTGAATGGATGGAGGACTGAATGCCAAGACCAACAAGACCAAGCCGGCCACACGATGGGAAAAAGCGGGTTTATATGAGAAAACGCGTGTGCCGGTTCTGCCAGGATGCAAACCTGGAGATCGATTATAAGGACCCAAAGCTGTTAAAACATTTTATTACGGAACGGGGGAAGATCATGCCCCGGCGGATGACAGGCACCTGTGCAAACCATCAGAGAAAGCTAAGGGAACATATCAAGATGGCCAGGCACATTGCATTCCTGCCGTTTACCACCCTTTCACGTTAAAGGAGTACAGCAATGAAAGTTATATTGACAGAAGACGTGCAGGGGACGGGAAAAAAAGGACAGGTCCTGGAGGTTCGCGACGGATTTGGACGAAACTTTCTTTTGCCCCGCCATTTCGCGGTGGCTGCTTCCGAAACCAATCTGAAGCACTTTGACCACATTGTGAAGAATCTTCAGAACAAGAAAGATCGCGATCTTCGGGCGGCTGAAGAGGTAAAAGAAAAGATCGAAGGCATAACAATCACCGTTCGAAAAAAAGTCGGTCTTGATGGCAAGCTCTTCGGCTCGGTAACACCGAAAGAGATCGCCGAAGGCATCGGCGCATCTCTCGGTATCGATGTCGACAAGAAACACATTCTCGTTGACGAACCGATAAAGATGACCGGCGCGTACACAGTGACCGTCCACCTCGACGAAGGGGTCAATGCACAACTGAAAGTGGAAGTCGAAAAAGAAGAGTAATGGCAAAAACGGGGCGAAGCGGCAAAGATGGACTATCAAGGGTGCCGCCTCAGAACATTGAAGCGGAACAGTCTCTGCTCGGCGGCCTCCTGATCGATCCCGAGGCTATCAACAAGGTTGTGGACATTGTCGGCAGCAACGATTTTTACCGGAGCGCCCACGGAACGGTCTTCTCCACCATCGTCGATCTTTACGAAAAGAACGAACCTGTCGACATCATCACCATCAGCAGCGCTCTTAAAAACAAGGGGCTCGTTGAAAGCGTCGGCGGTATCACCTACCTCAACACGCTCGTCGACATCATGCCCAGTGCGGCCAACATCGCACAGTACGCCAAGATGGTCCGGGAAAAGGCCCTGGCCCGGTCCCTTATAAACGTGGCCACAAACATCATCGAAAAAGGCCATGAACCTGGTCTCAGCATAGATGGTTTCATCGATGAGGCGGAAAAGATGATCTTCGAGGTTTCAGAGAACAAGCTGAAACCCTCATTCTACTCGATGAAAGACATCGTGAAAGATAATGTAAGTACAATCGAGAGGTTGTACGAGAAGAAACAGTTCGTTACGGGTGTATCGACAGGATTTTCAGAGATCGACAAGATGACCAGCGGCCTTCAGCCCTCAGACCTCATTGTGGTTGCCGGCCGGCCAAGCATGGGGAAAACGGCTTTCTCGATGAACATAGCCCAGTATGTTGCAAGTAACCACGAAAACCCCTTGCCTGTTGGGATCTTTTCCCTTGAAATGTCAAAGGAACAGCTTGTGACAAGGCTCTTGAGTTCGGAAGCAGAGATCGAACACGGAAAACTGCGGACAGGAGCACTCTCAAGCGCCGATCTTCCCCGTCTGTTTCAGGCAGCGGCTCGGCTAAACGAAGCCCTTATCTATATCGATGATTCGCCGGGACTGAGCATCCTCGAACTGAGAGCGCGGGCGCGAAGGCTAAAAAAAGAGCGGGGGCTCGCTCTCCTTGTTGTCGATTATCTCCAACTCATGAAAGGACGGAATACCTCTGACAGCAGGGAACAGGAAATCTCCGAGATTTCCCGGTTTCTCAAGGCTCTCGCCAAAGAACTTCATATCCCCGTCATAGCAATATCGCAGCTCAACAGAAAAGTGGAAGACCGCCCCGATAAACGGCCTCGCCTCTCTGATATCCGGGAGAGTGGTGCCATCGAACAGGACGCAGACGTCATCATGTTCATCTACCGGGAGGAGGTCTACAACAGGGAACGGCCTGAAGCAAAGGGTCTTGCAGAGGTTCTTATCGAAAAACAGCGTAACGGCCCCACGGGAAAGATCGAACTGGCATTTATCGACAGATTCACAGCCTTTCGAAACCTGTATACAGAATGAAGAATATACCCAATGCCCTTACAATCCTGCGCCTCTTTATAACGGTCTTCTTCGTGATCGCAGTAGATAAGGGCGAATACCGGGTTGCCCTCTACCTCTTTGTCATACAGGGTCTCACGGACCTCCTTGACGGGTTCCTTGCCCGGGCCCTCGGTTCAAAAACCAGGCTCGGAGCCTTTCTCGACCCCATCGCCGACAAGGCCATGCTGATAGCGGCCTATGTGGCTCTGAGCGTCAAAACGATAGTCCCTCTCTGGCTAACATCGATCATTCTTCTTCGTGATGCCATGCTCGTTATCGGTTTCATTGTCCTTTACAGACTCGCTGTTCAGGAAAGACCTGCTCCGAGCATCTGGGGCAAACTTACAACCACATTCCAGATTTTCACCATCGTCTACGTCCTTTTTTCCGAGACCCGCGATCTTGACGACTATTTTTTCTGGACCACCGCCTTCTTTACCGCTGTATCAGGATGCCACTATCTTTTTCGCGGATTCAGGCTTTTACCTGGAACCCGTAAAACAATTTGACAACCAGAGACAATTCCATTTAGTATTAAAAGAACTACAGTGTCACAGAGGGGGTTACTATGTCAATCCGGGTGGCGATCAATGGGTTTGGGAGGATTGGGAGACTCGTCCTGCGGGCAGGTCTGAAAAGAGGGGACATTCAATTTGTGGCTGTCAATGATCTCACCGACGCCAGGACGTTGGCTCACCTGCTTAAGTATGACTCGGTCCATGGAATTATGGATGGCGACGTGCAGGCCAAGGGCGACGTCATTCTTGTGAACGGGAAAGAACTGAAGACCTTTGCAGCAAAGGATCCGGAAAGCCTTCCGTGGAAAGATCTTGGCGTTGATGTGGTCCTCGAGAGCACCGGAAAATTTACCGACAGGGCAGGGGCCGAGAAGCACCTGAAAGCAGGAGCCCGAAAGGTTATCATTTCCGCCCCTGCCAAGGGACCTGATGTTACATTCGTGCTAGGCGTAAATCAGGAAGTTTATGATAAAAAGGAACACCATGTCATCTCGATGGGATCGTGTACCACCAATTGTCTCGCGCCGATCGTCAAGATACTCCACAACGAATACGGCATCGAACACGGGCTTATGACAACGATCCATGCATTCACGAACGACCAGGTGGTTCTTGACGAACCCCATAAAGACCTGAGAAGGGCCAGGGCTGCCGCCCTCTCCATGATACCGACAACGACAGGGGCAGCACGGGCTATTTCGGAAGTCATACCGGAGCTTAAAGGGAAACTCGACGGCCTCGCAATCCGGGTCCCTGTTCCCAATGTCTCACTCGTCGATTTTGTAGCCGTTCTTTCAAGAAACACGACTAAGGAAGAGATTAACGACAAATTCCGCGCCTACGCGGCAGGTCCGATGAAAGGAATACTGGCCTGTTCCGAAGAAGAACTGGTCTCCCGCGATTTTAACGGGAACCCTCATTCTTCCATTGTTGATATGGCGAATACAACCGTCCTTGCGGGCACAATGATTAAAGTGCTCTCATGGTACGACAACGAATGGGGCTTTTCAAACAGAATGGCGGATTTACTCTCATTTGTTATGAAATAAAAACAGACCGTGAGGAATGAAGATATGAAGTACGTAGATCAGGTTGATGTCACAGGCAAGAGGGTTTTGCTGCGGGTAGACTTCAACGTACCCATGGACAAAGAGGGTGCCATCACCGACGACACCCGGATTCGTGCTCACCTGCCAACCATTCAATATCTCATCGAGAAGAAAGGGAAGGTCATTCTGGCATCCCACATGGGACGACCGAAGGGCAAAAAGGTTGAGACACTCTCTATGAAACCGGTTGCAGCCCGCCTCGCCACGCTCGTGGGAAGGGATGTCACATTTCTCGGCGACTCGGTAGGAACAGAGGTGGAAACCAGGATCGCCGCCATGAAGGACGGCGATATCGTACTCCTTGAAAACCTCCGCTTTTATGTGGGCGAGGAGAAGAATGACCCTGAGTACGCCAAACAGTTGGCAAGACTTTGCGATGTTTATATTGACGATGCCTTCGCCGTATCTCATAGAAAAGCTGCATCAAATTATTCGATTACAGAGTATGTACCTCTGTGCGCCGCCGGTTTCCTTCTGAAGGATGAACTGGAATATTTTGCAAAGGCGATGTTGGAACCCGTCCGGCCTCTCGTCGCTATCATAGGCGGTGCAAAGGTCTCTGATAAGATCGGCGTTTTGGAAAGGCTCGTCGAGAAGGTTGACAAGCTTATCGTCGGAGGGGGTATGGCTTTCACGTTTCTCAAGGCCCTCGGTCATGAGACCGGAAAGTCGATCTGCGAAGACAATATGCTGGAAACAGCCCGGGGGATTGTAGCAAAGGCGCAGAAACAGAATGTCAGATTTTATCTTCCCGTCGATTGTGTCGTGGCCGAAAAACCTGTCGTTGACGGAGAAGTGAAGATCGTCACGGTGCAGGAGATCCCCAAAGACTGGATGGGACTCGATATAGGCCCTGCAACAACAAGTCTTTTTGCTGCAGCTCTCCAGAACGCGAAAACAGTCGTCTGGAACGGCCCCATGGGAATGTTCGAACTCGACCCCTTCAGCAGAGGGACGTTTGCCATGGTGACATTCGTAGCCCACTCTCACGCTCTGACCATCCTCGGCGGCGGAGACACCGACGTTGCCGTGCACCGGGCAGGGGAGAGCCAGCGTATCTCCTATATTTCAACAGGAGGAGGGGCATTTCTTGAACTTTTGGAGGGAAAGACGATGCCTGCCGTAGAAGCGTTGGAAAAATCAGGAGGCGCATGATGCGTCGCTGGATGGCTGCGGGCAACTGGAAGATGAACACCCTTACAGGAGAAGCACGCTCTCTCGCTTCGCAGATTGCCGCTGGAACAAGGGGGATCACATCGGGAGAAATTGTTCTGGCGCCACCATTCACAGCTCTTGCCGCTGTGCGCGAGGCCATTGCAGGATCGCCTGTTCTCCTTGGCGCTCAGAATATGTATCATGAAAGCAAGGGAGCTTTTACGGGCGAAATAGCACCACCGATGTTGCAGGATGCAGGAGTCACCCACGTCATTCTCGGCCATTCGGAACGGAGAAAATACTTCTGCGAAACCGACGATGCCATTAACCAAAAGGTTCTCACGTCTGTCGAAGTGGGGCTAACACCCATACTCTGCGTGGGAGAAACGGAAGAACAGAGGGAGACAGCCATTACGGAACACGTTATCGCCATTCAGATACGGAAAGGCCTGAAAGGATTGTCTCCAGGCAACCTGGAAAAGGTCATCATCGCCTATGAGCCCGTATGGGCCATCGGGACAGGGAAGAATGCCACACCGGACCAGGCTGAGGAAGTCCACAGCTTTATTCGCCACCTCATCGTCTCTACCTTCGGAAAGAGCGGAGAAATGACAAGAATCCTCTATGGAGGAAGCGTTACAGCAGACAATATCGGGTCTCTGGCAGAAAAAAATAACATAGATGGGGCACTTGTAGGCGGAGCGGCCTTGAAAGCTGAGAATTTTAATAGTATACTACATACACTTTCGGAGAAAAGACAGTGACAACAGCAATAGCAATACTACATGTCATCGTAAGCATAGCACTGATAATGATCGTACTTCTTCAGACAGGGAGAGGCTCGGAAATCGGCGCTGCTTTCGGTGGAGGGGCAAGCCAGACTCTTTTTGGAAGCTCAGGGACATCGGGCTTCATGACCAAGCTTACAACAATAGCCATAGCAATATTTATGGTAACGAGTCTTTTACTGGCATTCCTCCACAGCCACAGGGGAATTACAGTAAAAACAGCACCGGTTCCTGTAGAGGAAAAGCTGCCCGTTAAAACAGGTAATTAAGCGTTTAGTGCCGAAGTGGTGGAATTGGCAGACACACCATCTTGAGGGGGTGGCGGGGAGACCCGTGCGGGTTCAAATCCCGCCTTCGGCACCATTTATAAAACCAGTATCCGGCAACAGCCGCCCCCCACATAATTCTCTTCTGTTTCCTCTTTCCTCCATTCTGCTCATGCCTTCTGTCACACACTCTTAACAAATTCAGCCATTCACTTGGGCCAAGAGAAGGATGAAATGCCCTCTCTCGACAGAAAGACCAGGAATAGACATGTTGTCGGAGTGGTCGGCAGAAATGGGCCTGACACGTAAACGGCCTCACCACAAAGATCGAAAAGGTGGTACAATAAAGTGGAACAATTCTATAGCGGTCGATTCGTGAGGGGCTCTTTCTGACTCATCGCCACCCCAGACTTCTGGACTGGAAGAGGAGGAATGGTGGGCTGGATATGCCATGTTATCGCCGCCTTCACGGCCTGTTGCTACGCCGTGAAGAACATATCCCATCTGTAACGGCGAACAGGTTCGGGAATGGAGAAAGTGAAAGGCAGGAGCATATCGCGAAACAAGGCATAGAATAGCTCGGGCTTGCAGGGAGAAGAGATGGTTTGTCCAGAAGACGATGAAAGTTTTTTGTCGATCATTAAAGAGACGTTTACCCAAAAAGTTCCATTCCATCGAATACTGGGATTGAACGTCGAATCGATAACGTATGACGAAGTCAAGGTTGTGTTCCATATGAAAGACGATCTTTTGGGCCACTATGCAAGGGGAATGGTTCACGGAGGGGTCATATCGTCAGTCATCGATGTCACGGGAGGTCTCGCAGCATTTATGGGTTTTCAGAAAAGAATGCCTGCAGAAACAACAGAGGCCCGATTCGAGAGATTCGGGAGGGTAAGCACCGTTGACCTTCATGTGGACTTTTTGCGGCCAGGGAGGGGGATATGGTTTGGAGCCTCTGCTTCCACGCTGAGAACAGGAAACAAGGTTGCCGTTGCGAGAATCGAACTCAACAACGACAGGGGTGAACTCATCGCCGTAGGGAGCGGCTCATATGTCCTCATCTAAATCATAGGAGGCCCGGAAAGCACATTTCCTGCACAGGCTTCCACAGCATATATCTCCTGTACTCGGTCCGCATCATTTGGTAGACTACCCCCATGCCCTGCCATCATCACAGAAAAAACCAACCAGGTGGGTATATCGTGAATTCTGTCCGATGGCCCTATCGGGACCCAGACCTCCTGTTCTGCAGCATATCGGGGCACCGTACACCAACGTGGGACGCATGAAAATACCCGCCCCAGTAAAAGAGATAATCAGAAGCAGAAACATGGCTGTTGTGCTCGTGCTTGGTTTCTCGTCCGGCCTTCCCCTGCCTCTTACGGGAGGAACGCTGCAGGCATGGCTGACTGTTTCAGGCGTCGACCTGAGAACAATCGGCATCTTCTCCCTTGTCGGTATTCCCTATGCCATCAAGTTTCTTTGGTCCCCCTTCATGGATCGGTTCGCCATTCCCTGGCTCGGTCGTCGGCGGGGCTGGATTCTTCCCCTTCAGGGTCTTCTCTTCATCGCCATATCTGTGATGGCCTGGATGGGACCGGGTCCATACCCATTCCTTTTCGGGACCATCTGTCTCTTCACGGCCTTTCTTTCTGCCTCCCAGGACATCGTGATCGATGCCTATCGCACCGACCTCCTCCCCAATGAGCAGAGGGGTCTGGGGGCAGCGTTTTTCGTATTTGGGTACAGGGTGGCTCTCCTTGTGGCCGGCGCCTTTGCCCTTATTCTCTCTGAATATCTCGGCTGGAACGTTACATTCTTTATCATGGGCTCGCTGCTCATTCTCGGAGCTTTAGGGACGCTTTTCGGACCTGAGCCGACCGTAGCCGTCAAACCCCCAAAGTCCATGAGGGATGCCCTCTGGGGTCCGTTAAAGGATTTTTTTCATCGATCCGGCGCGATCTCTATCATTTTTTTTATTATACTCTATAAACTCGGTGACGCTTATGCAGGTGCCCTGACAACAACGTTCCTCATCCGGGGGGTCGGTTTTTCCGTTGCCGACGTAGGGATCATAAACAAGGGTATGGGGCTTGTCGCTACCATAGGAGGGGCTCTCTTTGGCGGAGCGCTCATGATTAAGCTCGGTCTTTACCGCTCTCTCATGATCTTTGGCATACTTCAGATGGTTTCAAACCTCTCCTTCATGGTCCTTGGATTGGCGGGGAAAAGTTATCCGATTTTGATCGGCGCCATAGGTTTCGAAAACATTACGGGAGGCATGGGGACGTCTGCCTTCGTTGCGCTTCTCATGTCCCTCTGTAACCCCGCTTTTTCCGCAACCCAGTTTGCCCTCCTTTCCTCCCTGGCAGCCCTCGGAAGGGTCGTCATTTCACCAACATCAGGGTTTCTGGTCGAAATGGTAGGGTGGCCGCTCTTTTTCCTCTTTAGCACGGTCATCGCGCTTCCCGGACTCTTTCTTCTCGTCCGCATAAGAGACGTCCTGACAGAAAACGAAGAAGATACTCACAGACAATAAAATTATGGGGAGAGAAACACCGGCTCACCAAAGGGGTGGGGGGTGGGATGGGGGATGAGCCGGTGCTCTCTTTGAGGCTGTTTATCTCAATGCAATCCTTTGCCTGTCATGTTTCTGCCGGTATATGTGATGATCAGCCCTGTTCAGCTCACGGTGAAGCCGCGCTCTTTCTGATCGTGTGAACAGCCCGTCAGCTTTCATCATCCGTTCGTGATATCTGATCCTCGCCTGCTCCCGCTCCAGCCTCACCGCCTCCCGGGGCGTCAACTGGCCACTCCGTATGCCCTGGTTTACCCTCTCCTCCTGTCTCCATTCCCGTCCATCAATCCACGGGCTCCGGGGCGGGTGTGCGAAAGAACCGGACGCACAAACGAGGGTTGCTGCAAACGCAGCGCATAGTACACTACCCACAAGACGGAGCATGCCGACCTCCAAAACAAGATTTTTTGATTGCCATTCTTAACATACATTTTTACATGCAACACCCGTGCCACTTACGAAGGGGTTTGGAATTGGCTGATACGACGAGGCAGACGAATCGGCGGGTTCCTTTCAGGTACCATTTTACGACAAAACTGTCGAAGTCTTAGGCTGCTGTTGACGAGAATGTCGTTTCCCGTTCCCTCCGGAGTGTATTATAATCGTCCCGGGTCATCGTCCATCCAACAAGGCACGGAGTAATGAATGTCTTGACGCCACTGTCCCGTTGCAGTATAAGGATGGATTCGCAGAGATATAAAAAAAGGGGTAAGGGTGGCTCACAAAAAAGGCTCACCAAACAAAGGTTCAGAGAAAGTGCCCTATGGATATCAGACGGTCCGGGCATCAGAGAAGAAGAAGCGTGTTCAGGATCATTTTGATGCCATAGCGGACAGATACGATCTGGCCGATGCCTTGCTAAGCTTCGGCCTCCATTTTGTTTGGAAAAAAAGGTCCATCGAGACGCTTGAGCTCAAAGGCGGCGAATCTCTTCTCGACCTTTGCGGTGGTACGGCCGATCTTGCCCTGTCGGCAGCCCCAGGGCTTCTCCCTGACGGCACCGTGGTCGTATGTGATTTTAACATCGCAATGATGAGACAGGGCATCATAAAGGTTCGCAAAAGCCCTGGCCATATGATTACAACCTTTGTGCAGGGCGATGCCGAGGGCATGCCGTTCCGGGATAATTCGTTCAATGCTGTCATCGTCGGATTCGGAATCCGCAACCTCGTCCATCCGACAGAGGGTCTGGCAGAGATATACCGTGTTCTCAAAAAAGGGGGACGGTTCGTCTGCCTTGAATTTTCACTCCCTCTCAACCCTGTGTTCCGGACTGTTTACGAATGGTACTCAACATTAATAATGCCCGTCCTCGGCGGCATGATAGCGGGAGCAAGGGAACCCTATCAGTATCTTCATGAATCAATACGGGTCTTCCCATCTCCAGAGAAGCTCTCTGCCACAATGGCTCAGATCGGCTTTCAGAATATCTCATTCCGTCGCCTCACCAATGGAATTGCCGTCATCTACCGGTGCGAAAAAAGATAAGGGATACGCCCTTGTCCACACAACCCCGTCGGGCGCCGGCACATGAGAAAAGGAAAACCATCGTTCACCATTCACACAACGGGACGAAGGACAACGATGCCCGCTTTCCCCTGGAGGTAGCGGAGGAGCTTCTCGTCGACGACCCTCCCCTGTCGTTCCGGTGACGAGGCATGACGGAGGAACGATTCCCCTGCGCGCCGGACAACGATCCCGACGTGGGACACATCAAGCCCGGCAACGGGGGAATAGATTCCAAGATAATCTCCCTGTTTCAGCTTTGCCACATGATCTGCCGCCAACTCCGGGACAGGAACATAGCTGATCGTTCTTGGCACCACAGGAATGGCGGAGAGAAAGAGTGAACCGTTCTCCTTTTTGTTCAGCCACTTCTCCATCCGTTGAGTTTTATCCCCCCCTATATCCTCCGTGACATCCGTTATTCGCGATTCATTCCTGTCGATCCAGTCGGTAAAAAAGTGATTCCTTGATTCATATCTGACCTCGCCGCCCCTGTACCTCACGGAGGCCAGAGTCTTTCTGAAGTCGATGAACGACGATGATGTTCGCATGCTCTCAATGTAGTCGAGAAACGTGAAACAGTCGACGGTGCCTAGTTCGATAACAAAGATCTCATCAATATCCTTGCCGCCGGTCAATGTCCCTTCCCCGTAAGGCACGCCGAGAAACTGACGGGATAAGTACTCAATCCTTTCCCCCGCATCGTCTCTTCGGGAGGCGTCTTTCAGCATACGATCGAGACTCTCTGCCGTCCATCTCCCAAGGTCTATCCTCTCATCCATACCCTTTTCTCTCCCGTACCGTTCAATCTTACCCGGCCTTCGGTCCGTCGTCAACATGATGCCGGCTATGTTCCGGAGGAGGCCGTTCTGATATAATGTTTTATGCGCATAACAGAAGGCCCCATATGGAGGGCTTCTTTTTTCCGGAGGCCCAACCGGTTCGTTGTAGACTGTATCCTCGACGGCAGGCTGGTCAGGGCACATCTGCCCAACCCAGGGCGACTCTGGGAACTATTGCTGCCCGGCGTCACTCTCTGCCTCGTCGACAGGAAAGATCGGGAAGGGCTCCGGTATACTGCAGTCGCCGTTGAGAAGGATGGCATACCCATCATGCTCCACACCCATGCAACAAACGACGTAGCCGGTCACCTCATAGCAGCAGCCGCGGTCCCTGGCCTCGAGGAGTATACGGTGGCGCGAAGGGAAGTAGGCTTCGGCTCCCGAAGGTTTGATTTCCTCCTTCGCCACAGGGACGGCCGTACCATCTACCTTGAGATCAAGAACTGCACCCTTGTCCGCGGAAAGCTCGCCATGTTTCCCGATGCAGTGACGAAACGAGGGACGAGCCACCTGGAGGAGTTGACAGAAATGTCGAAGAGGGGGATCGGTTCAGCCGTCCTCTTTATCGTGCAATGGCCCCACGCACGGTTTTTTATGCCTGAGTTCCACACGGATTTCGGCTTCACCAAGGCTTTTCTCCATGCCAGGGATCATGTTCCAATCAAAGCCCTTGCCGTGGGCTGGGATCAGGACCTCCGTCTCCAGCCTGAGATCCGGAACCTGGCCATACCATGGGGTGTCATCGAAGACCATTCAAACGACCGCGGTGTCTATATGGTCATTCTTCGCGTCGCCGGAGATATCGTTGTGAAGATAGGGGAACTGGGCCACATCCTGTTCAAAAAAGGATATTACATCTACGTCGGCTCAGCAAAAAAAGGTCTCACGCAAAGACTAAACCGGCATAGAACAACCAGAAAGAACCACCACTGGCACATCGATTATCTGAGAGACAAGGCACAGTTCATAAGGGCTCTTCCCATCCGGACGCCATGGGATCGTGAATGTGAGCTGGCACAGTCCCTCGCTTCCGTTGCCCAGTGGCCGGTGCCAGGATTCGGATCCTCCGACTGCAGGTGTCCCACCCATCTCTTCGGAATGTCGGAGGACCCCATAACTAACCTGGCTTTTATTGACCTGCTCTACCATTATCGGATGGATCTGATCGAAGAGGAGCTTCAGGAGTGAAGATCTTTGACCTGCACACCCACGGGGTGAACGGCTCCGATACAGGATGTGCCCGCACGGAGACCATTCTGGAAATGGCCCGGATTCAGGGAAGCCTCGGGGTCAATGGCATTCTTCCCGCCGTCTATCCCGGGCCGGTCGATCTGATGCGGTCACAGATGGATGCCGTCCGGCAAGCCATGGAGGTCCAGGGTAACCAGAAGGGGCACGAGGGCTCTGCAAAGATTCTCGGTCTCTATCTGGAAGGTCCGTTTCTCAATCAGGGGTATTGCGGTGCACTCGATCCAACCTCTTTTCTTTTCCCGTCAGAGGAGAATCTGGCCCGGATCATTGACGGCTTCAGTGACATAATCAGGATCATGGTGGTAGCACCGGAACTACCAGCCGCCGGGAACATCATAAGGAAGATTTCCGACCTTGGCATCACCGTCTCAATGGGCCATTCGTCCGCTACATACAGAGAAGCGGAGGAGGCTTTCTCATCCGGCGCCAGGGGGGTCACGCACCTTTTTAACGCTATGAGACCTTTTCACCATCGGGAACCAGGGCTCGCTGGCTTTGGGCTGACAAACCCCCACGTTTTCGTGGAGGTTATAGCCGACCCTTACCATCTTCACAGAGCGGTCATCGACCTCGTCTTCCGCGTCAAAAGACCGGAACGAATCATCATCGTTTCTGATACTGTCGGCAAAACTTCAGCACCGGGCGGATCTGGTCCCATCATCGCCGACGGGGAGGGTGAAGCGCTGCTTGGCGGGTCAATGACCGTCAGAGAGGCTGCAGACAGACTCATCACGTTCGGTTACCCTGAAGAGATTGTCAT
>CAYQXL010000019.1:18137-19869 GCA_964421445.1 uncultured Pseudomonadota bacterium
GAATGGAGTTCCACTGTGGCCAGAATGAGACAGAATGGGGCCAAATTTACAGACAGCGAAGGAAAGCTGATAAGCGACTATCTGGCAAAGACATATCCCAAAAAGTAAGGGCAGAGAGGGTCGCAACAACTGTGTTTCCAGAAGCGGCTTCCTCTGATATCCAAACAGGATACCTGGCAGCATTACGGAATAAGAACATCCAGGACAGACAGGATGATCGATTCAAGAAAACGGATGAAAGGATTGAGAACACCAAGGAAGAGGAGGCCGATAAGAATAAACATTCCATAGGGTTCGATCCGGGCCATCGTATATTGGAATTTTCTCGATGCAAAACCCATGAGAATTTTGGAGCCGTCGAGGGGTGGTATGGGGATGAGGTTGAATGCCGCCAGCATCACATTGATATGGGCCATATACTGAAGGGCGATAAAGAGAGTCCGTGACGAGACCGGAGAAACATAGCGGAGAAGAAAAAACGAAAGGAAGGCGAGCAGAAGGTTCGCAACAATCCCTGCCGCCGAAACAAATATAATCCCCTTCCGCGAATCTTTCAGGTTGTTGAAATTTACAGGCACAGGTTTGGCCCACCCGAAACCGACAACAAGGAGCATCGCCGTTCCGATGGGATCGAGATGTTTCAGGGGATTCAATGTCAGTCGTCCCAGCCATTTTGCTGTGGGGTCGCCCATTTTATCAGCCACCCAGCCATGAGCAAGTTCATGGATAATGATCGAATAGAGGAGCGGCACGGCGACCAGGACAAAGGCAAAAGGGTCTTTGAAAAGGAGTGTCAGTAAGCCCATGGCGAATAGATTTCAGTATGGCACAGGATTTCTTCTATTTCAATGTAAACCTGCCGCTTTCTTCCGTTTCTTCCGATGAAAAGCCTCCACCGGTCACGAGCAATGGAGCGTACCGGCCTTCTTTCCGAATCCTATCCCCAGTTTCCGCATTCTGTGCCGGAGCGTTGACGGGTGGAGGCCAAGCAAAAGAGCCGCGCCTGCCGGCCCTTCTATCCTTCCTTTCGTGAGATCCAGAACGCGTCGGATGTGAGCCCCTTCAACATCATCAATCCTGAGCGATTCGAGCTCGAGCCAGGCCTGTCCCTGATTCTTGCCGTCCCCTTTCCCTGCAAAGATCTCGTCGAACGTGAGCGGACGACCATCTGACAGAATAAGGGCCCGTTCCACGGCATTTTCCAACTCCCTCACATTGCCTGGCCATTTATGTTCCATCAACCTGTCTACAACACCGGGAGAGAGATCTGGCACTGTCAGAAGTTTCATCTCTTTCGCCTTTTTCTGCACAAAGTGCTGGAGGAGAGCCGGTATGTCGGCATTTCTTTCGCGAAGAGGAGGGATGGCGATCGGAAAGACCTTTATCCTGTAATAGAGATCCTCCCTGAACGTTCCCCGGGAGAGCATTTCCTCGAGATTCCTGTTGGTCGCCGAAACGAGCCGTATATCAACCGATATGGCACTGGAGCCACCGACCCGTTCAATCGTCTTCTCCTGAAGCACCCGAAGAAGCCGGACCTGAGCAGGAAGAGGCAATTCGCCCACTTCATCGAGGAAGATGGTCCCGCCGGACGCCCGCTCAAACCGACCGCGGCGCTGGTTAAAAGCCCCTGTAAACGATCCCTTCTCGTGCCCAAAAAGCTCACTGTCCACAAGTGATTCAGGAATGGCACCACAGTTGACCTTGATGAACGGTCCCTGGCTCCGCCGGG
>CAYQXL010000019.1:19969-24362 GCA_964421445.1 uncultured Pseudomonadota bacterium
GATTCAGGAATGGCACCACAGTTGACCTTGATGAACGGTCCCTGGCTCCGCCGGGAAAGATTGTGGATAGCGGTAGCAATAACTTCTTTCCCCGTACCCGTCTCACCGGTAAGGAGAACGGGCGAAGAAAGGGGAGCGACATGACGTACCTGTTCCATGACAGCCCTGAGTCCGAAATCGGTTCCTATGATCGTTTCGGCGTAGGGCGCCCTCAGTTCGTCCTGAAGATACCTGTTGTCATCGGCAAGAAGTTCCTTCAAGAGAAAAACCTCTCTATGCCGGCGGCTGTTGGCAAGGGCTATGGCGGCAGGTTCGTTCACCAGACTCCACAGGTGGGCCTGTTCTTCCGTATAAGCCCATCCGGTAAGATTACGAATGTAAAGGGCCCCAATCATCCTTCCGTCGATAATCAGGCGGTTTATCAATATTACCGATGACCGGGGCCACCGGAGGGCATCACATACGGGGCCGGCAATAGGGTCCTCTGCCGACTTGCCCGAAACGATTCTCACCGACGGCAGGCTGGCTGCAGCTTCAATATGTCTGATGGCCTCAACGGAGATTGGAACATTGACCGATGCGAGAGAACCTTCCTTTTCGTTCGCTGTCGCCACAACTTCGATCGATCTTTGGTGCTCATTATAGGCTACCAGTGCAATCTCGTCACCGGGCACGATCCCTTTTACGTAAAGAAAGAGCTTCCACAGTGCCTTTTCTATCTCAAGGGTACCACAGACCCGCAATGTTACTTCATGAAAAAAGGAGCTTTTATCCACGGCCGGGCTCTTTTTCATCTATAATTCCCCCTGTCATATGCAACAGCATACAATACATCTGTCATATATGAAAGCCCAATAACTGTCTTATATAACAGCCTTAAGATCATTTCGGTCTAACATACTGATATAACACGTTTCGTTAACTGGCACGGTATTTGTATATTCACGGAGGAAGAGGGTGGAACTGACAGCAATGAAGTGGATAGAAATCGTACGGCTCAGAACAACAGAAAGCGAGGCTTGCCGTGTTACGGGCGTTCTCAAAACAGCGCAGACAGACCTCAACGGCATGGAGGGACTCATCGGTACGGATCTTTACATCAACGCCGCTGTCGGTACGGATGTGAGCCTCCACCTGCTCTGGGATACCAGAGAGATCTCCTTCCAGGGCAGTGAGACAAGCATGGCCCTTGTGCAGGGATTACGCCGGTACGGTATCGTCGACCATTCAGTCTGGCTCAGACAATGAGCACATTACAAGGAGGAAAGAGCATGAAAGATAGCACAAAAAAGGATTCAACCCTCGTATCCCGACGAGACGCCCTGAAAATAACTGCCGGCATGGGGGCCGTCGCGGCGGTCAGCGCCCTGGGCCTCCACCTTTCCGGCGGCAAAGCGGAAGCCGCTGCAAAACAGCTACCGACAAAGTGGGACGAAGAGTACGATGTTGTGATCGTAGGTTCAGGATTTGCAGGTTTAGCTGCTGCTGCCGAAGCGGCCGGCAAGGGAGCAAAGGTCATCATCCTTGAAAAGATGCCCACATACGGCGGAAATTCCATCATTAACGGTGGAGTCTATGCATCGTGGGATGACAAATATCACCTGAGAAAGAAATTGAATCTTGGCGATGACAGCCCTAAACAACATACGCAGGACACCCTCAAGGGCGGCGACTTTTACAATATACCTGAACTCGTGGAAATTATGGCAAACGGCGCAACAGATGCCCTCAACTGGATGATCGACGAGGGCGGGGCAAAGATTAGAGAGACAGTTACGAGAGCTGGCGGTCATTCAGCCTACAGGACCCACAGCGCCGTCGCCGGTGTCGGCAAGGAATACACGGATGCCCTGAGGAAAATCGCCGAAAAGCGTGGAGCAAAGATCGTCCTTGGCCAGGAAGTAACGTGGATATGGAGAAAAGACACGGAAGGCCCTGTCCTCGGTGTCGAGGTTCAGGCAGGACGACGGAAAAGAAACGTCAAGGCCAAAAAAGCTCTCATCCTGGCCTCAGGCGGTTTCAGCAGGGACATCAAGATGCGCCAGGCGTTTAACCCCTCAGTCGTGCCGGAGTTCAATTGTACAAACCATCCCGGAGCAACAGGAGAGATGCTTCGTTTCGCCCAGTCTATCGGCGCCGACTCCCTCCAACTGGCATTTATCCAACTCTACCCCTTTGCAGAGCCAGAAAGCGGTATCCTCGACACACCTGCCGTCTATCCCTTCAATGGGGTCGGGTACGGCACCGTCTATGTCAGCAAGCAGGGCAAGAGGTTCGTCAACGAACTGGAAAGACGTGATGTCTGCTCCATGGCTCAGATCAAGCTTGCCGTCAAACCTACCTATTCAATCTTCAACGAAGCAATGGTCCTCAAGATGGGCGGCTCGAAAGAAGAGGTTCAGCAGGGCATTGCGAAAGGACGGTTTGTTAAGGCAAACAGCATTGCCGAGCTTGCCGAAAAACTCAAGATTCCTGCGGCAGCCCTCAAAGATACGATTGACAAACATAACGGATACATCAAGGACGGAAAAGACCCGGAATTTAACAAACCGATGACAAAGGCGATGATTCCTCTCGTTGAAGGACCATTTTACGCCGTAGCCCAGTGGCCTGCCGTTCACCATACCATGGGTGGACTGAGAATCAACGCGAAGGCACAGGTTATTGATATCTGGGGTAAGCCCATCCCGAAACTCTATGCTGCCGGAGAGGTAACCGGTGGTGTTCATGGTTCGAACCGACTGGGCAGCAATGCCATTCCCGACTGTGTGGTCTTCGGCAGAATAGCAGGTACCAACGCTGCGGCAGAGACAGCATAAACGTCAGCAGATAGATGCCCGGGGCGGGTCGCTTGTGGCACCCGTTCCGGGTTTTACAACTGTGGAGCCACCATGAAACGCTTACTCGCAATAACAGGGCCCATTATCATGGCCCTTCTCTTTCTTTCTATCGACAGCACCAGTGCAGCTCCCACGTCGTGCGACACATGCCATACACCTCTTGCATCGGTCTTCGGTACAAAAACCCATCCGTCTGTGAAAGGAAATACGATATCCGCATGTCTTCCCTGTCATGCTCCTGGTAACCGGGTCAAACCAGGGCCCAATCCCTATTCCGCCAAGCTTCACCGTGGTCACCATGATGGGCCGGGAAAGACCGACTGCACGCTCTGCCATATATGGGGGTCCGATTCATCCTTCGGTATTCCGGGATCTCCCGTCTCGCTTGGGAAGGTCCCGAAGGACGACATGCCTGTCGTAAAAGAGATTGTGACATCCTGGGCCCAATCAACCCATCTTGACAACATTCACAGCAGGAAGAACATATCTTGTGGCGGGTGTCACGGCACCAAGGTGCCTGAACTCGATTCAACAGTCGACAACAGGCGGTGTCTCCAGTGTCATGGCACAATGGAAGCTCTCGTCGAGAAGACAAAACCGAAGGATTTTGCCGACCGTAATCCCCACAAATCCCATCTCGGAGAGATTGCCTGCACCGTCTGCCACCATGGACACAAAACCTCTACGGTTTATTGTCTTGGATGTCATGCAAAATGGACTATGAAAATTCCCGGTGGCGGGAGCGGAAAGGACAGAAAATAAAACAGCGGAAGGTTACGCTTGCTACTCTTTCGGTTTCTCCTTCTCCTTGTTTTCCGTTGGCGTTACGTCGATCTCATCGGGCGCCTTAACGGACTTCTTGAACCCTCGTATGGCCTTTCCCACCGACGACCCGATCTCGGGAAGTTTGCCTGCACCAAAGATGAGAAGGACAATGACCATGATTATAATAAGTTCCGGCATTCCAAGACCAAACATGTCCTTACCTCCTTCTGTAGAAATACCACCTTTTTCCGGCACAAGTCAATACAGACTCTCCTGTTTACAAATGTGCAGGGCTCTGCTACCATGGAGGTTATGGTTCTTCTTGTCTTTCTTTTCTTGCTCCTCCCCCTGAACGGCTGGGCCCAGTTTGACGATTCAACATGCTTTGAATGTCACGGCACTTACAAAACAGCCCGGCACGGACAGCTCTCCTGTCTTGACTGTCACAAAGACATAAAGGATCTCCCCCATCCCGATAAACTGAAAAAGCCGGCCTGCAGGGGATGTCACGACTCGGTCGAGACCAGCCTTGCCCGTTCGGCACATCCGCCGGGCCGGGTGGCCTGCGCCAAATGTCACACTACTCACTTTCCCAAAAAGGACAAAAAGACCTGCGTCCAGTGCCACGACAAGGTATCTCACAAAAAACTTCCTGCCTGGGAAAGACATCTCGGCTCCCTCGATTGCCTGGCATGTCATGGCGACCCGAAGGAGACGTCTGCCAGGGTCGTCGTCCAGGTTCCCGGGAAGACATTCGTTGACAGGAGATCGACAGACATTGACGGAAA
>CAYQXL010000019.1:24462-39383 GCA_964421445.1 uncultured Pseudomonadota bacterium
GAACCCCCCACGGAAGACACGGCATTGCCTGCTCGGACTGCCACGACGGAAAGAAAAAGGTAACCGATGCTGTCTGTACAAAGTGCCATCAACCGGTCCACAACGTTTTCAAGAAAAGCAAGCACGCCGCTGCAGAGATCGGGTGCTCCGATTGCCACGATCCCCACGAGCTCCGGGCCTACAAGGAATTAACGGCAGGCGAACGGATCAGGGCCTGTGCCCGGTGCCACGACTCGTACCTCCAGACCCATCAGTGGCTTCCAAATACCGTTCTTCACTTCCGGTACCTCGAGTGTTCCACGTGCCACAGTCCCGGATCAACAAAGAGCATGGTCTTCTCCGTGCTGGTCCGGGAAAACGGTGCCGACCGACCCCTGACACACGTTGATCTCTCCCGCTGGTTCGGTCCTTCCGTCAACATCAGGACAATGGTCGACACAAACGGAGACGGTGCCATCACATCAAAGGAAATAGCGGACTTTTTCGCCGAACTGAAGAAAAAAGCAGGAAATACTGTTTTTCTCGGTACATCACTCCTTGTCACAAAGGTACATCACGAGTATTCGGTTGTCTCCCCGAAAGAGCGGGTCTGTTCAACCTGCCACTCGGAGAACGCCCCTTTCTACGAGTCTATGTACCTCTCTCTGCCCGACAGGGAGCAGACGATTCTCATTCCTACAAAGGGAACGATTCTTTCCGCTCTTCCTGCATCGATCTTTTCGGACTTCGTGATCCTGGGAGACCAGAAGATCCGCCACGATGATGTCAAGACGATTCTCCGGGCAGGAAAGGAAGCCCGCCCGGAAATTATGGCGGCACTCGGTTTCAAGCTAATCGACTTTTTCGGTGTCCTGATTGCCACAATTGTTCTCTTTTTTGTTGGTCTCCATATCATAGCGAGGTTATTATTCAAGCGATGAACGGAATCATCCACCCTCTGGGTGTTCGCATCTGGCACTGGTGTAATGCCATCATAGTCTTTTTTCTTATTCTTACAGGAATTGAGCTGAGGGTACCGTCTTTTTCTCTTTTCGGCAGCTACCGTTTTGTCGTGACCTCCCATAAATACGCAGGATACATCATGGCGTGCTCATTCCTTTTCTGGTTGACATACTATATCGTGACACGATCGCTCGTCCGCCAATACATACTCACAGGAAAAGACATTGGACGATTGCCGAAACAGGCGCTCTACTACGGCCTGTTTTACTTTATGGGGAGACCCAACCCCTTCCATCCCACCGCTGCATCCCGGTTCAACCCCCTCCAAAAGATCGCTTATTCCTTTATCATGTTCATCGGCACACCCGGCATCATCGTCACAGGCATTCTTTTCAGCGACATTGTAGGTTTTTATCCGTTAATACAGGCACTGGGGGGGATCAGAATCCTCGATGCCGTTCACGTCATCTTTGCCTACCTTTTCGTCCTCTATCTCCTGGTCCACCTTTATATGGCTACATTGGGCCCAAAGGTTTACTCCCACGTGAAAGCCATGATCACCGGATCTGAGGATGAGAAAAAAAAGAGGGCGGCAACATCCTGACTTTATCCTGTCTCTGGGCCATCCCGTTTCCTACCCGGGGTTACCGACAAGAATAAAGGCGCCCCAGAAGAATGGGTTCGGCCGATTCTTCATCACGTCCAGTTTTGCCTGCCTCAGGGCTTCGGCTTTCGATTTTCCGTCGGCCATGAAGGAATAGAATTTCGTCATCAGTTCCATTGTCTCAGCGCTCGGAACACTCCAGAGGCTCAGGATTACCGCTCTTGCCCCGGAGAGGATGAACGCTCTTTTCAATCCGAAGACCCCCTCCCCTCCCTCGACGTCACCTACGCCTGTTTCACAGGCAGAAAGGACCACGAGATCGGTCCCCGTCAGCTTGAGGCCCATCACCTTCTCAGCGCTCATTATGCCTTCGTCCCGACCCTCACGGAGGGACAGATTTATTCCAGCAAGGGCGAGGCCTGACCGGAACATGGGACTGTCTCTGAGCATCTGGTCGACTCCGGACGATGTCCCCGTTTCGTCTTTCCCGATAAAATATCCGTGGGTTGCAAGATGAACGATTGTCGGCGACTCGGCACTGTGGAGGAGTGACTCGGTGGCCTTCTCGTTCTGATAATTCCTGACCGTAACCCCCATCTTCTGCGTAAGAATCTTCTGAATCGTGTCCGCTTCGCTCTTTGTGTCGGGGAGTCTGGAGAAAAACATTACATTCTTCTTGTCCGCTGGAAGACTTGTCGCCGTTTTTTCCCGGTCCCCGCCACCGTTTTTCCTCTCCGGTGAACCTAAGCCAAAATCGTAATCGGGGTCGGCAAGAACAAGGGCAGTGACACCCTGGTCCCCATGAGCCCCGCTTTCCTCAAACCGCGACACATCCCGTCCGGCACTGATATAACTGATCTGATACCGTTCAATGGAGTAAGACCCCCTGGGATCACGAAGCACTTCAAAGGGGATAAGATTGAGGTTTCCGTCAGGGCTTATGAAGAGACGGTCCCTGTGAGAGACATATTTTTCCAGGGGCTTCATTAAGAGCCCGTAAAGCTCACCAGCTTCCTTGTCCAAAGAAGTTCTGCCCGGAACATATCCCGACTTTGCTGAGCCCATCGCTTTCAGGTAGGCTTCAATGTGGCGATCCACATTCTCTGAGGGGCCGAGGTCGAGGAGGGCAATGGAGGGCTCTCCCCCGGGCATGAGAATAAATACAAGATACCGCTGCTCTTTCCAGGCCTGTTTTTGAAAGTCGAACATCCCTGTTTTTGCAAAATCCAGATAGACGGCATTCTTCGGGAGAATTCTCAGAATCGTCTCCGTGTTCGCCTTTCCCGTCTTCTTTTGAAGGGCAAAGCCTTTGCTCATACCGGAGAGCGTTGCTTCAATATTATCCCTGAGTTTTTCCTTGTCTGCGAGGGTCTCTTTGATATCTTTCAACGTCGATCCGCTCCACTGAGCCGCCTGGAGTTTCGCTATTTCCCGTCTTGTCCTCGTAAGGTCTTCAAAAAATTTTTTGATCCGCTGATCGCCGGACGCAGCAACCGCAGCGAGATGCCTTCCCTGAGCTTCCATGACAGCCCCTTTCCATTGAAGCCACCCGTTGAGCGTTTCCTGGAGAACTTTTTCGTCCGCCGACAGATAGGACGACGAGTGGCTGAGAAACTGATGGATGGACTGCTCCGTCTCCTTCATGTACCGGAGCTTTTCCCGTTCCGACAGAATGAGAAACACATTGTCCCGTTTCATCGCTTCGATGCGATTATTCTGTTCAAAAAAACGGTGGCTCTCCCGGTGTTTCCCTTCAATGCCATAGAGGACGGCGAGCTCCTTCGCCGACAGAGCTACCTTGGGATGGTTCGTCCCAAGAGACCGGACGCGGCTCTCGTATGCTTTTTGAAGGAAATGGCCCGAAGCATCATACTTCCCCGTCATCCTGTTCAAAACACCGAGGTTATGGAAGCTTTCGGCGATGAACGGCTGGTCCTTTCCGTAAACTTTTTCCCGAATCTCAAGGGCCGTTTTATATCGCTGCTCGGCTTCGCCGAGCCTTCCTGTGGCTGCGAGAAGATCGCCGAGCCTGTCAAGGCTTTCGGCAATATCAGGATGGTCCCTTCCGAAGGCCTTCTCCTGAATCTCGAGCGCCCTTCTGAAGAAAGGTTCAGCCTCCTTGAACGCTCCCCGTTCCTTATACAGTGTACCGAGAAGGGTTACACTCTCCGCTATATCAAGGTGTTCCCTGCCGAAGATTTTCTCCTGAATCTCGATGGCCTTTCTGTATTCCGACTCTGCATCGGCTGACCTTCCGCTGTTCTTGTACAGTGTGGCGAGGCTTAGCCTGCTTTCGGCAACAGACGGGTGATCCTTGGTAAACGTTTTTTCGCGGATCCCAAGGGCCCTCTTTGCAAGGGGCTCGGCTTCAGAATACTGTCCCTTTGCCATATGAAGTTCAGCCATAACCTGCATGCTTTTTGCCGTTTCGCTATGATCCTGGCCCAGCTTCCGCCGGTTCACCTCGACAGCCTTTTGGACAAGACCTTCTGCGTCCTCATATTTCCCCATTGTCAGGTAGAGATTCGCAAGGGACGTCATCGTCCGCGCCGTCGCGGGATGATCTGCTCTTCCCGACTTTTTCCGGATCTCAAGGGCTTTCAGATAGAGACCTTCCGCCTCCTTGTATCTTCCCATTGCCTCATAGAGTTCAGCAAGGGAGCTGAGGCTGGCGGCATACCGGGGATGGTCCGTCCCCAGAATCTTCTCCCGCGCCTTCATTGAACGGGAGAGCAGTTGTTCCGCCTCGCCGTACTTTCCAAGCCTCATGTAGACCCTGGCGAGACCGCTTTGACTTGCCGTCGTGTCCTGATGTTCGGCAGTCAAGGTCTTCTGGCGAATCTCAAGGCCCTTTTTCAGATAGATCTCCCCATCGCCGTACTTTCCCATGGCACTTGAGAGGAAACCAAGGGATGTCAACGTCTGGGCAACAAGGGGGTGCTGGTCGCCAAATACAGCCTGACGGATCTTCAGCGTCTCTCTGAAGGCACCTTCCGCTTCACTGTTTCGTCCCGTAGACCGGTAAATATTCCCGAGAAGCTGGAGACTTTCAGCCACTCCGGGACTGTTTCTGCCGAACTTTGCTTCCCGTATCCCGAGGGCCTGCTTGCAGAGATTCTCTGCCTTCTCGTATTCCCCCATGGCATTGAGGATATCGGCAAGGGTATGGAGGTCATTTGCAACATTTGGATGATTCCGGTCATACTGTTTTTGCGACATCTCCAGGGCTTCTGAAGCAAGTTTCCGCGCTTCCTCGTGCCGCGCCATCGTCTTGTAGAGGGCAGCGAGGGATCTCATGGAACGACCGACCTGAAGACGGTCTTTTCCCGAAAGTGATCGTCGTATCTCCAGCGCCTTCCTGTGAAGTTGTTCCGCTTCGGCATAGTTTCCCATAGATTCGTGGAAGTCAGCTATGGTGCTCAACGTCCAGGCCTGTTCCGCTCCCGCCGGTCCAGACACCGCTGTTCTCATCTGGAGCGCTTTTTTCAGAAGAGGTTCAGCTTCAGCATACCGACCGGATGCAGTATACAGGCGGGCAAGAAGACTCATACTCGACGCAATGTCCTTATGGTCAGGACTAAGACGCTTCTCCCGAATATCGAGCGCCCGCTTTTGGGCAACCTCTGCTTCACTGTATTTTCCCTGGGAAAAAAGGACGAGTCCGAGGGAAGACAGGCTTTGGGCGACATCGAGATGATCGCGGCCAAAGGTTTTTTCCCGTATTTCAAGAGCCCGCGTGTAGAGTTTTGCCGCCTCATGAGCCTTACCGCGGGCAAAGGCAATTCTTCCGAGCAGCATGAGGCTCTCGGCTGTATCCGGGTGATTCGGGCCCAACCTCTTCTCCCTGATAGTCAGTGCCCTCTTCCCTGACGCCTCGGCTTTGTCGAACTGCCCCCGGGCAAAAGCCACCTCTGCTCTCGTCTGTAAACTAGCTGCTGCTGAGGGGTGCTCGGCCTGGTCAAATTTCTTCATAATCTCGTCGATCCGGTCACAGAGACGTTCGGCCTGGTCAAATTTCTGTATATTCTTGTAAAGCTCGGCAAGAGCATTCAGGGGCCTGGCAAGGCGCGGGTGTTCCTTTCCAAGACGCTGCTCCATCCGGGCGAGGGACTCAACATATATACTTTCAGCTTCAGCATATCGGCCTGTCGATTCATAGAGTTCAGCCATGGCATAGCTCGGCACGAGAGACGGATGCCCCTTGCCCAACCTTTTTTCTCGAATGGTCTGGGCTTTTTTATACAGCGATTCGGCATCGCCGTAGTTTCCCATCTTCACATAAAGCCCTGCGAGCATGCTCAGGCTCCGTGCTGTTTCCGGATCATCGATATCGAGATTCTTCTCCCGTGCCTCGAGGGCTTTTTTTAAATACCCCTCCCCCTCTCCAAAATTTCCCCGAATCGACGACAGCAGTCCGAGGCACGACAGGGCAGGAACGGCCTCGAGACCGTCGCCGTCGCCCCTTACCTCACTTATGGAAAGGGCACTTTTACAATATCTCTCAGAATCGTTATACCGGGCTGTCGACAGAGCAATTCTTCCGAGCAGCAAAAGACTTTTGGCAACCTTCTGGTGATCCTTGCCGAGAGCCTTTTCCCTGATCCCCCATGCCCGTTTGCCATAGGATTCAGCAGAGGAATAGTCTCCCAAGGCATGGTGTATCGTCGAGATAAGGTAAAAAGATTCGGCTACATCGATGTGGTCCTTCCCGAGGAGACGGCCTTTTATTTCTCCGGCCTGGATCGCCTTTTCCAGGGCAGCTTCGTACTTCTCCGACCGGACAAGGTTCTCTGCTTCTTTCATCAACGCATCAGCCGTCGCCTGCTCGCCTTCCTGTGCATATACAATCGCAGGGGGCATCATCATAGCCATCACGATCCACAGGACCAGGGCCGTGAGATTAGTCGTCTTTTTTTGAGTTTTTACCATTTCATACCTTCATTGCCCGTCTTTCCGAATGCCAAAGCGTTTCCGGACAAAAAAACAGCTTACGCCCTGCTTTCCGCACGGCCATTTCCGATTATCGTCATGTCTCTCAAAAAGGCTTTAAATGGATCGATATCACGGTTTTTCACTGCTTTTTGGCGTTAATGATAGAGCAGGCTGTCTACGTTCTGGCACATAACCTCCGGGAATCGCCACGCCGAAGACACTTCACAACAGAAACATTCTCCCCTCGCTTGTAAAAGGAGGGGAGAATGTTTGTTACCAATCTCTGTGGTGATACGCAACTCCTATGCTCTTACCGGCAAGCCCAGCGGCATCCGTAAGGACCACACATGCGGACCCAGTTACAGCCCCAGTGCCGTCCATGATATCCTCCACGCCAGTGGCCGCCGTGCCAGTATCCGCCGTGTCCGTAATAGCCGCCGTGGTGGGGACCACCATGGTGACGTACTGCTGTCTGTTCGGGGGGATCCTGGACCTTTGCAATGACTGCGAGGAGTTCGTTGTCACCGGCAGCCCAATCCTTTGCCTGTTTCAGCAAGCCTGTCCTGTCATATTTGGCGCCGGTCTTTTCGTCCTGTCCCGGCTTCACAATGCCGGAAAATGAGATATCGTCGAGCAGTTTCACTGCGCTGACCATAATGAGGGGGTTCTTCTGGGCCTCTGCGTACGAGACTACTTCGTAAAAGAGTTCGACCTTTTTTGCCACTTCAGCCTGTTCTTTGGCGTCAGGCATCACCACTGCATCCTTCTTCGCCTCAGGTTTCTTCTCCTGTGCTCCCACTACCGTGAATGACACGGCACAGATCAGAGCCATTACCCAGACAATGCAAAGCAATTTTTTCATACCAGATCCTCCTTTGTATTGAATGTTCATGGCCCCGCCCGGGCCATGCGATACGTCGCGTTTTTTTATTTTGGTATGGAGGGACGGGGAAGTCAACATCTTTTTAAAGCAACCGGTCGACAAACAGAAACGTGCGCCGGTCTTTTTGTCTGACAGGCGGGGAAAAGGGAACCGCCTTAGGCATCACGGCACGGAGCCGGCATTGCATGTCAATGCTGAACCACCACCCTGGCACGGATGACCCTTTCCCGATCCCGATGCCGTCTGGTTTCCATAAAAGCAGAGATTGTCGCCCTGTGAAACGATGCCGCCATTACCACAGCCGGCAGTCGGACTTCCGGGAGTGCTTGCCGTGCTTCCGTCCTTGCAGTCCGCCGCAACACTGGCAAACCGTGTAATATCAAAGAGCCGCGGATGCTCCCACTCTACATTTGGCTTTCGTGGCATATGTTTGTCTCCTTTCGGACGGGTTGCCCTTACGTTTCCTCCTCTTTCGGTAGCAAGAGACGAGAATAGCCCAAGGGAGGGTGTCGCCTTCAATGGCGGAAAGGCGGTCTTATGGAGAGATCGTATCATTATTTTGACAGCAGGTGAACAGGGAAATGCGAGAGCGGGGCCTTGAACCCCTATGGTTTAATTCGCTGGATCCTAAAATACGGCAACAAATAGATTGGTAGGCCCGTGATTTACGGTCTGATTTTCCGCATGACCGTGTAGATATAGTATTCAAGACTTTTTATGTGGTCCAGTCTATTTTATTTGTTGTTGTCTTGGCCGATCTACTTTATCGCAATTTTATATTGACGGGACATGCCGCTTTCAATCATCATAATATTTGACGATGAGGGATCAGGGTAAGAAGGGTAACTTATGCCGCGTTAACGTGAGAAAAGCAATGACTCTATTGATTCTTGCCCTCTTCTTCTCCATCTTCATTCCCGGTTTCAACGTCTTCGCTGAGCCTGCGCCGAAGAAAATCTCTTTCATCCCGCAATGGGCTCCCCAGGCACAGTTCGCCGGATATTATGTGGCACTCGAGGAGGGGATTTACAGACGACACGGTTTGGATGTCCTGATCATCGAGGGAGGACCCCACAGGCGTTCATCGGAGCTTCTCGAAAAAGGTGACGCAGACATCGGGAGTATATGGCTCTCGACGGCTATCCAGAAACGCTCCCGTGGCGTTGCACTTGTTAACGTTGCCCAGGTCGTCCAGTACTCATCGCTTATGCTCATCGCGAAAAAGGCGCGGGGGATTAAAAGACCGGAAGACCTTCAGGGAAAAAAGGTCGGCCTCTGGGGGGATGATTTCATGATACAACCGATGGCTTTTTTTAAAAAATACAACCTCAACACAAAGGTTGTTCCCCAGTCGTATTCGGTAAACCTCTTCCTAAGAGATGGGGTCGATGCAGCATCAGCGATGTGGTATAACGAATATCATACGATCCTTAACGCCGGCATCAATGCTGACGAACTGACCACCTTTTTCTACAGTGACCACGGCCTCAATTTTCCGGAAGACGGCATCTATGTCACGGAAAGCACCTTAAAGAAAGACCCCGACCTTGTGTGCGCATTTGTTCGCGCCTCCATCGAGGGATGGGACTATGCCTTTAAATATCCGGATAAGGCCATCGACATCATGCTGAAGTATATGACTGGGGCCAACGTGCCTGCCAATAGGGTTCACCAGAAGTGGATGCTCAATCGTATGAGAGATATCATAATGCCTAAAGATAAGGATTCTGGGGCCATGGGGATTCTCAAGAAAGAAGATTACGAAAGGGTTGGCGGGGAGTTGAGGAAAAGCGGTCTTATACGGACAGTACCTGACTTTAACGCATTTGCTTTTGGGTGTGCTGACAGTGTTCAAAAATAAAGGGATCGCATTCAAGCTCGTCCTTTTCTTCACTCTGAGCAGCGCCATCATTTTTGCCGGTGTATTCACTTACAATTACCTTGTGTCCCGCAAGATGATCAAGAAGGCAATTGAGGAGCACTCTACGAGCCTTGTTACAACGACAACCACCAGGATCGAAGTTCTCCTTACCGCAACCCAGAAAGTCCCCCAAAATGTTGCATATTTCCTCGAGAACACCAATTATGATGAATCTGAGCTTTTCAAGATTATCTACGCCATCGTTGAAAAGAATCCAGAGATATACGGTGCAGCAGTCGCTTTTGAAGCCTATGCGTTCGATAAGGAGAAAAAATATTTTGCTCCCTATTTCTACAAAGCAAGCCATGGTATCGGTTTTAAATATCTCGATAAGTCCTATGATTATTTTTTATGGGACTGGTACCAGATTCCGAAGGAACTTGAACAGCCTCAGTGGACAGAACCGTATTTCGGCGAAGGCGGCGGTTTCCTTATGTCGTCCTATGCTGTTCCTTTTTACCGGAAGGCAGACAACGGGTCAAGGAAATTTATAGGCGTTATCGTTGTCGACATCTCATTGGAACATCTCAGGGATATTGTGTCATCCATCAAGATCTTCGATTCAGGCTACGGTTTTCTCATTTCAAAGAACGGTACCTTTGTCACCCACCCCATCAGGGACTACATAATGAACGAGACCATTTTTTCCGTGGCAGAGGCGAGGAAAGATGCCATGCTGAGAGATACGGGAAGAAAGATGATAGACGGAAAGACGGGGTTTTCCGAAACCCCCGTCGAAAGCGCGGTTACCGGAAAATCCTGTATCCTGACCTATGTACCCATCAAATCCAACGGGTGGTCATTAGGCATTCTTTTTCCCCACGATGAACTCATGGCAAACATTACCAGCCTCAACCACGTTGTTCTTATCCTCGGTTTTGCAGGACTCCTGTTTTTGGCGCTTGCAATAGCCTTTATCGCCCGCTCCATCACCGGGCCGTTAACAGGAATGGCCAATGCGGCGGTGCGGATCGGCAACGGCGATCTCGAGGTGCTGCTACCAAAGGCAAAAACGGGTGATGAAGTGGGAAAACTCGCCGTAGCCCTTGATTATATGAAATCGTCCCTAAAAGATTACATGAGGGAACTTACAGAGGCGACAGCCTCTCAACAGCGTATTGAAAGTGAGCTTAAGATTGCCCGTAATATCCAAATGGGTATTCTGCCGAAAGACTTTCCTGCTTTTCCTGATAGGGTGGATTTTGATATCCACGCTTCAACTGTCCCAGCCCGCGAAGTTGGAGGTGATTTCTATGATTTTTTCCTCATCGACAAAGATCATCTCTGTTTTGTTATCGGTGATGCCTCTGGCAAAGGCATACCTGCGGCAATATTTATGGCTTATACAAAAACTCTCATAAAAGCGAAGGCTTCCGCCTTCACAAACCTTGGAACGGGGGCCCTTTTGGAACAGGTCAACGACGAACTCAGCAGGGGAAACGATGCAGATATGTTCATCACTGTTTTTTGCGCTATTCTTAATACGGCAACAGGTGAACTTGTCTATAGTAACGGCGGACACAACCCCCCTCTTGTCATGCGTGGCACCAGTGGTGAAGTGAGCTATCTCGAAGGCCCTGGTGAGCTTGTGGTCGGCATCATGGGCGGGTCGCGGTATTCGACAAGGGCTCTTCTGCTCGAACCGGATGACGGAATGCTCCTTTATACCGACGGGGTAACGGAGGCCATGAATGATGCTGGCGACATATTTTCACCAGACCGTCTGAAAGAGGTTGCTCACTCATGCAAAGACAAAACCGCCCCCGAGATCACCGGTTCCGTTACCAAAGCTGTCAACGATTTTTGCCTGAACGCTCCTCAATACGATGACATCACCATGATGGTGGTAAGATATAAAGGAAAGGCGGATTAGCCCGGTATAATTACCGGCCGCAACGGTTGGCGCACAAAAACATGAAGAGTAGTGTTGTTCCCCCCATTTGTTAGAAAATGCGGGGGGAATTTTCTTTTTTTCCCAGTCTCTTAATTTTTATCTAACACATTAATTGCGCACCATATTAATGGCTCTTTTCGGCTCTGACAATTGATATTGAGCCGAATTTTGCAATACAAGATATCAAAGTCAATTACACAGAGCTTGGGCATGCTTGTCGGCCCAAACAGGGGTGCTACTGGCAAACGGCTCTCTGCCAATCAACTTTCACGTATTCCAGTATCCTTTCCGCCCGTGGTGAAAAGAGATGGATCCCTTCCCAGTTTGGCCGGACTGTAACCTTCTGCATCAGAATACCATCTTCGCCGAACCATCGGGGAAGGATGCCCCCGAAGAAATATCCCCTGTTCCTGAGATGCGCAATCAACGAACTGACGGTCGGCCGGGAGAGTTCCAACCATACCTGAATGACTATCATGCCCTTACCGAGGGCATCGGCTTCGTACCGTCCAAGAACACTTTGAAAATCTTGCCCAGCGTGGCGGACCGTCAGACGGGTCACGGAAGCGAACGGGAAGAATTGGCATTCGACAGATGTGTTTTCGCCTGGAGGTGATCCATCGGTTGCCTTTACAAGGGTGGCACCGCTATTGAAGCCATCGTAGATGAACCGCATTGCTTCTTCGTATTCATGCGGAAGGTAGACGGTCTGTATTATGGGACGGTACATCCTGGTCATGTGAAGTGCCGCCACGCGTCCCGTTGCACTCCCTTCTTTGGCGTATGCCTCAGCGGGCATGAGATCTATTTCGAGGGCAGTCTCAATGGCCCCCACATTTTCCCAGGCCTTCTGCATATAAGGGTGGTTACACACTGCCTCTCCGAAGGCGCAATCGACGTCGTATGCCGGCGCCATCTCTTCTGCAAGGTAGAAGTTCATTAAGCGGGCAATACCGTGTTTACGGTATTCGACAAGGACAAGTCCCTGTCCCGCTTCATAGACAGTCGTACTGGGCGCCGACCTGAAAAGGCTCAGGTATCCCACAATCGTTCCCTTCGAGGAACGCGCAACGGCGGGAACGTTCGCACGATTCTCAAAAGCTTCGATGAGCAATTCGGGTGCGTAAACGAGTTTTACGGGATAATCTTCGCCATAGACGCTGCGGAACAACTCACCTACACCGCGGGCGTCATCAGGGCAAAAGGTATCGATTGTTATTCGTTCGTCGGGACTGATATCCATGATTAGGGGCATTACTAACCTCCTCTTGCCTTAAGCATGACGTGCATGACCGTTCCTGCTGTGTTGCTGTGTTCAGCAGGACGGAGAAAACAAAGAGAATTTAGTAACCCCACTGCATGGGGGGCGCCTGCTTCATGGCGAGTTCCATCGGAAAAATGTCGTGATCCCTTGTTCAACGGATGCACCCCTGTTCAGACAAAACCTCGCCGAGGGCATTAATAAAGGCATCCATAGCCTCATGGACCCCGATGCTCACC
The DNA here is from genome assembly GCA_964421445.1 of uncultured Pseudomonadota bacterium. Taxonomy (GTDB): domain Bacteria; phylum Desulfobacterota; class Syntrophorhabdia; order Syntrophorhabdales; family CAYQXL01; genus CAYQXL01. The sequence goes on from CAYQXL010000019.1 coordinate 37,139, forward strand.
CGTATCCAGTTGGGGAAGCGAAAACCCGTCATCGTCCTGATCATGACCCCCTTCATCATGAGGTGTCTGTAAACCAGCGTATCGCTCATGGGAAGCTTGACCATAACAAAGCATCCTTCGCCGCAATGCGTTCTGAGACCGATTCCGGCCAGTTCTTCAATGAGATATGCCTTTTCTGTCTTCACATGATGCCTTGTCCGTGCCAGGTGTTCTTCGTCACCGATGGCGGCCAGCGCCGCTTCCTGTGCAACAGTATTTACTGAATAGACAATGCATGTCCTTCTGATGACATCTACAACTTGGCGGCTCCCGACAAGGTATCCGATACGGAGCCCGGCGAGGCCGTAAATCTTTGAGAATGTTCTGAAGATGACGAGGTTGGGGTATTCCCCGATGAGCTTCATGGTGTCCGGAAAATCGAGAGCCTCCACAAACTCGCAGTATGCTTCATCGACAACAACTATTTGCCGTCCGGCAACAGCATCGAGAAAATGTCTGAGCTTTGCAACATTCCAGTATGTCCCTGTTGGATTGTTTGGATTGCATACAAAGAGTATCTTTGTCCTTTCATTGATGGCACCGAGCATTCCTGCATCGTCGAAGCCAAAGTCTTTAAGCGGCACCAGTCGTGTCTCGAAACCGGAAAACCCGGCGATCCACTCATAGACAGCAAAGGTCTTGTCAGCGGTGATAATATTGTCGCCCTCCTGGCAGAAGGCCTTGATGACAAAAGCGATGGCTTCATTCGCCCCGTTGCCAAAGATAATCTGATCGGGGTCTATGCCGAACCTTTCGGCGAGCCTCACCCGCAGGTAATATGAATCGCCGCTGGGATAGAGACTTACCTTCTTGGACGGGAACCGTTCGATGATTCTGGCCGACCTTTCTGGAGGACCCAAGGGATTTTCGTTATTGTTGAGCCGCCAGAGATGATCGACACCGTAAAGCTTCATCAGTTCCAGGTCGGGTTTACTGGGGATGTAGGGCTCGAACTTTTTTACATATTCCGGGACCAGTCTGCCTATAGGTATGTCAAACATCGATTGCGTTAACCCCGCAGACAAAAGATGGTGGTATCCGCTCTGCCGCCGTAGGGAATGATGAGACAGGGCTCAAAACCGTTCTCTACGATGACAGGATAGAGGCGCACCTGCCAGCCTTGGCCCAGATCGATCTCAAAGAAGATGTTGGCGATCCCTTCGTGTCGAAGGACATCTATATGCTTTTTTAGGTTCTCCCGGGCATCGACACCATCCCAGAGGGGCGTAAGGGTTACAAGATCCATGCTTCGCTGGAAATTGGCTGCGAACACAGAGTGCGCGTTGCGCCGCTCCCCTTCGTGGTGGACTGGCACGATCTCCCGGGCAAGAACATGTCGCCGGTACTGGTCCTCCAGAAACCCTTCCATCCCGGGATAGCTGTAGACCCTGCACCCGGGATCTTCCTTGAGCTGCCGGAAAAGGAACTTCCTTGATGCCCGTACTGTTTTGTCACGGACGAAATCGATGGATCCGAGATGTTCGAAATAACCGCGGGGCAGTTCGTCTGTCTCGTATTTGGAGATGATGCATACTGCTTCAGATTTGGCTACCACCGAAATAAAACCTGTGACGAGTTCCTCTGCCGGGCCTTCTCCATCTTTATCAAGAAAAATATACGGCCCGTAACTCTCGATCATCTTTGTGCCTGAGTAGCGCCAGAGGATGCCCCCGGCGATCCTGCCTTTTTTGTCCGTTGCTACAAGTCCGTCGTATTCGGTACTTTCGACCATATCTACGACCTTACCGGCATAGCAAAAGTCCTGGGGGTATGAAGAGGCCTCCCTACCGTGGATTATCGACCTGGCAAAGACCCTAAGGTCTTCTGCGTCAGGTCTTTTTACCGAAATCCCTTCGGATGACGGCAACTCTCTGCTTTCAAAAGGATCAGTCTCTGGATACGATTTCTCTTTAATGAGGACGAACCCCGTTCCCTCCATGGTGTTGTGAAAGATCGACATGCGTTCCACTGAACGGGAGGCGATGAGTAGTCCTAGTTCTTCGATGCCCTCATTGTCCAGAGACATACCGGCGGTTAGGTTGAATGCTTGGGGATCAAAATCGATGCCCTCAAAGGCAAACTTTAGCAAGGCGTAGTAGATACCATTGATCATGGTGAGCGTAAGTTGCTTCGGGTCCTGCGTCATTCTGCAGAGATAGGCAAAGATCTCTTCCGACGCGAGGGTGAGGTGGAGGGCGTCCTTTTC
>CAYQXL010000019.1:39483-41060 GCA_964421445.1 uncultured Pseudomonadota bacterium
AGAGATAGGCAAAGATCTCTTCCGACGCGAGGGTGAGGTGGAGGGCGTCCTTTTCGCTAAGTCCGAAAGCACGGGAAGTGAACTCGGCGAAAGACAAAACGAGGGGGAGAAATTTCATCTCTGTTTCAACAGTGAGCATAACGTCTGCCTGGCTCTTTTTCATCGGTTCCCTTAAAGCGGTCTTTTCGGTAGTGTAAATGTTCTCGTGTGCACTTGAACAGAGGCTGATAAAACGGAATGCATTTTTCGTGAAACAGGCGACAGCAGAATCAATCTATTTTTGAACGGAGAAACGTCCATGGAATTGTCATTCAGCAGGCTTTCTTTGCGCTGAAACCAGCGCGCTGAATGGAGAACAATCTCAGGGCCAACGAGGTTCTGATTATTCTTCTCCACCTTACCTCTCAACCGTAATGCTCAGGATATTTCTATGCCCTTCGCGGCGGTAGCTTACGTTGTCAGCCATTTTTTTGATGAAAAAGATGCCCAGACCTCCAATCGGCCGTGTCTCTACGCCCGAGGTCGTGTCGGGTGTATCTTGTATGAGAGGATTGAAGGGATGGCCGCTATCGATGATATCTATAAGAAGTCTCTTGTTGCCCAAAAGCGAACAGGTCACCGTGATGGTTCCGTCCGTTCCTCCGTAGGAGTATTTTATGATGTTAACGATTGCCTCTTCCGCGGCAAGCTCAATAGCACCTATCGTATGTTCATCAAAACCGGCCTTGCGTGCGCACTCGGAAAGTGAAGCCACCAGGCCAGACAAAGATGGGAGTACTGCTGGAAGTTCAATATTGCAAAGGCTCTGGAAATTGTCAACCATCCTCAGTAATTGTCGAATGCTTCGATTTCGGAAGGAAAGACCTTGAAAATCGACAGAAACCCGGATATTTGAAAGACCTCTTCAACGTGGCCCTGAAGGCCGACGAACACGATCTCCCCTGAGAGCGATTTGAGTTTCTTGGCCGACGAGAGAATACTCCTGAGTCCGGCGCTGCTTATGTAGACAAGGTCTGACAGGTTGATGAGAAACGATCTGTCTCCCTGACTGATAAGGCTATCAAGGTGGTTTTCAAAATCAGGGGCGGTGATGGCATCCATTCTGCCTGAAACGACAACTACTGACACATCTTTTTCTTTACGGGTAAAGATCTCCATGTGTATCCTCGTTGATATTTTAAGAGAATCTTACACGAAGACCTGAAAAAAAACAATTTTTGCATAATCTCTTTATTCCCGGCACAACCTCCTTCCTAGTCCTGTATGCGGCTGGCAATGCAACAACACCAAGAAGAACTTCCGGCATGGGCGCATAAAGGCTCGGTGATACTGCACAAGGTAGCATAACGACTGACCCCGCATGATCGACTCGTTTGGAGTCGGGTATTTAAAGGTGCCGGGATTCTGAAGAAGCTATTCCTCGACCTGAGGAGCACAGCGGTCAGGAACACGATCCGGGCGGGCATACCCGAGACGGTAGTGATGAGAACATGAGGCCACAAGACCCGGGCCGTCTTCGACAGGTACAACATTGTGAATGATGAGGATCTCAGAACTACCGCCGGGAAAGTGTCCAA
>CAYQXL010000020.1:0-13776 GCA_964421445.1 uncultured Pseudomonadota bacterium
ATGGAACTGATTCGCAGGATTCTCTTCCTCATCCTCATCATGACGGCAGTCTGGTTCTTCATGACCCCGTCCCTGACTCCTCTCGTCCTCGTTGAAACGGTCGATTTTGCGAAACAGCAGAAGAAAGAGGGGAGCTACATGGGGGTCAGGATCATGACGGACGCAAAAAAGAGGCTCCGTGATATGCCCCCTGAGGCATACATCGACGAAAAGACAGGGGGACGGATTCACAGAGTCACCGGTCCCGAATGGGATGCACTCTTTTTCCATCTTTCCGCGATAAATTCAGGAAAAACCGCAGAAAAAGCGTGGTCACGACGCATGCCCTCCGATCAGCACCCCATGAAGGTCTTCTACTACCGTCCCGGCGAAGGTCCCGTGAAAGACCTGGCAGGATCCTTCACAGGGAACAATGATTCTCTCTACGCCGTTCTTTCGTCGTCTGAGGGCAGCGGACAGAGGGCGTACCTCAAAATGACGTACCGGACGTATTCAGACGACGACTTTCATTTCGGCAGCGGTTTCTCCCGTTATCCCACGCCGCCGACGTCGATGCTCTACCCCTACCGTCTTCTCAGCGTCCTCCTCGCATCTCTGGCTGTTCTGATCTACGTTTTCCCGCGCCGGAAGGCGGGCCCTCCGGGAACGATACGCTATCCCTCATGGCGCATACTCATGTGCGACATCGTCTCGGTCATCCTGATCGTCCCCTTCTTTGCCTTTCCCTTCTTCATCATCGGCGGTTCGGTGCAGGCATTCACCGTAGGCTGGCCCCTCCTTTTTTTCTTCTGGCCCATTGCAATCCTCGGTGTGTGGTCTCTCGTCATCGCCGCGTGGTTTGCAAGCTTCTCCCTCCGTATCACCGGTGATCACCTCGAAATAGGTTCGTACAAGGGCATGCGGTCAGCATACTACAGGGATATGGCATTCTTCCAACCCTGCATTTTCAGGGCTCCCCGATGGCTCGTCATCCTCTCCTGGGCAGCAGCCCTGATGGGAACGGGAGCCGCCGGTATCGGTGCAACGGGACGGGCCCTCATCGTCACCGGGGCTGAGGCGGGATGTATCGGAATCTCGATGAACGATGGCACAACCGTCTACATCAGCATTACAGACCAGATGGGAACAGCAATGGTGAAAGGGGACACCATTCTGAAAGCCCTCCGACAGGGAGGGGTGGAGGAAAAAACGGAAGCGAAAGTCGTCCGGAGTATGGGCCTTGAAATGATCCGGTAGATTCGTTTCTTCCCGTTCTCATTTGATTTAACCCGTTTTTTCATGTAGATTGTACTCCGACAGGAGGCAAGTGCCGGGTTTTCCGGGTCTATGGGTCTACCGCTATCGGTTTATATGATCACATACAACAACGGATCTACCATCGGCAGGGCTCTTGAGAGTGTCACCGGCTGGGCGCCGGAAGTGATCGTTGTCGATTCCCACAGCACGGACGGAGCCCCCGAGACCATCAGTCGCTATACAGAGCACATCTATCAGCTCGACACGGCAGATCTGAGAAACAAATACCAGTATGCCCAGGATGCCTGCTCACAGGAATGGGTCCTCTTTATCGATGCCGATGAATGGCTTACAGGAGAGATAAAATCAGAGATAGCACAGACCATAGCGGGGCACACGCCTTACGATGGATTTATCGCCAAACGGCGGAATATCTATCTCGGCAGGGAGATCCGGCATGGTGGATGGTATCCCGACGAAGAGGTGAGGCTTTACCGGAAAAGAGCGGGGCACTGGGAAGGGGGAATCCACGCCAGGGTGCAGATCGACGGAAAGATCGGTCGGCTCAGGAATCACTATATGCATACGCCCTACGAAGACACGGCCCACCAGATTCGTACAATCGAACGGTATTCGTCTGCATTCGCCGCCGACCTCGCTGCCGCACAGAGGCGATTTCGTCTGGTCAATATGATCGGACGGCCGCTTTTCAGGTTTTTCAGGGATTACATCGCCAAGAGAGGATTCCTCGACGGTATTCCGGGCTTGATCATCGTGGCATCGACCATGTATTATGTCTTCATGAAATATGCAAAGCTCTGGGAACTGGAGAAAAAGAATGACCGTTCATAGCGCCCTCCAGGGGAAAAAGGTGCTCGTCACCGGCGGACTCGGTTTCATCGGCAGCAACCTCGTCGGCGAACTTGTCAGACAGGGGTCGGATGTAACGATCGTCGACAATATGCTTCCCCGGCAGGGGGGCAACCTTTTCAACATCCATGACGTAGCCGGCTCGGTCAAAGTCAACATATCGGATGTCCGGAACGAACTTTCCATGAACCACCTTGTAAAGGAAAAGGACCTTGTCTTTCATCTGGCAGGGCAGGTAAACCACGTCGACAGCATGAGAAATCCTGTCCAGGATCTGGAAATCAACTGCCGCGGGACCCTCGTTCTCCTCGAAGCACTCCGCCAGAACAACCCTTCGGCCCGGGTTATCTTCGCCGGAACAAGGGGTGAATACGGATCAACAGTGAAGCTTCCCGTTGACGAAGACCATCCGACCAACCCCAAAGGCATCTATGCCGTGACCAACCTGACAGCAGAAAAGATGGTTCTCGTCTACGACGACGTCTATGGCATTCCCGGAGCCTGCCTCAGGATCACCAATACCTACGGGCCCCGCCATCAGATGATGCACGATGAGTATGGTGTCTTCAACTGGTTCATCAGAAAAGCGATGGATGACGAAGAGATCCCTGTCTTTGGCGATGGCCGGATCCTGAGAGACTTCCTCTTCGTCGATGATCTCGTCGAATGCATGCTCTCTGTAGCTGTAACGGCAGGCGCTTTCGGAAAGGTCTTTAACATCGGAACAGGCGTACCGGTCAATTTTATCGATCTCGCCCAGAAGATCGCCGCCATAGCCGGATCAGGGAGGACTATCTTTACAGAGTTCACCCGTGAACGGCAGGAAGTCGAACCGGGCGATTATTACGCAGATATTTCACGTATCACCTCCACGGTGGAGTGGAAACCAAAAACCTCCCTTGACGACGGAATCGCCGCAACAATAGACTATTACCGCCGTTTCAGGAAAGAATACTGGTAGGGGCGTAAGTTAAGGAGAATAATGTGATGGAAGTGAAAATATTCGATCTCGCCCGGGACCACAGGTCGATCCAGACAGACCTTCTCGAAGCTGCCGGGCGGATCTTCTCAAAGGGCGAATTCATTCTTGGAGGGGAAGTACAGACTTTCGAAGAAGCTTTTGCCCGTTATACAGGAACACGGTACGCTGTCGCCGTGGGAAGCGGCACCGATGCGATCAAGATAGCAGGTCTTGCCATGGAACTGGAGGCAGGGGATAAGATCGTCACCACACCGAATACGTACATTGCAACGGTTATGTCTCTTTCTCTCCACGGCATCGAACCGGTCTTCTGCGATATCGAACCTGACACTTACACCATGAACCCCGACCACCTCAAAGAGATCCTCGCCGATCACGACGATATCAAGGTCTGCATACCGGTCCATCTGTACGGCCATCCCTGCAGAATTGGGGACATTATCTCCATTTGCGCAGAACACGGCGTCACCGTCATGGAAGATGCCTGCCAGGCTCATGGAGCCCTGTATGAAGGACGGAAAGTAGGTACATTCGGCGACACGTCGGCATTCAGTTTTTACCCAACGAAGAATCTCGGTGCTTACGGTGATGCAGGTATACTGCTCACCAACGCATCAGGTATCGATGAAGCAGCCCGCATGTTGAGAAATCACGGCCAGTCCCAGCGGCATGTTCACGCCCTCGAAGGGTTCAATTCACGGCTCGATGACATACAGGCGGCCTTTTTGAATACGAAGCTCCCCCACCTCGATGAATGGAACAGACAGAGACGAACGATCGCCCAATGGTATGCCAGGGAATTGACGGGACTGCCCGTCGTCCTGCCCGTTGAAAAGGAATGGGCCTATCATGTCTATCACCTCTACGTCATACGAACAACGGAGAGAAATGACCTTCAGGCATTCCTCGGGAAGAATGGCGTTACCTCCCTCATCCACTACCCCACCCCTGTCCATCTCCAGCCCTGTTACCGGTATCTCGGTCTGGATGAAGGTTCCTTTCCGGAAGCCGAGAAGGCAGCGGAAGAGATCCTCTCGCTCCCCATGTACCCTTCGCTCACCGAGGAGGAAGTTGTGTACGTCTGTGAAACAATTCGGGCCTTCTACCGCACGTGAAAGTACTCCACCTCTTCAGTGACTGGAAATGGACCGGGCCGGCAGAGCCGACGGTCTCACTCTGCGAGGCCTTGTCGAAGGCCGGCGTCGACGTGACCCTCGCGTACAGAAAGACACCTATCGATTTTCCCGAACGGACCGTCGAAAAGGCTGTGAAAGGGCGAGGGCTCAAGGCCTACGACGGCTTCACGCTGAACCGTTATTTTTCAACAAAAGACTGGGTCTCAGATGTCATGGCCATCAGGCGGTACGTCACATCCCATGATATCGATATCCTCCACACCAACCTTTCCCACGACCACTTTCTCGCCCTTATGTCCTACGGCCTGTCGGGGAGAAAACCGATCCTTGTGCGGACGGACCACAAACGGGACGGCCTTCCCAGGGATCCTTTCATGAGGTGGGCTATCGGAAGGACGGACGGCCTCGTGACGTACAGCGAACGGATCATGAGAGCTGACAGAAAGAACTTCAGACTGCCTTCGGAAAAGACCTGTATCATCCCGCCGGCGATCAAACTGTTTACCGGCACCACCACCGATGTCCGGCCAAGCCTCAATCTGTCCCCTGGTGACAGGGTGATCGGCATCATCGGACGCCTGAAACCTGACCGGGGGTACGATATCGTCCTGAAGGCTTTCCGGCTTCTGAAAGACGACACGACAAACGTCAAACTCGTGATAATGGGACGAAGCTCCCAGATTGAGCAGAGCATCCGGAGACCACTCGTCGAACTGGGCCTCCAGTCCGATGTCATCCTCGCAGGGTACAGGATAGAAGATTACTTTTCCGTCATTGCCACATTTGACATGTTTGTCATGATGCGCGCAGGAAGCGACGGAACAGCCCGGGCACTCAGGGAAGTGATGAGTATGGGAGTCCCTGCTATCGTCTCCGACAGAGGGATGCTTCCCGACCTCGTGGACACCAATATCACCGGGTTTGTGGTCCCCTGGGACCCCTACGAACTTGCCCAGAGATTCCGGATTCTCCTCGATAACAAAGATCTCCGTCTTTCCATGGGCGAGATGGCCCGGAAAACAGCACGGGAAAAGTGGACCTTCGAGAAACAGGCTTTCGCACTCAAGGCTTTCTACGAGCGCCTCATAGCAAAAAGGACGGGACGGTGAAAATAGCCTTAGCGATCTATTCCTTCAATCCCACGAAGGGGGGAGCAGAACGGTATGCCTACGACCTCGCTACGTATCTCCTCAGAAAAGGCCACGATGTTTACGTCTTCTGCTGTGGGGGGATCTCGATCCCTGCCATCAAAACGATCAAGTTTCACACCCTCCCCTATCCGAGATGGCTGAGAACCCTCACGTTCGCCCTCCGTCACAGAAAATTGATCCGGTACTTCCCTTTCGACATCGTTCTCGGGTTCGGAAATGTCCTCGACTGCAACGTCTTCCAGAGTCACGGCGGTATTCAGAAAATCTGGATGGAACGGGAGATCGAGAGTTATGACGATGCCAGTGAAAGAAGGAGAAAAGCTTTCCTTCTCAGATCGAGCATCAATCAAAAGATGCAGGAGTACATCGCCGAATACGCTCCCAGAATGAACCGCCGCCTCCGCGTCATCGCCATATCCGACATGGTCCGGGACCATATGGCAGAGGCATACAAAATGAAAACCGAAGAGATCGACATCGTCTACAATGGTGTTGATACCGACCGGTTTCACCCTTCCACCGATCCTGTTCCCGGCGACCTCAGAGTCATCTTTTCCGCCGGCAACTTCCGGCTCAAAGGCCTTTCCCCGCTCATTGAAGCCCTGGGAAACATAGGGACCAAACGGAGGGATTTTCACCTGTCCATCATGGGCAGGGGTCAAAAAAACCGCTACATTCCTCTGATCAAGGAAAAGGGTCTCGATGATCTCGTCACCTTCATAGGAGAAACCCCCTCCCCTCAGACGTTCTACCAGAAAAACCACATCCTCGCCCACCCTACGTTCTACGATGCCTGTTCTCTTACGACTATGGAATCGATGGCATCAGGACTTCCTACAATATCGACACGATGGAACGGCTCATCGGCCTTCATCGCCGACAACGCAGGTTTTGTCATCGACGAACCACGGAATATCGCCGCCCTGACAGATGCCCTGACGACTCTTTTCGACCCCCGCCTCCGGTCGGAAATGGGGAAAAATGCACGATCGGCCATCGAACGGTACACGATGGAACGTAATGCCCGTCAGATGGAGCGGATTTTTCGCGAGGTATGCGATGGAAAATATACAGCCTGATTGGTCATCTATCGCCCGTTTCAGGGATGAGATCCGGAACCGGTACCACGACGTCTGGCAGATTCCTCTTGTGAAACGGCGGAAAGAGGTCCTTGGTGAGGTCATACGGAATGGAATGACGATCCTCGATGTTGGGGCAGGATCAAAGGACGTGAAAAAAGAGATCGCCGGCCTCGGGCTGACGGCAACATACCGGAGTATGGATATTGACGGTACAGAGGCCCACGATTACCGCACTCTCGACGAGATTCGCGAGACCTATGATGTCGTTGCCGTTTTTGAAGTGCTCGAACATCTCCTTCTTCCTGACATATTCACCATGCTTATGACGCTGCGGCATATCGTGAGACAGGGGGGTGCGATTATTCTGTCAACGCCGAACATATTCAACCCGACGAGATTCTTTCTCGATGTGACCCACCGGACGGCCATCCCCTACTTTGATCTCTGCGCCCTTCTTCAAACAGCGGGCTTCGTCATTGATAAGGTTTACCGGTCATATCACGATCCCCTTCCCCGATACATAGCGAAACGATACCTCCTGTCGCCCTTTTTTCGCCTCTTCAATCTCGACTACGCTTCGTCCATTTTCGTCATCGCCCGGGTGCCGTAACCACACCAGGGGGCGGGAAATGTGACACCTGTCATTTACTTTGACAGGTACGGGGCATATAACCACCATTACAGGGAATCCCCTCGCAGGGAAAGACAAGCGTCGGCGAGAGAAATTGCCCGCCGGAAAAGGGAGAGAACAATGGAAAAAATCTCCATCGTTAAGCGACGGAACGACATAAACACAGAGCCTCAGTTTTACCGTCCCGGTCCCGAGCCTCTCTCTGATCCTTCGTCCTCGTCCATCATTTCTGCCGTGAAAAAGAGGCTTCTTCAGGCTCCCTGCGAAGAAAAGAGCAGAAAAGACAGATCAACAGGAACGGTCGAGGTCTCCTTGTCGCAGGACCTGACAGCGCAACTCCGGACGGTAAAGGGCCTGGAACCATATTTTCAGGACGGCATCACGGCTGTCGATATCGATGTTCAAAAAGAGAAAGAATACCAGGTCGTCTTCCGGTTTCATTTTTCCCAGATCCAGAATCCGAAGATGCTGACCACTGGAGAGGTCTGCGAGATGATGCGCGTCAGCAAAAGCTTTTTGCACAGACTGGTAAGACAGGGCTCACTGAAAAGCTACAAGGTCGGCAGGCTGAGGCGTTTTCTCGTTACCCACGTCTTCGAGTACCTTTCAAACGAAGGCGGTGTTCCGCACTAATCCGATCCACCAGGGGGAAAGAATGTACTATGAATACTGGGGCCTGAAAAAACCGCCTTTCGATAATGTCCCCGACCCTTCAATGTACGTCTCTTCCCATACATCCGTGGAAAATGCTATCGCCGAGACGCTCTACGCGATTGAGGAAGGCAACGAATGTCTCGCCGTTGTGGTGGGCGATGTGGGGTTGGGCAAGACACTCTCCCTCAGAATGGTCATCGACTCTCTCGACCAGGAGCGGTACAACATCGCCTTTATCACCAATCCCGACATCAGTTTTGTTCAACTTCTGAAAGAGATCATCGGACAGCTTTCGGGACAACAGTGCGAACAGAAGAGGAAGATCGATCTTCTCGAGATCTTCAACACGATCCTTTTCGAGACCGCCGATCGAGGGAAAAAGGTCCTCATCCTCATCGACGAAGCGAATGCCATGTCTGCGGCAAATCTCGAAAGCCTGAGACTTTTGACCAATATGCAGGACGACAGCCGGAATCTCTTTACCATCGTCCTCGCCGGTCAGCTTGAACTGGCGCGGAGACTGGAGCATCCAAACAGAGCCAACCTCTTTCAGCGGATAGGGACATACTGCCGGCTCGACAAGATCGAATCGGAAGAGATGGTACAGACCTACGTCACTACACGGATGAAACTTGCCGGAGCCACCCGTCCCATATTTACCGACGATGCTGTAAAGCATCTGTGGATTCACTCGGAGCACGGTGTACCGAGACTGGTGAACAAGATATGCAAGCTCTGTCTCAAGGCGGGCGAAACAAACGGGTTCGACGTGATCGATGGCACCACAGTCGAACTGGTGGCAGATCGTTTTCAGAGACTTACCGGACCGGCAATCGAGCGACGAAAACCACGGGTCAGGGAGTCGATTGAGCCCCTTGCCGATCTGGTGACCGACGAGAAACCATCTGCAACGACAGAGGCCGGAACTTCCCCGTTGCCTCCACTTTCAGCACGGGCATCAGAGAACCAGCCTCCGCCACCGGAAGACATATTTTACAATCCCCTTGAAGAACCGGCCGGTCCTGAAACCCCAACGGCTGAACCACCTGCGGCCGTCACCGCCGAAACGACCTCTCTTTCCGCCCCATTGCTTTCCGCACTAACCTCTGTCCCCCTCCACGAACCGGATCACCATGACCCCCTCCACGAACCGGAACCCATGCCGTCTGCGACTGTTCAAAGCGGATCGGACCCATCGTTCGGCAACGGAAATGAGAACAGAGACGGGACACCTGAGGCCCAACCACAGGGCGCCTCGGAGGAAGAAAGGGTTTTCGGGAATCAGAAGGTCCAGATCTCCATTCCGGCTCAGATCGTCGAACAGGCACGGTTCTATTCAGGCGAACAGCGGATGAAGGCAGCGGGTGTTCTGGCGGCCCAGACACTTCAGAAATATCCCCAGCTCACGGCAGCATTCGGAACCGATCCCGTGGCCCTCTGGAGTCAGATCCGTGACGTTATTCTGGGTAAGCTGGCTCAGGAAGAGAGGGGCGTTCAGCGCTGACCAGCGCCCTCAGGAGACCGTCCAAACGATCCCGACGAACAATGCCGGGAAATATCCCTGAGGAGCATTTCTGCTTTTTTGTGGTGCGGATTGACTGAGAGGACAAAATTGAGCCTTTCCGTAATCTCCCGTGCAGCACAGATATCGATATTACCACCTCCCCGTGTGTACTGAAGGCGGGCAAGGTTAAAGTTGGCCTCCTCCCGGAACGGATCAAGAGAGAGACAGGTACGATACATTTTTTCCGCTTTCGTCGATTCACCTGTCTCCTGAAAGAGCGATCCGAGGTTATTCCAGGCCGCTGCGTCTGAAGGGTCGAGGACAAGGACTCTTTTATAGCAGATCGACGCATTTTTGTGGTCACCCTCCTGGGCGAGGATGTTGCCCAGATTAAAGAGCGCTTTTACGTGGTACGGGTCGAGCTCCAGGGCTGCCTTGTATTCGTCCCTCGCTTCGTCGAACATATCATGACGATCGTAAAGCACCGCAAGACAGAAGTGGGCCGCTATTTCCCCGGGGGCAAGACCAATTGCCTTCTGATACTGGGCCACGGCTCCAAAATAGTCTCCTTCGAGATCATATATATGGGCTAAATTGATCAGAGCCTCAACATTTTCCTGATCGATGTCGAGAACCCGTTCATAGATCCTCTTGGCACTTCCATACCGTTCAAGCTTTTCCAGGACATATCCGAGATTATTGAGGGCTTCTCCATTATCCGGTTCCAGTTCAGCCACTTTCTGAAAACAGAAAAGGGCATCTTCGAACTCTTCTCTCTCCACGTAGAAGAAACCGAGATTGACATAGGCATCGGTAAATGACCCGTCGAGACGGACACAGATCTTGTATGCTTCGGCCGCCTTGTCCGGGTCAGCCATGAGGCGGTCGTACCGGCAGCCCTTGATGAACCACTCTTTTGCCGTCTTCCGGTCATTCCCGTCTAAGTGTTCCTCTATGGCGGCCACAGGCATAGTTCAGTCGACCCCGTCATTGTCCTTTGGAAGAATAGGTCCGGTCACTGGAAAAAGAGGGGAATGGTCCCCTCGAACCCGTACACCCTGACCAGGTCCTGGTACCCCTTGAGGGCTGACCAGATATCGGCCTTCATATCGGAAGACAGGGGCTTCCGTTTCGGAACCTCTTTTCTCATATACACCTGGACGAGATTGAGGCATTCCATAATTCCTGCCGAGAGTTCCTTTACATCAACGGCAGGATCGAGATGAACCTTCCCTTCGTGATAGTCAAAAAGGCCCTCGAAGGGATCAAGGAATGGGTATATCTCAGATTTCTCAATAAGGCTTCTCTTGAACGTTCTTATGAAAAGACCCTTTTCAGAGGAGGCATCGATGCCCTGCTCGATGGTGCCGAGGAACTTTGACAGAAGATCGGCCACTTCCTCCCGCTCCCTTTCCTTCTGGCTCCCCTGATCGGTCTCATTGCCGGGACGGTCTTCCAGAACAGGGGGGAAACTGTCTTCTGACAGTTCCTGCAGTTCCGGCGGTTCGGGTCTTTCCGGATCGCCCCCCTCTTCCCGTTCTCCCTTATCCCCGCCTCCATCGGTCTTCTCTCCGGTGCCCGGAATTATTCCGCCACTCACGGTCTGGCTACTTTTTTCTTCGATCTTACCGTCTGCCGTCTTCTTCCGGTACACGTTAAAAAGCGTGCCGTCCTGTCCAATATTCTCAAGAAAGCCAGCCTGTTCCCTGTCACCAAGAAAAAGGGGCGCCCCTGTATCCGAGACTGTACAGAGAGAGATAACGGCACCATCTTCGAGTCCTATGAATGCCGTTGGTTTGCCTTCTCCCGAGATGAGCTCAATGAACCCCGTGTGTTTTTCGTTGGCAAGTTTCTTCAGAAAGAGATCAAAGACAACGAAATCAGTGGAAAGTTTCTCGAACGCTGGTTCAACATCGAAGGTGGACAGAACAAACGCCACCTGTTCACCGGGGTAACGGCGCACGCGAATCATGCCTTCTTCGTCTGTAGCCAACGTGGCGACCTCCTTTGCCAGTTCTTCTCCCCATACCATCCTCTCGCCACCATTCTCTTCAAAAGAGCCTGCAGCAATATGCTCGCCGTTTACGAGGATGAGGATCTTCAGCCTCGGGAAGTCGATCTCCACCGTGCCCGTAAAGCCACTTTTTCCCAGACTTGTCAGCAGATGCGGGATATTCGTGTACCCAGTAGAAAGGTTTTGATGAAGGACATCACCGTCGAAAAAAAAATGTCGTAGACTCATAGCTTTTTACACACTCGTCCTGTTGCCTCAGGGCTTTGCCGAGGACGAACTGTTCTCTTCCCGCCTTCTCTGGAGTCGTTCTATGGCCGCTTTTACGCTCGTCCGCATCCTCTCGATCGACTCTGCCAGGACAGCCACTTCGCCCCGGGCTTTTATCGATATCGTTGTTTTAAGGTCACCCATGCTGATCTTGTCCGCTACCTCCGACAGATACCTGATCGGCTTTACAATGGAATAAGAATAGATGTAGAGAACGAGAAGAAGGACGATAAGATCGACAAGGATGATGAGGTAAAAGACCCTGAACCTGTTTTCATAGGCCCGGGCGTAGGTCTTCTCGATCTGGTTCATCCGTCCCGTAATGGCCTGAGCCGGTTTGGAAAACTCATCGATGTACGTCGTGGCAGCGACAATCAGGTTTGTTCCCTTTACCGGCGCCGTATACATGTATTTTGGACGGACACGGCCGTCAGCGTCCTTCCAGTCGTAATATCCGAAAGAGACTTTGCCAAGCCCCGTTTCGATAATCTTCCAGAATTGGGGAAGACGGCCGGAGAGCTGTTTCAGGTCAGTCCCCACCACCTGAGGATTGCTGTGGAAATGGTTGATACCCCGCGTATCGTGTACAGCCGTATATCCTGTCTCTCCTACCTTTTGGACTGCTATTTCCCTGAGGGTCTGATCCCTCTCGACGCCTGCCTTGAGAACAGCAGGTTTTGCCCTCACATATATTTCAATCTGTTTGGCCACGTCCTCGGCCTTTTCCCGGATGAGTCTCTCGCCAAGCTTGTTGAGGGCCTCGGTCGACTCCTTGACCGACGACGCTGTCAGTTCCTGCAGACTGTCAAAACCAAGGTCCTTGATGCTTCTGAACTGATAGGGTCCCACATTCACACTCAGGAAAAGCATCGATCCTATGATGAGAAATGCAACCATAACAGGAACGAAGACACCGAGAATCAGCTTCGGGAGCAATCCGAGACCTCTGTTGTTTTCGCCAGCCATCTTCCCTTTTCCTCCTTATACCTTTGGTTTCACCATGTCAGCCAGTCCCCGTTTTACCAGTCCCGTAAACTCCATTCTCCGCGCAACATCCGGTATTTCCAGGGCCAGGGCATCAACGAACGGTGCCGCACGGTCTTCAGGGAAAGCGTCTCTTGTCTCGCCAAGCTCCATGAGTTTGTCGTCAATAATGATCGGCGCTATGGGTCCCATAATCTTCTTGAACTCCACATCAACAAAGGAAAAGAATTCTCCGTTTATGTACCTCACAGGCGATGATGTGACTGTCCCGACTCCATCGTTGGTCCGGGCAAGGAGTCCGTTACCGACCATGTCACAGATCGCCTTCGACGTTTTATAAAGATCCCAATCGAGGTGTTTTGCCATATCGGCAACCGTCATCCCTGCCGAGGCGAGGGAGAGTATTCTCCACTCGTCACCACCAAGCCTTACGTCTCCGGACCGGGCATCAGTAGAGATTTTGAAGACAGCCCACGACGAAGGGACCATCTCTTTTACCTTTTTCCAGTCCTCCTTCCTCTCTTCCACCTTTAAAAGAAGGGCCCCTGTGGCAACGGGAACCGTCCTCTCCTTTGCCGTCACCTCCCAGTCGAAGGTTGCCTTCCCCGAGGTCCACTCCATCATCGCGAGGAACGCTTCTTCCCCTTCGACCAAGCCTGTCTTTGCGTGGACAACCTCTCCCCCTTCGATGTGGATCTCGCCGGTATTCCTTCCGGATATGGCTATCATTCCTGATCTTTTTCCTTCAAGAAAGGGTTTGATCAGATCATAGGGACCTGTTTCCATGATTTCCCCGACAAAATATTTGGGCATAATCTTCTTTCACCCCCTTTTCCTGCCCTTAACCGGAAATGGCCTCAAGGGACAGTGCAATCATGAAAGACACTTTCTCAGTAGTAATTAGACCAGCCACTGGTATCCATTTCAATGACCCACGTCACAGAGACCGGTCTGGATTTCAAACCCCTCCGCTAACGTTCGTAACACAAAAACAAGGGGTAAGGAGAACGGGGCAGGGCGGACGATTAGAAAACATATTCATCGGTGACCTCGGAGGCTGCCTCTTGTATACTATGGACAAAGACCAATATCCGGTGCAACGGTGCATAACGGAAGGAACCTGGCACAGAGCCTGATCCTTTTTTACTTTTCTTATCGATTAATGGGAAACATCGTCCCTGTCACAGAAAACCGAACGGGACGATCCAAAGGGAGGCAGACCTATGAAAAAAAGAATTGGTATGGCAGCAGTAATTCTCGGATTA
>CAYQXL010000020.1:13876-37125 GCA_964421445.1 uncultured Pseudomonadota bacterium
AAGGTACGGAAGGATCGTGGACAGGAGCAGGGGCAACGGGATTGGAATTGATGGCCATTGATTCCATGACCAATGAAGTTGTCAGACTGGCACTTGACGCAGCTCAGGCTTCAAAACACCGCTGATACGGGCAATCGATCACGAGACACTCAGGTATCGTCTGTAAAGACGAGGGAGAGGGTCTCATCGATACCCTCCGGACTCGGCGGGACCACAGGAAGGAGACAATGAAACAGGTCAATGACGGGCTGATGCCCCTCGCCTCATCGCTTCAGGCCCTTGTAATCACCACCGCAGGCTGGACGGACCGGACCGCTCTCTGTCAGAGATTTGAGAGGGATAAAACCACCGGAACCTGGAGGATCATGGGAGACACCCTTGCCGCTGTCACAGGCCGTAACGGCCTGGCGTGGGGGCGAGGTCTTCACGGCACGGCGCCTTCACAGAATGCCCCGGTAAAAAAGGAAGGGGACGGAAAAGCACCGGCCGGCGTCTTTACTCTTCCCTCCGCTTTTGGCACAATGGACGGTACATGGACCTCCCTGAAGATCGATTACACCCTGTCAACGCCCTCGCAGGTCTGTGTCGACGACACCGATTCGCCGTTCTACAACCGGATTGTCGATACCACCGCCTGCCCGGTCTCCTGGAAGAGCGATGAAACGATGGTGAGGGACGACGGCCAGTATTCACTTGGTGTCGTTGTGGGCCACAACATGGGTCCCTCAGAGCCTGGTTCAGGCTCGTGCATCTTTCTTCATGTCTGGAAAGGACCGGAACACGGAACAAGCGGATGCACCGCTTTCTCCCTTCCTGATCTGGAGGAGATTGTCCGGTGGCTCGACGCATCAAAACGCCCTGTGCTGATACAGCTTCCCCAAAGCGAATACGACCGGCTGAAAATCCCCTGGGACCTGCCCTGAACAGCGGGACCGGTCAGGTCACAGAGCGGGATGGCTCGTTCAGTAGCCCAACTTCCTGACGATGAGGGTATAGATATACGCCAGTTCCTCGTCCCCAAGTCCGGCGGCAAAGCTGACCGAAACACCGGCACCCCGGGCAACCAGCGCAGGAGGCCGCCAGGCATTGACGGCACACCGGACAAACCGGGAAAAGAGGGAGACTCTGTCGCTTCTCCCCGATCCGCTGGCAACGGCAGTCGTTTTCTGATCCGGTTCCGTCTCCATACTGCGACGGACGGCATCAGAGAAAGGAGGATGGAGAAAGGCTTCGAGGTCCTCAAAGGGGATTGTCATCGCTGACGTTTCTCCTTCCGCCATGTCTGTAAATGTTAGCTTGTCGCCATTGACTGTAACCCGCCCTATCTGGTTCTCTGTCCGAAGACGCCTTTTGAGTGACAGCCAGGAGGGAAGAACGGCAAAGACAAGGAATATGGCCCCAATGGTTCCATACCGGAGAAGGCCGTCAACGGACGGAGGAAGGGCATGAGCAAAGAACCACGATGTAAGCGCCCCAAGGAGAAACGATGCCGACGGGGCCACCCACATCCTGAAGCCCGGTCGGCGAGGGGGAAACTCAAGGACAAGACCGCCTCCTGATTCGGTGATTTTTGTTTTCATTCCTTCGGGCCTTCTGAGCAAGAAAGGTTCCGGAACCTGGAGGATGGTCTTCTCCCGCGGTGGTTCGTCAAAAGCCTCAGAACTTTCCTCCCTGCCGTTCTCTTCCCCCTGTGTATCGCTGAACGGTTTTTCGATGAACCGGGACAGATCCTCGCCAACCTTCCGTGCTCCCGTATAGTCGGAAAGGGTGATAATGTCCACCAGAGGCACACCCGGTGACGACGAAACGAGGGAGAGGCAGAAAATCCCTTCCTGACCCCTGGCCCCCTTTACGAACCTGAGCGAAAGGCCGTCGTAATCGGAAAGACGGTGCGCTCTTCGAATGAGGGGCATGAGGAGACCCCACCACTTGACCACTGTCCCCGACGTTCGGTCAATCTTCACACCCTGCCTGCTGAGGATGAGGAGAATTCCCGTGGCTGTGAAGAGAAAACCGAGAGGCATGAGCATCGCCAGCACAAGCGGGCCTCCGTCCATTGTCATTGGCACGAAGCCAAGCGTAACATAGAGGAGAAAGAGTCCCGACACAAAGAACGGGATTCCCAGCAATGCGATACGGCCGCCGCCGGATTTTATCTCCCGTACGTCGTCATCTCTTCTGCGGGGACTGGCTTTCTTTTCTAATCTCTCATTCACAAACACTATTCTCACCTATCCCACGCCGTTACGCAACAGGGAAAGGACAGGAACACACGTATGTGGTCAAAGACACCGGAGAAGAAAACGAGCCTTTTCGTGGTAGAATGTAATAATGAAGCTGACAGAGAAGGAGTTCGACAGGATCGTCCGCCAGGCTATCTCCCGCATCCCTTCCGAAATCAAAGATCACCTGGAGAACCTTGTCATAACGGTCAGAAAAAGGCCCTCTGCAGCGATGGTGAAAGAGATGGAGATGCCTGACGGAGATGCCCTCCTCGGGGTCTTCCAGGGGATTCCTCTGACGGACCGGACCATCACTACCCCTCCCCTCTTCCCTGACAGGATCATCCTTTTTCAGGAACCTCTGGAAAAGGTATCCCGTTCACCGGAAGAACTGGCAGACCAGATAGAGATAACCGTTGTCCACGAGGTCGCCCACTTCCTCGGAATGAGCGAAGAAGAACTCGTCGAACTCGGATACGGGTAGGAGCCCGGTCCTCTGTCTGGCTCAGGGACCGTTGAATACATGATCACAGCCTTATTTGCTTTTACCGGTATATTCCGTATACTATTGCCGCGACAAATCCACCGGAAGGACTAAACATAGAATGATTATTTCCATTATAGGCACCTCCTCTTCAGGGAAGACCATGCTTTTTGAAGCGCTCAGCGGTCTCTCTCAGCGGGGACAGGCAACGAAAGGTCCCCCTACAGCGGTCATAGATGTTCCCGATGAACGACTCGACGCCCTTTCCGCTATCTTTAAACCGCGAAAGACCACATATGCCCGGATAACGGTCAATGACACACCTCCCTTGAATCCGAAACTTCTGTCCGAGATGCGTCTGAGCGATGCGTTTCTCGTGGTCCTCCGCAACTTCGACAACGGGAACCCCAGAAATCCGGTCGGCGAACTGCTTACGATTTCCAATGAGTTTATTCTCTCCGACATGGCCCAGGTAGAAACACGGCTCGAACGGATCAGAAAACAGGGAACAAGAGGCAACACCGCTGTTATCCAGGAAGAGGCGGCACTGGCCGAATGCTACTCGCACCTGGGAGAGGGAAACCCTCTCTGTACGCTCGCCTCTCTCCAGGAGGATGATAAATCCCTCAGAGGTTTTCAGTTCCTCTCCCTGAAACCGATGATGATTCTTGTCAACTCATCGGAAGAAGATTTTCAGAAACCCGATTCCGTTCTCGCCGGCATAACAGGGGCCCTTCCCCCCAATGCAGCCGCCCTTGCTGCATGCGTCAAGCTCGAAGCTGAGCTCGCATTCATGGAACGGGCGGAACAGGAGGCTTTCATGGAGGAATACGGAATCAAGGAGTCATTACGGGGGAGAATCATCCGTCTCGCCATGGACACCCTCGGTCTTATCTCCTTCTTTACCGTCGGCGACGACGAATGCAGAGCCTGGCCCATACCGAGGGGATCTTCGGCCCAGGAGGCAGCAGGGGCCATACATACCGACCTGGCGCAGAAATTCATCAGGGCCGAAACAGTATCATATGCCGATTTCATGGCTCATAACGGCATTGGAGGCTGCAAAAAACTGGGGCTCTGGCGACTCGAAGGAAAAACGTATACGGTGAAGGATGGTGACATTCTCACCATCCGGGCAGGGGCGTAAGGCTCGGTTCAGATATTGTATGTCAGTTTGTTGTTGTCCTCGGAGAGTGTCTGCTGGACAAAGAGAGAATCAATTATCGTGGCGATCTCCTGCTCATCGAACTTCTTCTGAAAGAGAGAACTGAGATGTTGGGTGAGGGTTTTTCTCGTCCTCGGCCTTTTGTTTTTTGCGATCTTCGTGAGATTGTCCATGACCTTGGCCATCCTCTCGTCGGTGAACCCCAAAAGCCCTTTTTCTTTTGAAAACTCAAGGATGCTGTTGATCCGGCGGCAGGTTATACCCTGTTTGTTGATATGCCTGATGAGAGGATCATACCCTGTGTCCTTCGACAGGATTATGAATGAATCATACCCCGGCTGTTTGCTGAGACTCCCAAGGTAATAAGCTATATGGAAATCGAGGGCGTTTCTCCCGTCGCCGTCGATCTTGACCCACTCTACAGACCGGCCAAGCGTCTGGGCTGACATGACAAGGTCGAAGGGTATCTTGTGCTGTGTCTGGCCGACAAAAATCTTGATCTCCGTTTCCGTATCCTTCATGGACGAAAGGTCAACGTTCTGTATATTCTCGTAATCGATGAAAAGAACTTGCTTTTTCATGGTCAGCGTCCTCACCGTTCAGTTTTTACCATTATACACCAGGATTGTCGGGAATACTCGCTGAAAAGAGCCCCTTTTCCGCCCTTTCTGAGACAAAACGACGGGCTGCGGTCTCTTTCTGAATCGACTCCACCCTGTTATTTCTCACGGCTTAATGGAAAATATTCGTTCGGGGCCATTTCCCGATGTTTGACAGGCATCAGTGATGGCCACAGAGCAGGCTTTGATCGGACCCTCATTCCATTGTTGCCGAACTGAACACCACTACAGCGGACTTTCAATTTTCCATTGAAAAATCAGCCGAACTGTACGACAATGCTTACTATACCAGAGGTCGCCGGGGGAGATTCTGGAGCGTGGTATCGTTCCTTCGCGACAGCGATCAGACCGGCATTAACAGTCACCTTACCGACTATTCGGGGAGGCGGAGATTCTTCTCAACGAAAGGAGGTACGCAATGGAATTTGAACAGACATTCATGAATTTTCTTCTCCAGCACCAGGAGAAGCACAACCGGACCTATCACTTCCTCATCCTCATGGACGCACTGGTGAACGCCGCAAAACATATCCAGTACTACTACCTCACCGGAGCCCTCAGGGGACATCTCGGTTTTGCCAATTGTGTCAACGTCCAGGGAGAAGATGTGATGCAAATGGACGAGATAGCCCACGAGATCGCCATTCACAATCTTTCCACTACAGACCGGGTTATCCAGGCTGTCAGCGAAGAAGCAGATGACATCATCACTCTCAACAAGGAAACAGGCCGCTATTTTGTCTACTTTGATCCTCTCGACGGGTCATCCAACGTGGCCCACGGTCTTCCTGTGGGATTCCTCTTCGGAATAGCCAAGCGGAACCTTGAAGGACCGGAGGATTACCACTTGAGGGCTGGTAGGGACTTCATCGCTGCAGGCATGTTCGTCATCCCGACGGGGACCTTTACGATCGCTCTCAGGGATGCAGGAACATGGCGTTTCCATATCGACGAAACGATGAACTATGTGAAACCCTCCCGGCTGATTCTTCCCGAAGACCCCCACGGCTGGGAACTCTCTTTCAATTCATCGAACCGCTGCACATTTTCCGAGAAAGTGTGTCAATGGATAGAAACACACGAACGGCAGTATGCTTTCCGGTATCTTGGCGCCTTGGCCGCTGATTTTCACCGTATTCTGGCCAACGGCGGCATGTTCATGTACCCTGCAATCGTAAACCATCCCAATCCGAAGAAAAACAGGCCCGCCGGCAAGTTGCGCCTCATGTATGAAGCGGCGGTCGTAGCCTTCATGTGCCGTGAAGCAGGAGGGGATGCTGTCGATGAAACGGGAACACCGATTCTGGACATCGAGCCTGCGTCACACCACCAGCGAACAGCTCTCTATGTCGGCTCAAAGCCTCTGATCGATGAAATAGCAAAGATTTTGAGAAACTGATTGTTCTATGTGAAGGAGGGCGGTTTACCACCCGCCCCCTCCTCCACCTCCACCGCCCCCTCCTGATGATCCGCCGCCACCGCTTCCTGACGAGGACCCGGGGGATGATGATGAGGATGCTATGGCGCCGGTCAGTGCACCGGTAAAACCTGACAGGCCTCCCGGGGAAAAAACGTGGACCGATGACCCGATATACCACTTTGGGGCATACCCATGATCCTGCCTCTCCGATAGACTTAATTGATCGGCGAACTGTTCAGCCCACTGATTTTCGACATCAAGGGCAAGGGCATAGGGGAGGAATTTTTCGAAGAGCGCTGGTGTTCTCTCCGGTGGATTCATTCTATCAAGACGGTCCTTCTCTGCAGCAGTGAGATACATCTTCATCCCTTCTATCCGGTCCATTACCTCCCTTCCCATGCGGGTAGGTGCCTTGAGAAGATGGTAGAAGAGAAGGTTGATACAGACAATGGCGCCCAGAATACCGATTGTCCAGAACGATGTGGCCATAGCGAGGGCTCCGAGGGCAAATATCTCGCCCAGAACAAAGGGAGTGGTAAAGAGGCTGAAAAATATCGCTGATCCAAGGCGGACGATCCCGCCAACGGAAAAGACCTCTTTCCAGAGCGCCGCCACTCTCGTCAGAAGTACTGCCACACCGCAGGTCCAGAATGTAAGCCACACGGAGAGAAAGACGGGAATAACGGGGAAAGAGTCAGCTCCCAGGACTGTCGACACAAACATGATAAGACCTGAAAGAACAAGGCCGGTAATAAAATACTTCTTGTTCGTTATAAAATAAACCTTGTCGCAGGTGTTCTTCAGGCTCGTCTTGAGTTCCGAAATCACCTGAACGATCGCCTGGCGGCGCTGGGGACTTTTCAGATCAAGGGATGTGACGCCCCCTTCAAAGAGCCGCTTTGCAACGATCGATTCGTCGGGACTCAGACCGGCCATGCCGTCTCTGAGCTTCCTCAATATATAGCCTCCCTCTTTGCCCTCGATGGCGAGAAAACCCTTGACAGCCATGTTGATAAGGGCAGCGGCAAGGACCTTTGCGTCATAGCCCATCTCCATAATATACCGGACAGAGGCCGGTGATAGGCCGGAAGGCTCGTGAAAGAGAGGTATGACCGTTCCCTTTTCCGGGTCCCGGCCAAACTTCACCCACAAGGTGAGGTAAAAGAGGAAAAGGATCACCACACCGCCGAAACCTATGAGTGTTCCCCTGTTGTCGTTTAAAAAGAACCGGGCTTTATCTGAAGCCGTCGGTTCAACGACATACCCTTTCGGCCATGTTACAACGATCGTCAGTCCTTCCTTGGGGCCGAGCGTCCCTGTCGTCCTGATAAGGAGATTCCCTGAACCATCGCGGCTGATACTGTAGTCTTTTCCTTTGGCACCGGTAGGCCCCGTATACCCTTCCGCACCTGTTACCGCATATGCGGCTCCATCGGGAAGAATCACGGTTGCCGCTGCCGACTCAATAGGGAACACCCATCCGTTTCCCGTTACATTCCAGTAGAGCTCATCGTGATCGTGAAAGAATCCCAACTGCCTGTTCGTCATATACGTTATCGTATACTCATACTCCCCGGGACGGAGATAGAAATCCTTTCTCCCTATGTAGAGACGTTTTCCGTTGCCCCCTTCCTCAACCTGATACCCGTCCGGGGCACCGTCACGGGTCACACTCATCACGTCAAACTTCACCACATACCTCTTCCCGAATCTGTCCGAATATGTTGTAGGAAAATCACGAAAGATACCCCGTTTGATCTCCTTTCCTTCTGCGTGGACCCTGATCGTCTCGGTCACCGTCATCGACGAATCCCTCTGGATCTCTATCCGGCTATTAAACGAGATGATTCTTTCCGTTTGCGTATCGAACGATGATGCCCAGAGGTGCCCCTCATGAATCCACCCCGGGCAGGCAAACCACAGCAGGAGAAAAAGAAGAATGCTTTTCACCGCCGGCGCTTTCTTCATAATTTTTCAGGAAAACTGAACTTTCGGGTTATCCCGTTCCATCGCGAGATCAATATCAAAAAACTCCACTTTTTCGTGGTGAAAGATGCGGGCGATTATGTTGCTTGGAAATGATTCGATGAGAATATTATACTCCCTGGCCGTCCCGTTGTAATACCTCCGGGCCATCTGGATCTGGTCTTCCACGTCTCTGAGTGTATCCTGAAGCCCCTGGAAATTCCCGCTGGCTTTTAGGTCAGGATAGGCTTCGGCAAGAGCAAAAACCGATTTGAGGGCTCCGGTGAACTGGTTCTCTGTCTCGATCCTTTCCCGGACCGACCTTGCTTCCCTGAGACCCGCCTTCATCCCCCCGATCGTTTCAAGAAGTCCCCTCTCATGGCGGGCATATTCCTTCACCGTCTCAAGGACGTTGGGGATAAGATCGTACCGTCTCTTCAACTGGACATCAATACCGCTCCAGGCCTCAGCAACAAGGTTCTTGCGCCGGATGAGCATGTTGTATACTGCAATGGCCGTTCCTGCAACACCCATCACAAGCACCAGGATAATGAGAACAGGTATCATCGGTCTCCCCCGTAGCGTTTTCTCGACCGCGCTCTGCAAGGGGGTTTCCTACCTCTCCAATCCCGCCAATGCGCGAAGACGACGGCCGGTAAAGACACCGTTTCCGTGAGCTTGTCGAATGCTAACACAGGCATTATAGTGAGTCAAATGCTCCCCGGAAGGCTTTTCGATTGAAATGGAAAAGCGATTGGTATTTAATTGTTTCAATATGGCCGATGTGAATCAATCATTTCCCAGAAGGTCCTGGACCGACGGAGGTACAATGATGACTATAAGGAGGTACTGTCATGAAGGGGAAGAGAAGAAAGCCCGAACAGCGGCCGATGGTCGTTTTTTCAAAGTACGGCCCTTACACGATCGTAGACATTGACAACCTCACAGATGCAAAGGGAAATGCGTTTGCAACGGCCCCGGTTTTTTCATTGTGCCGGTGCGGCCAGTCGGAAAAAAAGCCATACTGCGATGGTTCCCATGTAGAGGCAGGATTTACCGGCGACAAAGCTGACGACCGGGTTCCTGACCGCCTCAAGGACTATGAAGGAAAAGAGATCACGATTCACGATAACAGAGGCGTCTGTTCCCATGACGGGACCTGTGTGAGAGAGCTTCCTGAGGTCTTCGACAGGGACAAAAGGCCATGGATCAACCCTCACGGTGCATCGGTCCGGGCAATTATCGAGACCGTCGAGAAGTGTCCCTCAGGGGCACTCAGTTACACCATAGGCACCAGGCGATATCAGGATCTCGACCGTGAACCCTCCATCAGGGTCCGGAGAAAGGGTCCCCTTCACATTGAGGGTTTTATTGAGATCAAGGATGACCAATATACCGAGCCTGAATCAGCCGAGCACTGTACCCTCTGCCGGTGCGGCCAGTCGAAGAACAAACCTTTTTGTGACGGGACACATCTCGATATCGATTTCGACGACACCAAATAACGATCAGAATGGAGTATGAGGAGGCCTCATGTTCATCGTCATTGTCCAGTTTCCCCCTCTCCGGCCCGGCAAGGACCAGGAATTCATGGAATGGTTCGAGTGGTCGAACAAGGGTTTCGCCGGTCATAGAGGCTTTATCCGCCGTCGTCTTCTGAAAGACACCGACACCGGATCCTATGCTGCCATCGTCGAACATGAAAGCAGGGATACATTTATGGCGATGAATGCCGGGGCTTTTCATGCCGAAGCCGGAAAGCGGGTGACATCCCTCTTTGACGGATCACCGCTGCCTCGTTTCTACGAGGTAGTAGGTGAATAGGGGCACTATTTTCAGAGGCGAGGGTTCTTTTCCCTTTTAGCCTGACACCTGAGGCACAGAAGAGTTGCATTTTCTTTGTCTGTAAGGTTACTATACGGATCAGCCCGGACTGCCGGGAGCGATGAACAGTTATGCAAACAGGTGATACCAAGCAGGACGGCGTCAAGGGACTTATACGCTCTCTGGGCCTCGTGTTCGGAGACATCGGCACGAGCCCCATATATACACTGACCGTCATCTTCCTCCTCGCAAAACCTACACACGATAATGTGATGGGAGTCCTCTCTCTCGTCATATGGACCCTTACAATTCTCGTCTCCGTCGAATACGCCTGGTTAGCCATGAGTCTCGGATCAAAAGGTGAGGGAGGCACGATCGTTCTCAGGAGCCTTCTCCTTCCCTTTCTGAAAACGAGCCGTTCTGCGGTGGGCGTGACACTTTTGACGTTTGTCGGCATCTCCCTGCTTGTAGGCGACGGAGTCATCACGCCCGCCATCAGTATATTGAGTGCCGTCGAAGGTATGACCCTCATACCGGCATTCCAGGGCACCACCCAGATGACCCTTATTATCATCGCCAGTGTTATTGCCATCATTCTCTTCTCGTTTCAGAGAAAAGGGACGGAAAAGGTTGCCGGTGCTTTTGGCCCCCTCATGCTCCTGTGGTTTGCTGTTCTCGCTATTTCCGGGATCGTCTCAATCATCCAGGTACCCTCCGTCTGGAAAGCCATCAATCCGTACTATGCAATCCAGTTCATGTCTCACAACGGCCTGGCGGGATTTTTCGTCCTGTCCGAGGTCATATTGTGCGCCACAGGCGGTGAGGCTCTCTATGCCGATATGGGTCATCTGGGACGAAAACCGATCATCCGGGCCTGGTATTTCGTTTTTGTAGCCCTTGTTCTCAACTATCTCGGTCAGGGGGCTTTCATTCTCGCACACCCGGCCAATACAAAGAACATCCTATTCGGTATGGTTTTCAGCCAGGCCGTTGTCCTCTACATACCGTTTCTGGTTCTGAGCATCATCGCCACCGTCATAGCATCCCAGGCAATGATAAGCGGTATGTTTTCCGTCGTCTACCAAGGGATCAACACCCGGCTCATGCCGATGTTCAAAGTCGAATACACATCTCAGAGCCTCCGTTCCCAGATATATATAGGGTTCGTCAACTGGTTTCTCCTCCTGTCCGTTCTTTTCATCATGTTCCGGTTCAAGGAATCGAATAATCTTGCCGCCGCATACGGCCTTGCCGTAACCGGTACGATGACCCTTACGGGGATCATGATGACCTGCATATTCTTTTTTCGCCGTGATTACCTGAAGACCGGCATTGCCGTTTTGGTGACAATCGCAGACCTTCTCTTTCTCGTCTCAAACACATACAAGATACCCCACGGTGGCTACTGGTCCCTCGTGATCGCAGCGATCCCCCTCATCATGATCATGATCTATACGGCAGGACAGAGAAAGTTGTATCGCTCGATCCGTCCTTTGCCTCTTGATGTTTTTCTGGTCAGTTACAATCAGGTCTACGAGTCACTGAACAAGATCAAGGGGACGGCGCTCTTTTTCGCCCGCGATGCTCAGCGTATACCGGCATATATTTCCCACACCATGTTCATGAACAACATCATCTACGAAGATAACATCATCGTGTCCATCAAGACATCAGACAGCCCGTTCGGTGTGAAGAGTTACTTCAAGGAAGATCTCGGTCCCGGACTGCGGGCATTTGAGATTGAGATGGGCTACATGGAGGTTGTCGATATCGAAGCCCTGCTGAAGAATGCTGGAATTGCAGAAAAGGGGATATTTTACGGCCTTGAAGAGATCAGCACACAGAATATCGTCTGGAAAGCCTTCGCAATGATCAAGCGGCTTACCTCCCCCTTCGTCCAGTTTCAGGATCTGCCGGCCAATAAACTCCACGGAGTGGTCACACGCATTGAGATATAAAGACAGGGATGCCCGGACAACCTAAGATGGACCTGCTTTCATCGGGAAGTCTCTGCCAAATATTGGGGCAACTCACGGTGATAAAAGAATTCCCATCTTTTTATCCAAAATATGGCCAGTTTTGCCGGTGATAGACTAAAGACTTTGTATGATCCGTCCTCTGTCCATCGCTCTCACTCCGTTCCTCTTTCTTCGCATTGGAGAATTCCACTTCCGCCGTACGGACCCATGGCTTCAAATAGGAGAGATCTCTGCACGTGGGCACGGGCTCCATCGTCCGGTAATCAGGCAACCCTCTTGTCCCCTGAAAGACCGGTGACTTTCCGTCTCACAATTGCCCACAGTCTGGTTCGTCAGTACGCGTGGGTTTCGAATTGGCATTGCAAGGGCGATCTGTCACAATACCTGGGGCACTGGCAATCCATAGCCCGAAAAGTTGGGAGTTCTTAAACTGTTTGTTGCCATGATCCGGTGATGCGGTGGAGTTGGGGGTGGAATTCACCCATGACCCGCTGGGGCATTGCCTGAAAAGGCTTGACTATCTCCCTGTTGTTCTGAGATTATCATATAAATGGTCAGATTTAGGGTCCCGGGTAACGCAGAACATGCATCTCCCATACATCTGTGGTCGAAATCCCCAGTGTCCGCGACCGAAACCATGACGAGAAGGAGGCTGGCAAAGTGAATGGTGGAGGGTCTCTCATGATGGAGGATGGTCGATCACGTTTTGGGTTGTCTAAAGTACGCTATCTCCTGATAATCTTACTTGCTCTTGGCCTATCATTTGCGTGTTCGCCTGTTGCCTGGTGTTTGCAGACCACGTTCTGGGTCTCGCCGGATGGTAATGATGCCTCACCGGGAACTCGCCAGAAACCTTTTCTCACTTTGGAACGGGCGCGGGATGCAGTGCGCATGGTGAATGGAAGTGAAAAGGTGGGTACCAGCAAGACAGTCTATCTTCGAGGTGGCACCCACCGGCTGAGCAAGCCCCTCACCCTCGATTGGCGGGACTCCGGACCGGCTGGCAGAGAGGTGATATACCGTGCTGCCCCCGGCGAATATCCTGTTGTTTCAGGATCGATTCAGGTACAGAACTGGTCGCTCTACGACGAGAGTCTGAATATCCACCGGGCCTTCGCGGGCACATACGGGTCTCGCCAGTTGTACATAAACGGACAGCGGGCGACACGAGCAAGAACAGGATCATACCCTGCCGGATTCCGTCCGTCTTTTTTTGAAATCTTCGGCATTTCTTTCAAGGGTGGCATCGAATTCATCCCTACCGGGCTTAACCCGGAACAATGGCGGGATCCTTCTTTGTGGGCGAAGTGGACCGATGTGCAGGGCATCGAAGCAGTGATCGTTACGCAGTGGAAGATGATGAGAGTCCCTCTGGACCACATTATTCCCTATCCTGATTATACTCCCGACCCCCTTAATCCAGCGCTAAAAACGGGACTTATTGTTCTCCAGGAACCGGGGTGGAAGAACGCGAATGTTTTCCTGGACAGCACTACCCTTGAGCCTGGAATCTGGAGTTTCTGGCAGGTGACGCGTTTTGAGAATGCCTATGCGTTTCTCGATGAACCGGGTGAGTGGTATCTGGATAAGAATACGGGGTGGCTCTACTACATTCCCCGCCCCGGCGAAGACATGGCGACCGCCGAGGTTGAACTGCCTATTCTGGACGTTCTGGTGGAAGGGGTTGGGGATCTCGAACATCCTGTGTCCAATATACGTTTCGAGGGGCTAACCTTCTCTCATGCAACCTGGTTCGGTCCGAACAGCGCCAATGGATACGTGGCAGACCAGAGCGGCTTCCATCTTGTAGGTGAAGATCATGGCTTCAATATCATCGGTCATGATAAAAACGTGGTCCGGACCCCAGGCAACGTTCGTTTTCAGTTCGCCCGGAACATCACATTCAGGGGCAACATCTTCGAGCACTTGGGCGGAGTAGGCCTCGATTTTGACACGGGAAGTCAGAGCAACGCGATCGAGAGCAATCTCTTTGAGGACATCTCTTCAGCGGCAATCCAACTTGGCGGGGTCTCCGAGGTTGACCATCATCCGCAAGACCCGGGGCAGGTCACGGCTAACAATGTTATCTCAAACAACCTTATCCGGGGAGCCGGGCGGGATTACGTTGATGCCGCCGGCATTTTCATCGGTTTCACCCAACATACGCTCATCAGCCACAACACGATCGTTGATGTCCCCTGGTCCGGTATTGCCATGGGCTGGGGCTGGGGCCTGCTCGATCCAGGCGGTTACCCCGGTGTCCCGGGTGCGACGAGGGGAGAGTGGGGACTCTATACCACGCCTACTCCCAACCAGGGGAACAAGATACTCAACAATCGCATCCACAGCTTCCTTAACGCCCTCTGGGACGGTGGCGCCGTCTATACAACCGGCTATCAGGGAACCTCATTGACCGATGGACTCCTCATTCAGGGCAACGTGGCTTCGGACAAGCGCCCCGAGGCCGGCGGCAACACCTTCTACACCGATGGAGGAAGTCGTTACGTTCAGCTTCAAGGCAATGTTTCCCTCGATAACCCGCAAGGGGTCACGTTCCTCGGCCCCCCTCCCAACCCTGATGATCCTTTACCCTATTCGTCTACTCCCAGCAAGTTGAACGGCATACCCTACGGCAGCGACAAAGGAGGTTGCCGAACGTACGGCGACATCAGCTTCGTAGGAAATTACTGGCTGAACCCCTGTTTCTTCGACATATGTCCCTACTCTGAGAACGGCGTGTCCTATCCCACCAACATGATTTCCCGGCTAAACAAGGACATTGAGGGGGAAGCTGACGTTCCAAAATCGATCCTGCGCGCTGCCGGAGCAAGAAAACGACCGGTGAGCATCCCTGCTGACCGATGGGTTCTTCCACCTCTTGGCGCATCGACACCGCCAACCGAAGGAATACCTCCTGCTCCAAATTGTCAGTACTAAGAGGCCGGGGATATTGTTGAGACCGGAATGAACCTTCCGGCCTCTTGGGTGTATCCCGCCAGTTGGTCTTCAACCCTTGTTTACCGTCGCATCACCCGCTGCCGAGAGAAGGACCCGAAAGGCTTCATCGGCGAGAACCTTCCTCTGCCGATTGAATTCCTTCCCGAACTCAGAGTCTTTCCGCCAATAATGAAACTGTTTACACATGATCCGGACCTTCTCACAGCCTTCAGATATGGTCCTCGATGTAAGGACGGCGGAGATTTCCCTCAGGTGTTTTACTGAAGGAGGTGAGTCATTTTGTCCACAATGTTACGTTTCTCAGTCATGCATCCCCCCTTGGATGTCAAAAATGATAATTGGAGGAAGCCATCCTGATGAATGTGCAGGATGGACACTGTGAAACGTGAGTAAAAAACTTGACATCTCCGTTGTTTTTTGTGATCGTTAAAAGAATAACAAACAGGGAGGGGGCTATGTTTATGATAGGGACCAGCAGCACAAGGCACAAGACCGGGCGGTGTAGTGTCGTTCGCCGGTCAGGAGTGGTCCTGCTGGGTGCAATTCTGCTTAGCTTGTTCATGGTGGCCGTGGTCGAGGCTGTGCCAAAGCGGATAATTATCCTCCGTCATGGCGAGAAGCAGGATAATTACAAGCTCTGTTTTATCGGCCAGCAGCGGTCGCTTGCTTTGCAGGCCAACTACCTCGGCAAGGATGCAGCCAGCAGCTTGTTCCCTGATGGCATTGGACCTGACGGCATCTTCGCCATTACCCTGCACACGTTAGAACTGGCCAGCCCTGCGGCACAAAGCTGGGGCATTCCGATACACCTCTATTCCGTTGTACCGCTCCCCGGTCTGAGCAACAAGAATGAAACACTACAGTTGAACCAACGGACACAGGAGGCGGCAAATGATCTCCTAACCGACCCACTCTGGAACGGCAAAACGGTGGTGATGGTGTGGGAGCATGACCATATCGCCAAAAAGAAACTGGAGACACAGTTCCCTGGCGAGAAAGTGACCCTGCGCCAGTTACTCAATCTCGACACACTGCCGCAGGTCCCGGAGGACTGGTATGGCGGCAATTATGATTACTTTTGGATAATTGATTACAACAATCCGGGCTCGGTCATACCCACTGACTTCATTATGCAGAAGCAAGTCTTTCCGCCACCTTACAGGGTTGTGCCCAGCAACGACTGGGGTACAGACGAGAATTTGCCTTGGAATTCCTGGTGCCAGCATTGAGCGGACAGAGGTCGCCTTTGCGCCAGGAATCGCACATCCAGTAGCTCATCGTCGACAAGACCGCTGACCAACTGAAGTTCCATGAAAGATTCGATCATAACTGAGGCCATCATTACACTAATGAGTTGCCGTGGAATAGCCTTATACCGTGTTCAGAATCTACTTGCCGATATAGAGAAGAGCATTGCGCAAAGGGGTACCTGAGATCTTGATCAACCCTCCGTACGGATGATCCAGTTCCAGAATAAGATAGAGCGATCCTGCAGCAGACAACGCACAGACAAGCAAGACAATGATAACCGTAGCATTGCGGGGAGAAAACAGGCCGAAACTGAAGAAAATAATTACGAGCCACGATACGAGCATCACAAAGAACGGCATCGGCAAGGCACTCTGTCCTCGCTGCTCGACAAGTAACCACCGAGCTTCGGCGATATCATTGCTTATCTTTAGAGCCCGTGATTTGAGCCACCGCTGGCCTTCGTCCTTCGGGGACAGGTGGAACAATTTAACCTGGAGATTCTCAAACGCGAGCCTCGATTCAGACTGGTTGGCCGTCACTAATCCTGTCTTGTCAAAAAACGAGACTTGCTCAATGGCAGAGGTCAGGCCACGACGCAACAGATCGCGCGCTTCCCTGGTGTCAGGACCGTAGTCAGCCATGACCCGGTCAAGCAAGATAGTCTTTGAGCCAGCCTGCACAAGCCCGCTATTCATCGTGTCAAAAGAACTCTTCGCCGAGGCGATCAGCAGGCCGAGAACAAGGGCGGCCATCATCGCAATCATACCGGTCCCCAGCTTTACAACATCCTTTGACTCATCGTTCAGGTGATGTTCGGGCAGGGCAGTCCGGAGATACATCCCAAGCAACGTACCACCGAAGATACATCCGAATGCTATCAACGAAATTGACACGGGATTCATGAGTAAACCCCCTTCTTGGCAGAAGGGACTTTTGTGGACATCATTGATTGGTATGTATCATATTTGTCGCGGAAATAACAGAGGAAATGGCATCTTCTCTCACATTTCCTGCAGCAACGGGCACCTCACGTTTCACTCTCATCACCGCTGTCGTGCTTTCGCATTCTGACAAGGCCTTTTTTGGCCCCGTTTCGCCGTCACGAGGGGCAAGACTCATGTTTTAGTTTCCGGAGCCAATCCACAGGCCCTCAGGCAAAACGCTTGTCCATGCCCAGGGCGGCTCCCAGCGCCTTTTTCGGTTGCCGGACAAGAACAGCGATAGAGGCCTGTATCAGTTTCACCAGTGTCGGACGGTACCCGAGCTTTGCCAGTTCCTTCTTGTGGTAAAGAAAAAAGTCTTTCTCTCTTCCCTTCAAATAGCTCTTTGCAAGAAAAGCGTAATAGATATGAACGTTCCAGAGCAGCCTCGCTTTATACTCATTCTCGGACAGATACAACGGACCGTATTTGAGCAAACAGATGAGCGCCCCGGGAAGATAGGTATTGTAACGGTCTGCAAAGGTCGCCGTCTCTGATGTGTCATGATAGCGGCAGAAAGAGAGGACCTGATGAACAAACCCCATGTCTGTTCCCCTCAAAAGGTCGAAACAGGTGTCGGTGTCGGTATGCCAATTGTCTTCGTTGTAGAACTTCTCCCTGTTTTTGACAAGGTCGGTACGAAGAAGGAGTGATGACGGGGTACCGAAGACGAAAAGCTCCCCCAGGAGGGTCGCCCTGCATACATCGTTTCCTGAAATGACCGCCGTTTCAACGGGAAGACCGCCCCACACGATCTTATTGCCTTGCACGGCGTAAGAACCGATAATGCCGGCGGCAGGATATCGTTCTCCATGTTCCACCATTTTTTCGATACATTCGGGATAAAGCCAGTCGTCAGCATGAACGACCTTGCAGTACGTGCTGTTGCCATCTATCTGGCGCATAGAATTATTGAGGCTCTCGGAGAGACCGGCAAAAAAGGTCTCGTTCGAGTGTATCCTGATCCGGGAATCAAGGCGGGCAAAAGACCGGGCAATCTCGAGGGACCTGTCGGTACTGCAATTATCGACTATAACGTAGACCCAGTTTTCATAGGTCTGTCTCCGAACGCTCTCGATACACTCGGCAAGATATCGCTCTCCGTTGAGGACAGGGGTGACAACGCTTACGAGCGGTTTCGTCCCCTCAGCCATCCCCCTTCTCCTCCGACGGTCCACCAAAAAAATGGCTGTGCTGTTCGCTATAGAGTGTATCAACAAAACGACCGGGCGGTACAAACACATCATCGTACGTTATGACCTGATCGCGGGGGATATCCCGGACGAGACGGCACCCTGCCGAAAGACCGATGGGAAGGAGCTTTTCCACAACCATAGCGCCATAATTTTCGCACTGACCATAGGCCATGTAGCGCCCCATACCGTCGAGGACTTCACCGGCCCTGAGATCCCGTTTTGCTGTCGTCACCACGCCGACAGTCGGCGGGCCCTCCGGCGCAATCGTTGCATCATTGAAGAGGACCGCCCGTGCGATCCCGTTCGGTATCTCGAACTGACAGAGATGATAGGGGGTATAAAAGCAATAGAATGGCCCTTCCCCAAGCTTGAGAAGGTTGAGCCGGAACCGTTTCGAAGGGTCATCGCAGATGGCAAGGACGAACACCCCCGGTGCGGGCGATGCACCGACAACATAATCCACAATCCCTTTTCCGCTCAGTAACGCCTCGTGAGGATACCAGTCCGGTGCATCGAGAACCGGCGTTCCTTCGGGCACGGTCGGGCCGAACATGCCGCGCCTGCCCACTCCCATTCCCATTGCGTTGGCGATTTCCGTCTGTTCAAGGGAAATCTTCGTGCCATCGGCAAAGGTAGTCACCATATATGGCTGCTGTCCCCATTTCCTTGCAAAGCTCTCCTGGGTTGCAGGATTTCTGTACGGATCATGAAGTCCTTTGATATTTCCGCACAGTACCGGCCGTAATCCGATTCCCCGGATGAACCGGACGAGATTCAACGTGGTGCCTGGCTGATCTCCGTCAATACCGCTGAAGACAACCCCTGCCCGATCTGCGTGAACCTTGAGGATCGGCCCGACCGTTGCATCCACCTCAGCATTGACGATGACATGTTTTCCATTCCGAATCGCCTCATAGGCTACCTCTGCGCCAAACTCCACATCACCGGTCATCTCGATGACAACGTCGATCGCCCGGGCCTTGCACATATCAGCAGCATTTTCGGTGACGGCGAATGAGCCGCGGGAGATGACATCATCGACGGCTTCCGCGCCGCTGACAACGTGAACGGATGAGACTCCCGAATCTCTGAACGCCTTTACGGCTTCCTCGCCATGTCTGTTTGAAATGGCTGCCAGGCGCATCCCCGCCGTGGCTGTCGCAATCTGAAGGGCCAGTGCCTTCCCGAGAAAGCCTGCGCCGATCATTCCAACCCTGATAGGCTCGTTCTGTCGGGCTCTTTCGTGAAGCTTCTTGTCAACAATAATCATATCTGCTTGTCACCTCTCAGGTGGATATTTCCAATCGACCCCTCTGGCCTTCTGAAATCGGGCCAGGCCTTATCTTTTTCCGATATAACGACCGCATCATGGGGCCATTCGATGCCGAAAAACGGATCGTTCCACCGGACGCCACGCTCCGCCTCGGGAGTAAAGAACTGTGACACCAGATACGTCACCTCCGTATCGTCGGAAAGGCTCAGAAAACCATGGGCAAAGCCTTCGGGAACGTACAACATGCGATAGTTTTCGGCGGTCAGTTCCATCCCAAACCATCGATATGCCGTTTCCGATTCATCCCGCATGTCAATGATGACATCATAGATGGCCCCTCTGGTACAACGAACGAGCTTTACCTCCGAATACGGGGCCTCCTGATAGTGCATACCCCGTAATGTACCCTTTTCGATACTACAGGAGATATTCATCTGGACCATCCCTGTTGCCAACCCCTGGCCACCGAACTCGGCGGCACAGAAGGTTCGCGCAAAAAAGCCGCGGTGGTCTATCCGTTTCTCAATCTCGACTGTAAAGGCACCGGCGAGTCCGGTGGCATGAAATAGCATAGATGTAGTCTTCCTCCCTTCGGTTCGCTTCTAAACAGATCTCCACCTCAGCTCGTCATCGAGCAGACCGTCTTTTCGCAACGCTTCGAGCGCCACCAACCGCATGTACCGTGACTGGCGAAAATCACCGTTGTCAAAAGAGAGTTGGACGATCTGACGGTACAGCCCGTCGATGGCACCAGCCAAGTCTACAGAAGGCTGAAAGGATGGCGCAGCATCTTTAAAACGCTCAAAAGAAACGCTGTAGGACCGCCTGTCCGGCTGACCATCCCCGTTGATCCGGACGGAAACACCCGGTATGACCTCGGAAACATGACGGGCAAGATCCCGAACTCTGAAGTTCCAGTCATCACGACCCACATTGGTGACAAAAAAGGGATCGCCGTTGTCTCTGTCCCTTTCGATGGCCCACCGGATGGCTCGTGCCATGTCCTGAACATGCACGAGAGGCCGCACAGGGCTGCCGTCGCTGAGGATCAGAATTTCATTCTTCGTTACAGCATGGGCAACAAAATCATTGAGCACCAGATCAAGACGAAGATTGTCGCTCGCTCCGCAGGCAGTGGCAAACCGCAAACAGGTCACGCAAAATGCATCGTTCGCGAGCCCGTAAAGCGCCTCTTCGGCACGCATTTTCGAATATGCATAAGGAGTAAGCGGATTGAGCCGGTGATCTTCATCGGCCACCCCTTCCTCCACAAAACCATACACGCTGCAGCTTGAGGCGAAGACGAATCGTTGAACGCCCATTGACCGGGCACTCTCTGCGAGGGTAATGGTAGCACGATAATTGATCTCATACGTAGCCTCCCGGTATCGCTCCCCGATGGGATCATTGGAAATCGCAGCAAGATGGACAACAGAATCAATATCCTTCAGGATGTCCCGGGGCATCTCTCTGATATCCACCATATACTGCACATCCGGTAACGATGATGATGGGAGAGTTGTGCCGGGTCTCCGGTCGGCAAAGTATCCCGTGTCCACACCGATAAGCGTGGCATCGGGATAGGCCTCCCGGAGGTGGGATGTTACGATGGGCCCGACATAACCAAGGTTTCCGGTGATGAGTATATTCATTGTCCCCGCTACCAGACTTTCCACGGGGCTTTCTGCGTGCGCCAAAGCTCCTCGAGGAAATGTTTCTCTTTCATCGTATCCATGCAGGACCAGAACCCGTAATGTTTAAATCCCATCAATTCACCTTCCCCTGCAAGGCGCTCGACAGGAGAGCGTTCCCACACATCATCGTCACCGGTGATATAGTCAAAAACCGGACCATTGAGCACGAAAAACCCGCCGTTTATCCATCCTTCTGCACCCTGTTCTTTTTCATAAAATTCCGTAACCCTCTCATCACGAAAGATTATCCGTCCAAAACGGGCAGGGGAACGAACTGTTGTTATGGTCGCAATTTTTCCATGGGAAGCATGGAAGGCAATGAGTCGTTTCAGATCGATATCAGCAACACCGTCGCCATAGGTAAACATAAAGGTATCTTCCCCTTTCAGCCACTCTTTCAACCTTCCAAGACGCCCACCGGTTTGAGTGTGCAACCCTGTATCTACAAGGTGAATCTTCCAATTCAAACGGTTGTTTCCGTGAATCGTCGTATGCCCTGTCCCGAGATCTACAGAGATATCGTTATTCATTGCGTAAAAATTGAGAAAGTATTCCTTGATTATCTCAGCTTTGTAACCGAGGGCAACGACAAACTCGCTAAAACCGTATGAACTGTAAATATTCATTATGTGCCAGATAATTGGTCTACCGCCCACTTCAACCATAGGTTTCGGGCGTAAGGAAGTCTCCTCCGAGAGCCTGGTACCGAAGCCGCCTGCCAGAATTACCACTTTCACCGAGTCTGCCCTCCCCTTCCTGTTTGCGGTTGCGCCGTCGTTTGCTCTTCGCATCAAGGTACTACACAAAATACACTATATTCAAAAGAATAGTCGTGAAGCCTTTTCATTCCAGGCAGATGGTGAAACCGCCTTCTTGCCGGCGGGATATATCGCCTATGCGGTCTGTTCCATCAATGTCCTGTAGAAACGGACCGTCTTTCCGGCAATCACTTCCTGACTGTATTCGCTATGTGCCCTTTTGTATCCGTTGTGCCCCAGTTTCGTTCGCAATGCCTCTGACGTCATGAGCAGGCGAAGGGACCGGGCAAGATCTCCGGCATCGCCTTCGCAAAAAATGAGGCCTCCATCACCGATAACTTCGGGAATGGCACCGGAATCGGAGCCAACCACCGGAAGCCTGCACGCCATGGCCTCTACAAGCACCCGGCCAAACTGTTCCTTCCAAACAGTCGTCGTCAGTGAAGGGAGCACAAGGACGTCAGCGTTATGGTAACAGGAAACCATCATTTCTGTGTCCTGGGGAGCCAAAAAAGAGACATTTTTCTCAAGTCGGCAGGAAGCAACTCTCTTTATCAATTCACTCTTATAGTCCCCTCCCCCGACAAGAACCAGTTGTGTCGAGTCGGGAAGCATGGAAACCGCCTCCAGAAGGGTATCGATGCCTTTTTCCCGGGAAAACCTTCCGGCATAGAGAATTACGAACCGGTCCGATTCCCGGGGCTTTTCAGGTGGATGGAAAACCGCCGTATCGATTCCCTCCTGCATAACACATTCGGCCCGCCCTCCGTACCCTATCTCCCTCAACACATTGAGACCTTCGGAATGCGCACAGAGTATGACATCACAGCCGTTCAGCGTTCTTTTCAACACCTCCCGCACATGCCATTTCTTGGGCCGGTTTATATTCTGCCAGGTGTGAAGCACCAGCCGTGATTGAGGCCAGAGAAAACGACGGATATAGACGGCATGGAGTGCGGCAAGACTGTCGGGCTCTTCCTCGATGTGAATGATATGCGGGCGAATGCGGGCGACAGAAAAGGCAAAAGTACCATAGAGGGTCCGGTGGGGATCGAGAGGATTGCCGAACAGGCGAACGTTATGTACCGGACAGGAGGGTCTCTCGATAGTCCGGAGATCCCTGCACCCATATTCGTCCTTCCAGAATTTCGGCCGTACGAGATAGAACTCCATGTCTTCGGCCTGAACCATAAAAGCGATCTTTTTTTCCATCATGGCGGTCCTGTAGCGGCCAATATGGAGGACTCGTATCGTGTTCCGTGGAGGAGATATCGTATCTGTGTTCAAAACCGAATGTCCCGGGCAGGGCAAATTCTACGCTTTCCGACGACAAAAGTATACGGGAAGACAAACGTGTATGTCAAAAGATTGGACAGACTTTGCCTTGACATCGTCACCGGTTGGGGATACCATGATTCTACGGATTCGCCACAATCGTGCCCGCTCATTCATTGAATTCC
>CAYQXL010000020.1:37225-38944 GCA_964421445.1 uncultured Pseudomonadota bacterium
GATACCATGATTCTACGGATTCGCCACAATCGTGCCCGCTCATTCATTGAATTCCGAATCCACCGTAACTCAGAAGATGGCGTCACTGAAGAATGATCACGAAGGGAGGGTGTATGAAGAATCGGCCCTATGGTAATCGTCTCACATCTCTTATTTTTGCTCTTGCATTCATCGTCTCCATCACCTGTTTCACCGGTGTCTCTCAGGTGGCTGCGGCAGTATGGTCGTGGGGAGCCAATGGGTATGGCCAGGTCGGCGACGGCACCGTTACGGACCGAGTCCTGCCGGCACAAGTACTGAACCTGACCAATGTCACGGCCATCGGAGGAGGATATTATCACTCCCTTGCCCTCAAGCCGGATGGAACAGTATGGGCCTGGGGGTATAACGAGGAGGGCGAGCTTGGTGACGGGTCGGTAACCAACAGGCTCACCCCTGTCCAGGCAACAGGCCTCACCAATGTCGTCACAGTCGCTGCAGGAGACTGGCATTCCCTTGCACTTAAATCAGACGGGACGGTATGGGCCTGGGGGTGGAACGACTACGGCCAGGTAGGGGACAACACAACATTCAACAAACTTTTTCCTGTCAAGACCAACGGCTTGACGGATATCATCGCCATCGCCGGCGGCGTGGCGCATTCCCTCGCTCTCCGAGCGGACGGGACAGTCTGGGCCTGGGGTTTCAACCGTTACGGCCAGTTGGGCAACGACAGCCTCTTCGACAGCTACGTCCCTATCCAGGTTACAGGACTGAACGATGTCATCGCCATCGCCTGCGGATCGTGGCATTCCATGGCGCTCAAATCGGATGGAACGGTATGGTCCTGGGGTTTTAACGAGGACGGCGAACTCGGTGACGGAACGACTACAGACAGGCTCACGCCCGTCCAGGTCGTCGGGCTCACCGATGTTATTGCCATATCAGGCCGATACTGGCACTCCTTTGCCCTCCGACAGGATTCTACACTCTGGGCCTGGGGATGGAACTTCGACGGCCAGCTCGGGGACGGAACAACGATAGACAGGGTCGTAGCCGTTCAGGTCGTCGGGCTCACCGATGTCGTCGCCATGGCCGGCGGTGAATACCATTCACTCGCCGTTGATTCCAGGGGCAATGTCTGGGCATGGGGGAATAACGAGAATGGTCAGCTCGGTGACGGAACAACAGCGGGCAGGGTCATCCCGGGCCATGTCCCGACGGTCACCGGAATCTCATCTGTCGAAGGCGGAGGTTCCCATTCTCTCGCCCTTCTTCCTCCGTCATACGTCCTTACTGTTATGAAAAAGGGCAACGGCTCAGGAACCGTGACTGCTCCCAATCTCGCCTGCAACGGGAATACCTGCACCGGAACCTATACCCCTGGCGCCGAGGTCACGCTCACCGCATCTGCCCAAACAGGTTCAGCATTTATGGGCTGGTCAGGGGGAGGATGTTCGGGGACAGGAACATGTACCGTTACCATGAACAGCACACAACATGTCACCGCCGAATTTTCCATCGTCCACACCCTCACCGTCACCAAATCGGGAACAGGCTCGGGCTCGGTAGCATCCGTGCCTCCCGGTATTGCCTGCGGCCTGATCTGTTCCGCAGCCTATGAAGAAGGAACTACGGTAATCCTGACAGCCGTACCATCGCCAAACAGCACCTTTACCGGCTGGTCAGGAGGAGGATGTTCGGGGACAGGAACATGTACCGTTACCATGAACAGCGCCG
>CAYQXL010000021.1:0-3563 GCA_964421445.1 uncultured Pseudomonadota bacterium
TTCTGCGGGAGGAAAACCATGTCCGTCAAAACCTTTGTTCTCGATACAAATGTCCTGATTCATGATCCAGACAGCATCTTCAAATTCGAAGAGAACGATGTCGTTGTTCCCTATACGGTTGTTCAGGAACTGGATGCACTGAAAAAAGGAACCGGTGAAATAGCCTATTCTGCCCGGCAGGTCCTGCGAACAGTCGACGGTTTCAGGGAAAGAGGAAATCTGTCAGAAGGCATCCCTCTGCCCGACGGCGGACGGTTCACCATAGCCCCTGAGTTTGACCATTTAAAAACCGATGATCAGGTCATTGAAACGGGGCTTTCGCTGGACAGTCCGGAAAGGATCGGGCGAATTGTCGTCGTTTCGAAGGATACAACGGTGAGAATCAAAGCCAGTTTCAAGGGGCTGGAGAGCGAAGACTACAAGAGCGACCGGACAACGATATTCAAGAAATACGGTGGTGTCCTGTCAGGTGATTATCAGAACGGTATCCTCTCTGTCCGGTATGTCATGGGGGACCAGGGGGTTGCCAGACTGACCGGTCGCCATGGCCGGAAGGAGATTAAGAGAGGGAAGTCCGTCGAGGGTATTGGGCCGATCAATATCGAACAGGAGTGTGCAATCGACGCCCTTCTCGACCCGGCCATTGAAATGGTTGGCCTGACGGGACCGGCGGGAACGGGAAAGACCCTCCTTGCCATTGCTGCAGGTCTCCATCAGACGACAAAGAAATATGCCCTCTACGAGCAGGTTCTCGTTAGCCGGCCCATCATTCCCATGGGGAATGATATCGGCTTTCTTCCCGGAGCCATGGACGTCAAACTGGCCCCGTGGATGCAGCCGATCTTCGATAATCTTGAGGTTATCATGAATACACCGAGGGAGAGGAAGGATGGCAAAGATGTCTCTGCCTATAAAAGCTATCAGTATCTCATTGACCGGGGGGTTCTCCAGGTCGAGGCTCTCACGTATATCAGAGGACGGAATCTTCCGCGGCGGTACTTTGTTGTTGATGAAGCACAGAACCTCCGTCCTGTCGATGTCAAAACGCTTGTCACGAGGTGTGGTGCAGGGACAAAAATCGTCTTTACCGGCGATATCATGCAGATCGACAATCCATTCATGGATTCCACGTCCAACGGTCTCTCCTACCTTATCAGCCGTTTCATCAACGAGGAGAATTTCTGCTATCTCAACCTGAAGGAGAGTGTTCGCTCAAAACTGGCCGACCAGGGGGCCCGGCTTTTGTGATTCCCACCGGCGGGCATTATGGTAGCGGCTGTGATAATTAACTGACAATTAACGGAATATTAATTGATTCCTAAGAAAGAAAGGGTAATGTAAGGCTGTTCGGTGATAAACCAACGGACGGGGGTGGCGAGGCGATGAAGATTCTGTTTTCAGGCGAATGGAAAAGGGAACTTGTGGAGGAGATGCATCGGACGATTGTAGATGAATGTCAGGGAGCGGGTGTGGAGTTTTTCCCGACGGTCGACGGTCTGGCAAACCGCATCAATGAAACAAGGGATGCCCGCGTAGCCGTTATTTTTGCTGACAGCGAAGAATACCTCCTTAACCTCTATTTCATGAAGCATCACCTTTACGCGATCCCCGTATTTCTTCTTCTGCCCGACAGGGAACCGGAAACGAGAGCGGTCGGTTTCCGGATAAAACCTCGTGCCCTCTGTTTTAAGGATAGCACGGTTGAGGAGATACGACAGTCATTCCGCCGTATCCTGGCCCTTGCCGGCAGTAATGGGGTGACATTACCTCCGGACGGGGCCCACACAAGGGAGAACAGCCGTGGTCCGGACGTTAGTATCTGGGAAGACAGGGCGGCATGAGTCATTTTCTCTTCAGGTCCCGCTGGTTCACACGAAAGGGGTGGAAAGGATCGATGAGCCTGTTTTCGGGAACTGAAGGGGTCCGACCGTGACCGTTTTCCGGGCAAAAGAGAGTGATGCCGATACACGGTCGCAGGGGTACGTGGAGCGTATCGGAATGATTCTTGGTGTTCGCAGTCGATCGGGCTCCCGTTTGGCCGAATCTCTCCCTTTTACACTGAACGATACGACCGCCGGTTCGGAAAATGAGTTTCAGACAACTGTAATCGGGAGGTCCGGGGATGTTGATCTCCCGGT
The DNA here is from genome assembly GCA_964421445.1 of uncultured Pseudomonadota bacterium. Lineage (GTDB taxonomy): Bacteria > Desulfobacterota > Syntrophorhabdia > Syntrophorhabdales > CAYQXL01 > CAYQXL01. Next base: position 2,139 of record CAYQXL010000021.1, read on the forward strand.
GATGATAGAAGAATCGAGCTATTTCAAGAATGTGATCCGGCGCTGCAAAGCGGGGGAGATGTCGAAGCGTGTTATTACGGAAATAGAAAAATATCTTCGAAGTGACCATGAAAATACGTGGGAGAACAGTTGGGTAAGGTTGCCCCGGGCCCGCATGAGCCCCGCTGTCCATGGGATGTTCCTCAGGGACTTGGCTGCCGACAAGAATGTCCCGGACGGCCCGCAAAGGACCGACGCCGAGCGCTTTTTTCTGGTCAACAAAGGGGAAGAATGGATCAGAATACCGGTCAGTTACCTCCTGAAGCTGTCGCTTGTTGATATACTCAATGCCGATCCACCTCCGCCGAGCGTTGTAAAGACAATGGGCGAAAAAGCGGCTGACCATTTCCTCAATGACAACACCTCTCCGGAAACATATTCCTTCTTTCCCGTGGCTCTCTCAAAGCCCGGAAAAGCCGGCGAAGCCATAGCCCGGGAGACGTCCAAACGTTTTCTTCTGACCCAGTTCCTCGTCATGTATGCCAATAGCAGATTCGGACTCAATGAAGCAGGACAGCGAGCCTGCATCTACTTCTCTCCCCACCCTCCCATCCGGCAAAAACTGCTCAATGATATTATCCCCGATTCGTTCTACAGAGAGTTGTTTATGAATCCCTGTCTTTCCGGATGGGATAAGGGAGAAGAAAAGCACCAGTACATGAACCTCTGTCACCAGGTCCTGTCACGGAGCCAACTCAATGTCATTGCCAAACTGAAAGAAGCGGGAATCATTACGAATAATCTTGTTGTTCCGCCAAACGTGTCGAATATCAGCCTCGCGAACAACGGGACGCATATCAGCCTTGGAAGCCGCCGTCTCACCGCCCTCCTGAGGGACAGGCATTCAGGATTCGGAACGGATGATGAAAAATATCTGGGGGATTTTGTCATTAAGATTACGGAACATTTTCTCCCCCTCTTTATCGGCTCGTACAGTGCATCACCTTATCGCCTCGATTTTCGTGATTTTCACCCGGAAAAGGCATTGGGTTTCCTGCCCCATGAACTTGACTATACGCACCTCAGGATGATATGGCGCAGGTGGCTGAAGAAGGCTGATCTCAAAGTAATGGGCCATCCCCTCACGCCCTTCGGTCCCGGGTGGCTTGATGGACTGATAAGCAAGGTCCTTTGTCTTCGCGGCGATTTTGTTCAGGACTTCAGGCTGGTCGACTATCTCGTAGCCCTCATGAGCACCGCCCAAAGCCCCGCTCTCGACGGTTTGGTGGGCAATACGGAGCGCCTCACGAAGGATCTGGCAAATCTCGGCGTTTTCGACGGGAAGATGGCTGTCTATCTGCCGTACAGATTGCGGGAATTCAGGAACATGGGTTTCTCCGGTTTTGAAGGCCGGTTCTTCAGTCTCTTTGAAAGTCTCCCGAAAGA
>CAYQXL010000021.1:3663-5009 GCA_964421445.1 uncultured Pseudomonadota bacterium
TCCTTTCTCGTTGACCAGGGTGCCGAGGATTGGAGGGGGAGGAAGGCATCAGCGGCATGAAGGGGATACGCCATCAGTATATCGACAGAGAGACTTCCCGCGTGAGAACGGAAAGGCTTTACGGCAACAGGGTTATAGCCTTTCTTTATTCCCGGGTGCGGGAAGATGCAGCATTTGTTTTCAAAGCGGTTACCTCCCGGAGAATGTCTGCCTTTCTTGCGTTCTTTTCCTATGACAGTCTCGTCGGCTCGCGAATCACTGGGGCAAAGGCCTTCATGAAAAAGGCTGGGATCGATTTCTCCGAGTGCCTTGAAGATCCCGAGACGCTCGACACTCCGAGAAAGATTTTTGAGCGGAAGATACGGTACTGGGAGACGCGGCCCCTCCCCGAAGATCCCCGCTCTGTCGTCTCACCTGCAGACTCGAAGGTCCTTATAGGTTCCCTTTCCCAGACCTCCCTTTTCTTTCTCAAGGATAAATTCTTCAATTTCGATGAACTATTCGGCTGGAATAAAGATGAGTGGAAGGAATCGTTCAGAAACGGTAGTTTTGCTGTTTTCCGTCTCACGCCCGAGAAGTATCACTACAACCATGTTCCCGTTTCAGGGAGAGTTGTCGACATATATGATGTTCCCGGCTCATATCATTCATGCAACCCCGGCGCTGTCATAATAGAGGCGACACCATATTCGAAGAACAGGCGGACGGTCACGATTATTGATACCGATGTTGACGGTGGCACGGAGGTGGGACTGGTAGCGATGATTGAAATAGTGGCTCTTCTCATCGGTGATATCGTCCAGTCATATTCGGAAAATGAGTATGCCGATCCGGTGGATATACAAAAAGGCATGTTCATCAGAAAAGGCCAACCAAAGAGCCTTTACAGACCGGGGAGCTCAACGGATGTCCTGATGTTTCAAAAGGAAAGGATTGTCTTTTCAGGAGATCTTGCCTCAAACATGGACCAACTCGGTGTATCAAGCCTCTTCAGCGAAGGATTCGGCAAGCCGCTCGTTGAAACGGATGTCCGTGTAAGAACCCAGATAGGGCGGGCGGTGAAGAGAGATCCGGTGGCGAAGGAAGGCCTGGCTGTTGCCGGCGAGGGCAAAAGCCCTTTTGCCAAAGGGACCTGAGATGAAAGATGAACTCTTTATAGCTGTTCTGGCCACCGCGCTCAGCCTTCTGCTCGCATGGGGGTTTCGTGTTTTACCTGGGGAGAAATGGCAGATTCTTGCGGCCCTGCCCAGGGAAAAGGAAGAGAACGGTACATGGAGGGCCACCAATCTGACCTATTACGGGATTATTATCGCATCGAGCTATACCCTGTCGCTCGCGTTGGTCTT
>CAYQXL010000021.1:5109-9003 GCA_964421445.1 uncultured Pseudomonadota bacterium
CTCGTATCGCTGTGGGATCCGGGCCTCATTCTCTTCCTTCAGGTTGTGTGGGTCGTTGTCTTTCTCTTTACAGGCCGAAGTACCGTAACGGGGGCGATGCTCTCTTTCCATGTACAGCACGAGAGGACGTAGGAACGTCTCCGATGGCCGCCGGATGGAAGTCCTTCTCCGGCGCTGCCGTTGAACGGCGAAAGCCGGGGTGGCGAACCGGAGAAATTTCATCCGGGCTGTAAAAATGGTAAACCGCTGATTGCAGTCCCGTCGCTCGTTTTTCTGCTGAATAAGGTCCGGATCAGGGGACAGAGAGTCCTGATGCCTGACGTTTCAGTGTCATCTTCTGCCAGACGACGACGAGACCGATGAGAACTATGCCGATCACATCGAGAACGAAGGACGAATAGACAAGGAGAAGGCCGCCGACGATGAGGACGATCCTCTCCCACCACTCCGTCCGCCTGAGGAGCCAGGTGCTTGCGCCGCCGGCGATCCCCATGATGCCTATTGCCGCCGTGACAAATGTAAGAACCATGTTGAGCGGCGGGCCTTCGAGGAGTAGCCCCATGCCGTCCGGCGTGAGTACGAACATGAATGGGACGATGAAAGCGGGGATCGTATACTTCCATGCCATCATCATCGTTTTGAAGGGACTCCCGCCTGTGAGTGCCGCTGCGGCAAAAGGGGAGAGGGCTGTCGGCGGAGAGACTTCCGACAGGACAGCATAGTAGAAGATGAACATGTGGGCAGCGAACTCGGGGACCTTGAGTTGAATCAGCGCCGGGGCGGCGATGACGGCACCGATGATGTATGTCGCTGTCACTGGCACGGCGAGACCGATTACCCACATGAGAATCCCTGTAAAGACTGCAGTCAGAAAGAGATTGCCGCCGGCATATCCGATAATGATACTCGAAAACTTGAGCCCGAGACCGGTGAGCGTCACGACACCAACGATGATACCGGCACTGGCACAGGTGCAGGCGACGGAGAGAACGCCGATGGAACCGCTGCTGAGCGCTGCGACTGCTTTCTTGTATGTGAGGGCTGTGTCGCGGCGGAGATAGCTGGCGAAAAAGGCGAGAACGGTAGCCCAGAATACGGCCCAGATGGGGCTGAATCCGATGATCATGAGAACAACGATACCGATGAGGGAGGAAAAATGGTACCAGTAGGTTCTCGTCAGCCGCCAGAGCGAGACGCCCTGTTCGGGCTCAATCTTCTGAGCACCGAATCGTTTGGCATCGAATTCTACCATGAGAAAGATGGACCAGTAGTAGAGGAACGTAGGAACGAGGGCCATTTTGATGACCTGGAGGTAGGATACCTTTAGAATCTCAGCGATGAGAAAGGCAGCCGCTCCGAGAACAGGTGGGGAGATGATTGCACCGATCCCTCCGGCAGAGAGGAGCCCCCCTGCCGATTCCTTGTCGTACCCCGCTCTCTGAAGCATCGGGTACGCCACCGAACCGAGGGTCACTGTTGTGGCGACGCCGCTCCCCGAGGGACCTCCGAGGAGAAAGGATGCCATCGTCACTGTTCTGCCGGCGGACGATGGCTTTCCGCCCATGAGGCGGAACGAAAAGTCGATGAAGAATTTCCCCGCCCCCGAGTATTCGAGGATGGCGCCGTAGATGGTGAAAAGGATGATGAACGTCGATGACACATCGATGGGGACACCGAATATCCCCTCAAGGGTCATGTACATGTGGCCGACGATCCGCTTGATCGAATATCCCCTGTGGGTCCAGGGCGCAGGGAGTTCCGGTCCGATATAGGCATAGATGAGAAAGAGAATGACGACGATGGGCATAACCCACCCCGTGGAGCGCCGTGTTGCCTCAAGGATGAGAACGATGAGCGTGATGCCGCAGATGAGATCCCACGGGTCCGGTGTTACAGCCCGGTAGATGAATGCGTCGAAGTCAAGGAGCATGTAGACGATCGTCCCTGCACCGATACAGGCGAGAAGAACGTCGTACCATGCAATCGACATGACCTTTTTCCGGGAAGGAGGGAAGACGAGAAAACCGAGAAAGAGGACCATGGCGACATGGGCACCGCGGAGGATCTGGGTTGTAATCGTTGCGACGGCGGCGTAGAGGTGGAAGAGGCTCATTGCCACGGCAAACCATGTGACAAAACCCTGTTTCCAGCCTGAGAGGCGCCGTGTGACGCCCTCTTCTTCTTCGATATACTTTTGCGCCTCTTTGAGGCGCTCTTCCGAAACCTGTTCCATTCCTTTCTTTGACTCTTCCAGGACTGCCTCCTCCGTTACCGGAATGTCCGGTCTGCGCAATCACCGTCACTGATGACAGTGATTCTGAGGGCTTCGCCGTCGGCAACAAGACCCTTTAGACGTACACTTCTTTTTCCCACCACGATCCGGTGGTGCTCATAGTCGTGGCTTCTTACCGTTATCTCTCCTATTACCCGTTCAAATGCCGCCACCGCCGTACCATCGGTGGGGAGGCCGTAATACTCGAAGACCCCTGCAGAAGCACTTTCGACCTTCGTGAGTACAAGTCCTTTTTCGGCTGAATATGTCAATGTCTCCTTCACAGGCGCCCGATAAATCGAGTTGACAGACTCGAGGACAACCGATCCGCCGGGCATGATGGGCAGGGAGGCAATCGTCCTGGGTGGAGACATGGTGCGAATCTCGAGGCACGTCTCAGACCAGGAGGGCCGGACAAGGAGGCCGAGAAAACAGAAGCCCATAATACATCCGGTCCGCCAGGTCTTCATAACGGGTGTCCTACAACTTTGCGCCCTTCTCCCTGAAGAACTTCACTGCGCCGGGATGGTAAGGGACGACGGTCTTGATAACAGCATTTTCGGTCGTCAGTTCCTTTGCCTGTGAATGAACCGTCACAAGATCCTTCTTGTGGTCGAACATGGCCTTGAGAATCTTGTAGATCAGATCAGGATCGGCCTTTGCGTTGCAGACGAGAACATTCGGGATCCCTACAACGCCCACATCTCCGGCCATCTTCGGGTAGGATGCTTTCGGAATAGTCGTTTTTATGTAGATCTGACCATACTTCTGGAAGATCTTCGGGAGCGCCGTGTCTGTCGGAACGAGCTTCATGGAGACGCCGGGAGTGGCGGCGAGATCGAGAATTGCAGCAGTCGGAAGGCCGCCGACCCAGAAAAAGGCATCGATCTTGCCGTCTTTCAGTGCATTGACCGATTCGACAACGCTCAGGCGGTCCCGTCTGATGTCCTTGTCGGGATTGAGATTGAAGGCCTCAAGGACCCTGAATGCAACGACTTCCGTTCCGCTATTCGGTGCTCCTGTGGAGACCCTCTTCCCTTTCAGGTCGGCGACGGAGTTGATGGTGCTGTTGGAGAGGGTGACGAGATGAAAGTAACTCACGTAGAGGTGAGCGACCATGCGGATCGGCAGTTTTGCCTTGAACTGACCCTTTGCTTCGAGGGCGTCGTAGGCGAGGTCGGGGTAGGCATATCCGAAGTCAGCCTCTCCGACACCGACGAGTTTCAAATTATCAACAGCCGCTGCGGTGACTTCGGCGGTGGCTTCGACGCCGGGAACGTTCTTTGAAATGACGCTGGCGATTGCTCCGCCATAAGGGTAGTAGACACCGCCCGTGCCGCCTGTGGCGATGGAGAGCCGTACCTTCTTCTGAGCCCATACTGTTGTGACACCAAGACAGAGTATTAATGCCAGGACAATTACGGTGACGCGCTTCATGCTGGATCCTCCTTCCATGATATGTGAAATAATCAGCATTTTCTCCTAAAAGCCTGTTGCGCCCTGAATGTGCAGCCAACGGTCGTGAAGAGGAGACGGCGAGCGTGACGGGGCTGATCCCGTGCTGTCGGGCGACGGTGACGCACTGCCGGGCAGGCTATGGAAGATTACCTTGTCAGGACAGC
>CAYQXL010000021.1:9103-10960 GCA_964421445.1 uncultured Pseudomonadota bacterium
CCTGATCCGAGCATGGTCTCCTTCATCCATTCGATGAGTCCCGACCAGTACGACGAATCAACCAGGACTACGGGAAAAGGTTTCATCTTCTTGGTCTGGATGAGGGTGATCGCTTCGAAGAGTTCGTCCATCGTTCCGAAGCCGCCAGGCATGATGATATAGGCAACGGCATATTTGAGAAACATAACCTTCCGGACGAAAAAATATTTGAAATTGAGCTTCACGTTGGTGAAGGGGTTAGGTGTCTGCTCGAAAGGGAGTTCGATATTGATACCGACCGATTTGACTCCTGCTTCAGCGGCTCCTTTGTTGGCGGCGGCCATAACGCCCGGGCCTCCGCCCGTAATGATGTTGAACTTGCTCTTGCCGAGGAGTTTTGCGAGGTTGTAGGTCCGGGTATAGAGAAGATCCCCTTCGGTACACCGGGCGCTGCCGAAAATGCTGACGGCAGGAGATACGTCATTGAGGTTTTCAAATCCTTCCACAAGCTCAGCGAGAATATGAAAAAGGCGCCACGTATCCTTAAGGGTCAGGTCGTCGATGATGTACTGTTTCTCCATGAAAACCCCTTTTTGCCTTGAGATTTAAACGTCCCCCATATAATATGTAGATGAAAAAAGGAAGTCAAACGAAAAGGGGCCACTGTCAAGGGCAGGCATGAGGATAGGCGTCGATATAGGTGGAACAAAGATTGTTGCCGGTATCGTTGATGGCAGCGGACGTGTTCTCGAAAGACAAAGGATTCCTACCGATCCGGCAGGAGGATACGATGATGTTCTCCGGAGGATCTGCAGTCTTATCGGGGGGCTGATCGATCTGGCAGGCGGTCCGTCAGCCGTTGATCTCATCGGCATCGCTTCGGCGGGGCAGATCAGGATGGGGTCGGGGATCATAGCGTTTTCGCCCAATCTCGGATGGCACAATGTCCCTATCAGGCAGGATATCGAATCACGTTTTAATATACGGACGGTGATCGAGAATGATGTTAATGCGGCGACCTACGGCGAGTGGAGATGCACCCTCTCCGGAAAGCCCGACGTTGCCCTTGGTATCTTTGTCGGCACAGGAATAGGCGGTGGAATTATTATAGATGGCAGGCTCTTTACAGGTTTTAGCCATGTCGGTGCCGAGATCGGTCACATGGTGGTCAATCCCTACGGTTACCGGTGTTCCTGCGGGAATACGGGGTGTTTTGAAGCATATTGCGGCGGAGCGTATTTTACAGCCCGGGTGGCGGCGGAAATCAGGCGGGGCCACCGGGGGAAAATCTGGGAATGTATCGGTGGTGACCTGGCAAATATGAACGCCCGATCGATTGAAGAGGCGGCCATGATGGATGATCCGGTCTGCAGGCGCATCTGGGGCGAGGTTGTCGAATATCTCGGTGCCGGAATCGCCGGTCTGTGCAATATTCTCAATCCCGGGGTCGTCATCCTCGGTGGCGGTGTCATCTACGGAACGGACTCACTTGTCGATGATGCGAGAAAGGTTGCGGAAAGACGGATGATGCCGGCGTCGTTGGAAGGTGTTGCCTGGGTGACGGCGAAGCTGGGGGAGGATGCGGCATTGACGGGAGCGGTCCTCTGGGACTGTGCCGGCGACGATTCTTCCCGTTCCGGGCTCCGCAGGCTGTGCGATGGGGAAGGGAACGACAATGATTAGGAGGAGGAAGGTATGAACAACGAGATATTCAGGGAGTATGATATTCGGGGAAACGTCGAGAAGGATCTGACCGATGATGTTGTTCTCAACATTGGCCGGGCTTTTGCAACATATATGAGGGAGCGGGGCAAGAACAAGGCTTCTGTGGGCAGGGACGGCCGGTTGAGTTCACCTCATTTCCGCGATCTTATTATT
>CAYQXL010000021.1:11060-33927 GCA_964421445.1 uncultured Pseudomonadota bacterium
TGCAGTGAAAACACCGATCTCCTCAGCCATTACTATGCATTTCTCCGGACGAATATCCGGATCGGAAAGAAGTTCAACGTTGTCATCGACGCCGGAAACGGTGCGGGTGGATTCGTCTCTGTCCCCATTCTCAAAGAGATGGGACAGAACGTCACCGAACTCTTCTGTGATGTAGATGGCAGATTTCCGAATCACTTCCCCGACCCGACGGTCGAGAAGAATCTTACCGCCCTGAGGCAGGCCGTACTCGAAACAAAGGCCGACGTGGGAATAGGGTACGACGGTGACGCCGACCGGATCGGTGTGGTCGACAACGAAGGAACGATGATCTGGGGTGACTATCTGATGATCATTTTCGCCCGGGATATCCTCAGGGAGCACAAAGGGGCTGCCTTTGTCTCGGAGGTGAAGTGTTCAAAGAACCTCTTCGACGATGTGGAAAAACACGGCGGGAAACCGGTTATGTGGAAGGCAGGTCATTCGCTCATCAAGCAGAAGATGAAGGAAGTCCACGCCGTTCTCGGCGGTGAGATGAGCGGCCACATCTTCTTTGCCGACAAATTTTTCGGATTCGACGATGCCATATATGCTTCCCTGAGACTTCTCGAGATCATGGGCAAGGACAACAGACCTGTATCCGAGTTTCTGAAGGATCTTCCCAAACTCTACTCGACGCCGGAAATCAGGACCGACTGTCCCGACAGGATCAAATTCGACGCTGTTGCCCGACTTACCGAGTATTACCGGTCCAGGTACCCCATTATCGATATCGATGGCGTCCGGGTCATATTTGACGACGGCTGGGGCCTTGTCCGTGCATCGAATACCCAGCCCATCCTCGTTCTTCGCTTCGAAGCCGATTCGCCTGAAGCACTCGACCGGATCAGAACGATAGTCGAGGATGATCTCCACAGAATACTGAAAGAATTCACTTAGGAAAGGCATGTTCCCCCTGTCGAGCAAGATTCTCAAGCCCGCCCGGTACACGGGCATTGAGCCGCACCGGATTGTCAAAAGACCGGCGGCTTCGACTGTCCGCATGGCCCTGTGCTATCCCGACCTGTACGAGATAGGCATGTCCTATTACGGCCATTTCCTCCTCTACGAACTGGCCAACAGTCTGGAAGGTGTCTGGTGTGAGCGGGCCTTTGCCCCCTGGGCGGACATGGAAGCATACCTCCGGACGCGGTCCCTTCCCCTGGTCACTCTTGAATCGAAGACTCCCCTCGGGCAGATGGATCTCGTCGGCTTCTCCATGACCTACGAACTGAATGTCACCAATGCGCTCAATATGATCGACCTCGCGGGAATTCCGCTGAGGGCTGGTGACAGAGGCGGGAAGGACCCGCTCGTTGTTGCCGGTGGCCCCCTTGTTCTCAATCCCAGGCCCTTTGAACGCTTTTTCGATCTCATGGTTGTGGGAGAGGGCGAAGCCCCCCTGACTTCGATCCTGACAGTGCTCCGCGAGATGAAGGGGGAGGGGAGGAGCGACATTGTCAGGCAACTTGCCCGGATCGAAGGTGTCTATGCACCGGGCGTGACCGATGGGAGGGTGAAGAGGGTCTTTGTGGCGGACCTCGATGAAAGCTTTCATCCTCTGGCGCCGCCGATGCCGGTAGTCGGGAGCGTCCACAACAGACTCAACGTGGAAGTCTCCCGGGGATGTGGAAACGGATGCCGCTTCTGTCTTGCGGGATTCGGATACAGACCGTACCGGGAGCGGTCCTTCGGGCGGGTCAGGGAGATTGTCGATCAGTCCCTCGCCAGGACAGGGTACGAGGAGGTGTCGCTTCTCTCCCTTACTGCCGGTGACTACAGCGACCTGTTCAGAACGATTGCCTATATCAAGGAGAAGCACCCCGGTGTCTCTGTCTCTCTGCCGTCTCTCAAGATCGGGAGCATCGGCGAGGCGGAGATCGCCCTGATCGGCGGTATCGCCCGGACGGGCTTTACGTTTGCCGTGGAAGCGGCGAGCCCCGGCCTCAGGGACCGGATCAACAAGCAGATCGACACGGAAGAGCTTCTCCGCCACCTTCCCCTGATGAAGTCGTGGGGATGGCGGAAACTGAAGCTCTACCTCATGACGGGCTTCCCCTGGGAGAGGGATGAGGACTTTGAGTCTCTCAGGGAACTGATGATCCGTTTCCGGGGATGGGGGATCGAAGTCAACCTCTCCGTCTCTCCTTTTACGCCGAAGCCGCACACGCCTTTTCAGTGGCTTCCCATGGCCCGGGAGGAGGAACTCCATGAACGAATGGTACGGATCAAGGAGGCTGTGGGAAAACGGGTGAAGGTCCGGTTCCGTGATATCAGGACAAGTATCCTCGAAGCGCTTGTGGCGAGAGGGGACGAACGGCTCGGTGATCTCTTCGAGTATCTGTCTGCGCAGGGGGTCAGACTCGAGGCCTGGCGCGAGTACTCAAGCCCCGGTGTCTACGGGGAGTGGTTCGAGAAATCGGGCGAAAGCATGGTCCCTTATCTGGGCCCGAGGGATCGTGATGCAGTCCTGCCGTGGGACATAGTCGACACAGGTGTGGACAAGGGATTCCTCCGGGAAGAGTTGCAGAGGGCTTCTGAGGCGATGACAACACCAGGATGCTTTTCATCCTGTGCTGTCTGCGGTCTTGGGTGCGGGCCTCAGGCTGCGAATCTCCCCGGAGACGGGGCAGGAACGGGACGGGTCATAGAGGTGGTCACGGACAAGACCACGCCCGCGGAAGAAGGGGAGCCGCGGCGCTACACATTCCGGTATAAGAAGATGGCCTATGCCCGGTATATCGGCCACCTCGATGCGACGGAGATCCTTCTCCGGGCCTTCAGGGCTGGGGGGCTGCAGATGAAGACCCACGGAAAGTATCACCCCATGCCGAAAGTCTCCTTCACCGAAGCGATTCCTGTGGGCGTAGAGAGTACAGCGGAATATGCAGAGGTCGAAATCGCCCCGTCGTCCGTTGTGGACTGGTCCACGGTAGAGAGGATCAACATGTTCCTCCCTGAAGGGATGAAAATCATTGACTATAGCCACCGGCGGATGAAGGAATTGGCAATAGAGTGGATGTATGTGGTAATATCTGACATGCCCCTTGCAGGGGAAGACGTCGAAGAGATCCGCCGGGGAAAGCGATGGCTTTACCGGTGGAAAGGCGGCAAAATCAAAGAAGCGATGGCCCTGAACGGTGTCCGGAGAATTCTCAAGGTGCGGCGGAGAAGAGCATAACGCATGGCGGCTGAACTCATAGTCAACAGTTCGTTCAACGAAACACGGATCGCCTTTCTTGAAAACGGTGTGCTTGTTGAATTCTTCATCGAGAGAAAACACGATACAGGCATGGTGGGAAACATCTATAAAGGGAAGGTTGTCCGCATCGTTCCCGGCATGGATGCCGCCTTTATCGACATCGGCCTCGAGAAGTCGGCCTTTCTGTATATCGGCGACGTTATCCTCGACCGGAGCATGTACGAAGAGTTCGACAGTCTCGCAACATTCACCGAGTATAACGAACGGCTGGACAACGAGCGTATCGAAGGTCTCCTCGAGGATGGACAGGAACTGATCGTCCAGGTCGCCAGAGAGCCCATCGGGCAGAAGGGCGCCCGGGTCACATCAAAGATCACGCTCCCCGGACGGCTTCTTGTCCTCATGCCCGGAACCCAGCATATCGGCGTCTCCCGCCGGATTGAAGAGGAAGAGGAGAGGAAGAAACTCGCTGCCCTCCTGAAGGATATCGGGCCCAAAGGTTTTGGTCTTATTGCCAGAACAGCGTCAGAAGGGAAGTCGAAGGAGGAATTGGAAGCGGACATCAATTTCCTCACGAGAATCTGGAAGTCGATCCAGGAAAAGACGCGAAATGCACGGGCACCGACAATCCTCTACCAGGATCTCGGACTCATATTCCGGGTTATCCGTGATCTCCATTCGCACAATCTGAAGAGGATTGTGATCGATGACGATGTCACGTTCAAAAAGGTGAAGGAGTACATGAAGGACTACCTTCCCGAAGAAGTCTGCGAAGTGATCCATTTCAATGAAAGAGATCCGATCTTCGAGTCCTTTGGCATCGAGATCGAAATCGCCAAACTCCTCCAGAAAAAGATATGGCTCAAGTCAGGAGGGTATATCGTCTTCGACTATACGGAGGCCCTGACGGTCATCGATGTGAATACGGGCCGGTATCTCGGAAAGAAGGATCTCGAAGATACGATCCTCAGAACCAATCTAGAAGCAGTGAAAGAGATTGCTTACCAGATAAGGCTCAGAAATATGGGCGGTATCATCATCATCGACTTCATCGATATGGAGAAGAAGGAGAACAAGGAGACGGTCTTCCAGGCGCTGACCGATGCCTTGAAAAAGGACCGGATCAAGACGTTCTCCTATCCCATCAGTGAACTGGGGCTGGTTCAGATCACCCGGAAGAGGACGAGGAACAACATTGTCAATGTCCTGACCGAGATCTGCCCCCACTGTGAAGGCTCGGGATACATAACGTCCCGGTACACCGTCTGCTATGAAGTGCTGAGGGAACTGGCGAGCGCGTGCAAGAAGGGCGATGGAAAGAAATTCAACGTCAATGTCTCCCCCGAAGTGGCAAGCCTCCTTTACGAAGAGGAGAAGAGTTCCCTCGAATCGATTGAGAATACGTATTCAACGAAGATCAATCTCATTGCCCAGAACGATTACAGCATCGATACGTTCCAGATCGAAGCGATCCAATAGTACGTCCCATGAATCTGACGCGCCGCTCTCCCGCCAAGGTCAACCTTTTCTTGAAAGTCATTTCGAAGAGACCTGACGGATACCACAATATCGTCAGTATCGTTACGCCCATCTCCCTCTATGACACGATTCACCTCAGTGATGCTGCCCACGGCGGAATAGGGATGAGCGACGACAAGAATATCCTGCCTACAGGACCGGAGAACACGATGTACAGGGCGGCCGCCCTCCTGAAAGAGCGGTATTCGGTGACGAGGGGTGTGGATATCCACGTGGAAAAGAGGATCCCCATCGGGAGCGGGCTCGGCGGTCCTTCGAGCAATGCCGCCACGGTCCTCAGGAGCCTCGTGGAACTGTGGGGCCTGACGGTTGACGAAAAGGAACTTTTTGATATGGGGACGTCAATCGGTGCCGATGTTCCTCTCTTTCTCTACGGGAAGCCCTGCATCATGGAAGGGATCGGAGAACGGATAACACCTGTCTCTCTGCCGCCGATGTGGTTTGTTATCGTCTATCCCGGCGTGATTATGAAGGCTTCGGATGTATACAGAGGCCTAAGAATCGTGTTGACAAAAGAGGAAAATGAGGTTAAAGTGAGGAGGAAATTTGAAGTAATACAGGATGTTGCAGATATTCTGGAGAACGATCTTGAGCACGTCAGTATCATAATGTGCCCTCAAATCAGCTCGGTGAAAGAGGCTTTGATAGAAGCCGGAGCCCTTGGTGCACTTATGTCGGGAAGCGGTTCTTCGGTTTTTGGTATTTTCTCTGGTGGGAAAGAAGCCGAGCAGGCTTCTTTGAGAATAATACACAAGGGAAGTGTCTTCACTGCACAGAGCCTTGAAAAGGAGGGGGGGTATGGAGATCACCGATGTGAGGGTGTTTCCGGTTAACGAAGCACGGGTAAGGGCGTATGTGTCTGTAGTTTTTGATGGTTGTTTTATTATACGTGATTTGAAGATTATTGACGGAGAGACGAAACTCTTCGTGGCCATGCCGAGCAAGAAAATGAAGGACGGGTCCTACAAAGACATGGTTCATCCCTTGAACACCGAGACCCGTCAGAAGATCGAAGGGAGTATCTTGAGGGTATATAGAAAGGAATTAGTAGGAAGAGAAATCCATTAAAAACATTTGTTGGGGTGTCGTCAAGCGGTAAGACACAGGCCTTTGGAGCCTGCATTCGGAGGTTCGAATCCTCCCGCCCCAGTTTTGTCCAGGGGGACACACGTGAACGGGCTGCGTATATTTTCAGGTAATGCAAACAGAGAGTTGGTACAGAGTATCTGTCAATTCCTTGGAGTTGAACAGGGAAAAGCAAAGGTAGCAACATTCAGTGATGGTGAGGTTCAGGTTGAGATTACGGAAAGCGTCAGGGGTATGGATACATTTGTTGTCCAGCCTACCTGCGCTCCGGTCAACCATAACCTCATGGAGCTTCTCGTCATGCTCGATGCCCTCAAGCGGGCATCGGCGGAGCGGATTACGGTGGTCACGCCCTACTACGGGTATGCCAGGCAGGACAGGAAGGTTGTTCCCAGGACCTCAATTTCCGCCAGGCTCGTGGCGAACCTCATTACCGTGTCCGGGGCGTCGAGGGTTCTTGCCATGGACCTCCATGCAGGGCAGATCCAGGGATTCTTTGATATCCCCGTCGATCACCTCTATGCTCTGCCGGTTCAGTTCAAGTATCTGAGCAAGATCGACGGGGATATCGTTGTCGTGTCGCCTGACGCCGGCGGTGTTGAACGGGCACGGGAACTGGGGAAGCGGCTCAATGCCAGTCTTGCTATCGTCGACAAGCGACGGGAGCGGGCCAATGTGTCGAAGGTGATGAATATCGTGGGAAATGTGGAGAATAAGATCGCCATAATTCTCGACGACATGATCGACACAGGAGGCACGATCGTCAAGGCTGCCGAGGCCCTCATGAAGAACGGTGCGAAGGGTGTCTATGCCTGTTGCACACACGGTGTCCTGTCGGGGAATGCCGTTGAGAATATTCGGACCTCTGTTCTCGAGGAACTCGTGGTTACGAATACCGTCCCCCTCTCCGAAGAAGGCAAGGGAGTCGACAAGATCAAGGTTCTCGATGTATCACCCATTCTCGGTGAGGCAATAAAGAGAATACACAGGAGCGAATCGGTCAGCTCCTTGTTCATATAAAGATTTCAGGAGGTTGTGGAAATGGAGAAACTTACGGTCAAAGCGCAGATGAGAAATCAGGGAAGCAAATCAATCGTGAAGAAACTTCGGAGAGAAGGGTTTATTCCGGCCATTCTCTACGGAAGGGACATACAGCCCGTTTCTATTTCGGTAGGCGAGAAGGAATGGGGAAGATTGATGAAGGATGCCAAGAAGAGTTCCATATTCGAGATGGAACTGAATGCCGGCGATGCAACGGAGATGAAACCTGTCATGGTGAAGGAGGTTCAGAGAGCCTTCCCAAGGGGAAACATCATCCATATCGATTTTCTCCAGGTATCGATGGAGCGTCTCATTGAAGTGGAGATTCCTGTCCATCTTGCCGGCGAAGCGAAGGGACAGAAACTCGGCGGTCTTGTGGAACAGCATTTGAGAACGGTGAAGGTCGAGTGCCTCCCCGCTCAGATACCCGAGTCGATCGTTCTCGATGTGACGAGTCTTGAAATTGGTGACTCGATTCATGTTGGCGACATAACGATACCGGGAGCAAAGCTTCTTGAAGGGGCTGATATCGCCGTTGTAACGGTCATACCGCCTGATTCGGGCGAGGCCAGGTCATCTGAAGAAGCAGGAGAGAAGAAGGAGGAGTAATCATCTTTTGTTCCTTCTCTGCGGACTCGGCAACAAGGGGACAGAATACGCGTTTACCCGGCACAATGCCGGGTACCTCGTTGTAGAGAGGTATGCCGAGCGGCTTGGCATACCCTTCGGGAGAAAGGTGAAAAATTGCAGGATCGCCTCGTCCCGCGATGTGGTCCTTGCAAAGCCCGATACCTATATGAACCTCTCCGGCGGACCGGTCGCCGCGCTTCTCAGAAATCTCGGTCTTGACGCTTCGGCCCTTGTCGTTATCCACGATGACCTCGATATGGACTTCGGACGGATACGGCTGAAGTGGAACGGTGGTGACGGGGGCCACAAGGGGGTCCGATCGGTCGGCGAAGCTCTCGGGTCCAAAGAGTTTCACCGGCTCAAGCTCGGCATAGGGAGACACCCCTTCCTCCCTCCTGACCAGTATGTTCTCCAGCGGTTTACCTCTGATGAAGCCGGTGAACTGGGGTCGATACTCGACAGGGCCGCCGATGCCGTCCAGGCTCTCATCACCGATGGGAGCGGAAAAGCGATGAGCCTTTTCAACAGGGATGGGTGATGATTACAGAACGGAACGTATAAATGAGTTTTTCCTGTGGCATTGTTGGATTGCCCAATTCGGGAAAATCGACGATCTTTAACGCCCTCACGTCCTTGTGTGTTCCCTCTCAACCCTATCCTTTCTGCACCATCGAGCCGAACGTCGGTATTGTCCCCGTTCCTGATGAACGGCTGACAGTGCTGGGGGAGATGTTCAAGCCCGACAGGTTGACTCCGACAACAATCGAGTTCATAGACATCGCCGGTCTCATCAAGGATGCCCACAAGGGTGAGGGACTGGGAAACAAGTTCCTTGGCCAGATCAGGGCTGTTGATGCCATAGCTCATGTTGTAAGGCTCTTTGGTGTGCAGACTGTTCCCCATGTCTATGACGAGGTCGACCCGAAAAGGGATCTCGAAATCGTTGAGGCGGAGATCATTATTTCCGACCTGGAGATCGTCGAAGAACGGCTCGATAAGATCGAGAGACTGGCGCGGATATCAAAGGACAAAGGGCACGAGGAGAAGGAGATCCTCGAGAGGATCAGGGTTTTTCTCAACAGAGGTCAGTTTATCGACATGGACCAGTTTTCCGAGAGCGAACGGGAACTGATCAGATCATTCAACCTCATTACGGCGAAGCCGCTCTTCTACATCGCGAATATTGACGAAAACAATCTTGGAGCGCCCCCGCTGTCAGGGTCGGAGGGAGCGCCTTTTGCCTCCAGGAGGGTTGTCTCCATCTCGGGAAAACTTGAGGAGGAGCTTGTTCTTCTCTCTGACGAGGAACGGCGGTCCTATCTCGATCTCTACAGTATGGAGGGTCTCTCGATCGGCGAGGTGATTCGTGTCGGGTATGACGTTCTGGGACTCGTAACATTTTTTACCGTTGTCGGGAAGGAAGTCAGGGCCTGGACGGTGCCGGCAGGTACGGCCTGTGCCAGGGCGGCGGGCAAGATCCACACCGACATGGAAAAGGGGTTTATCAAGGCCGAGGTGATCAATTTTGAGGATCTTCTCCGGTGCGGCTCGGAACATGCGGCCAGGGACAAGGGACTCCTCAGGATCGAAGGTCGTGACTATCCCGTGAAGGACGGCGATATTCTCCATATCCGTTTCAACGTCTGATTCAGGCAGGGCGGTTCGATGACATCTCGGGCGCCCTCTCTTTTCCGTCATCGTTCGGCTGTCCGCCCCTGACCCGGGAGAGTATGAGAAGACCGGCAATGAAGAGGGCTGCGACAGAGAGGACTGCAGGCCTCTGGCTTCCGGCAACGGAAGAGATGTAGCCGAAGAGGAGCGGCCCGAATATGGCTGACGATTTGCCGACCAGATTGTAGGCACCGAAGTATTCAGCTTCCCTGCCCTCAGGGATATACTGGGCGAAGAAAGCCCTCGACGCAGCCTGAACAGTGCCAAGCCCCAGACCTGCCACACCAGCCACCATGAAGAATTGAAGCTTTGTTGCGGTCATGTAGGCGGCCACAGCGACCGAGGACCACAGGATGAGACTGAGAATGACCACTTTACGGGGTCCCCAGAGGTCGATGGGCCTGGCCATGAGAAATGCCCCTGTCAGAGCGGTGGCCTGAACGAGAATATAGACCCCTACGAGTTCGGCAGAGGAGAAGCCCAGTGTTGTTGCGGCGAAAAGGCTCGAAAAAACGATGACCGTGTTGACTCCGTCCTCGTAGAGGAAGTAGGCGGCGAGAAAACGGCGCTGATCGGGAATGGCGAGAACAGTCCGGATCATTGCAACGGTATGACGGAATCCTCCTATCGCAGCCTCTGTGAGAGGAACAGACTGCCCCGTACTCCGGGGAAGGTAAAGGATGGCCGGCGCCGAAAAAAGGGCAAAAAAGAGGGCTGTCGCCGGCCAAATGGCGTTTGTAAGTGATTGGCGCAGAAGAGCGAGGGCTACGAAAAGGGCGAGAATCGATCCGAGGTACCCCGCTCCGAATCCCCACGCAGAGACCCGTCCCTGGTGGCGCCTGTCGGTGATGTCGGCGAGGAAGGAATTGTAGAAGACGATACCACCTTCGAGGCCTGTATTTGCAAGGACCACAAGAACAAAGGCGCCAAGGATCATGCCGGGCTGAAGAAGGGCCAATGAAGCGGTTGCCGTGATGCAGAGATAGGTGTAGAGAACGAGAAGATGTTTCTTGAGCCCTGTTCTGTCGGCGATCCCTCCGATAAAAGGGGACGACAGGGCGACGATGGCCATGCTGCAGGAGATTGCCTTTCCCCACCATAAATCGCCTTGTCCCGATGTATTTCCGACAATCACATGACTGAAGTAGACGGGGAAGATGACCGCCGCGATGACCGCCGAGTAGCTCGAATTCGCAAAATCGAAGAGACACCACGACAGAACAGCCCGGGACTTTACCACCATAGGGACTTAGACATCGCCGACCCCGGCAAGGAGCCGGGCCCTGTGGATGATCCGCGTTGCAGCGAGTTTTGTGAGAACGACAATGTCTTCGAGGGGAAGTAACGCTGTGACCGATGATCTGTAGAGAACCCTGACCGAGGCGGGAAACTCGTCATCGTGTTCCCAGAGTATGAAGGTAATGGGGACGAGGGGGAGGGCGGTAAGTGTGAAAGAGGCGTCGCCGTAGTCCTCCTGCCGGGCCCCGAGGGCTTCGCCGGCAAGGGAAAAGATGTCCCGGTCTCCACCGAATGCTGACGTGAGGGGCGAGAGTATCCGCCGCTCAAATGCGGGTCCATAATGTTTTAACGGGGGAATATCTTCCCATGAGATCATATCGTCCTGGCCAATGCTGCCGGAAGCGGTCGTGAGATAATGAAGGAGAACGATTTTTACAACCAGAGTGACAACGCGGCTCCGGGAGGACGTAAAGCGCATTTCCGGTATTCTCAGGGTGATCGTTTCATCGAGGAATGGTATATCAACGACGATCGTTCCCCGGTTCTCTGTCCAGGTGAGGCCTGCCGCATCGGCCCGCTCCGTCACGGACGACGCCACCAGCCGATCCTTTGCGGCAGCGAATGCCTGGAGATAGGTTTTCTGCTTTTTCAGGTCCACGATCAGTCGGCAAGAAGGCCGCGTATCTCGGAGATCTTTGCGGCATAGTCGGTGCTGTGAAAGATCTCTGTCCCCATAACGAGAAAGTCTGCTCCCGCATCAACAATCCGTTTGACATTCGCTGCCTTGACGCCGCCGTCCACCTCGAGGTAAACGCTCCCTTTTCTTCGGTTGATCAGGTCACGGGCTGCCCGTATCTTATTGTCCATGGCCGGTATGTAAGCCTGTCCGCCAAATCCTGGGTTAACGGTCATGATGAGGACGAGGTCGATCTCCTCGATCACGTGGTCGATAACCGAAAGGGGTGTGGCAGGATTGAGGGAAACGCCTGCCTTCTTCCCTGCTGCCCGGATGATGTCGATAGCCCGGAACAGATGATCATCGGCTTCGGCGTGGAGGGTGATAATGTCGGCACCGGCATGGATAAAGTCGGACAGAAAAGCCTGAGGATTGTCAATCATGAGATGGACGTCGAGAGGGGCTGTTGCGACCTTACGCACCGCTTCGACGATAAGCGGCCCTACGGTGATGTTGGGGACAAAGTGTCCGTCCATGACGTCTATGTGTATAAGATCCGCTCCTGCGGCCTCAACGGCCCGAATTTCATCGCCGAGGCGGCAAAAATCGCACGAAAGTATAGACGGAGCAATGAAAACCTTTTCCATTTCTTAACCTCCATTTGCTGCGTAGAGAGTGATTTCGTCGTCACCGGTGAAGAGAAAACCGGGCTGGACCGATGTTGATACGATCCGTCTCGTTCCGTCAACCTGGCGGCCGTACACGGCCCGGTACCGGATGCCCTTGTCATCAAGCTCTCCCATGACTTCAGAAGGATTCTCCTGCCGTAGATCAGGCATGAGATAGTATCGTTTGAGCCGGGCGGCGACGTAGAGTGTAACCTTCTGTCCAACAATCGAGGTCTGTCCGGGCCGGGGATTCTGGGCGACGACCTTTCCTGATTCGGGGCCTGGTACGGTCACGATCGTTCCGAGATGAAAATCCTTGCTTTCAAGAACCGTCTCAGCCTCCTCTGTGCTGTAGCCCAGAACGGATGGTATTGATCCGAGTTCAGGGCCATCGGAGATGATGACGCTGACAGCCCTCCCTTTCCGTATGGGAATATTGGCTTCGGGGCGCTGGACGGAGATATAGTTCACCGGGACGTCATTCCGTCTTTCCCGCTTAACGATGTTCAGTGGTAGTCCCTGCCGCTCCAGCAGGAGGCGGGCTTCGTCGATGTGTTTGCCCCTGATTTCCGGGCAGATCACCGTGACTTCTGTTTTGAGAAGGACTTCGATAGTGATGTAGAATGAAAAGACAAAGAAAAAAAATGGCGCAAGAATAAGGCCGAAGCCCCTGAGGATCTTCATAGTTTCCGCATTTTGACCACAAAAAAACCGTCCATTCCCGTTTCGAAGGGAATGGAAAGGAGATACTCTTTATTAAACAAAAAGGGTGCGGGTTTTTCAAGGACAAAATCCCTGTCTTCGGCGAAGATTTTGACGAGATCTGTTGTTTCTTCGGGCTCGAAAGAACAGACGCTGTATACAAGTGACCCTCCTCGCCTGAGAGCGCCCCAGAGGGTGTTCAGCATCCGTCTCTGGAGACCGCTGAACCGGCGTATGTCCTCTGCCGATCTTCTCCACTTGAGTTCGGGGTGCTTTCGTATGATGCCGAGGGAGGTACAGGGGGCGTCGAGGAGAATGTGATTGAAGGTCTCAGGGCGAAAAGGGGGACGGGTGGCATCGCCGACAACAAGAGGGGCGGCAGGACCTGCCCAGGCGAGGCGGCCCCTGTCCGAGTCCATGGCAATGATCCGGGCCAGAGGGCACGACTCTGTGATGTTCCGGGTCTTTGTCCCCGTACCGGCGCAGGCATCGAGTACGAGATCGTCCGGCTTGGGCTGAACAGCGCTCCCCGCAATTTGGGATGCTTCGTCCTGGATGGTAAGAAGACCCTTCCTGAAGAGATCATCGTCGAGGACCCGGCGCACCTGTCCAACCTTCACGGCGTTAGGGAGGACCGTCGATGGTTCTGGCTCGCAACCTTTCGCTTTGAGGGCCGCAGTGACCTCATCGCAGGTGATCGCCTTCTCATCGAACCTGACCGTAAAGAGAGGGGGGGTGTTGAGATGACCGAGGAGGGTCTCTGTCGTTGCTTCGCCAAACCGGTCAAGCCATCGTGTGACAAGCCAGTGGGGGAAAGAATAGGCAGTCGATAGGCGTGCTGCAGGATTGCTGTTCAATGGGGGCAGGGGGTCTTCACGAAGAAACCGCCGGAGAACGGCATTGACGAACCGTCCCTTCCTCTCCCCTTTTCTGTGCTTTGCGAAACTGACGACTTCGTTCACAATATGGTAGGGTGCTTTCTTCATGAAACGGAGCTGGTAGAAGGCTCCGAGAAGGAGATACCGTATTTCCCGGTCCGCCGGATGTTCTGTCAGGTGGGTAAGGGCCCGGTCGAGTGAGATTCGGTGGCGGACAACGCCCGAACAGAGTTCGTAGATGAGCGCCCTCTGATCTCCTGTAAGTCTGTGAGAACGAAAATGGCGGTCTGCCGATACGTCGAGGAAAAGACCGTTATCTACGTCCGAAAGAATGGAGACAGAGACGGAGCGGAAGATCGTGCCGAAATTATCTTTGATATACCATCGCCTCCAGCCGCCGAACCCGTTCTTCGATCGGCGGATGGGTGCTGAAGAGATTCAGGACACCGCCGCCTGTGAGAGGGTTGACGATAAACATGGGGGCTGTCGAAGGCCGTACATCGTGCATCGGTATGTTGGCAACGCCCATCTGTAGTTTCTTGAGAGCACCGGCGAGGAAGAGGGGATTGCCGGCGAGATGTGCCCCGCCCTCATCGGCCAGATATTCCCTGGACCTGGAGATGGCGAGCTGGATAAGAATGGCAGCGAAACCGGCGATCATGGAGAAGATCATCACGGCGAAGATATTGCTTCCCCCCTCATCGTCACGGCTCCCTCCGCCGAAAATGGCACCGAACCGTGCGATGCTTCCGATCATTGTAATAGCGCCTGCAAGGGTCGCTGCAACGGTCTGGACAAGGATGTCCCGGTGCTTGATATGCGATATTTCGTGAGCAAGAACACCCTCCAGTTCTTCCCGGCTGAGGAGGCGCATGATTCCCGTGGTGACGGCGACCACGCCGTTGGAGGGATTTCTGCCGGTGGCGAAGGCGTTCGGGCTGTCGTCTTCGATGATAAAGGTCCTCGGCATCGGTATCGATGCTTTCTGGGCGAGGGATGCAACAATAGAGTGAAGTTGCGGTGCTTCCTGCGGCGACACTTCCTGGGCACCGTACATCCTGAGTACAATCTTATCGGAAAACCAGTAGCTGACAAAGTTCATAACCATCGCTATGAGAAAAGCGATGAGCGCCCCCTGTGAGCCTCCGATCAAACTTCCCAGGGCTACCAGAATGATGGTCAGGATAACCATCAGGAAGAATGTCTTTACGTGATTCATAAAACCCCCACGGTGTATTTGACTGTAAAATATATAGGTTTTGGGGAGTTGTCAAGGCGTGGCCGGCGAATAGGCTTGACTAAAGCTTCCCCGATCCATTAATCTACTGCCAGTTCCGAGGGGGTATGACATGGAGTTTATTGCTGTTATTGTTGATTTCATCCTGCATATCGACAGGCACCTGAGCGAGATTATCAGGACGTACGGCGTCTGGACGTACGTCATTCTTTTTGTCATAGTTTTCTGCGAGACAGGTCTTGTCGCCACTCCATTCCTTCCCGGTGATTCGCTCCTGTTTGCTGCAGGAACGTTTGCGGCTCTCCATGCCCTTGATCTGGCATGGCTTCTTTTCATCCTCTCGGTGGCTGCGGTGGCGGGGGATACGGTGAACTACGCCATCGGCCACTATCTCGGCCCCAAGGTCTTTCACTACGAGAAATCGAAAATATTCAAGAAAGAGTATCTGGACCGGACACACCAGTTCTACGAACGGTACGGCGGAAAGACAATCATTATTGCCCGGTTCATCCCCATTATCAGAACATTTGCCCCTTTTGTTGCAGGGATAGGGAGCATGACATACTGGAAATTTATCAGTTACAATGTCATCGGTGGTATCGGCTGGGTATTCATATGTGTTCTTGCAGGGTATTTCTTTGGAAATCTTCCCATTGTCCGTCAGAACTTCTCACTTGTCATCCTTGTCATCATCATTATCTCCATACTCCCCGGTGTGATTGAATTTCTCCGTCACAAGTCTGCCAAACGGAACGCGATGAATGCTTAGGTGTCCGGCCCGTTCCATTTATCTGGTCGTTATTCTGGCAATGATCTTTTCCGGTCTTCCTTTGTCCGGTTACTGCCGCGGGACCGGCGCTGCTATGACGATCACAGGTGATGACGGAAAGGAGCGGTGTTCATTTAGCGTCGAGATCGCTTCTACGGCAGAGCAGATCGTGAAGGGCCTCATGCACAGACAGTCGCTCAAGGCGAAGCACGGAATGCTCTTTGTTTTTGCCAGGGATGAGATGCAGTCGTTCTGGATGAAAAATACGTATATCGCGCTTGATATGGTTTTCATCAACAATTCCGAGAGGATCGTTCATATCCATCGTAACGCAAAACCCCTTGATACACGGGGCATAAGCTCCCGCCGGCCTGCGAGATACGTTCTCGAGATCAACGGTGGTGAGGCCGACGAGTGCAGGCTCACCGTCGGGGACAGAGTCAAACTCCCTGCTTCACAATAATCACAGGCAGAAGTTTCCCTATTTTTAGACCGGGTTACCGGGCTTATCCACATTTTTTGTGGATAAGCTGTTGATAACTTGTAGATGTTATGACGTAACACTACGATATAACAATTACTTTTAGTAGGATGCCTAAGATATGGGCAGTGGAAAACTCCAATATATTCGGGCTGTATAGGGAAACCTCCATATAGCATGAACGAGCTGAAAGGGGGTGGCCGGGCCCTGCCGGAAGGCAGCAATATCAACCTTTTCTATTGTTCGAAGAAAAGTGCGGTCTATCGCCTTATGGAGGGCCCATCTGCAGAGTGCCCCCGAAGAAGGGGCTGAAAAGAGCCCTGTGAGGTGTCATTACCCTTGACAAGATGGCCAAAGTTTCATATCTTAATACTCTTCTGAGGGCCGTTAACTCAGGTCGGTAGAGTATCTGCCTTTTAAGCAGAGAGCCGAAGGTTCAAGTCCTTCACGGCCCACTGTCCCCATCGTCTAGCCTGGCCCAGGACACCGGCCTTTCAAGCCGGCGACGGGGGTTCGAATCCCCCTGGGGACGCTCTTTTTTTCCGGCCGATGCGGTCTATGTTTAGGGACGTCCTTGAAATAGTGACAGGATGACAGTCTTCGATCCATATAAAATTTCAGTTGAGTAATCTTTTTCTTGTTGATAAATGTCCCTGATTGACGGTTTGATATAAAAACTATTCATTTATGGGCCAAAGAGACGAACTATATCCCTGAAGTAAACTCATTCGGAAACCTGGCATAAATATATGGATGAGAAGCTCTCAAAACTTTGTTCTGCGAACCGTGAGGGTGGTCTTGGTCCGCAGGGGGTAGGGGTAAGAATGTCATTATTTCAAGGACGTCCCCCAAATACTAAACGATGAAAAGAACCGCAGTCTATTCAACATTGATACTGATTCTGCTGGTTCTCTGCGGCAGTGCCGCTGCCGGGCCGGATAGTGAGCTTCTGTCGGTTGCCCGGGAGAAGGTACCGGCTTTTCTCGATGACCTGGCCACCATCGTCAATGTTGACTCAGGCTCAGGCGATGCACAAGGTCTGTCTGCAGTCGAATCTTTTCTTGCCAGGCGCCTGGGGGATCTGGGGGCTCATGTTGAAACCCTTGCTGTCCCTCCGGCGGTGGGCAGGACGATCACAGGCACCTTTCGTGGAAAGGGTGCCGCCCGCATCATGCTGATGATTCACTACGATACGGTATTTGGTGTCGGTGAAGCTGCGAGGCGTCCTTTCAGAATCAGCGGCACCAGGGCGTATGGACCGGGCGTTGCCGACGCCAAGGGTGGTGCCCTTATTATCCTTCATGCCGTCGATATTGCCCGTAAACGGGGGTTCGATCAATTCAGTACGCTCACCGTCCTCTTCAATCCCGACGAAGAGGTAAGCTCTCCCGGTTCCCGTGACGTGATCCGGACAATGGCGTCGAGGCAGGATTATATCCTCATCTACGAACCTCCTGAAGGTGACCATGTGACTGTCGCCACCAACGGTATTGCCTATGTTCACCTCGATGTAACGGGATTGGCTTCCCATGCCGGTTTGGCGCCGGAAAAGGGGCGCAATGCGGCAGTCGAGCTGGCCGGTCAGATTATGCACCTGAGGGAACTGGGAAATCGGGAGAAGGGGACAACGGTCAACTGGACGGTCATACAAGCGGGAAATAAGGTCAATGTGATCCCTGACAAGGCGCATGCAACGGCCGATATGCGAATGTCCGATCTGGCGGAGATCGACCGTGTGCGGAGGGATGCCGAACAGATCATCGGGAAAAGGGTGATCCCTGAATCAGATGTGACTGTAAGGGTTGAATTGCGCAGGCCTCCGTTTTCGCGCAATCCCTCAAGCGACCGGCTTGCGGCCCTCGCCAATCAGATCTATGAAGAACTGGGAAAGACGATCAGGCCTGTGGCAATGCGATACGGAACGGATGCGGGTTTTGCCTGGGATCCCCAGAGCGCAAGGCCGGCGGTCCTGGACGGCATGGGCATCGTCGGGGACCGTATCCACTCTCCCGATGAGTGGGCCGATCTGGACAGTATCGTGCCACGGCTCTATCTGACGGTCCGTATGCTGGAAATGCTCGGGGAACGGTGACAATCGGTGTGCCCGGGTCGGCCGTCGGTTTCGGCAGCGGGAAGGACAGGCGTTGGCCGGTTTGAACGCTCGTATTTGTCGCTATTCCATGTGACGGCGTGGCCGGAAGTGGAATGAGGGGGCAGCCGGAAGATATATGGCGGCAAGGAGGTCGCTTGGATAGTGAGTTAACGTCTCCGCCGGAGAGGGTGCCAAAAAGGGGAAGGCGGGACAATGCCGTCTATCTGTCCGCCCCCATCAATGCCATCCTTGAAGGGTTATATGAGGAAAAGACGACCATTGGCGATATCAGGAAACGGGGTGATTTTGGGCTGGGAACCTTCAATCATCTTGATGGCGAACTCGTTCTGCTCGACGGGCAGGCTTATCAGGTGAGGATTGACGGAAAGGCGGACATTGTTGGGGATGGGGAGCATACGCCATTTGCCTGCGTGACGTTTTTCCAGGCAGATACGTGGGATGAATTTCCCGACGGTTCGGAAGACAAAGGCATCTTCGACCTTCTCGAAATGCTGATCCCCTCTCCCAATATGCTCTATGCCATCCGCGTCGAAGGTTTCTTCGAATCGGTGAAGACACGATCGGTGCCCAGAACGGACAATTATCTTCCCCTGGTCGAAGCGACAAAACGGCAGATGATCCTTGAGCTGTCTGCAGTCGAGGGGTCTATGGCCGGGTTCTTTACTCCCGGATTTATGGCCTCTCTCAGTGCTCCGGGGTACCACCTTCATCTGCTGACCCATGACCGGCGTTATGGCGGGCATCTGTTGGATTGCCGCCTTCGCAGCGGCCGTATAGGCATTCAGCACATCCCGCGGCTTGAGGTCGACCTGCCGTTTACCCTCGATTATCTGACAACCCAGTTCAACCGGGACCCCAAAAGCGATCTTGACAAAGCGGAACGGTAAGAATGATAAGGGTCGGGGAGGGCTCTCCCCGCTATGGCCGTTATTGCATACCTGGCTCGTTTGTGCGGCGAACGGAACAATCAGCGGAAGGACCGTTTTACGGCTGATCAGCCGGGTTACGGATTTATAGTCTCATCGTTCCATGGATGGTTCGTTTGTAGCGGCTGGCAGGCTCGAACGGGACGTCTGCCTGATTGTGAGGATTGATGGAACAGGGCGGACCGCAGGGACTCCTGAGCGCCGGTCCGAAGGGCTGTTCACGACCCGAAGCTGTCCGTCGGCTCCCGTCAGTCCCATCACGCTGCTCCCGCCTCCGTCCATGTTCGTGGCATTCCAGCAACCCAGATTACCCATGATGCCGGCCAGTTCATGTATGGTCATGCCCTCGCTGTACTGCTCTTGCCGCCCATCGACCACAACGAGCCACATGATCTTTCCGGTGCGGTCTGCACCAATGGCCGTCCGTGGATGGAGCGGTCCGCCGGGAGGGACGACAATCACCCCTTCCCTGACAATCTGCTGAAATCCCGCCATTCCCTCCGCAACAGGCTTGCCCCTGGGTGGGTTGCCCAGAACAACACGGCCTTCCTTGCCGACCCAGACAGAGGCATAGCCTGGAGCGGCGCGACTTCCTACGCGGCCGCCAGCAACCGCAAGCCCCAGGATATCGACCGGTTGTCCTTCGAACCAACCCTGGTCCGTCCTGCCCGTGGCGTCGGGAAGATTGCCCCAGGGGTTTGTATTGACGAAGGCGATGACGGACCGGTCACTGGCGAGCTTGAGCGGGTCGGTCAACGTCGCCTCGGCGGGACCGTCCCCATCCGGGTCTGCCGCAAGAACAACGGCTGGCTCCATCCTTCCGGTGGCAAGGTCTGCGCGCAGTATGTGTACGCGGTTGGGGCGAGGATCCTTGAGCTGCTGAACCCGGTACTCGAGTCCAAGGATCCAGGGATCATTCCTGCCCCCTGTAGATACACATCCGGCGGTGACGAAGAGGACCACAAGTGCGCAGACCAACGTCGCGACATATTCTCTGGTTATTTGCCGTCTACATTCACCCATCTCAATCCTCGCCGTCGAAAGGAACCTGCAATTCTTCAGTATCTCCATTTACATTCACAGGGAGTGTTCCTGGTGACGTAGTATCTGCAACGGGAGTGCCTTTTCCGGCAAAGGCATTCAATGTGGATGGGCAGTGATATGCTCGTTTTCCCGATACGTGGACTGTACTCTGCAACCGTGGTGCTTCGTGGTGCGCGGGCTGGGCCGGCCAATCGCGCTGTTTGATCCTTCAGCAGTTGCCGGGAGTCTTGTCGCTCCCGGTTGTATCGATTCGGGAAGAGCCCTGAGGGATAGAGACCGCTCGCTCATCGAACGAAGCGCGCAGGGCGGCGGCACTGGAAGCGCCACCGCCCTGCAGATCCCGCTCAGAGGGAGGCGGGCAACAAGTTTAAGGACAACTCGGATAAAACGGAACAGGAACGGGCTTTCCGTCTGCGCCGGGCCTGCCCTGTTCCGCGCCATCCGTCACCCGGTAGGTGATGAACCAGGGCTTGTCACCCATGGTCCTTCGGTACTCGGGTATCCAATATCCTTTATTGCTCGGATTGAGCCAGTAGCCCTCTGTGTGGAACGATATGATTCTGGCCGGGTCGGAGTCCAGCGTCATCGGGCCGCGGATATCGGTTCTTGCTCCGACTCCGTATTGAGTCTTTGTTTTGAAAAGTAGTTTGAAAGACCCTTCCATGCCCGCGGCGACCTTTCCCTTGATACCGAGTTTCATGTCGATATAGAAACCGTTATCGGTTGAGTGGTCCTTGTCAATTTCCCAGGAAAACCAACCTCCTGACACCGGCTGCCACTCACACGTGGAACGAAACGTTAACGCATATTTATAGTCGGTTGGGTTCTTGCAGTACGTCAGGAGGCGTTTCTTATCGGCGCCTTCAACGGGGTTGTGACTGGCATCGAGCTCTGTTTCATGGTAGGGGAAGACTGCAGGGTCCATGTAGGGAGGCCTGGGCTCGCCCGGGTGCACTGCTGCCCAGTATGATTGCCACTGCCATGGGCCGTCATGGGGCGTAAACGCCTCTTTTCTGATCTCTGCTCCGGTGACCTTCACCGTCGCGGTCGAAAGCCCTGTATCTTGATCGCTCAAGTTGTACCAATCCATCGTCCACATTCTGAATTTTGGAGCGTAATAATAGGCGACGATCGAGCCTTCACGACTGGCGTCCAGGATGTCGCTCTGGACGTATTTGATCGTTGTACTGTCCTCGTATCCTCCCGTATATCCCCCGGACGCGCTCATCTCAACAGGCGACCTGGCCCTGGTCCTCACATACATTCCCGCAGAGCCTTCGACCGACATCCCTGTCGTTGTGGCCTTTGAGAAACTATATTCGACCTGGGTCCCGCATTTCTCCCATTCAGACATCTGGCATTCGTGTCCGTTTTCTGTAAAAGGGGGCATGTCGATGATGCCTATGATCGGCCAAAGCTGAAAAGTGTCGGCCAGCATGTTGCCGAAATCAAGTTCTTCGCCATCTTTCGTCGTTGGCATCCAGTAACCCAGGAATTCGCAGTTCTTGAATTGCCACCTCGTGTCTTTAGCAACGGAGTTATTGCCGACAAACACGTAAAAGTTGGTGTTCATCCTGAACCCTGTCGGAGAGTTCTCGTCAACTGCCTCTTGTGAAAAGGTAATTCCCGTGGGGGCCCAGTCCGTGTCCTGGTCTGATACCCAAGTGCCGAATTCCTGCGAGACGACAGTGCGCGTATTCTTGTCGTACTTCTGATAGTAGGACCGGTCGCTCTTCCTGTTGTAGATTACCGCAAGGTAGTCATTCCCCAGGTCGGCCAGGCTGGGTGCGCGCTTTGAATTAACGGGCTGCCAGGTTGAATAGTGAATATTTCGAAGTACCGCTCCATCCTTCAGTTCACCCAGATACCCGGCTGCTCCATCTGCCCAGGAAAGATAGGTGACATAGTCGCCTTCTTCCAGTTGGTTGAAAACCGCTGAGAAGTAGGGGGCGACGGTGGTGTTGCTCCTTGGGAGGGTTACGGGTATGGCTTCCGTCCATGTTTTCGTATCAAGTCTGTATGTCTTCATATAAACATTGACGGAATCGGGGGTCCAGTAGACCTCGATCCACTTTTTCGTGAAGTTGTAGACGGCGGCGAACCTGCCCGAGACGTCCTGCACCTGAGCGCCTGGAATTTGCTGCCGCGGGAGCCATACGGGGTCCACTTTCGTCAGTGGTTGACTTGGATCAGGTACTATCTCATCCTCATCTGTGACGAAATCAAGCCTGTTATAATAAAGTTTACCGTCGGTGCCCGTATAGAAGACGTAGAGAACATCGTCTACGACGATCGGGTTAATCTGGGCTTTGCTTTTTTCATACACCCCTTCGATCGTTTTGAGATAATATCCGTCCGACCAGTTACTTCCGTCAAATATTCTGTAGGCTATTTTGTTATTGTCATCATTAACATGAGGGTAGAAAGCAAATAGACTGCCGTTGTAGGATACGGCAGACGCGTTGTCGTGCGTCGTCACGCCCGTATACGACCCCAGCATATTGGGCGGGTTTATGGGGGGCTCTGCGAAGGTGCCCCACCAGGGCTGGGTATCCGAGCCCACCGCATTGGTTATGCGGAGGTGAACAATGCCTCTGAGCCCACGGGGCAATTTGAAGGTGATCGAGTCCATTGTCCAATTGAGCACGTTGCACGGTAATTTAGCGCCGCGCAGATTCCCGATCTCTGCTCTATGCCAGCCGCGGCCGTCGCCAAAAAACTTTCCCTGAACGGTGACGACGTCACCTGCAGAAACAAAATGGGGGCGGTGTGTAGGGATATGGAGCTCGGGAGGCTTTATGGTAAACGCCTTGGGGAGGATCGCATCAGCGCCGGTACCCTGGGGGTTCACCCTGACGTCATACAGACCGGGAGCGATGGGCAGAGATATGAGACACGAAATATTCGTGTCGTTCCATGAAAGGACCTT
>CAYQXL010000022.1:0-2908 GCA_964421445.1 uncultured Pseudomonadota bacterium
TTCACCTGCTGATGGAGACCATCATTTTTTAAATGGTCCTCCAGGGAAGACAGAATGCCCGCCACCGTCTCACCGGGAAGAAACCGGTAGTCAACAAAGAGTGTGCAGAGATCAGGAACAACGTTATGAACACCGGGGTTGACCGAGATATTTGTCACGGCGAGGGTGGGCTGCCCGAACAACGGGTCCGGTACCGCAGAGGCGAGACGACCGGCAAACCGTTCAAGGGAGCGGATAACAGGAGCGGCACGATAGAGGGCATTGTCACCGTTTTCGGGAACGCTCGCATGACAGGCAACACCGGTGGAGGTGATTTCAAGTTCCACTCGCCCCTTGTGTCCAACTGCCACCTTTAAGTTCGTTGGTTCGCCAAGAATAACATAATCGGGGGATCTTTCCTTCAGCGTCTCCTCGATAAGCCACCGTGTACCAAATGAACAGGTCATCTCCTCCATGACAGAGGCGGAGAAGACAACCTGGCCGGACAGGGGAACACGAAGATCACGGAGGGCCTCCATGGCGACAACCATAGGAGCCCAGGCTCCCTTCGTGTCACTCGCCCCTCTCCCGAAAATCTTCCCCTCATCCACATCGCCTCCGTAAGGATCGTGAGTCCAGAGCGAAGCTGATCCCGGAGGCACCGTATCGAGGTGAACATTCAAGAGTACCGTAAGGCCCTGTCTGTCACATTCCTTTGACGGAGGGATTCGGGCAACCACATTTCCTACCCTGTCGATGAACGAATCGAACCCTGACTCGCCGAGCATGCCCGTGAGGTAACGGGCCATCTCCCCTTCGCTGCCGCTCACGCTCGGGATCCTGATAAACTCGACCGTCTTTTCAATAATCCGGTCCTTTTTATCTTCGATGTAACAGTCGATCTGTGATAAGAGATCCTCTTTCATGCTTTCCTGCTATACACCATAGTGCTCAGTGAATGCAATCACTTCCATATCTTTATGGGGACCCGAATTCTTGAACCCGACAGTCGCTCGCCGCGACAAAAAGGTTTAACCGGTCTCAAGAGGCACCCTTAATCGCCCGGAGAATCCAGGCCATATTCCTCCCAAGAACCTCCATCGTTCCTCTCCCTTCGACATCGCCTTCCACCTCTCCTTTCTCCCTTCCTATGCCCACGTTCCAGTAATTGGCTCCAGGTATGATCATCTGGGAAATGAGAAAAAAATGGTTCATCGAATCAAAGGTGTGGACAGCACCAGCCCTCCGCACCGCCACAACGGCAGCCCCCACCTTCCTCCTGAGAAGATCGCCGTTCGCCCTCGCTACCATGCCGGCCCGTTCGATGAGGGCCTTCATGGACGCAGATAGATCGGCAAAATAGACGGGCGAGCCGAGAAGAATCCCCTCTGACACAATCATCTTCTCAATCCATTCATTGACAGGATCATCGTCCAGGACACACCGGCCGTCCTGCCTGTCCACACACCGGTAACAGGCCGTGCAGCCCCGAACCCGTTTTCCTGCCATTTCGACGTATTCCGTTTTGATCCCTTCCCTTTCAAGCTCTCCGAGTACAATACGGAGAAGGCGGTCCGTGTTTCCGTCCTTCCGGCTACTGCCGTTAAAAGCGACAACGTTCATCTCATCCTCCTTCTGTTCCTGGATACGTGCCGGACTGAAACGATCCGGTCCTCAGATCCGGTCATCATTCCCTCTGCCACCCTACCACCGACTGACAGATGCCGTCAAGCCTCTCTCATCACGCAAAAGATTGATTTTTGCCTCGGACGCTGGTAAAACGTTCTGTCTTCACCGCTGAGACAACAACAGGCTTGTATACAAAAAGGAGGTTCCATGAAAAGCTCATCTATTATGCCTGACGGTTCACTCCTCGGACAATCAGGGGCCTATTGTGACCTCGAAGACGGAGCACGGATCTATTACGAGATCCATGGCAGGGGAGACTATCTCGTCCTGATGCACGGCGGCCTCGAACCGATGGAATCTCTCTACGGAATGGCCGATCTTCTCTCCCGTTCGTTCACCGTCATCATACCTGAGCAACGGGGACACGGACGAACACCGGACACCCCGGGACCCTACAGATACGAACAGTTCTCCCGGGATACAGTCTTTCTGATGGAATCACTCGGGATCCCCTCAGCCCACCTGGCGGGCTTCAGTGACGGTGCGATTACAGCCCTCTTTATGGGTCTTTTCTTTCCTGAACGGGTCACAACGATCACATCCATCGGAGGCAACTACCATTACACCGGACTGAGCAGAAAGTTCGCAATAATGATAGAGTCCCTTACCGCAGAGAGCTTTGCGGCGAAAAACAGACGATCAGTAGACATTTACAGGAACGTCTCTCCCGACGGACCGGATCATTTCCCCGTCGTCTTCAACAAAGTGAAGCACCTCTGGCTCACTCAGCCGCGGCTCATTCGACAGGATCTGAAAAAGATCGGGATGCCATCGCTGATTATGGCCGGAGACAGGGATCTCGTATCTCTCCATCATACAACAAACATGTTCCGGGCTTTGCCGGCTGGAGCCTGCGCCATCGTCCCCCAGACAACGCACATGCTGCCCGTTGAAAGGCCGCAGGAGGTGTGTCGCATCCTCATTGAGTTCATCGGCAAGACTACGAAGACGGCGTTGCCTACCACTCCTTAAACATAAAGAATACGGCCGCAGCGATCAGAAAAAAAGCAACGAGATAATTCCATCTCAGCCCTTCCTTCAGATAAAAAACTGAGAACACCGCAAAGACAACGAGGGTGATGACCTCCTGAATGATCTTGAGCTGAGCCGCCGAGTACTCGTCATGACCAAGGCGGTTTGCCGGAACCTGAAAACAATACTCGACAAAAGCAATGAACCAGCTTATGAGAATAACCTTCCACAGCGCCGATTCCTTGAATTTCAGGTGGCCGTACCAGGC
>CAYQXL010000022.1:3008-11976 GCA_964421445.1 uncultured Pseudomonadota bacterium
CTGTATTGCCGTTGTCATGCTGTGTGGTTCTTCATGGGCCCAGTCCCGGGGACCATCGGATGAAACCATCAAGCAGGCATTTCAGCAGATCAAGGACGCGGCAGATACCAATAAAGACGGGAAACTGACGGTCGCTGAGTGCATGACAATCTACAAGGACAAGCAGATCGCCGAAACAAAGTGCAAATTTTGGGATATCAACGGCGACGGAACGATTACCGATGAAGAGTACGTGGCTCAGGTACGAAACATAGGGGGGAAGAAAGGCGCCCAGAAGAACCGATGAGTGCCGGCCATTAAAGGCCCCTTGACGGAAACAACTTTTCAGGATTATAGTATAGTGATTCATAAAGCAGGGAACAAAGAGGAGATCACAGAGGCATGACAATCGGCGCAGACCGCATAATCATCACAGACGATAATGGAGTCGTTGTAGTTATGATCATTGACAGGTCCGTACCGGAGGGTCCTCTGTAACTGAACCTTTATGACCTTCACAAGCCCCTGCCGGTCAAACCGGCAGGGGCTTTTTATTTTTCGACACAGGGGGCACAACCATGACAGGAGCAGCGATCATCATTGAGGCACTGAAAAGACAGGGAATAACCATCATTGCAGGAATACCGGGCGGCGCCAACCTTCCTTTGTACGACGCCCTCGCCGGAGAACCGATCCGTCATGTCCTCGCCCGCCATGAACAGGGGGCGGGATTCATAGCCCAGGGAATGGCGAGGGTCTCCGGAAAGGCAGCTGTCTGCCTGGCAACATCAGGCCCTGGGGTCATGAATCTTCTGACCGCGATCGCCGATGCGAAGCTCGACTCTGTCCCTCTCGTAGCCATTACGGGTCAGGTCCCAAGCCACCTCATCGGCACCGATGCGTTTCAGGAGGTCGACACATACGGGATCACCATGCACATGACCAAACACAATTTTCTTGTCACGTCGCCCGGCGATCTTCCCAAAATAGTCTCCGAGGCTTTTCGCATCGCCGAATCAGGCAGAAAAGGTCCTGTCCTCATTGATGTTCCTAAAGACATGCAGGTTGCCGATACTGACGTCAGATGCTGGCCCCACTCTTTCAAAGATGGGACAGGGCACGATTTTGAAGCGAGTGAACTGAGAAAGGCAGCGTCACTGATCAATAGATCGGAAAAACCAGTCATCCTTGCAGGAGGGGGGGTTATACATTGCAACGGAGCGGACGAACTCCTTCGGTTTGCCCGACAGGCCGATATCCCCGTCGCGATGACACTGATGGGTCTCGGCTCCTTTCCTCCGGGAGACCGGCTCAATCTCGGGATGATAGGAATGCATGGTTCACCGTACGCAAACATGCTCGTTCACGAGTGTGATACATTGATTGCACTCGGTGTCCGGTTTGACGACAGAGCAACAGGAAAACTTCAGGAATTCTGTCCTCACGGCCGTATCATCCATGTTGATATCGACCGGGCTGAAATCGACAAGATTATACCGTCGACGATCTCTTTCGAAGGGGATGTCCGGTCATTTCTCCTGGAGGTTCTTCCCCTGACAGAGAAGAAGAAACGAAACGGCTGGACCGATAGAATTGAGGCAATGAAGGGGTCTATCTTCTTAAATGCCGGACATTCAGAGGATCCTCTCCATCCTGAAAATATCATCCGCTCGATAAGCATGGCTGCTCCCGCCGACGCCCTTATCGCGACCGACGTCGGACAGCACCAGATGTGGGTGGCCAAAACATATCCCATTCGGCACCCGAGGGGTTTTCTCACCTCTGGCGGCCTGGGGACAATGGGCTTCGGCTTACCGGCATCGATAGGTGCCGCCCTCATCTGTCCCGAAAGGAGGGTCATCTGTTTTACAGGAGACGGCTCCCTTCAGATGAATATTCAGGAGTTGGCCACCCTCGCTGAACTTGACCTGAACGTTACAATCATCGTCATGAACAATCGCCACCTCGGCCTCGTCCGACAGCAGCAGGAACTCTTCTACAAAGGCAATTATGTGGCATCACGATTTGGAAAAGAGCTCGATTTTGCCGCTTTGGCCCAAAACTTCGGAATACCGTCGGCAAAAGTCAACAGACAGTCCGACCCCGTCCCTGCTCTCGTATCGGCATGCCGGGGCACGGGGCCCTTTCTCGTTGACGTGGCCATCGATGAATCGGTGAACGCTCTTCCCATGGTTCCACCGGGAGCATCGAACCGGGAGATGATCCATCATTGAATTCATCCACGCGGTGGTGTACGATGATGGAGATGAAAATCCTCTCAGACAGGTCTTTGTGAGTCTCTACGAGTGCCCTCGATGCGGCTATCTGACAGGGGAGATCTCATTTGATCATTGTCCTTTTTGCGGATGCGAGGCCTCATCAGAATACGGAGTCGTAGCGAACACGATGGGTGTCACTTCCCCGGACAGTGGGGATGATAAGCCTCCCAGGGGATACGGAGGTCTCTTTTTGTTCGATTTTTCCGGTGAGACACCCCCCCTTATGCCCTATTTGCCGCCGGGACCTCTGGCACGGGCCATAGCGGTGGCCCCTTCGCCACTCGGTCCGCACCTCCGGGACTGGTATAGCGGTCTGTCGTCTGAGAAACGGATGGCCTGTGAAGAGTCAATGGCACACTTTCTGGATACCACCGATGACAACAACCTGAACGTTTCCCCAGATGACCGCACAGAATATTCGTACGCCAAAGCCCTGGAAATCATTTTCTACGACACGGAGAGAGTCGAAACGAGCCAAGCCTGCAGCACCTGTACGTTTTACCTTGGTTTCTCCCGCTGTTATTTCACCGGAACGATACCCTTTCTTCCGGCCCTGTCTGAAGGCGGGCCCTGCCCGCTCTATGCCCGTCAGGTAGACCAGGAGATGCTTCGGCGGCGGCTCGCATTTCGCCGCAAAATGGCAACAAACGTCTGATTTAGCAAGACAGATCATCGCCTTGACAGACCACGGTACTTCCTTGTATTCTTGGCCATGGACCGAATCGGGCCAATCATGCGAAGGAAACCGACGATCGGGCTCCACCGTTTTGCCGCGGCAGTGCCACTGACACCACCCCTTATCCCGGAAGCGGGGGCCAACAGGCGATGAACAGGGGGATTTCACCTCTTCAGCAACAATCCACAGGGATCGCGAAAAAGACCGGGCCAGAGCGGCCTCTCCCGATTCCACCGCAGCACCGGCGAACCGGGCCGCCAGAAAAGCGGGCGCCGTGACGAAACTTACAGGCCTCTTCATCGGCCTCCTTGGTGGATATTTCGGAGGACTTATCGGCGTAGGAGGGGGCATTATCATGATTCCCCTGATGACAAGGTTCGGAGGAATGAGCCAGATTCAGGCACACGGCACCAGCCTTCTGGCCATCATCTTCACCGCTCTCGTAGGGTCGGTGTCATACTTGAGCCATGGATCAGCAGACTGGCGGGCAGCAGCCATAGTTGCCTTCACCGCCATCTTTACGGCCCGCCTGGGCGCGCAATATGCTAACCGATTACCGGAGAGGCGATTGAAAAGAGCATTTGGAATCTTCGTCGCTTGCATGTCGTCCGTGCTCCTCGCGAAAGGTTTCTTGTCCCCCTCTCCGGGACTGCCCGATCTCCTCTGGCAAACTGTTTTCTACACCGTAACAGGGTCGGTGACAGGATTCGTGTCGGGCATGATGGGTGTCGGAGGCGGTGCTGTCATGGTACCCCTCATGGTCATCCTTGCAGGCATGAGCCAGCACATTGCTCAGGGCACATCACTTCTCGCCATGGTCCCGACAGCCATGTCAGGGGCATGGACTCACTACCGACTGGGTAATGTAAGGCAGGATATTGCCGTGGGACTTGCCATTGGCTCAATTCTCGGAAGCTTTTTCGGTGCCGAAACAGCCAACATGATCCCTCAGATATACCTCAAGGTTCTTTTTTCCCTCGTCGGCTTCTGGCTCGCCTTCAAATATATCCGCTGAAAGAGGGGGCGGGAGAGTATCGGAAGGAAGCCCCCCTATCCCATAGCCCGCACCTTCGGTCGTTTCACCGGAACCGGGGAAATTGCCTTCATATGGTCCCTTTAAGATAGGCCTGACGCTTCTCTTCGGCGAATCGCTCTATGGCATAACGGAGCATCGTCCGGGGCATTCTTCTGTAGTGTTCCCGGAGAAAGTGTTCCTCTGTCTCCATATCTCTCTTGCCCACCTCCCGAAGCATCCACCCTACGGCCTTTTGGATCAGGTCCTCCCTGTCCTGAACCAGAACACGGGCAAGCTGAAGCGTTGTACTGAAGGCGCGGACTTTTATGAAGTTGAATGTTGCCATCACAGCGATTCGTCTGTGCCAGAGATTTTCTGATTCAGCAAGGAGAAAGAGCGGGCCTTTTTCCTTATCCTTAAGATAGTGGCCAACAATGTGCTCTGCCGAGATATCGATCAGATCCCAACTGTTGATCCATTCCGTATGGGTCAGATAGGCTTCATAGACTGCCCTACGCCCATTCTCGTCACCCGATCTGTACAGATCGATCAGCAAAAGGAGGGCAAGGAAACGTTCTTCATGAATCGATGACCGGAGGAGGAGTAAAATATTGGAAAGAGTAAGACCTCCCGTATTCCGGGCCAGTCTGCGAAGGTATGGCA
The DNA here is from genome assembly GCA_964421445.1 of uncultured Pseudomonadota bacterium. Taxonomy (GTDB): domain Bacteria; phylum Desulfobacterota; class Syntrophorhabdia; order Syntrophorhabdales; family CAYQXL01; genus CAYQXL01. The sequence continues at coordinate 7,621 of CAYQXL010000022.1, forward strand.
CCGGAATTCCGAGAAAGCGATCTCCTTCGCCGTACTGTCCCGGTCCCGTCTTGAAAAATCTCTGAAGTATGACTGCCTTTCTTTCGTCCCCCATCGACACAAGGGTCTCTCGCACCCCGGCCACCGGTGAAACGTCCGGTTTCGCTTGGTCACCCTCTTCCCCGACCGGTCTTGATGATTGATCTCTTCCTGATATGCTTTCCTTCTTCATCTTCAAATATCCTTATTTTCCCGTACTCTCCATCATAGCCTGGCGTTATGTGGACCTTTCCCTCCCGGACCCTCGATACGCCCTCTGCAAGCAGGGGGAATCCGGCCTTTTCAATCTCCCCGACAGGTACATGGAGAAGCACCGCAAATTCGCTGCCAACGAGCGTGATCACCCTGAAGTATTCCGATAGAACAGCCTTGCTTGCTGTGGTGAAACCCATGACTTCTGCAATCACCTCGAGAAGCGGAATGACCGAATAATAGCCGGCCCCTGAGGTAGGGCGATAACCGTCCGGACGATCGGAAAGTTCCTTCACCCTGTGAACAACACCAATAGTCAGAGGCTTGCCGCATACAGGACAGAGGGAACCCATTGCGTCCGTCTCGTCGGGCGAGCATCGTACCGAACACCCCCTGTGTCCGTCATAGTGGTACTTTCCCTCTTCAGGGAAAAACTCTATTGTTCCTTCGAATCCGCTCCCTGTCTTCAGGGCCCGGGCGATCGCCTCGTAGGATGGTTCACCGGCAAAAATGTTGGCTTCCCTCCCCATTTTTCCCGGTGAATGAGCATCCGAATTGGAAATCAGGGTGATTCCGTCGAGCGCTGAAAAACGGCGGTTCATCGGCGGATCAGATGAGAGGCCCGTCTCGATTGCATAGATCCGGTCGGAAAGATCCTCAAAACATTCTTCGAGCGAATCGAATCCTGAGAACGCGCCGAAGAGAGAGAAGTGAGGCGTCCAGGCATGGGCAGGTACAAGCATCGCTCCAGGAGAGGCATCGAGGGCCATTGCCAGAAGATCTTTCGCATCGAGACCAAGGATCGGCCGCCCGTCGGACCGTAGGTTCCCTATCGCCGACAGCCTGTCGGTCAATCGTGCTGCCCCCTCAAAATCAGGCATCATCACAATGGAGTGTATTTTTCGGGTTCTGCCGTGTTTACGGTAAATACAGCTTATCTCGGCGGTGAGGAGATAGAACACATCTGCAGCGCAGGAAGGAGGTATTTCCCCGGACCTGAAGGTATGGCGCAGTTCAAAGAGCCCGTTTCCGAGCGGGTCGAGTTTATGGGTCAGGTCACTGAACCACCGGGGGTGGGTGAAATCGCCTGTTCCCATGACCCCTATCCCCTTCAGTTGAGCCCATTTCCAGATCGTTTCCAATGACATATCCCTGCTCGTAGCCCGGGAATAAGGGGAATGGATATGAAGATCGGCAATGTATGACATGGGCGATTATATCACGAAACATGGCCGGATGACTTTCCCAACCATGCCGTATTCAGGACGAGCCATTTATGATATACTGAACGCGATTTCAACGCCCCAATGAGGTTTACACACCATCAGATCCCATCATACACGTAACCGGCTCCCGGTCATCATCGCCGTGGCTGTTTTGATCGGCGTTTCAGCGGTTCTCTTTTTTGCCAATCTCGGCGCCACTTCCCTCTGGGATCCCGACGAGCCCAGGCAGGCCATCATGGCCCGGGAAATGATGGAAAGACAGGACTATCTCCATCCTTATCTCAACGGCAAACCGTACCTTGAAAAGCCACCCTTTCATCCATGGATGATTATCCTTGTATCGAAGCTCCGGGGGAGCCTCGATGAAACATCGGCACGGCTACCGTCGGCCATATCGGCGGCACTCTTGCTGTTTGTCGTCTTTTTTCTCGGGCTCGCCCTGAAAGACCACACGACAGGACTCGTATCCGCTCTCATTCTGGCGACCAATTTCCAGTTCTTCCTCAACGCCCGGGAATCGGTCATGGACATGACGTTTGCTGCGCTCATCGGGGTGACCATATGGTGCGCCTGGCAATCTGCGGATCGAAAAAGACCTTTTTTATTCATCCTATCATTCGTCCCCGCCGGTTTCGCGATTCTCACAAAAGGCCCGGCAGGCCTCATCCTCCCCGCTGCGACACTGGCCATTCTTCTGCTCATCACCAAAGCCGAGAAGAAATATTTTCTCTTCCTTGTCCTCGGGTGTATTCTGTCGTCGGCGATTGCAGCACCATGGTTCGTGGCAGCAGGGAAAGAATATACCGTTGAATTTCTGATCCGCCAGAATGTGACCCGGTACGCCAACGCCTTCGACCATCGCGAGCCCGTCTGGTTCTACATCCAGAAGATCTTCGTCAACTTCCTGCCCTGGAGCATTATCCTTCCCTTTGCCCTCTATTCGGCCGGAAAAAAGAAGGTCTATCTCCCCCTTGTCTGGTTTTCCTTCGCCCTCGTCTTTTTTACCTTTTCCCAGAGCAAACGGGGCATCTACCTCCTTCCTGCCTATCCAGCCTGTGCCCTTCTGGCCGGCCTCTACATCACGGAAAAAGCCCGCTCTCTTGCCAGCGAAAGGACCGCAGGAAGACTCGCCGTGATTTTCGGGGCTCTCCTTATCGCTGCACCCCTGGCGGCCATAGCTCTCTTCCCCTCGGTAAAAGCCTTTGCCGCCGTGAGGGATCAAGGTCCTCTCTTTATATCCATCTTAGGACTACTGGCTTGCGCTGCCTTTCTTTTTTGTTTCTTTATCGTTCGGCACCGGGGATTGACAGCGTTGTTCGTCCTCTTCGCATATCTCGTTGTCACATGCGTTACCTACCACACCCTCTACCAGCCCCTTGTGGACCGGAAGGAGAGGTCTGCCAGAAATCTCTTCGGTCCCTTTCGCGGAGAACGGGCTCCCTCCCATGTCAGCATCTACGGGTTTGTGTCACCTGCCGTCATCTTTTACGCCGGAAAACCGATCACTCTCCTCTGGCGGCCGGAAGACGCCAATCTGACCGAGTCGAACAGCCTGATCATCGTTGAGGAAAAGTTCGGTGTTCCTCCGGTGTTTCGCCAATCAATGGTATGTTCAGGGAGGGTTTTGTACAATAATTATTACTTTCTTCTCTTTACGCCAAAACAGGCTGAACAGAAGACTCTGTCGCCGGCGGGAGAACCGTTGACTAAAGGGGAATCTATCCCTTTCCGACAGAATAAGGTATACTTACTAAAATACTCCGGGAGTCATTATGGCTGATTCATCCCGCCAACGGCGGTCTTCTTATTCGAAAGCCTGGTTGTATCGGGGCAACATAAGGGACATCATTGTTGTTCTGTCCTGCATTTCGGCACTCTTTTACCGGATACAGTACACCCAGATCGCTCTGGGGGTGATTCTCCTCGGCTGCGGGACATGCCTCCATCTCGTTACAAAAGGAACACTGATACGGAACATAGTTCTCTGCAGAACGGGAATCTACAGCACCATACGCCACCCCTACTATCTCGCCAACTATCTCGTCGACACGGCATTCTGTCTCCTGAGTGGCAATATCCTTCTTCTCGTCCTCTATCCTTTTCTCTTCTTCTGGGCCTACGGCCCGACCATGGCCAATGAGGAACGGTTTCTTCTCGGCGCTCACCCCGATGAGTTCCCCAGACACGCTGAAGCAGTGCCGCAAATATTCCCCGGCCCCACATCGAACCGGAACATGGAAGAGATTCTGAACGATTACTCTCTCAACCGGGTTTCGAAGAAGGAGATTGCACGTATTCTCCGATTCCTTAGTGTTGCAGCATGGATTGTCGCTCTTCGTCTCCTGCCGACAGAATACATATGGACGAACTTTTCGTTTACACCAACCATCTTTCCAACACCGGCGCTTCTGTTGACAGGCCTGGGGCTTTTGCTCTATGGCACCGGTTTCTGTATCCTTATCCCCGGAAGAAAAGCCGAACGTTCTTCCTGACTGAACGAAAAACCTCACCGGTCTGTTGGCCGTTCTTCCTGATGCTGACCGGCTTCTCCCGAAATACAATGAAAAGCCTACCGGTCGTACGTGAGGGGGACAAGACTTCTCGTCTTGATGTTGACAAGCCCCTTGTCGGTGATGCGGAGAAAAGGGAGTCCCGTAAAAGGAATTGTCTGGATCGTCAGAAAAGGTCTTTCAAGGGCCGTCCCGATCTCTTTCATTGCTCCATCAAGGGATTCTATCTTCCGCCGTATCTCGTTGAAGGGAAGGGCTGCCATTACACCGAAGACAGGCATGGGGAACTCATAGATCACAACACCGTTTTTCACTATTACCGTTCCACCCTTCAGTTCGAGAAGACGGTTTGACGCCACAGTCATATCTGCGTAACTGCTCCCGATCGA
>CAYQXL010000022.1:12076-33112 GCA_964421445.1 uncultured Pseudomonadota bacterium
GTTCGAGAAGACGGTTTGACGCCACAGTCATATCTGCGTAACTGCTCCCGATCGAAAGGATATTCCCCGTATCCCAGATGAGGGTCGTCGCCAGCGCCCCGTCCCTGATGCCCGTGCCTCTGATAAATCCCTTTCCCTGCCGTCCCTTGTCGAGCCGGTAGGTCACTGATATGGCTGCGATATCACGGCTCCTGTCGGGCTCCAGGCCTCCGTTCTTCACGGTAAGCGTATGCCCTTGTTCCCGTGTTATGGTCTGGGAAACGATATCAATCACCCGTGCCTTTACCAACTCGCCCTCTGCAGGGATGACAAAATCACCCTCCACCCAGGGACCAGCGGTGATCGTATCGGTCATGGCCGGAGGAAAGGGATGGTGTCGTACATCAGGGAGAAAATGGCCGTCAAAGAGGACCGTCTCACCGTTCGCCATGACATGTCTCACTGCAACTGTATCGATATCGTCGAGGAAGAGAATGTCCGCATGCCTGAGGGGAGCAATGGCCCCGAGGTGGCGAAGTCCATAATAATCTGCCGGATTGATCGTCGCCATCTTAATCGCCTCTCCTGCGGGGATACCGAGACCGATCGCTTTGCGGACAATCGAGTCGAGATAGCCTTCATTGAAGAGCATAACCGGATCGAACACATCGGAAACAAGCAGGATACGGCGGTAGTCGATATTCAGATCCTTAATTCGATAAAGCTCGTCGAGTTCACGACGGACCCACCCTTCACGGATCATCACCGTGAGACCAAGTCTCAGTTTTTCAAGGACTTCCTCTACCGTTGTCGATTCGTGGCACGATGTGATACCGGTGAGAACATATTCGACCAGTCGGGAACCCCGTGCCCCTGCGGCATGTCCATCGAGGGCCTTGCCGAGAGCCATCGCTGCCCGGGCCTGTTTCAGCACCCGTTCGTCACCGTCAACGATGCGGGTCCAGTAGGCTTCACCGATACCGACAAAATCGTCCCGTTTTACGAGGTCTGTGAACTCTTTCAGCGTAAGTCCTGACGAACTCTCCATGAGAGGAAAGGGGGGCGTGAGGGGAGGTGCGAGAAAAAAACTCCGGACAGGGAAATCACGGCAACTGTCAATGAATGCGAGAACGCCATTGAGGCCGCAGGCGCAGGCAACGGCGCTCGTTTCGGTCACAACGGTTGTCGTTCCTCCCCGTATGGCATAGGGGGCAAACTCTTCGAAAGGGAGTACTGTATCGAGATGTGTATGGGCATCGATGAAACCGGGAACAAGGGTCAACCCTCCGGCATCGATCATCCGGGCTTCGGGATAGCTCGCTTCGCCTCGGTCTTTCTCGACTGAAGCGATCCATCCGTCCTTTATGAGAACCGACAGTCCCTCATCGATCGTGTTCGTGAAGACATTAAAGATTCTCCCCCCCCGGACAACCGCGTCCGGAGACTCGGCTCCCTTTACAACACGAAGCAACTTCTTTAATATTGAAGTCTCAATTCTACGGGAAGCCATGTCTATAGGTATCATATTACAGGGCATCCTGTAAAGATTTCACGGGGTGCACAATCTATGGAAAAAGAAGGAAAAAGGAGGGCATACAGATACCGGTGGATGATCTTTGCCGTTCTCGGTATCCAGTATCTTGTCGTCTATTTCCATCGGGTGGCTCCGGCAGTCGTCGCCCCGGACCTCGTCACAGCTTTCTCCATATCAGGCACATCATTGGGTCTTCTCGCCTCAGCCTATCTCTATCCTTACGCCATCATGCAGCTTCCTGTAGGCATCCTTTCCGATTCATGGGGACCGCGAAAGACGATCACCCTCTTCAGTCTCATCGCCGCCCTCGGAGCCCTCGCTTTCGGTTTTGCTCCGGTTTTTTCCGTTGCAATCACTGCCCGGGCGCTCGTAGGACTCGGTGTCTCTGCCGTCTTTGTAGCGGGAATGAAACTCTTTGCCTCGTGGTTTCGCCCTCACGAATACGGCAGGGTATCGAGTCTTCTCATGGCAATCGGCGGTATCGGTTGGTTCACGGCAACAACCCCCCTTGCCTATCTGGCCTACACATGCGGCTGGAGGTTCTCGTTTATCGTCATCGGAAGCCTCTGTCTTGTCCTGACGGCCCTCACCTGGTGGATCATCGCTGATTCTCCCGACAAAAAAGATATGGCCTTGATCTGCGGGAATGGATCGGTGGTCTCACCGGTAACGGGGCACAGCATCATCCATGATCTCTCCGTTATAGGCAAGGAACGCCACTTTTGGGCAATAGCCGTCTGGTTCACCTTCCGGGGAGGGGCTCTTTTCGGCTTTTTTGCACTCTGGGCCGGACCTTTTCTCATGGATGTCTACGGGCTTTCGCAAGGTTCGGCAGGGAGTATACTCTCCATGATCGCCTTTGCCATGATATTCGTCAGTCCTCTCATCGGCCACCTTTCAGACAGAACGCTCCGAAGCAGGAAGAAGGTTCTCGTCTGGACGTCGGTCTTCAACTGCCTCCTCTTTCTCTGGATGATCCTCTTTTTCGAACGTTTTACCCAGCCCTGGCTCTATCTTCTCTTTTTTTTCATGGGTGTTACCATCAGTTCCGTCGGAACCCTCGCGATCACTGCAACAAAAGAATTCTTTCCTCCTGCCATCGCCGGAACCGCCATGGGTGCAATGAATCTTTTCCCCTTTATCGGCGGGATCTTTTTTCAGCCTTTCATGGGATATGTTCTTGACAAGGCAGGGAAAATAGGCGGAGTATACTCGTCAGAGGCATACAAAACAATGATATGGGTATACTTCGTCACAAGCCTGCTCGCTCTGGGGAGCATCCTCTTCAGCAAAGAGACGCTGACGCAAAGATCCCTGTCCGGCAGGATCACGGAATGAGGCGAAAACAGAAGGAAATACAGGACCGCAGGGTTATGATGGATATTCTCCGGTCAGCCTCCGTTGGGCACCTCGGAACCATAAACTCTGAAGGGCGGGCGATGGTGAAGCCGGTCAACTTCGTTTACCATGAGGGCCGCATCTATTTCCATTCCGCCTGTGAGGGGGAGAAGATCAACGACATCCGCCGGGACGGGCGGGTCTGCTTCGAGATCGATGAGCCGATCGGCTTCGTTGAAGCCATCCATCAGCCCTGCGAAGCACGGTACCGTTTCAGAAGCATCATCATCAGGGGGCAGGCCGCCATCGTGATGAACCGGGAGGAGAGAATCTCCGCCTTGCAGGCCCTCATGGGAAAATACCAGCCTGCGGGCAACTGGCCCGGCTTCCCGGAAGAAAAACTGGCCCTCACAACGGTTGTCAAGATCACCATCGACGAAATGACGGGAAAACAGGACCTTTGAAAATCTGGACTCACGAGGTCTGGTAAAGAGCGGGTGTTTGAGTTTTGGCCTGTTTTCTGGTAAATAGCATGGACAAAATTGACGAGGGATGTGATATATGGATCTAAAAAGCCTTATGAGGGATTGGGAGAAGAGGGGCGATCTCAAAAGGATCACCTATCCCGTTGACAGGGATCTTGAGATCACGGAGATTTACTCGAGGGTCTTCGCAGCCCGGGGACCGGCCCTTCTCTTTGAGAATGTCAAAGGGACCACTATCCCCCTTCTCATTAATATTTTCGGTACCTGGGACCGTGTGTGGGATACATTCGGAGTCCGGTCTGAAGAGGAGCTGATGGGTCGAATAAGGCCGTTGCTCGAACTTGAACCGCCGAAGGGAATCCTCGACAAGGCCCGCACCCTCTTCAAACTGAAGGATCTGGCAGGCCTCTTTCCCCGGGTAGTAAAGACCGCACCTTGTCAGGCTTCTGTACTGAAGGGGAGCGATGTCGACCTGACCCGTCTCCCTGTGATGAAATCCTGGCCCGACGACGCAGGCCGCTTCATCACTCTCCCTGTCGTCATCACAAAGGATCCTCTTTCAGGAAAGCAGAACCTCGGCATGTACAGAATGCAGGTTATCGACGGGCAGAGAACGGCCATGCACTGGCATCCCTGGAAGGGAGGGGAACGGCATCACAAGACGGCAACGGATTTACATCGACGACTCGATGTGGCATGTGTCCTCGGCTGTGAGCCCTCGGTCATCTATTCGGCAACGGCACCCCTTCCTCCTGACGTGAGCGAGCTTCTCCTCGCCGGGCTCCTCATGGACCGACCGGTAGAGGTTGTAAAATGTCTGACAGTTGATCTCAAAGTCCCCGCGACAAGCCAGATTGTGCTGGAGGGCTACATTGAGGAAGACGAAGTCTTCCCCGAAGGGCCCTTTGGCGACCACACGGGCTACTATACGCCTGAGAGACCATTCCCCGTCTTTCACGTCGAAGCCATGACAATGCAGAGCGACCCTGTCTACCCGTCAATAGCTGTCGGATGGCCGGCTCTCGAAGACGCCCTTCTCGGGACACTGACACAGAAAATCTTCTTCCCCCTCATTCAGTTTGTTGTTCCTGAAATAGCGGATATTGAACTTCCCGTTGCCGGCGGCTTTCACAACTTTGTCTTTGTAGCGATCGACAAAAAATATCCCGGGCAGGCACATAAGGTTATGAACAGCCTCTGGGGGCTCGGTCAGATGGCAACGACCAAGATCATCGTTGTCTTCGACAGGGATGTCAACATCCACGATATGGACGAGGTTCTCTTCCATATGGGAAACAATATCGATCCCGTCAGGGATGTGATCCTGCAAAAAGGTCCCGTCGATATTCTCGACCACGCTTCCCTGCATGAAGGGTTCGGCGGGAAGATGGGTATCGATGCCACAACCAAGCTGAAGGATGAAGGGATCACCCGGCCATGGCCAAAGAGGGCTCTTATGGACAGGCAGACCATAGAACGGATCGATACGCTATGGAATCAGTTAGGACTTTAGGCAAAAAACTGACCGGCTTCATGGAGCTGGTCAAGTTTGAGCATACAATCTTCGCCCTCCCCTTCGCTCTCATGGCTCTCGTTATGTCGAGCAACGGGATCCCTGAGCTCACCAAGACCTTCTGGATCCTTGTCTGCATGGTCAGTGCCCGAAGTGCCAGTATGGCCTTCAACAGGATCGTCGACTACAGGTATGACCTGAAAAACAAACGAACGCACCAAAGACCCCTTCAGACAAAGAGGGTAAGCCTCCGGGAAGCCTGGATTCTCACGGTGGCAACGGCCTTTGTCTACCTTCTTGGAGCGGCCATGCTCAACCGCCTTGCGGTGATCCTCTCCTTCCCCGTTCTGGCCGTCCTTCTCGGCTACTCATACACAAAGAGATTCACCTACCTCTCCCATTTTGTCCTCGGATTCTCCCTGGGATGTGCTCCTGTCGCTGTCTGGGTTGCCGTCACGGCGACAATTCCATTCGTGAGCCTCCTCCTCTGTGCCGCCGTGACATTCTGGGTTGGAGGATTCGACATCGTTTACAGTATACAGGACTATGAATTCGACAGGAGAGAACGACTCCGGTCGTTCCCCGCCCGCTTCGGGATCACGGAGGCATTTACGGCGGCCCGATACTGCCACATGGTATCGATGGCGTTTTTCATCCTTACCGGCATATACGGCGGTATGGGTTTTTTTTATTATATCGGTCTCCTCCTTATCGGATCCGTCCTGACCTATGAACACCATATACTGGAAAAACATGGCCTCTCTCGGATAGACATGGCCTTCTTCACCCTGAACGGCATTGTGAGCATCTTTTTCTTCATCTTTTCCGTAGCAGATATCTTTGTTCGACGGAGTTAACATGAAACGACTGATATTAACAGTTCTGCTGGTCATCCTCCTCCCTTCCCTTGTTTCCGCGAAAGAGTTCCGGGTCGGACTGATGCCCGCCAAAGAGTCCCTTCCGTTCTACGCTGAGGAGAAGTTGGGCATCTTCAAAAAATACGGCATAACCCTCGTCATCATACCGTTCAGGAGCGCCCTGGAAAGGGACAGCGCCTTTGAGGCAGGGAAGATAGACGGCGCAATAAACGATATTATTGGCACTGCACTCATCTCCCGGGGAGGCAAAAAGGCAAAGATTCTCCGTACAATTGCCCGGTCAAAAAAGAACGTTCCCGTCTTCCGGATCATGAAAGCCAAGGATCCCGGGTCATCAAAAGACGTCGCCATCTCATCCAATACGGTGATTGAGTATGTTACCGACCGGATCATCGAAAAGAACAGGTCTGCGGCAGGACTGAAAAAAACGGATATCAAGAGTGTTCCCCTCAGAATGCAGCTTCTGCTCGAGGGGAAGGTCGGTTGGGCGACCATCGCCGAACCGCTGGCAAGCTACCTCGAACTGAAGGGAGCCGGTACAGCGTATACGGACGAAGGCGTCAAGGGATCACAGGTTCTTTTCATGGCACGGACAGATCTGGATGAGCCCTTCCGCAAACAGCTTCTCGCCGCTTTCGACGAGATAAGCCTTGAAATTAACAAGCGAAAAGGGGAACTCAAGGACCTCCTCTGGGCAAAACTCGGACTTCCTGCAGAATTACGCCAGTACTACGCCGTACCGGATGTAGGCGTGAAAGACCTCCCTGCAAGAGATGAGGTGGAGGACGTCCTCACCTGGATGCGGACCAAGAACCTTCTAAAGGAAGATCTCTCCTATGAGGGGTTAGTGCTGAAATAGATGGTCCAGGTAGACAACCTCTCCTTTTCCTATGTCGTCAATGAAACACGGTTCCGGATACTTGACAACATCAGTTTCACACTCGCCAAAAGCCGTGTACTCTGCATTATCGGTCCATCGGGATGCGGCAAAACAACCCTTCTGTTCAACATCGCCGGCCTCATCAGGCCCGATTCCGGTTCCGTCTCCATCGACGGGGTGACAATCGAGAAGCCCCGGGAAAAGACAGCGATGATCTTCCAGCACTTCGGACTCCTCCCGTGGCTCAATATTTTCGACAATGTTGCTGTAGGACTAAAGATACGGGGATTCCCCAAGGCATCGATAAAGAGGAGGGTTGATGTCAACCTGAATCACTTCGGCATCTCCCATCTTTCAGAGAAATATCCCAAGCACCTCAGCGGCGGAGAAAAGCAGCGGGTTGCCATAGCACGGGCCTTTGTTCTCAGGCCGGATCTTTTGCTCCTCGATGAACCGTTTTCAGCCATCGACGCCCTTACGAGGGAGGCGCTCCAGGAGTTTCTCATCTCCGTATGGGAAGAATGGAAACCGACAATCATCCACGTGACCCACGACATCGAAGAGGCTGTCTTCCTGGGAACAGACATCCTTCTTCTCGGCAGAAACGGAGCGATACGATACACCTATACCTTGCCGTCGGAAAAAGGGAGGCATTTCAGGAAATCTGGCCTCTTCTTCGAGGCAACATCAACATTACGGGACTATATGAGAGGGATCATCGATGAAACTCCCCATTAGGGAGACGGGGGCCGTCTTCGTCCTTTTCGCCCTGTGGTATATTCTGGCGGTTCTCATCAAGAGCACTGTCGTGCCCTTTCCTCACATCGTCTTCGGTAATTTTTTCAAGGAAAATCCTGTCATGTTCCTCCACCACTTTACGGCCTCCCTCCTGAGGATCCTTTATGCCCTCTGCATAGCTCTTCTGACCGGCGTTCCCCTGGGCATTCTATTCGGAAGGCTCCCCAAACTCCACGAACTCACGAGCCCCCTCATCTACCTCGTCTACCCCGTTCCAAAGATCGTCTTTCTTCCTATCATCATTATTCTCCTCGGCCTCGGTGATGTGTCGAAGGTTTTCATCATCTCGCTCATCGTCTTCTTTCAAATTCTCGTAAGCACAAGGGATGCGGCGAAGGCTATCGGTGAAGAGGAGATCCTGTCGGTTCGATCGATGGGGGGACGGAAAAAGGACATTCTCATCTATGTAATCATTCCCTCCATTCTGCCAAGCATCTTCACGTCCCTGCGGATCGCTATCGGCACCTGCGTTGCCGTCCTTTTCTTTACCGAATCTTTCGCGACAGAACAGGGGCTCGGGTACCTGATCATCGACGCATGGTCAAAATTCGATTATATCCTCATGTACAACGGCATCATCCTCATGGGGACCCTTGGCCTCATCCTCTACGCCGTTCTGAGTATCCTTGAAGAGCGTTTCTGCCGGTGGACCTTTCAGTGATCCCGACGCCTTCCGGGGCAGGTTCGTTACCTGGACAGAAACACACCACCATACGTAGCTCAATGGCACCTGAATGACCGACACCGGACATGGGACCGGAACGACAAACCGAATGGCGTGGAAAATCAATACCTGTCGTAGCACCAAATGATATCAAATGATCTGTTCCGGACATCCTGGAAAATGTCAGGTCGCCGCTCCTCGAGGTACCGGCGCGACTGGTCGGCGAGCCCTGCAGGATAGGTACCGAGGAGGTATTCTTCCTCAACAATCATCCCCTCCCCTCTGTTCCGCCGTCCTGTCCTGCTGACAAAGTCATCGTGGTGGTGAAAGGGTATGAAGGGGAAGAACTGCTCTTTTAATCCCGGGAGATGGAGGTAAGGGAGGAAGAAACGGGCAACATACCCCAGTTCACTTTCGATGTTCACAATCTCTTCTCCCCGCGACCGGGGAACAGCCTCGCTTTCGAGCAGGTGAAATACTGTCTCTTTATGAACAAGGCATTGAAAATACTCTGTCGCCGTCACTATCCCCCTGAACATGAGCGTGGCCGACGTCGTCAGGTTGAGCTCTTCGAAGAATTCCACGATTCTGAGGGCAATATGAAGGGTTTCATCACCCGCCCCAAGGCGGAGGAACCTCTTGTCCCGGACCAGTATCTTCTTTTCTACAAGCAGGGAGGTCGCTTCGCCGATGCCTGCCCTGCCGGACAGAAGACTTGGGATAACCTCTTCCTCGACTCCGTCAGGACTGGCAAGGATGATCTTCAAGATAGCCGGAATACAAGGAAAATCGAGAAGTATACGAACCGATTGATCCATCACGAATCCTACCGCCATCACCCTGCCCTGTCAAGGCTGATGGTGTTTGCCGTCCGTCGCAGACACACCAGGCCTACCGGTCCTGGTTCGTCCTGGCCTTAATGGATTCGATGATCTCTGTCGTTGAATGATTTTTGGGATCGCCGACAATCGCCACCCGTCCGCCATAGGAACGAACGATCGAAGCTTCGGGAACAGAGTCCTCTGTATAATCTGTTCCTTTCGCCTGTATATGGGGTCTGAGACTGAGGAGGAGCCGTTCCACCGTGGGCTCGCTGAAGAGGATCACATAATCGACCGATGACAGGGAGGCAATGATCTCCGCCCGTTCGTCAGCCGGCGTCACCACCTGACTTCTCTTTCCCAGCGACGCCACAGAGGTGTCGTCATTGACAGCAACGACGAGGAGATGACCCAGTTCCTTTGCCCCCTGAAGATACCGGACGTGGCCCACGTGGAGAATGTCGAAGCATCCGTTTCCGAATACGATCGTTTTGCCCGCTGATCGTGCTTCGTCGATGATCGTTGCAAGGTAGTCAAGATCCCTGATAACCGTACCCATTTTCAGTCTGCCACCCTTTTCAGTTCGTCGACGGTCACTGTCGCTGTCCCTCTTTTCATGACAACAATACCGGCAGCCTTATTGGCAATCGTCGCGGCGGCATAAAAATCTGCACCACCGGCAAGAGCGAGGGTCATGACGGCACAGACCGTATCACCCGCCCCGGTTACATCGGCCACATCGTTCGATCCTGAAATAGGGATATGATACGGGTGCCGCTCCGGAAGAAAGAGGCTCATTCCCTTGTTACCCCGGGTTACGAGGAGAGCCGAAAGATCCATTCTTTCGAGAATGGTCGCTCCCACTTCGTCGATATCCGATGCAGGAGGCAATCCGCTGAGTTCATAGGCCTCCGACTCGTTCGGTGTGATGAGCGTTATGCCCCGGAAGGACTTCAGGTTGTACCGCGAGTCTCCGACCACGATACCTTTCCCCGCATGACTTCTCATCCTGTCAAGGATATGGTCATCAACAAGGCCATGTCCGTAATCGGAAATGATGAAGGCATCCATGCTGTCACCATACTCGGTCAGTCTGTCGAGTATCCCCGTTCGTTCCTCCGTCGTCACCTGCCGCCTCCGGTCCCTGTCAATCCTTATCACCTGCTGCTTGGACGTGTGAGTGTCACCTGCCATAATCCGTGTCTTGGTAATTGTCTCACCATCATACCTGATGATACCGTCAGGTCTCATCAGGGGAAACCGCATAAAATAGTCCATCAACGTTGCTCCCGGACCATCGTTTCCCACAAGGCCTATCGGGTAGACCTCCGCTCCCAGCGCAAGGAGGTTGTGTATCGTATTCCCCGCACTGCCGGGAAATATCTTCTCCTCCTCCTGTTCTATGACGACGACCGGCGCCTCTCTCGAAAGCCGGTAGGGTCGGCCGAATATAAATATATCGGCAATAATGTCACCGACGATACATATCTTCTTCCCGGCAAAACAGTTCAGCACAGCTTTTTCCGTCATTTCTTCTCGGTCAGTTCCTCTTTTCATCTCTCCGCTTTTTCCTTTCAAGGGCCTTCTCTATCTCCCGAAGCACATCGCCTGCTGTTATGGACGTGAGGCATCTGTGGTCCTCTTTACACTCTCTCCTGTTGCAGGGCCTGCAGGCCACATCCCTGCTCATCGTGCAGACCGTGGAACTGGGATAACGGGTGTACCGGTCATCCATAGGTCCAAGAAGAACGATGGTCGGAATATTGAGCGCCGCCGCTATATGTCTCGGACCGGTATCATTGCTCACGACCACGGCAGCATGAGAGAGGCAGACCTTTAGATCCCTGATGCCCATCTCCTTGATTATCACAGAACCGGGGCGGCGGGCAAGGTCCCTGATTGTCTCGGCTGCTTTCTCTTCGCCTTTGCCAGGCAGAATATAGCTCGAAAAACCATAGTGATCGGCGATTAAATCTGCAAGATCTGAAAAATTGGCCTCAGGCCACCGCTTCGACGGACCGTAGCTCGCCCCGACGATGAAAACAACAAAAGGTTCCCTGAGATCGGGGTGAGCATCAAAAAATCTCTGCTCCTCATCGTCTGTCACAGCCATCACAGGTCCCTCGGCCTGCCGGTTGCAGCCCAGGGAGTCGGAGATCCTCAGGTAGTGCTCCACCGTTGGTTCGATATCGTCCCTTTCGCTGATACGGGTGGTCAGCATAAACCCCCTCGTATTTCTGGCGTACCCGATACGTTCCCTTACCTTGGACGCATAAAGGAGAAAGGCTGACCGAAAGCTGTGGGGCATGACAATTCCCCGGGAGAAATCGGCCCGTTTCAGAACGCTGACCGTGTCGAGAAAAGACAGGGCATCCTTGTTGTCGAAGGGAATAAAACGGTCAAAGATTCCAAGACCATTAAAGATATGGATGGCACTGCTCTTTCCTATCCCCCAGAGTTCGTCGTTGAGGACGGGCCGGAGTGACAGGAGCATGGGCGTAGCCATCACCATGTCGCCTATCCAGTTAGGCAGATGGACTATCGTCTTTCCAGTCACTTCTGACCGCCATAAAGGGATTGTACTTCACCATATAGTATGCCTTTCCCGACTCTTCCATCTCCCTGTCTATCGCTTCCATCTCACGGCGGATTCCGGCTTTTTCAGCTTCGAACGCCTCATCGTCGAGGCTTTCGAGCCTTTGGACAAGCCCGGCATATCTGCCGTTTTCTTCGGTTCCCCCGCGGGCATTCAGATAAAGACAGAAGAACTCCTTCATCTTTTTCACGAGAAGGTCTTCGTCAGCGCCGATCTTCATGCAGGATTCATCAAAAAAATTGTCGAGCAGATCAATCGTCTTAAAGTCAATCTGACCGCTTTCTTTCGCAATCTCGTAGGCCCGGGTCCCTATGAACGGGAAGAAGAGAGACCACCGGGCCCGTCCGGGCCGGATGGAACCGAGAAGATCGACCGTGTCCATAAGGTCCTCCCTTTTCTCCCGGGGCAATCCCATCATCACAAAGGCCGACGTGTGGAGCCCATGGGCGTGAGCCGCTTCGAAAGCATTTGCAATATGGTCATTCGACATATACCGGTGGAGAACCGTTCGTCTCATCCTGTCGCTCCCGCTTTCAAGACCGAATTTGACGATCCTGCATCCTCCCTCTTTCAACAGACGGGCTGTATCGTTGTCGAAGACACGGGCATGGGCGTTGCAGACGAAACCGATATTGGTTGTCGCCCTGTATCGCTTTGTGAACTCCTCGAGCCATGGCCTGTCAAAAGCAAAAATATCGTCGTCGAAGATAAACATCGTGATGTTGGAGTAGTTGGAGAGAAGGTATTCGATCTCCTCCATCATCTGGTCGACGGTGTGGCGCCTTAGGTAGGTTTTCGGGAGATGACCGTGATCCCGGTAAAGAGCCATGATCTTGTGATTGAGGCAGTAGGTGCAGCGGAACGGGCAGCCACGTGAGGCCGTAAGTCCCACCCACCCGTCTTTTGCATCAATGATCCGCTGAAAATCAAAGATCTCATAATCCTTAAAAGGCAGTCTGGTAATGTCGGTAAAAGGCCGGAGAGGCTCAACAATGCTTTCCCCGTTCTCTCTGTATCCAATATTTCCGACGCCTCTGGGATCCATTGTTCCGAGAAGCTCGAGAAACGCTTCCTCCCCTTCGCCCACACAGATCCAGTCCACCGACTTCTTCTCGAGAGTTTCCAGGGGAGCCATGGTAGGATGGATCCCGCCAAAGATTATGGGCACATCGGTCTTTTCCTTGATTGCGTCGGCTATTGCTTCGGCATATTTAACCTGGTTCGTAAGAACCGAGAACCCGACAACATCCGGTCTGATTCTGGCCACATCGTTCTGAATCCTCTCGATGTCGAGAGGGTACCCCAGTTTTTCATTGACGTTGAGGAGGGACGTTTCAACGCCGTGATGCTTGAGAAGACCGGAGATATAGGCAATACCATAGTTGAATCCGATCTGCGTATTGATATTGGGATAAATAAAGAGAGCCCGCATCTATTCACTCCATCCTTTCGTGCACATGACCTGCGCTTGCCTGTATACATCGTCGACCGATATGGCCTCCATGCACCGTCGTGATGCACATGCTTTTTCTTTGCAGGGGCTGCACGGCATATCCTTCTTCACCACCACGGACAGGTCACCGAAAGGGGCATTGACCGAACAATCCGTAGGACCGAAAAGGGCAAGAACAGGTATTCCTGCGGCAACGGCAAGATGCATAACACCTGTATCGCCACCTATATACATGCGCGACCGCTGAAGAAGCGAAAAGAGTTGCACCACCGTTGTCGGGCATGCCGGCAAGGCAGCTTCACCTGCAGCCAGGGCTATCTCCCTCGCTTCCTCTTCCTCGCCAGGGCCCCAGAGAATAAGGCTCTTCGCTCCATAAGTCTCATGGAGACGTTTGGCCAGGAGACTGTACCGGTCGGGGAACCACCGCTTGAATGCGGTACCGGGACTCGAAAAAGGGTTCATTGCAAAAAATGGCGACGAGAGGCATTTGTCCGCGAGAAAATTACCGACATACCGGTCGGCATCGTCGGCTCCTGCCAGACAAAGCGATGGCGTAAACCCGTTAACACCGAGGGCCCGTGCAAGGAGAAGGTTCCGGTCCACCTTGTGCATCGCCCGGTTAGGATTTTCGATTCTTTCATCGTAGAAGATGTGGCTCTGTTCTTTGGCTACCGTTCTGCCAAAACCGATCTTTCTCGTCCCCTGTGCGAGTCCACCGAGAACAACGCTTTTAAAGATACCGTGGAAATCGGTGATAAGATCGTACCGCCGGTCCCTCAAAGTTCTGACAAACGAGATCGCTTCCCGGCAGAGCGCCGGAACATTACCCCTGGAAAGAGCCTTCTGGAGGCGCCCCCGGGGAAACTGGATGACATGATCGATAAAATCCTGGCGTGCGAGCAGTTCGCCGACAGGCCCCTCAACAAGCCATGAGATCCGCGAGCCGGGGTATCGGCGGCGCAGAGCCTTCACCGCAGGCACAGTCATGAGTACATCGCCCAGGGAAGAGAGTCTGATTACAAGAATGTTACCCGGTTCGGCCATCGGCCCGTATAATATCGATAAGATACTGGGGAATGACGACGGTCTTTTTGTCCCTCGTGGTGCAGATGTGTTTCGTATTCCCCTCAACGAGGAGCGTTGAATCTTTGAAGATCCGGTAGTTGAACGTCATCCCTCTCGACTTGAGGTCGGAAATCCCCGTTTTCACCGTGATCAGATCATCATAGGTGGCATTGCTGTGGTATTTCGCCTCCATACTGACAACAACAAGATGGAATCCTCTCTCTTCGAATTCCCGGTATGTGAACCCTTTGGTCCGCATAAACTCGCTTCTGCCGATTTCGAAGTAAAAAGGATAGGTTCCGTAGTAGACGACACCCATCTGGTCCGTATCGCCGTACCGGACCCGGATAGGCACATCGATCCATTCCGTCACCATCTCCTTCTCCTTTATCCCATTCCGGCCCATTTCAGAGCGCCCTCATATATTCAGGTCTCAGAAGCGCCGGATCCCGTCTGTCGAGAACCTGCTGAATCGCCCGCAATGTCTTCTCCTTCTCTTCCGGCAGACGAGCCTTTACGGCCAGATAGTTCGAGGCGTGATTCGACGCAAAGAATGTATGTGTCACATTCATGTTTTCGATCATAATCTTCAGCTCTTCAAGGAGCATGTACGGATTGGGCACTTCAAACGTCCCGTTCTTCACCTGTTCCGCCAGCACCGTTCCCGGTACGAGAATCACACTGAGAGCGCCGGCATATTCCGGGTCGATCCGACTCAGAAATTTCCCCGTTTCCTCGGCATGAATACGGCTCCGCTCCACACCTCCGAGGCCAAGGAGAACGGTCACGGACAATGTAATACCCGCTTCTTTAACCCGCTTCGCCGCGGCTTCCGTCTTTTCGAGGGTCGTACCTTTATTCACCCTGTCCAGCACCACCTGGTCCCCTGACTCAACACCGAGGTAGATGATTGTCACGCCAAGATTCCTGAGCTGAATCAGTTCTTCCAGCGATTTTTTGAGAATCGACTTCGTGTTACCGTAGAGCCCGATCCGTTCGAGCCGCGGAAAGGTCTCTCTGATGGCCTCGACGATGGGAACAAGCGTCTTCTGGGGGATAATGAGGGCATCGCCGTCAGCAATGAAGACCCGCTTCACATACCTGGCGAACGGTTTGGCTTCCTCGAGATCGGCCTTAATCTCCTCCAGGCTCCTCACCCTGAACTTCTTGTCTTTAAACGAACCGCAAAAGGTGCATTTGTTGTGGGAACATCCTATCGCTACCTGAAGAATCAAACTGTCCGCCTCACTCGGCGGCCGATATATAGAACCTTCGTATCTCATTTGTCCACTCGTATAAGTTTTTCCCCATCCCGAAGAAGGCCGAATTTCTTTCGTGCATATTCTTCGAGATACTGGTCGTCTTTCTGGAGCCTGCCGATCTCGTCACGGAGCTGAACGTTCTCCTGCTCCAGCTTCTGAAGGGAAAGATCGATGGTCCTGATCTCCCTCCGCAGTTTCATGTAACTGACCACCCCGCCCTCCGAGAAGAGGAGCTGAAAAAGAAGGGCGGCCATCAGGATAAGAAAGGCGTACTGCTTTATCCTGTCCTCGAACATGACACTATATTAGCGGTACTGCAGGGAAAAGTCAACCTGCCGGGAGCGTTAACTATTGACAATATTAGCTTTTTCGCATTGGTTCAATATCCACTTCCCCATTGAACCGGTCCGCCAGGGCGTTCTGGAGTTTCTCGACATCCTCCTCCTTCTCAATCTCGATGACAAGCTCCCTGTCGTCGAGAACCCTGAGACGACCGTATTGCTTCACCACATCTGTAACCTGCTTCGGGTCGGTTGTAACCCATCCTTTCATCCGAAGGACCAGTTCCTCTCCGGAAAAAGAACGCTCGATCGTCAGATCAACACGCCGTCTCTTCGCTTCCCATCCGACAAGGGCGGGCTGAACGACTTTCGGCGTGACAGGATCATGCATAGCTGCACAACGGAACCAGAGTTTTGCCCTGACCATTCTGTCCTCCTCATTTCGTCTTGTTCTCACTATAGTATAGCAGTTTGAGGCTCTCCTTTCAGCGGTTATTCTGCCCGCGACAAAGACGAAAAAGACCGCCGTCCTCTTCTGAGGGCTCTGATCAACGGCTCAGACCGGCACCGTTTTGACAGGGCGTTCTCTTTTTGTGAAGGCAGCGGAAAAGGGTAAAAGGTACCCCTACCGGATGTCTGACGCAAACCCCAGTGTGTCAACCTGCCATCCTTCCGGCGGCAGTTTGACACCATCGACATAGACCGTCCTGTCTTCCACGGTAACCCGCCCTTTCCCTATAAGGTCGTGGACAGCAAATGGGTAAATCTTCCAGTCCCCTTCAACCTTCAGAACCTCCTGAATATCTGTCGAGACCGTTCTCAGCTTTTCATAGAGATCATTCCCTTCCTGGAGGGCCGATTCTCTGAAATCTTTCAGTTCCCTTACATGCTTCTCTTCGGCGAAACGTCTCACAGGACCTAAGTCCTTATCCCACGGGGCCAGGGAAAGGGATGCCGACTGAATCAGTATGGGACCGCCGTCATCACTCTGATCCACGAAGAATACGGTGGACCGGACAGCCTCTTCGCCCGCCAGGATAGCCTTTGCAGTCGGCACCCAGCCGAGGCCCACATACTTTCTCGCGTCACCGGGGTGAACATTGAGGATTCTCGGATAGTACCTCTCGACCATCCAGTCACCGATCCACAGATCGTATCCGGCCAGAATGATCACATCAGGAGCGCCTTGCAGCGCCTGTTCCACAAGTGTCATAATCGCCGTATCATACCCGTCTCTTTCGACACCATGGCGTGGAACGGCGTTGAGCCCGAGCATGTCGAAAAAATACCGTTTTGAGTCAAGCACGGCAACGGGCGCTCCGTAACGTTCCGCCTTTTCCACCCCCCCACAGCCTGTCGTGTTGCTGAAGACCACATGTTCTGCCGCTGGGTTCCTTTCGTAGATCTTCTCATAGTTACTCCCCGATCCCGAAACACCGCAGGCATATCTCAGCGGTCGTGTTAGCGAACCGGACTCAAATCCCTTTTTCATAGGATCCACCTCTCGTCTTCTCGGACAACCACATATGGCCTGTCCGGTCCATCGGTTATAGCAAACAGGGGAAAGGGTGTCAAGGCAGGGGCGAAGACGGGATAGGGGCCATCCCCGCCAAGGGAACCGGGCGGTCCGTCAGTGGTGGGCCGGAGGCGGTGGCGGACAGGGTGGAAAATGGTGGGCCGGGAAGAATGGCGGAGGGAAAACTCCCGGAAAATATGGATCTTCCGCCCTCAGTCTTCTGAACTGTTCCCTCTGCTCCGGTGTCAATTCCGCCCTGATCCTCTCCACCGTCCGGATGTGAAGAAGGTCGAGTTCCGAAAGAATGAGGGCCCTTTCCCTGATCTTTTCCTCCACTACCCTCATGTCGACGGGCTCCTTGTGAAGACCGTCCTCCACATCGAGTCCGATGATCCGGAGATTAGCCGTGAACCGGATCGCTTCCTTCTGCGCTTCTCTCTCAATGGCACTGACCCTCGCCCTCTGGTCGAGGTCCCAGTCTGTCAACCCAGGGCCCTCACGGAGCAGATGCCCGTCCGGTCCGGGACCCCAATGGTGCGGCGGGGCTCCAAACATATGACAGTCATAGCCGTCTGAGGCCCTATGATGATGCTTCCACGGCTCGGCTAAGGACAGGTGAAACATAATGGTCACCATTGCTGTAACAAAAAGAACTACCACAGAAACTCGTTTCATAATACGTCTCCTTTGGTTAAATAGTCACCTTTCGGCACCATCGGGAGGAGGCATATGCTAAGGAAACCTCTCTCCCTTCCCATCCCCGCCGCTCAAAGAGACCGGCGGCAGGTGCTCCTGTGTCACCTCCTGGAGACGATCATCCCTGATGGCTATCATCTGGCCGTCAAAATCGCGGCAGACCCCCCGGACGGTCTGGTTGTTCTCATCGGCAAACTTCACGGGATCATTCTCGTGCCGGTGACGACATACATCTCCTGCACTGTGGAAAGATGTGACGTTGCCCGGACTCCCCTTCCTGCTTCCCGGCCCCTCGACATTCCACGTCATTGCTGCCGCCCAACCGGCGAGCAAAAGCACAAGACAGATTTCCCGCATCAGACTTTTGGTCACTCTGGTCTCTCCTCCTTCGTTGCATACTATCAGGTGAATGTGCAGACAATGGGGAGGAAATGAGGAAATAATGTGAAAAAAACGACAGGGCATGTCTATTTCAGAAAGAATCGGGCTACAATAGTCGGAGAACGATGCAATTACGGGGAATTACAGAGAGACTCTTTTTCTCCATTCTCGCCGCAGCAGTGGTGGCGATACTCTCGATGTTCTTCATCGTTGAATGGAGCATCAACCGGGGCTTCCTCAGTTATCTCGAAACATTGGGACAGGGCAGACTCGAAGAGATGGTTCAGACCCTCGGACAGGCCTATGGCGAGCACAGAAGCTGGGAATTCCTTAAGGGAGATCGGAAATACTGGACCGATCACCTCATGGGTCTCAGATGGGACAACCCTTTCCCCGGCGGAGCCCCGCCAGCTCATCCAGTCGGGGATCACCATCCACCGCCGCCTCCACCACGGTCAGATTGGGATCGGCCGCCGCCTCCACCGCCGGAACATCACCGGCCGAGTCTGCCGTTCGTGGTCCTGGACAGGGAAAAACTGCCCGTCCTTGGCACCCTTACCGATATCAGGCGGATCGGTTTTATGAAACCCGTCATGTCCGGCGGCGAAACAGTGGGATACGTGGCCCTTCTGTCGCCGAAACATTTCCTCGCTCCTCCCCAACTCCATTTCCTCAGGCAGCAGAAATCGATCTTGATCACAGCAGGGCTCGGAGTGGTCCTCGTGGTCATCATCTTTTCCTTTCCCCTTGCCCGTCGCCTCGTGCGCCCTATCCGGGTGCTTGCAGGAGCGACGGGAGAGATTGCATCGGGAACATACTCTGTACGCGTTCCCGTCACCTCCTCCGACGAACTGGGAGACCTGACCCGGTCATTTAACGCTATGGCTCAGACCCTTGAACAGAATGAAACAGCGCGGCGACAATGGATTGCCGACATCTCTCACGAACTCAGGACCCCTCTTTCCGTGCTCCGCGGAGAACTTGAGGCATTAATCGACGGAGTCCGCCCCCTCACGTCCGATTCGGTCACATCCCTCCATGCAGAAACACTCCGGCTCAACCGCCTCGTTGACGACCTTTACCAGCTTGCCCTTTCCGATCTGGGATCCGTGACATACCAGAAAAGATCCGTCGCTCTTCCACCTCTCCTCTCGGCGTCGGTAGCGGCACGATCAGCCGACTTCGCCGACAGAGAAATCACTCTTTCCGCTGACATCCCCAATGACCGGGAGATCACCGTTTTCGCCGACAGTTCCCGTCTGGAACAGCTCTTTACCAACCTTCTCGACAATGCCTTAAAATATACCGATCCTGGAGGTCATCTGATTGTCCGCCTCACCCGGGACGGGACCATGGCATCCATCACCTTTGAAGATTCCCCTCCAGGTGTACCGGAAAGTGCAGTAGACCGGCTCTTCGATCGTCTCTACAGGGTTGAGGAATCGCGAAACCGGTCAACAGGCGGTTCGGGTCTCGGCCTGGCCCTGTGCCGGAATATCGCCGAGGCCCACAATGGCCGAATCTCGGCCCACCGGTCATCGCTGGGCGGTCTGGCAGTCGTTCTCCTGATCCCCATCGAGAAGGAGAGTCTATGAACGGCTCGATACTCATTGTAGAAGATGAACCGAAACTGGCCCGTTTGCTTGCCGACTACCTGACGGCGGCAGGCTTTCAGACATTCTGTACAGGCGATGGCGCAACGGTCGTCCATCTGGTGAAGGAACAGAATTGTGACCTCATCCTCCTCGACCTCATGTTGCCCGGCCGGGACGGTATGGAGATCTGCAGGGAGATCCGCACCTTCTCGTCGGTCCCCATCATCATGGTGACCGCCAGGATCGACGAGATCGACCGCCTTCTCGGCCTCGAACTGGGAGCGGACGACTATATCTGCAAACCCTACAGTCCCCGGGAAGTGGTGGCGAGGGTCAGGGCTGTCCTCAGGCGAACAAACGGGGGGACAGTGACCGGCACAGGGAAGCTTTCACTCGACGAATCAAGCTACCAGGCAACATGGGCGGGCAGCGATCTCGATCTGACGGCAATTGAGTTCAAGCTTCTCCAGTTCCTCGTGGTCAACGGGGGCCGTATCTTCACCAGGCAACAACTCATGGACAGGATCTATCCTGACGAACGGATCGTCAGCGACCGTACCATCGACAGCCATATCAAGAAATTGCGACGAAAGATAGAATCGGCCGATCCTGAAGCGAATCCAATCCATTCGGTCTACGGTATCGGGTATAAATTTGACGTGGAACCCGCCGACGGACATGGTCCTGAGCAATCAGGCCCGCTTCCCAATCCTGGGGGAACAGGGATGCTCAATCGAACCTGAATTCTTTCTCCCTAAGAGAGTGCGTCATCAATTTTCACACCCTGTCGCGCCCTCTCGCTTAAACGGCTTCTTACATCCAATTGAAGGGCTGATCATGATTTGTGTAGCATGTTCAGTTTCCCGAGATAACCTTCAAGACCTCCCATAGCATACCGGAGCATTTCAAAAGACTTCTCTTTATTCCCTGTGGTTTCGTCCATATAGAGACTACGGTTGATCTCTATCATAAGCGATGAAACCCTCCGGTCCGCAGCTAAGAAAGGTACAGGCACATACGTTCCTCCGTACGGCTTATCGTGAAAAACGGTCAGTCCGAGGGAAGTAAAGTAGCCCGTAACCCCAGTGGTAAGGGCCAGAGGTGTATGGAAGGGATCTGTTCCGAGACATATGTGAGGGCGGTCGGAGTCCTGATTCAGGTCAACAGGCAGAGGCTGCGATGGAAAGGAGTGGCAGTCAAGAATCAGGCACCTGCCGTATTTGTCGAGACAGGCCTGTACCCTTTGTTCCGCCTCCCGGTGATGGGGGTGGTAAAACCGGTCAAGAAGATTGGTCCTCTCT
>CAYQXL010000023.1:0-1291 GCA_964421445.1 uncultured Pseudomonadota bacterium
TACTATCGCATACGAAATAATTGCTGTCAATACGGATAAACGTATAATATCAGCATATTGATGTGTCCAGGTTTTTCTGAATTAGACAAAATCGTCCTTTTTTGTGCGAGTATTTTTCCGCCGGCATTACCGACCTTTGCGTGATTATCGGAAGAAGTGTTGCCATCCCCTCCGCCATGCCCCCGATTTGCTGACCAGGATCCCGATTACAGGAACAGTCAAATGCTTCCCGGATAGTTTTGGTGGTCTGGATCTTTCATAGCCCCCTTTGCCGAAGGACAGAAAGCGCCTATAATTCATAGTTTCCCAGCCGTTCTGGCTGATAGACTATCTCTGTTATGCGAAATCTCTTCAGGCCGCCTGGAACGTCCCATTCGATTATATCCCCTTCCCTGTATCCAATGATCGCCGTTCCTATGGGCGCGAGAATGGAAACACCCTTCTCCATTGATTTCGCTTTTCCGGGAAAGACAAGAGCAAACGTATTCTCTTCACCCGTATCGAGATCTTTGATACGAACGACCGAGTTCATGGTTACAACATCCCCAGGAATACTCTTGGGGTCCACGATCTTTGCCTTGTCCAGTTCTTCTTCGAGGCGGTCGAGGTAAGGCGTATCATTCCCGCCATACGTCTCGATAAGCCCCCGCAGTCTGGTCATGTCGTGTTCAGTGATGAAAATCTCCCGGGTACTCATGATTAAACCCCCTGTTTCAGATTAGCTACTGTTCGGACTTTGGCTCCTGCGCAATCCTCGTCAAACTGCTCCCGGTGCACAAGCCTTCCATTGTCAAACGTTTCATCTACCGCAACCTCGCCGCTCTCATAGTAAAATCTCCAGGAGCCATGCTTCCTTCCCTTTCTGAAGACCCCTTCTTCCACAAGTCCGCCGTATCTGTCGTACCGCTTGTAGGGTCCGTCGCATTCTCCGCCACTATATACTGTCCTTACATCGATGCTTCCGTTATCGTGATAACTCACATAGCTTCCATCGAGTTTGCCGTCACTGTAGTGGGCATCTACCCATAGCCGGCCATCCTGGCGATACATCGTCGCAGCGCCATGAAGCCGGCCATACTGAAAGAATGCTCTCCCCAAAACTTCGCCTGAAACATAGAACTCGACGCTCGGACCGTGAAGCTTTCCATTTTTCAATCCACTTAGCCTCTTGAGGGCACCATTTCTATAATATTCTTCTCTCAGCTCAGCGGACAGGGATCTGAGTTCCCCGGCAACCTGATGCTGAGACATATCTCTGTTTTGCGCCACAGCAACCTCTCTTCGTGTAAAG
>CAYQXL010000023.1:1391-33025 GCA_964421445.1 uncultured Pseudomonadota bacterium
CTGATGCTGAGACATATCTCTGTTTTGCGCCACAGCAACCTCTCTTCGTGTAAAGGAACTCTTTATATATCACGCACCGACATTGTGACCACTACCACAAGACGCACAATAGGTTTAGCGGATCGAAAGAGGACCTGATTTTACAGCAGTGTTTTAAAGGCAGATCTGAGAATGGCGGAATTAAGACCCTGTACGGAAAAGTAATGGTGTAACGATACGTAACCCATGAATACTTATACCATAACGACAAGCCGTAGTCAAAAGTAAGCCTCTATTCAAGCTTCCACCGCTGCCACAGAGCGAAAGTTGTGTAAAATCTGGCACGTGGTGGTACAATCAAAAATCGTGGAAGCTCTGGCAGTAGTTGTCGGGCTCAACAGGTCGATAAAGGATGGAATAAAGACGGGATGAAAAGATTTCTTTGGATCGCTCTCCTCATAGTGCTGATCATAGGCAGTCTTCTGTGGTGGCTCGTCGACGGACACAAACACGGCCATCCGGGAATGAACTCGTTTATCACCAGTATTTTCTCACAAGAAAAGCATGGTGCGCCTGATGTTACCGACTACCACACGGCTTATGACGTTTTACGACGGCAGACCATCATCAAACTGACCAATGGCATCCGGTCGACGAATAGCATCGCTCCGCTGAGGGAGGATTATCGGCTCGACACCGTTGCAGACCTGCGGGTGGACAACATTTTTGCCACCCAGGCCACGAAGGCCGGACCCCCGACTGACGGCGACCTGGCCCATCACAGCCGTATCGCAGGGTACAAAGAGACGATTGTGGCCGAGAATATCGCCGAAGGAATGTTTTCGACCAACAAAGATATCATTGGAGCCCTGATGGCCGATAGGGCTTCAAAAATGAACATCCTCCGTTCCGACAGCACCGACATAGGTGTCGCCCTCCGGCGAGGACTGGTGAATGGACGAAACGTCTATGTCGTTGTCCAGGTTTTTGGGGTCCGTTCTTCCATGGCCCCGGGCCCCCTCTGCTCAGCCCCACCGTCATCCCTCCTTCGAGACGTCGAAAAGAAAAAGAGGGAATTGGAATCTCTGGGTAAAGAGAGGTTCGAGCTCAGCAAGAAACTGGTCGCCGAGAAGCAGGCCATCGAAAGACTCCGGTCTTCGCCGGAAAGCCTGTGGCGGGATCAAACGCTGAAGGAAAAAGTAACCGCATATAACAAAAAGGTGGAAGTATCAAACGGCATGATGGACAATTTACGAAAGATAGAGGCTGAACGGAGGGCTATGAGTGACGAATACACTCGTCTCCAGATATCCTACAACCTCTGCCTCGGAAAAAAGTAGGGGTAAGATGAAATTCATGAAGTTTTTTCTTGACGTATTCTCTAATCGTGCTATAATACGAGTCAACCCTCCTTCACGTGATGTGCGTGTTTGAGGACCTTCCTTTGAGCCGCCAGAATTCCCCCCATCAACGTCTGGCGGCTTCTCTTTTATCTCCACAACACCGTAGTGATCAAGGCGCAGGTTTTCCCTTGTATTCTGTTATTCTGTAGCTTTTCCGGTTATGGAAGAGACAAGACTGGATTACAGCACTGGCTCGCTGTCGTCACCATCATCGTCAGCAGTACGGACGTTCCTCCCGATAATTTCCGTCACCGCCAGTGTTGCAATGTCGGTAAACGACCGGCGCGTAAGATCGTCACCGTTGATGAGATCGGTGACCCGGGAAAAGGTATTCTCCACAAAGACTTCCTTGTCGTATACCTTCCGCTTAATACCGAATAGAAACTGGCCTCGCTCATCGTCATCGAGCTTGTTGTATAACTCCTTCGTGGCGAGGATGGCTCCATTCCTCGCCAAATCAGAGAGCCTGCTTGCATAGTTTATCGTGTCACCGAGGGCCATGAATTCTATGCTTCGTGATATATATGTCGTGCTGAAGTACTCCTGACCTTCGTTAATACCGATATTGAGAAAAAGATCGTTATGCCACTTTTTCCGTATCTTCCACTCTGCCGAAAGTTTCTCTGTTTTTTCCTTCATTTCGAGAGCACAGAGAATAACGTTTATCATGTAATTCGAATCCCGCTCCTTGAGAAAATAATAGACCGCCCCATCGCCTGCATGCTTTCCGTAAATCCCTCCAAACTTCGTGAGGGATACCTCCATGACCTCCCATATTTGATTAATCAGCTCAAAATACTCTTCAACGGGGAGTTCAGCGCAAATCCTTAAAGAATCCTGGAGATCGGCAACAAGAACACAGAAAGGGACAACAGTGGGGAGTCTCTTCTTCAAAAGATCCCGAATCACCCTCCCCCGGTCTGATAATAATCTGTGAATTCCTTCAAGGGGAAGGGTTGTGGGAACATAGAGAAAGAGGATGCCTTCCCGGAAAAAACGTACAAAAACAGCATATGTCACTGCGACGTCATCACTCCCGACAAGCGTCACCTGGATCTGGTTTCTCAGATCGCTCGTGGCAACAGCAGTACGGTCAAAGATGTTATGGAGTACCTTTAGTTCATCTCCCGACATACCGGGATAGAACATGGCAAGATTTTCTTTTCTTAGCTTGAGTTTGAGAAATTTCATATGAAGATCGACGAGACGTTCCCAGTTCTGGACAGAGTTCTTAAAAGCCGATCCTATTTCCCAATTAAAAAAAAGCCGAAAGATATTCCTCATATCGGCGTTTTTTATCTTGCGGACCTCCCGGGCAAAGATGGTTGCCTCCGCTTCAGGATTTATCCACTCAATTTCAAACCGGTAGTTCATGAGGTATGCAGGATGTTTGATCTTGTCAATCGATTGTCCCGGCCCATACATCTCGTCGATGACCACAGACCCCCCTGATGACGGGGCGGGCAGATCGCTGCCTGTTGTCTCTGGATCCGGGCGGGCATCCCTTTTCGCCATGATGACGATTTTCTCCATGGGGACGCCTTCTTTCTTCTGCGCTTTTATCCAGTCTAATCTGTCTAATACGGAAGGATTGAAATACCCGAGCTTTTTTGCACTGCTGCCCTCTTCCTGCGGCTTTCGGACCAGGGGCCTGGGAACGATACCAAGTCGTATGTAATTATTGAGTGTTGCACGGGAAATTCCCGCCTTCTCGATAATCTCCTTACTGCTTATCCACGATTCATTCTCTTCGGCAGCA
Organism: uncultured Pseudomonadota bacterium; assembly: GCA_964421445.1. Classification (GTDB taxonomy): domain Bacteria; phylum Desulfobacterota; class Syntrophorhabdia; order Syntrophorhabdales; family CAYQXL01; genus CAYQXL01. The sequence continues at coordinate 4,533 of CAYQXL010000023.1, forward strand.
CGGTGCATGGACTTCCCCCTCTCTTCTGCTCGTTGGAAGATAATTATACTGTATACAGTTTTTTGTCAAGATAATTATACTGTATACCAAGAGAGGGGGAATAACCCTTCAGATAGCGATGTTGTATAATACCGCCGAAGAGCTTCTTACCACCGGTCACATATATTGATCCCCTGCAGGAAAAATGATTGTGAATGCTCCTACAGGACATTCTGCGGCGCAGAATCCGCATTCTTCGCAAAGATCGCCATAGATAAAAGCCTTGTCGTCTTTCATCTCTATTGCCTGGGGGGGACAGACTTCCTTGCAGGCGCCACATCCTGTACATGTCAAACTGTCTAATACTGGTATCATCGATTTATACCTCCATGGCATAACGGAAGCCGTCATGAATGGCATTGTTCAGTCGCCGGGGATGCTTCGCATCTCCGATATAGATCCTCTTTCCGGCATATGCTCCTGGTTTGTCCTTCATATCAGATGGCGCCCTGAGTGCGGTCACGGCCAATTCGCAATCGAATGTCTTTTCTCCATCGCCAGTCATCACAGCAAACATCCCGTTCCGAATGCCTGAGAAGCGGGCATTGCGAAGAATGGTTACTTTCTTCTTTCTCATGAGCCCCATATACTGCCAGAGATAAAAGGGGTTTACATCCCTGCCGATCGTTCCGCTCTCTTCTACAATTGTAATGTCGATATCCGCCTTTCCGAGGAGATGGACCGCAAGTCCGAGCCCCGCTCCCTGGCCACCGAAGATTATCACCTTCTTCGGAACAGAGATGTTTTTCACCATGATATCCTCAGGCGTCACAAGAGGGATCCCCTGTGGAACATCGACGGGAAGGAACCGGGCCCCTGTGGCCATGACAACAAGATCTGCTGCCAGAGCCTTTAACGCACTTTCCGTATCCTGAACGCCGAATTTCATCGACACACCGAGTCGCCTGCAGTCGCCTTCGAGCTTCTTCACGGGCCGCAGCAGCTCCACCGCCCCCGCATCCACCTGTGACGCCATCAGAACACTGCCTCCCGTGCGATCGTGACGTTCGAGAATGGTCACATCATGCCCTTTTTCCGCTGCCACGGCGGCATATTGAAGACCCGCCGGCCCTGCCCCGACAACAGCGATTCTCTTCTTTTCAGGACTTTTTTCAAATCCGTAATAACCCCATGACGGTACGCCTTCATATCCGAGATTCGGACGGACAGAACACATGATGGGCTGATGGTAGTAGAGACGGGAAAAGCATATGTTACAGGCGATACAGGGTACGATCTCGTCTTCCCTCCCCTCCCGTGCCTTGATCGGCATCTGGGGATCAGCGATCATCGGCCTGCATGCCTCCCAGAAATCAATGGTCCCATCCTTGATTGCCTGATCAGGTATGGCCGGGAGAAATTGCCTGAAAGCCATCATGACAGGGATGGAGACATACTCTTTGACCTTTTTTGCCACCCACAGCCAGTGTCCCATGGGCACATCCCGTGTAATGACAGATTTCGATGACTCATGCCAGCCCACCGTGACACTGACATAATCGGCGCCTGCCTCCTGAGCTATCCGGAAGGTCTCCATGCTCTCTTCCATAGTGTTCCCCCCACGGTCATCGAGCAGTTCAAGACCACAGAGTCGGATGCCTACGGGCATCGACCCGACCTCCGCTTTCACGGCCTGAACGATTTCGAACATGAGCCGGGACCGCGCCCTGATATCACCGCCCCAGTCATCCTTTCTCTTATTGGTGTAACTCGAAATAAACGTAGACATGAGGTACCCGACAATACCGGACAGCTCGATCATGTCATATCCGGCTTCTTTCGCCCGTCTCGATGCAGCAACGTGGTCGATCACAGACTGTTTGATTTCAGCGATCGTTATCTCTCTGGGCGGTTTAAAATAGGACAACTTCTGGGGGACGACTGTCGGCATCAGGCTGTAATCGAGATCGACCCCTCCTTCCCGGCCGCAATGGAGTATCTGGATACACGAAAGAGCTCCGTTCTGTCGAATTACGTCGGCAAGTCTCGCGAGGCCAGGGATAAATCGGTCTTCAGAAATGGCCATCATCCCCCTGAAGCCCTTTCCCTCCCCCTTCAGATCAGGATAAGCGCCCTGGGTCGTAACGATGCCGGCACCACCTTTTGCCTGGGCCTCCATGTAGGCCACTTCCCGGTCTGTTACGTATCCGTCTGAACAATTAAAGTTCGTTTCCGTAGCCGCATACTTCACCCGATTCTTTGCGACGAGACCGCCGATAGAACCCTGCTGAAAAATAAACTCGTATTTGTTGTCCATAGGTACCCTCTATTTATTGGAAGATATGTTTTCAGGAACATCACAGTGAACAGACAGGATAAAAGGAAAGGCCTTCACACGCTTCCGCAGCAGCACAGGGAAAAGGAGCGGCTCTGCACAGACGTCAACCGTACCGGTACTGAACCCCAAACTCCCCCCTGGGATAAACCCAATGAATAGCTCCTTCCAGACAGGCAACGCGGCATGTTCCGCATTCCAGACAGCCGGCATACTCGACAACCATCTCCTTGCTATCCTCATTGAACGAGTAAAGATGTCCCGGGCAGACAGTCATGCAATATCTCGTGGTGCAACGGGACCGGCATACCTCGTGGTCAATGTGGATATGGCTCTCTCCATCCGTTTTAAATGCGTCAAGGGCAAGTTTTTCTTCAATCGTCATCATCGATCAGATTCTCCTTATTGTGAGGAGTTCCTTGATTCCGCCGAGACCCAACAAACCCGCCGATTTCAGACCTTTTTTTACCGTATCCCACAGTCTTTCCCGGGGCTCGTTTCCAAACCACATGATATCTTCGAGGAATCGGGGAAAGGTTTTGGGATAGAGGTCAAACAATCGGGGGTTTTCGAGAAAACGAGGCATTTCCCGTGCAGAAACCATATCCTTGATCACAAAAGAGGCCCTAAGCTTCTCATCATACACCTTGAGCGACTGAGCAGAAAAATCGTTCGCCTCCTTCGCCTGAATGATCGTTTCAGCAGCGAGAACACCCGAGGCTATCGCAAATTCCATACCTCTCACCGTCACCCCCATGTTGAGAGCCAATCCTGCCGCATCACCTGCCAGAAGAAGCCCGCTTCCATAGACCGCCGGCAGGCCATCAAAGCCCGCTTCAGGTATGAGATGTGCAGAGTACTCGGCCACTTTCCCGCCTCCGATGTAACGCTGAAGCTCATACCGGTCCTTGAAGGCGTCGAGCAGTTCATGAGCTTTTACAGAGTCAGGGTTATCCATAAGAGCCTTGATTCCGACGACAACACCGAGAGAGATGGTCGATTCATTGGTGTAGACAAATCCTCCGCCAAAACAGCCCTTCGTCACATCCCCTATAAAGAGGTGGGCCGCGCCTTCGCCTTTATCGAGATTGAATCGGTCTTCAATCCGTTCCGCAGGTAGCTCAATGATCTCTTTTATGCCGACGGCATAACTCTTCGGATCCATTCGGCCCCTCAGCCCGGCTTTTTCCCCGATGAAAGAGAGAACTCCATCGGCCGCAACAACAACGTTGGCATAGAGTTCTTCTTCGTTGGCCTTGACTCCCTCGACAGACCCATTGTTGACGATCAACTCATCCACCCTGTATTTGGGAATGACAAAAATGCCTTTTTCCATCAGACGGCCGGCAAGCCAGCCATCGAGCTTCGATCTCAATACGGTGGCACTGTGCATCTCTTCCCTGAACCGGTTTCCTGTAAGATCGATTCCCAGACTCTGGGATTCGCCGAGAAGACTCCACCGCTCCCGGACAACCCTTCGTTCAAAAGGGGCTCCCTCTAACATATCGCCCGTCATCTCCCGAAGGGGAAGGAGGTACAGCCTCCCGCCGGAGACATTCTTGGCTCCCGGCGCGTCACCCCGCTCAAGAACGATCACCTGCATTCCTGTCTCAGCAAGCCTGTATGCACAGGCAAGGCCTGCCAGTCCCGCACCGACTATGATGACATCGAGCTTTTCCATGTCACCTCTCTTCTTTACTCCTCGTCAATTCAGCCTTCAATATGGGCAGAACAGCAAAGACATCATCTACAAGACCATAGTCGGCATAATGAAAGATGGGAGCGTTGGCATCTTTGTTGATGGCAACAATGACCTTCGATGTGTCCATTCCCATGATATGGTGAAGTGCACCGGAAATGCCACATCCGATGTAAAGCTTTGGACTAACGGTCTTTCCACTTTTTCCAACCTGATCGTCATATTCACGCCATTTGCTGTCAACAACGGCCCGGGAAGCACCTACTCGTCCATCCATCACCGTCGCTATCTCTTCGAGAGCTCCAAAGCTCTCGGCATCTTTCATACCCCTTCCACCACAGATAATGAAATCAGCCTCCTGTAGATCAACTTTCCGTGATTTCGATTTTTCCGTCTTCACAACAGTAATCCGCGGATCGGCCTTCAGAGAAACGTTCTCTTTGATAATCTCACCGATAGAGGCCTGCTTCTCAATGGAGAAGGTATTTGGCCGGAACGTTACTATCGTTGTTGGTGCGTTCCTGCATTCCACCCATGAAACAACACGACCCCCAAAGATCGGCTTCTTGACCTTCACGCTCTCTGCCGTAACCTCAATACCAACGGCATCGGCAACAATCCCTGTATTCAGACGGGCGGCAACCCTCGGAAAGAGATCCCTCCCTGTCGTTGTAGCGGGACCGAAAACAAGAAAAGGTCGGTATTTGTGGATGAGGTCTTCGAGGGCGCCTGCAAAAAGATCGTTTCTGTACTGTTTCAGCGCTTCGTCATCAACAACAAGAACGGCATCAGCAAAACCTGCAACCTCCTGAGCAACCTCTGCCTGATCGCACCCGAGTACAACTGCATATGTTTTCGACGCGAGAATCTCTGCTACGCTCTTCGCCATGGTCAGCAATTCAAAGGATACTTTCCGAACCTGATTCTCTTTCGTTTCAACAAGAACAAATATGTCTTTTGACATGATGGACACCTCTAAAGGACTTTTGCTTCTTCCTGTAAGAGCTTCACAAGCGTTCTTACCTTCTCTTCGGCACTTTCGCCTTCTATCATCTTCACCTCGGGCCGCTCAGGTTTCCCTTCGTAATACAGGACTGGCGTCGTGGCATGTTCCAGGTCCACATCGCCACCATCGACAGCCAGCGAGAAAGGATCGACTACAGGAATCGTTGCTTTCATTGCCTTCATGACCCCTGTAATCAGAGGTACACGGGGGGAATTGATACCCTTTTGAACGGTAATAAGGGCGGGTAGCTGGATTTCGAGCCATTCCCTCCCGTCTTCCACTTCCGTTTCTACCTCTATCACATTCTCTTTCCCCGCTTCAAGAGAGATAACGTTACTCGCGTGAGGGATCCCGAGAAGCTCGGCAACCATGATGCCTATGAGTCCGTTTTCGTCATCAAGCGCCTGTTTGCCGCAGATAATGAGATCGAATGGTTCGGATCGGCCAAAGGCTGCAAGAAGCCTGGCAACGGCCAGCGGATCGGATCTGATCCCGCCATTGTCTTCGATAAGAACGGCCCTGTCTGCTCCCATGGCAACGGCCGTTCTCAATGCTTCGATCGCCTTCTTCGGGCCATAGCTGCAGACTGTTATCTGGCTTTCTTTCAGCTTCTCTTTTGTCCGAATGGCCTCCTCCACGGCAAATTCATCAAAAAAATTCATTGTGAACTTGTTTTCCACATCAAGGGATTTCTTGTCAGCCTGAATAGAAATCCTTGCTTCAGTGTCAGCGACCTGTTTCATAAAAACAAGAATATTCACGTACTCTGCCTCCTTCCTATAATTTCCCGATAATTGTCCTCCCTATAAAATCCTTGAGCACCTCGTGGGTACCGCCCCCATAAAGGAGGAACCGTGCGTCCCGAAAATATCTTTGGGGCGTATATTCATGGGCGAAAGCATTGGCGCCATAGATCCGTGTCACTTCATCAACGACCTTGAGGCACGTTTCAGTTGCAAACATCTTCGCTTCCGCGGCCAATATTCTACTATCCATTCCGTTCTCAAGCAACCATGAACCGTAGTAAATAAGCAATCTCGCCGAGTTCATGAGCGTATCCATATCGGCAAACTTTTCGCGGATGAGTTGATAGGTACCTATCGGATTCCCAAATGCGATCCGTTTGCGGGCAAACTCAAGCCCTTCATTGTAGGCGCCTCTGGCTATGCCAAGAGCCATAGCGCCTGTCATCAGCCTCACTTCATCAAGGATCTCCGAGACATAAACCACGCCCTTCCCCAGTTCAGCACCAAGAAGATTCTCGTCGGGAACCCACACCTCGTCAAAGACCAGTTCCCCTGTCACCGTGCCCCGGCAGCCCAGTTTATCAAGAACCTGGCCGCTGGAAAAACCGGGTGTTCCTTTTTCAACAAGAAAAAAATTGAGCCCCTTCAACCCCTTTGTCCGATCTACAGTCGCCATAACAGTACAGAAATCACAGATCGGTCCGTTCGTGATCCACATCTTTGTACCATTGATTCTCCACCCATTTCCATCCTTTTTCGCTGTCGTCCGCGTAGCACCAAGGTCAGATCCTGACTGGTCTTCGGTAAAACACATCGTTGCAATCTTCTCCCCCCTCATCGCGGGGTACAGGCACCGTTCTTTTATACTGTCCGAGCCGAAACGATAGAGGAAATAGGTGCCCATAAGGATGTTCATGATAACACTCTGGGCAAATCCTACTGAACCCCTTGCTATCTCTTCATAGAAGGTCATACACATTATCTTGTCGGCATTCATCCCCCCTACGTCTTCGGGGTAACGGAGTCCGAGATATCCGAGCTGGGTGAATTCCCTCCAGACGTCATGGGGAAACGAGTCTTGTTCGTCTATTTCCTGGGCTTTGGGAAGAATCATTCTGTCAATGGTATCGGCCACTGTCTTCTTGAAAAATTCCTGTTCTTCTGTAAGGGCAAAGTTCATTGTACGCTCCTCCCCGATTGATTTTGCCGGCACACTCTATGTAACAGCCCCCTTTGTCTGTGCCGGTTTACAGACATCACCCACCGCGTGAGCAGATAAATTTTGTATACAATATTTTACGCGTCGCGCTTTGTCAAGGAAAAAGTATCCTCAGCATTTGCAGCACGTTTTGGATGAATGGGCTTCTGTTCCCGCCGCTCAGTTTTCGATGAAACAGCGGAGTCTTTTTGATCTCGACGGGTGCTTCAGTTTTTTGAGCGCCTTTGCTTCAATCTGTCTGATCCGTTCTCTTGTCACATCAAAAACCTGGCCCACCTCTTCGAGTGTATGATCGTACTTCTCGCCTATTCCGAATCTCATCCGGACAACTCTTTCCTCCCGGGGGGACAAGGTGGCGAGAAGCTCATCGAGCTGATATGTCAGGTCATCGATAATGGCGTGCTGTTGAGGTGTGGGCGTATTCTTATCCTCGATGAAGTCGAACAGGTGCGCATCTTCATCGTCGCTCACAGGTGTCTCGAGAGAGATCGGCTCCTTGGTGATTTTAAGGATCTTCCTCACCTTATCTGACGTGAAACCTATCCGATCGGCAATCTCATCAGGAAAAGGTTCCCGCCCGAGTTCCTGAACAAGCTCTCTCGACACACGGAGAATCTTGTTGATCGTCTCGATCATGTGAACGGGAATTCTGATGGTACGGGCCTGATCGGCAATAGCCCGCGTGATGGCCTGGCGGATCCACCACGTCGCGTACGTACTGAATTTGTACCCTCTCTTATGCTCGAACCGGTCCACGGCCCTCATAAGGCCGATGTTTCCTTCCTGGATCAGGTCAAGGAGTGAAAGTCCGCGGTTTGTGTATCGCTTGGCGATACTCACGACAAGACGGAGATTCGCTTTAACCAGTTCATTCTTGGCATTGGCACACTTTGCCTCGGCGGCAAGTATACCTGCATAGAGGCTTCGCAGCTCATCGATCCGAAGGCCCGAATCCTGCTCGATGCGCGCAAGGCGCCTTCGCAAGAGCAATTCCTGTCTATGTGCCGATTGTGGCACCATTCGTTGCGATCTTTCAAGGTCATTCAGCAATTTTTCGCTCTTGTCCACATACTCCTTCATTCTCAGAACAATCCTGTCTGTCATCTTCTTGCTCGGATTGATATCGAGAAGGGCCTCGCGGAGACCCTGCCGTTTCCGTGACAAAGAATTCTTGCTTTTATCCATTTCCAGTTCGCGGCATGTGACTCTCAACCGCTCAAGTGATTCGATGACCCTGTGTGCTGTTCCATCCAAAGAATCGGAGTCATCATCGTCGTCTTCGAGTTCGCACGAGATATCTCTGAGATCCATTCTCCCTGCCCGATACGCTTCTGTCGCCGCTACCAGTTCCTTCGCAGTCCAGGGAAAGGATGCAAGAATCCGTTTTACTTCTTCCTTCGCCTCTTCCATACGGATGGCAATTTCCTTCTCTCCATCCCTCGTCAGAAGCGACAGGGCACCCATCTTTTTTATGTAGTGGCGTATGGGATTGGAAATGTCATCCTCATAGATCCCATCATCCCCTTCATACAAAACATCGTCGTTTCGCTCGCTGTCCTGAAAACATCCCCCATCACCGGCAAATACGTCAAAAACCTCCATGCCTTCAAAGATACTGTCCTGCTCGTCGGCTGGCGAAAAAACCCGTGGAACATCCCCCTGTTCACCATTTTCTTCATACTGAAGAAACGTTTCCCTGCTCCTGAAGACCACAACGATCTTGCTTTCATCATTATTGGCCATTCCCACCTCACCTTTCGGACTTTTGTTTTATTGCCGACAAAACCTCCCGCTTTTTTCTGAGAAGCTCTCCCATCCTCTTCTCGTCCCCTTTTCTTTCAGCTTCTGCCAGTTCTTCCGTGATGCTTTTGCCAACCTTTTTCAGTTCCCCTTGCTCCTTGTATTCGAGAAAGTCACAGACAATCTTATCGAGATGTTCGTCATCATAGTCGTGAACGGAAAAGGTAGAACGAACAGCGCATTCTCTCAGCGATTCATCGTCAATCGCATTGACAAGCATTCGGACATCCCGACAATCACTGTAAACCGCTGACGACAGAACTTTCCCGATGAGACCCTTCACTTCCAGGTCGGATAAAAACCGATTACCCGATCTCTCCATAAACATCTGCAGCAGGGCCGGTTTGGTCAGAAGCGCGCCAGCAACTTTTTCATCTATGATGCTCCGGCGCCCCTCTGCCGGACCGTCATCTCTCTGGCGTTCCCCATTCATATCCTCACCGAAAACCCTCTCATCAACGCCCGTAAGTTCGGAAAGTCTCCTCACGAAGAGAGCCCTTCTGACTTTTCCGGGAATCGCGTCAAGAAAGGGCGTCACCTCCCGTACCATCTTCAGTCTTGAGTGAAAATTACCCCCTCCCGTTCTGACCTTTTCATCGATGAAGAACTCAAGAAGGGGTCTACGGGACGCTAAAAGCTCCCGAACAGCACCTTCTCCCTGTGATCGAACAAAGCTGTCAGGATCCTGATCCTCCGGCAAGGCAGCGACCTGACAGTCTACCTCTGTTTCGGCCACAAGAGGAAGAAGCCTTAAAACACTCTTCACTCCTGCCTCATCACCATCAAGCATGAGCGTAACGTTTTCAGTATATCGTTTGAGCCGTATCAGATGGTCTTCCGTAATTGCAGTACCGAGGGTCGACACGACATTTCTCACCCCCGCCTGATGGAGAGCGATCACATCAAAATACCCTTCAACAACGATGACCATGTTTTCCTTGTGAATAGCCGTTTTTGCCTGATTGAGGCCGTACAGGGTCGACCTCTTCCTGAAGATCCCTGATTCTGGTGAATTTATATACTTGGGATGCCCGTCCTTCTCCATGGTGCGGCCGCCAAACCCGATAACCTTCCCGTTTACATCGAGAATGGGGATGATGAGACGGCCGCGGAACATATCATAGTAATCCTTGTCTCTCGATCTGATGACACCGGAAGCGAGAAAAACATCCGCCGGGACAGATGAGCTCTTAATCAGCGCCCCGATTCTCCCCGGTATGGGGTCACTGAAACCAAGCCTGAATGAGTCGGCCATAATGTCCGATATGCCGCGATGTTTCAAGTATTCTCGGACCCTTTTCGATTTTCCGAGATTGTCCTCGTAGTACCGTGCCAGCATCTCCAGACCGTCGGCGAGCCGAGCTTTGGTTGACGAGCCCGGCATGCGATAGGGAATCCCAAACTGTTTTGCGAGACTCTCTACGGCCTCGGGAAAAGAGAGGCTTTCAATTTTCATATGGAAATTGATCGCATTTCCCCCGCTGTGACAGCCGAAACAATAATAGATCTGTTTTTCCGCGCTTACGGTAAAGGACGGCGTCTTCTCTTTGTGAAAAGGACAGAGACCGATAAAATTCCGGCCGGCCTTCCGCAATTTCACATGAGGTGCAATTACATCCACTATGTCGATTCTTTCAAGGACGTCCTCAAAAGAAGATCTCATCATAGCTCGACAACAGTTATGCCTGCGTTTCTTTCGTCAGGCCTTGCCGATTTAACCTTCACCACTGATATCAGGTGATCTCTGACCGCCCCCATAAGCCTCCCGGTCCCTACGCCATGTCGGATTTTCACCGTATCTTTTCCGTTGACCACTGCCTTATCCAAAAAACTATCCAAAGCATCGATGGCATCTTCTACCCTCATCCCCTGGATGTTGAGTTCGGATGGCTCAGGCTCGGCAACGAGGGAAAATTGGTTCTTTCCGCTTCCTTTGCCTGGTGGAGGGGTTTTTAGCTTTTCTAAAAATCTTTTATGCACCCTGGTACGGACACTCTCGCCGGCAATCTCGTAGAGTCCTTTCTTCTCGTCCACAGCAGTCACGAAGCCTGTCGTTCCGAGAGATTTTATCCGCACGTAATCGCCAACACCGAAGGACTGCTCAGCAACGCTGACCGGCATGCCAATCCTCTTCTTCACTCTCTCAGCCCTTCCCCTCACTTCTTTTATAGCATCTTTTTCGCGACTGGCAATCTCTCTTTCCAGTTCTGCCAGCTCCTCTTCGAATGCCTGCATCCGTTTCTGGCAGTTCGCCTCAAATCTCGCACGAAGCTCATCTTTTTTATCCCGCAGGAGAGTGAGCCTCCGTCGTTGTTCCTCCTTAATCTTCGACACCTCCGCCAATTCCTCGGCTACCCTCTTCTTTTCCTCGTCAAGTTCAGTGAGAAGTTCATTGAGCATATGTTCCTGTTTGCCAAGATACTGAAAGCTATGGTCAATGATCTCCTCCGGAAAACCGGTCTCCCGGGCCACGTGAAGGGCGTTGCTGAATCCCGCCGAACCGTAGACAAGTGTATATTTGGGCCTATAAGTTTTCTCGTCGTAACTGGTGGCAACATTGATCGCAAAAGCCTTAGAGAAACCGTAGGCCTTGAGGGCGTTGAGATGGGTGGTGACAATGACCTTACAACCCCGTTCGACAAAAGCATCGATAATCCCCATGGCGAGCGCCGATGCCTCCTGGGGGTCAGTCCCGCCGGCTATTTCATCAATGAGGACCAGTTGGTGCTGTTCCGATCGTTGTAAAAGTTCTTTTATGGCAAGAAGGTGGGCCGTAAAACTGCTCAATTCCATGGCAATATCCTGTTCATCCCCCATAACGGCCGAAATACTCTCAAAGAGACCAACCTGAGGATTATGGGAAGCTGGAATGAAGAACCCACTCTGCGCCATTGCCGTGAGAAGGCCAATCGTTTTCAGTGCTGCTGTCTTCCCTCCTGCATTTGGACCGCTTACGACCAGTGCCTTCGTCTCAGCATCCATGAGGATGTCGACGGGCACTGCACGGTTGCCTTTTGAAAGCACAATAAAAGGATTGCGGGCGTTTCTGACTTCAAGAACAGGGTCGGGGCGCAACGAGGGCTTTACGCAGTCAAACTCGAGGGCAAAAAGCGCGAGGCTCTGATGGACATCGAATTCCTGAACAAGTTCAAAGTCGTTCTCCAACTCACCTGTGAACTGCCCGAGAAACTGCGTCAACTCACGGAGGATTCTCTTCTCCTCCTCTCTTTCTTCCTCGGCAAGCATGTTGATGCTGTTATTGAGTTCCAGGACCTCCACAGGCTCGACGAAGGAGGTTTTAAGAGAGTGGGAATAGTCGTGAACAATACCTTGTATGGCCTGATTAAAATTCGGTTTAAAGGGAAGGACATACCGACCGTTTCTAATCGCAATATACGAATCCTGAAGAATGGGACGAACCGATTCCCTCTCCATAACCGCTTCGAGGTTTCTTCGTATCCGTTCCCGGTACGAGAAGAGATCAGACCGGATCTTCGACAGTTCATAGGAAGCCGTGTCTTCGATGAAGCCATCGATGTTTATCGTTTTCCCGATCCGTCTGTTGAGCGCGACCAGAGGATCGAGCCGATCGATTAGATCGCGGGCATAGCCGTTTCCCGGGGGGACAGACTGTAAAAACCGCCTCAAACCTTCCACACCTCCGGCGAAAGAAGCTATCTTAAGCAGGTCTTCTGGTGCCAGCACCGTATCTCTGACCGCGACCCGTCTAAGAAGATCCCTGATGTCGGAAAGATCACCCAGAGGAGCCTTCCCGCTGAAGCGGACAAGATCAAGAACCCCCTCCGTCTTCTCCTGGCGAGTCCGTATAAAATCAAGATCTGTCGTCGGACGTATAGAGGCGATTATCTCGCGCGAGAATGGCGTTGATGAATAACGGTTGATTATATCGAGGAGCTTTGTAAAGTCTAAGTATGCGAGAGTACGATCGATCATTGGAGGCTTTTCAACGGATTATGTTGAAGAAAGCCTGGCTACTACCTTACCGCTGAGCGTCTTCCCGTCCACCCGTCCCGGAAATTTCTCCATGAGCAGCTTTATGACCTTGCCCATATCTTTCTTGCCGACAGCCTTTACTTCCAGAATAGCCGACTCAATCTCTTCTGTCAGCTCTTCGTCGGATAGTTGGGCCGGCAAAAAGCTTTTGAGGATTTCACGTTCCTCCGTCTCTCTTTCAACGAGATCCATTCGGTTCCCTTTCTGAAAGCTTTCAATCGATTCGTCATGCTGGCTGACCGATTTCTTGACAAGAAGGAAGAACTCCTCTTCTGTAAGGAGTCCTCTCTTTTCGACCTCTTTGTTTTTGATAGCCGCCAAGAGCATCCGCATTACCGACGCTCTGACGGCATCTCTTTTCTTGAGGGATTCCTTAAGTGAATCCTCTACAAGCTTCTTGAACTCCATCTTAATACAGCCCCTTGTCCATGGCTCTCTTCAGTTTCTTCAAAGCCCTTTTCTTGGCAGCAAGTATCTTTTTCTTTCTTTTTACGCTTGGTTTTTCGAAATGCTCCCGTTTCTTAATTTCCGAGAGTATTCCCGTCTTTTCGCACTGTTTCTTGAATCTTCTAAGGGCACTTTCGAACGATTCGCCCTCTCTGACTATAACCTTTGGCATTCAATTTTTCCCTCCTTCCGTGCCGCAATTATTATTTTAAATTGTATTATTTTTACTGGAAGTTGGCCGCAAAGTCAACACAATTCGATGTTTCCGCGACCACCCCATGACAGTAACCTGATTCTTTCAGTGAACGAAGGGGTTTCGACGAATTATTGTCTCGTCCCGGTCAGGTCCGGTGGAGAGAATAATCACCGGTGCTTCGATCAGCTCCTCTACCCGTGCGACATAGCGCTTTGTCGCCTCGGGAAGATCCTCATACACTTTGATCTCCCTCAGAGACGTCATCCATCCCGTCATCTCTTCGTAGACCGGCTCACAAAGCCCGTAATCAGCGGTGTTCATAAAAGGCTCACCAACAATTCGTGACCCTTTTTTGTATCCTGTGCAGATCTTGATCGTATCAAAACCGTCGAGCACATCGAGCTTCATAAGCGCCACGCCTTTGATACCATTGAGACGGACAGCACGCCGCGTGATAACCGCATCAAACCACCCGCACCGCCTGGGCCTTCCGGTTGTCGCCCCGTACTCCCCACCGACCTCGCGCATCCGCTCTCCCTCCGGACCATGGAGTTCAGTCGGGAACGGACCCTCTCCAACCCGCGTTGTATACGCCTTCGATATGCCGACAATATAGTCGATCGCCGTCGGCGCAACCCCGCTACCCGATGACATATTGCCGGCGGTTGTCGTTGAGGACGTCACAAAAGGATAGGTGCCGTGATCAATATCGAGATACGTACCCTGGGCACCTTCAAAAAGAACGGACTTTCTCTTCTCCATACATTCGTGAAGAAGCTTTACCGTGTCTACCGCGTGCCTTTTGAGCAAGTGCCGGTAGCCCTCAAAGCTTTTAATAATCTCTGACGCCTTGACCGCCTCAGCCTTGAACAACTTCCGAAAGAGGAAATTCTTATACTCGACGTTTGCCTTGACCTTTTCACGAAAGAGCTTTTTATCCAAAAGGTCTACAACACGGATCCCCGTCCTGTTGACCTTATCCTCATATGCCGGTCCAATGCCCCGGCCCGTGGTGCCAATCTTCTTTCGTGCTGTCGATTCGCGGAGACTATCGAGTTTTTTGTGATAGGGCATAATGACGTGCGCAAGGCCGCTCACCACGAGCCTCTTTTCGTTGTCCAGGTATCCCGAGCGCTTCAACTCATCGACTTCCTGACTGAAGACCTCAGGATCGAGAACAACCCCGTTTCCTATCACACAGAGTTTGTCTTTGTGCAGGATTCCTGACGGAACGAGATGGAGAACAATTTTCTCGTCCCCTACAACTATCGTATGACCGGCGTTAGCCCCACCCTGAAACCTTACTACAACCTGAGCGGATTGGGTAAGTATATCGATTACTTTCCCCTTTCCTTCGTCGCCCCACTGGAGACCAACGACACCCACGTTTGCCATTCTAACCCCCGGGTATCTTAATTAGAAACGAATACGCGTCCCACGGACACCGCTCCACGGACTGCGAAAAACGGTGGATCCTACCGCACACCAATGGACAAGGGCGTCCTATTATTCCTCAGGCGGCAGCTTCTTCAGTTGGGCGAGCGTGAAGACCGGGCCGTCCTTACATACATACATCATTCCGATATTGCATCGCCCACAGAGGCCGATCCCGCACTTCATCCTCTTTTCAAGCGTTGTGACAATATTTTCATCTTGAAATTTGAGAAACGCGAGGGCCTGGAGCGTAAACTTTATCATTATCGGAGGCCCGCAGGTGATTGCGACTGTGCCTTCCGGCGTCGGATTCATCTCTTTGAGTACGTTAGGAACCATGCCTACCCTCTTGTCCCACCCGGGAAACTCATTGTCGACGGTGAGTACAAGATTAACATCCTTTCTTTCTTCCCATTCCTTCAAGTCATCTTTGTAGCACAAGTCTGTCGGCGTCCGGGCACCATAGAGGATCGTAATGTCGCCATAATCCTTCCTGTTGTCGAGCATAAAGAGTATGAGCGTTCTGAGGGGTGCCATACCGATACCGCCACCGATAAAGAGTATATTCTTGCCCTTCATCGATTCATAGGGAAAATAGTTGCCGAGAGGGGCTCTGACCCCAATTTCGTCCCCTGCTACGATCTCGTGGAGTCCGCTGGTGACCTCACCAACCTTCATGACGCTGAACTGTAGATAATCCATCCTCGTGGGCGGTGAATTGATTACGAATGTCGATTCACCAAGACCAAAGACACTCAACTGGCCCACCTGGCCCGGCTCGAAAGAGAAGCTCTTCATCAATTCAGGGTTTTTAAAAACCACCTGGAAGGACTTGATGTTAGGTGTCTCATCAATAACTTTGGTGACTATTGCAAGCTCTGGTAGATAAGGGTTCCCTGTCATAATTACCTTTCACTTTAAAGATTTTGTTTCTTCTGAAATTCTTCCTGTCTTTCGCTGATGTGAGCGACGACTTCGCTGATATCAATCGAAACAGGACAAGATCTTATACATCTGCCACAGCCACAGCATGCAATGGATCCGCTATATTTTTCCGGATAATAGAAGAACTTGTGACCTACCCTGTTTCTGTACCGCTGGTATTTTAACGGCCTCGGTGTATGGCCGCTTCCCTCAAGGGTAAAGTGCTGGAACATGCAGGCATCCCATGACCGGATACGCTCGCCCTTCCCCGCCACGGCCTCATCGGTAATATTGAAGCAGTAGCATGTCGGACAGACATATGTACAGGCACCGCAGCTCAGACACCGTTCCGTCTCTTCCGTCCAGAACTCATCCTTGCTGAAGATATCGATGGCGATATCAGGCAATCCCTTCTCTCCAAGGGGCTTTCCCACCTGAGCGGCGACAGCATCCTGCCTCTTTTTCGCCTCAGCCTGGGAGCTCTCTCCTGACCCAACAGCAGGATCGGCCAAAAGAGCATCGCCTTTATCCGTCACTGCCTCAAGGTACATTCCGTTATCGAGCTCGGTCATAATGACATCCGATCCCTCGGTGTCTGACGGGCTCCCACCGACAGACGTGCAAAAACATCCTGCTGACGGCGACTGGCATGCAAGCGTCACGATACTTGTCTTTTCCCGCCGCTCCCTGTAATAGGGATCGGGGTAATCCTCTCCGAGGTAAACCCGGTCATAGACCACAAAACCCTTCGCGTCACAGGGACGGGCTCCGAAGATGACTGCAGGACCTATGTCTGTCTTCGCATCAAGATCTATCTGGAGCTTTTTGGCATCCTCCGGATCTTTATGCTGGTTGAAAGAAAAGAGAACCTCGCTCTGAGGAAATATAACCGACTTTGGAGGGGTATTCGCCGGCACATCAAGACGCAATTTCTCCGATGCGCTGTACGGCTTGAAAATAATCGCCCCCCCATCTTCAACGGGGACGAAGAGACGGGCCTTGGCGGCTAGTCTCTCAAGGAACTCGTTCAACTTCTCCTTGGGAAGAAAACCGTTCTTTCTGCTCATGTGAGTTTGTGCTCCTTTATGGTAACCTCATCCACATCAAAGATGTACATCGGCGGTTTTTCATCGACCTTAACGCCGGGCTCATAGTTGAAGAGCTGTTTCATCTCTTTGTTTATCTTCTTCTTCAGCTTCGGCACAGGTATATTCATTGGACATGCACGCTCGCATTCTCCGCACTCGATACACCGTCCGGCGAGATGGAGTGCATGAATAAGGTGGAACATGACCTTTTCGTCAGTCGAACTTTTCTGGCTCATCCAATGGGGATTCCTGCTCTCAACGATACATGATTCCTGGCAGACACACATTGGACAGGCATTTCTGCAGGCATAACAGCGGATACAGCGGCTAAACTCTTTCTTCCAGTATTCGAGCCGCTCGGAAAGTGACATGGCCTCAATTTCCGCTACATCGTCATAGACGCTTTCTGCCGGCTTATCCGATTTAATAGGATCTCCGATGAGATGGTCGTAGACCACAGGCGTAGGGTACTGACAGGTTTTACATTTCCGTGCCGAAACGTCCGCCATGGAGAATGTCTTCTCCCCGCCATCCGTCTTAACCGTCACGTTTCCCTTGCCATCAAAAGTCACGTCCTTGATCGCTTTCTGACCGGTAAGCTCCTGTATCTTTGCAACGTCCACAACACCCTCGCAGGGTATACCGATCACAATAACATTCTCCCGGAGTATGAGATTCTCCTGCATAAACTGGACAATGGCCCTGCTGTCACATCCCTTAACCACAACAGCCATCTTCTTTTTTTTGAGCTGCGGAAGGTAACTGGCCAGGTTCTGAGCACAGAGGGGACTCCATGTAACCTTCTCCACATCCTCCGGTTTCCTGAGGAAAAGAGGGATTGCGTGGAGAGGGTCAAAACCCTGCTGATAGCATATAACTGCTTCGACTTCCGGCAGAACCTTTGCCACCGTCTCTTTCAGTTTTTCACTTTGCAAGGGACGCCTCCTTTATGGGGGACATAGGGCCGAGGTCATGGATGCGCTTCGTAAAGTCTGTGACCGTCTGCTGCCATCTCTGGCCCTCAGATGCAGAAATCCACGTATAGTGAAACCTTTTTTCATCGATGCCAAGAAAAGGAAGTAACCTTTTCAACATTTCCAGGCGCCGTCGTGCGTAGAAATTCCCATCTGAATAGTGACAGTCCCGGGGGTGACATCCTGAGACGAGGACACCATCGGCACCATTAACAAATGATTTCATGATGAAAAGCGGGTCAACACGACCGGAACAGGGGACTCTGATAATCCTGATATCCGTTGGTTGTTTGAAACGGGCTACTCCTGCAGTATCGGCTCCACCGTAGGAGCACCAGTTACAGAGAAAGCCCACAATCTTCATCTGGTTGGGGGCTACTTCTGACATAATATGTTCACCTCCGCCAAGAGCTGGTTATCAGTAAAGTGCTGCAACTGTATCGCTCCACAAGGGCACGTCGAGGTACAGACACCACACCCGGCACACACTGTTTCGATCACCTTTGCAACCGTTTTACCATTTCTGAGTTCTTCTTCCTTAATAGCGCCGAACGGACACGTACCAACACATTTCAGGCAACCGACACAGGCGTTCTGATTGACGAGAGCAACGGCAGGATCGGACTCCAGCATATCCCGGGAGAAGAGCGAAAGGACTTTGGCCGCTGCCGCGCTTCCCTGGCCTACAGATGATGGGATATCTTTCGGTCCCTGACTTGCGCCGGCGAGAAATACACCTGACGTATTTGTTTCGACCGGCCGGAGCTTCGGGTGGCTCTCAACATAGAATCCATGTGTATCGTATGATATTCTCAGCTTCTCCGCCAGTTGCTGCGCACCGGGCGCCGCTGTCACCGCCGTTCCGAGAACCACAAGATCCGCTTCTATCTCAACCTGTGTCCCGAGAAGCGTGTCAGCTCCCTTTACGACCATCTTGTTTCCCTTCGGATAGATTCTGGACACGCGGCCCCTGACATATTTGACACCATACTCTTCCTGGGCGCGGCGCGTAAATTCGTCGTACCCCTTACCGGGCGACCGTATATCCATGTAGAAAACAAAAGACTGAC
Organism: uncultured Pseudomonadota bacterium; assembly: GCA_964421445.1. Taxonomy (GTDB): domain Bacteria; phylum Desulfobacterota; class Syntrophorhabdia; order Syntrophorhabdales; family CAYQXL01; genus CAYQXL01. The sequence goes on from CAYQXL010000023.1 coordinate 23,464, forward strand.
TATCAGGTATGTGATCCTTTGTGAGAATCGCCTGTTTTGCAATATACATGCAGCAGAAGTTCGAACAATAGGGAATGCCGATCGACTTATCCCTCGAACCTGCACAGGAGACAAAGACGATTGTTTTGGGCTCTGTTTTATCTGACGGTCTCAGAATGTGTCCCGATGTCGGACCTGATGCGTTGAGAAGTCTTTCGTACTGAATACCAGAAATAACGTCGGGATACCGGCCTCCACCATATTCGGGCAGCCGGTCTATGTCAATGAGGCCGTACCCGCTTGCGACAATGATTGCACCAACATCTTCGGTGACAAGCTCATCTTCCATCTCGTAATTGATCGCACCGGTGGGACAAACCTTTGCACAGACGCCACACTTACCTTTGGTAAAATGTCTGCAGAATGTAGGATCGATTTTTGCCTTTTTCGGGATGGCCTGGGGAAAGGGGATATTAATAGCCCGTGTCGGGGCGACTCCGAAATTGAAGTGATCGTATGCGTTTCTGGATGGACACTTTTCCATACACTCGCCGCAGCCTGTGCATTTTGTCCAATCCACATAGGTCGCTTTCTTCCTGATCGTTACCTGGTAGTTGCCAACATAGCCCTTGATATCTTCAATCTCCGAATAAGCATGGAGCTTGACTTTATCGTGCTGGGCAACATCGACCATCTTCGGTCCCAGAATACATATGGAACAGTCAATCGTCGGAAAGGTCTTGTCGAGTCGGGCCATCATTCCACCGACACTCGGACTCTTCTCAACAAGCACAACCTCCAGACCACCGTCGGCACAGTCAAGGGATGCCTGCATCCCTGCAACACCTGCTCCGATGACAAGAACCCTCTTGTTGATCTCGAACGACGAGGCGTAGAGTGGTTTGTTCTGGAGGACCTTCGCAACAGCCGCCTTTACGGCGTCAATAGCCTTAAGGGTGTTGAGCTCCTTGCTTTCGCCGACCCACGAAACATGCTCACGAATATTGGCCATTTCAAGAAAATAGCGGTTCAGACCGGCCTTCTCGATCGTCCTTCTAAACGTAAGTTCATGCATACGGGGCGAACAGGCCGCTACAACAATGCGGTTGAGATTCTCCCTCTGGATCGCGTCGGATATCTCTTTCTGACCAGGCTCCGAACACGTATACATGTAACTTGTGGCATATTCTACCCCAGGCATCTGGCGAAGCTCGTCTGCCACCTTCTTTACATCAACAGTTCCTGCAATATTGTTACCACAATGACAAATAAATACTCCAACCCGGGCCATCAGGACTCCTTTGCTTCGTTCTTCTCTTCCGGCTCTTTGGCCTTTGCCGCGGCTTTACCTTTGGCGCTCTTCGCACCGTCCGGTTCAGCGTTCTTCTCTTTCACCCGCCGTGACCTTATCAGCGAATCAGGGCTCACGATCACCTTATCGATGCCGAGTTCCTTCGGTGAATATCCGAATGCAAGACCCATGATCTGAGTAAAATAGAGCACGGGGATCTCGACTGAGGTACCCATGGTCCGATTGATCTGATCCTGACGAAGGTCAAGGTTCTGCTGACAGAGCGGACAGGCCACAGCGATGCAGTTGGCTCCGGCGTCAATGGCCATACTCAGAACCTTGTAGCTGAGCTGGTTGACCATTTCCCGCTTTGTGAGACCGAATGCAGCACCGCAACATTCCATCTTAAATGCAAAATCAACAACCTCGACACCGCAGGCCTTCAGGACGCGATCCATTGAAACAGGGTTTTCAGGATCGTCGAACTGGGCAACCTCCGGTGGTCTGGTCATGATACAGCCATAATACGGCGCTACTTTGAGGTCAGGCATTTCGTGGGTTGCCTTGGCGGCAATTTCATCGAGCCCGATATCTTCGTAAATAACCTGGAGGTTCGACTTCGGATGAACACTGCCTTCATATGCCTCATCCAGAAGGCTGTTCACTTCCTCTTTGAAGGCCTCCTCCTTGTTCATGCGAAGGTGAGCTTTCTTCAGAGCGGTCAGACAGGCAGGACAGGGTGTCGTCACCGACGATCCGCCCATCTTTTCGACTATCGCAAGATTTCTTGCGGCCAACGCGGCTGCAAGCACATCATCGACAGTATGGGCAGGCGTAGACCCGCAGCAACTCCAGTCGTCTGGCTCTTTCAATACAACGTCAAAGCTCTTCATGACCAGCTTCAACGATTCATCATATTCCTTAGCAGTGCTCTCCTGAGCACATCCCTGGTAGTATATGTACTCTCGCTGTCCCATTATCTCGTCTTTTCCTCAAATTTTTGAAATATCTTTGCAACCTTATCCCTTCCCTTAATGTTCTTGGGAAGAAAGCTGATCTTCGACTTGCTTAAAACCTTGGGGCCAAGATCGGAATCTGTAAGCACATGACCCGATCTCATGTTGTATGAGAGGAGAATCCCCATCTCGAATATCCTGCCGTGTTGCTTCAAAGAGTCCATGAACGAGTCATAAAAGGTTTTGATATCCTTCTCAGACACCTTTCCCGCCCGCCGCGCCATGATCCTCAATGTGTTCATAATATGCGCCACATCGATTTCACAGGGACAACGGGTTGTGCAGGTCTCGCACGTCGCACAGAGCCAGATGGCTTTCGAATTCAGTATCGTCTGCGCCTGGCCGGCCTGCAAAAGCCGCATGATCTGACTAACGGGATAGTCAAAATACTGAGTGTAAGGACATCCGGCGGTACAGTTTCCGCACTGATAACAGAGAGACGGATTTTCACCGCTTTCCTTCCGAACGTCATCAACAAACTTCATATCCACTGCGTTGGAGAGATTTATAGTGTCCATAATCACCTTAGGATTAGTGTTTGCATATAAATACATCATTTTCCACAAACCTTGTCAACACCTAAGTGGACCAAAATGTTCATTATAATGAACGAATGAAATTTTTTTTTATCAAGGACCGACGCTTTTACGCTCTTTTTACAGAGAATCTGCAAAAATAGACTGTTGCAGCCGACTCACCGTGGACATCGCTGGAGGGTGACGAAATTCATAATGATGAATTATTGCACTTTTCACAAGCTTCCCGATCAGGTCCTAAAGCTTAAACCACTTCGGTTCGTCAAAACGCTCGGTACACCGGAGAATCCGGCAGGCATAATTGGTAACGTATTTACTTCTCAGTTTCAGTGTAATCCGCCTGAATTCTTCATTATTGAGAAGCCTTCCGATGTCCATGGGATCCCTGAACGTAAATTCGGCGATAATCTCAGAAAAGCCTCCTACAACAACATTCCAGCCACCTGTCACCTCAGCATATTCAATCTTCTCCATTACGGGCAGGTGTTCATGGATCACAAACTCGGCGTACTCTTTCTTCATGCCGGGAACCAGGTCATAGTACTGGTTGAATTTCCAGACCCCTTTCTGGATCGTATACTTCCCCCGTCGGACCGCTCCCGTCGGTTCGAGAATGGCCCGCCTATAGTTATAGACGTAGTTCTTAAGCTCTGTCGTCAGTTCCCTGAACTGTTTGTCTGCGATAACTGCCGACATCCGGTCAGGTTCGTTTGCCCTATGGACCGCGATCACCCGGGGACCGAATCCTACTTCAACATAGTATCCCCCGACGGCCATGAGACCAAGAATGGTCGTTTCAGGAATCAGAACGTCCGTCACAAAACGTTCGTACTCATTCTCTTTTCCCTGGATAATATCCCAATTGTGAATGAAAAGCACCGACATGACTCTCCTCCTCCCGGCTCTGTCTCAAGCGCTCAGGCGTTATAGCAGGCTACTTTATGTCCGTTGTCCCCAGTCAGAGGAGGAACACCGTCAAAACATGACCGGCTGCTCTGACAACACCGGGTTGCATAGGGGCATCCGGATTGTCCGGCGATCGCCAGTCGATCCCCTCCCCGCTCAAGTTCACCCTGTGACGCTGCGATAAGCATTTTCGTATACGGATGGAGTGGTCTTCGAAAGACCTCATCCTTTTTCCCCATCTCTACAATTCTTCCGTCATACATAACAATAATGCTGTCCGATACAAAACGGACAATATTGAGGTCGTGGCTTACAAAGAGCATCGACAGGGTCATTCTCTCCCGGATATCGAGAAAGAGGTTGATAATCTGAGCCTGGACAGAAACATCGAGAGACGAAACGGGCTCGTCGGCAACGATAAAGTCGGGGTTTGTGCTTATGGCCCGTCCTATAGCAATCCTCTGCCGTTGCCCTCCACTCATTTCATGAGGATATTTTTCAAGGAACTCATCGCCCAAACCCACCTGGGAGAGGGTCTCTTTCACGCGCCCGACAACGCTTCCGCCTCCGGGAACACCATGATAGGCCATAGGCTCTCCGAGAATCTGTTTAACCTTTTTTCTCGGATTGAGCGATGAATAGGGATCCTGAAAGATCATCTGCATTCCTTTGCGCTGACGTCGGAGAGCTTTCTTCCCGAGAGCCGCCAGATCATGACCGTTGAACAGGATTGTTCCAGTGTCAGATTTCTCAAGAAGAAGAATGCACCGGGCAAGCGTGCTCTTGCCGCTTCCGCTCTCGCCAACAATACCGACCGTCTCTCCTGTGGCAAGATCGAAGGAGACACCCCTCACGGCATGGATGGTCTCTTTCTTCAGGGAGAAGGCACCCCTGGTGACTTCAAACGATTTGGTCAGTTCTGATACAGATAACACCGTACCCATCGATCCTTTCCTTTTGCAAACATATGAGGCTCCTGCTCCCGGCAGATATCCATAACAAAGGAGCATCGGGGATGGAACTTACACCCCCTGGGCAGATCGTTCAGTCTGGGAACGAACCCGGGAATGGCAATCAAACGGCGTGACGTGCCGTGAAGTCCGAAGACCGATGCCACGAGCCCTTTGCTGTATGGATGGAGGGGCTCGTCAAAAAAATCTCTCCCTTTGGCCGTTTCCATCATTCGCCCTGCATACATCACACCGAGCCGGTCGCAGAGCCTGCGGACGATCTGAAGATTATGAGTGATGAGGAGAAGGGAATTCTCCGAAACTTCCCGCCGCCCCGTGAGTTCCTTGAGAAGAAAGAGTATCTCCGCCTCTGTTGCCACATCAAGAGCGGTCGTTGGCTCGTCGGCTATGATAAGATCCGGATCACAGGAGACAGCCATGGCGATCAGTATCCGCTGCCTCTGGCCTCCGCTCATCTGATGGGGATACTGATAGTACCGCTCGCGGTCAGAAAATCCGACCTTCTCCAGAAGGCCCATCGCCTCTTCCCGCGCCTCTTCCCGCGAAATATCACGGTGGGCACAGATGGCTTCACTGATCTGATCACCAACCCGGAGGACGGGATTGAGTGCGGTCATCGGTTCCTGAAAAACCATCCCGATCCGCCCGCCGCGGATCGCTTCGATCTCCCTTTGCGGGACATCGAGGATATTCAGTCCGTCAAAAACGATTTTACCCTTTGTCGTTCGTCCCGGGACCGGAACGAGACGGAGCACTGATAAGGCTGTCATCGTTTTTCCGCTACCGCTCTCTCCCACCAGTCCGAAGACCTCCCCTCTCCCAATGTCGAGAGAAAGGTTGTCCACAGCCTTCACCGTGAAACCATCTCCTTCGAAAACTGTCTCAAGACCCTGAATTGAAAGCAGATTATCTCTTGTCTTTCCCTTGTCCCCGATCGCCCACTCCCTCAAAAACCTTTTGATTATTTCTCCCCTATGGATTATACTAAGCCAATCAAAATGGCAAGATATTTATCAATCCCAAGCCCTTCTGCCAAGTCTGCAGGTTGCCATCGATATGGCTGTGACCACGCCGGCTGCCGGCCGTAGAGGGCAACAGATGCGTAGCGCTCCTGCTGGGCGCTTTCTTCAAACAATATCCCAAAAGGAAGAGAACGAGGTGAAACATGACGCACGGGGAGATTAGAGAAGGGCTTACATTCGATGACGTCCTGCTGGTTCCGGCCTTCAGTGACATCATGCCCTCTGACATAGATGTGACAACCCAGCTGACAGCCACCATCACACTGAGCATCCCCCTTATCAGTGCAGCCATGGATACGGTAACAGAGGCCAAGACAGCGATAAGCATAGCCCAGGAGGGCGGCATCGGAATAGTTCACAGAAACATGGGCATTGTGGAACAGGCACAGGAGGTCGAGAAGGTCAAGAAGTCGGAAAGCGGAATGATTATCGACCCCATCACCATCTCACCGGAAAAGAAGATCCGGAACGCCCTGGATCTCATGTCCCAGTACAGAATATCAGGCATTCCCGTGACAAAGGGCAAAAAGCTCGTAGGGATTCTGACCAACAGAGACCTGCGATTCGAGACAAATCTTGACAAAACCGTTGATGATGTCATGACCAAGAAAAATCTCGTAACCGTTAGCGAAGGGATCGGTCTTGAGGCTTCGAAACAGATCCTTCACGAACACAAGATAGAGAAGCTCCTCGTCGTCGATGACAAATACCATCTCAAGGGACTCATAACGATAAAAGACATCGAGAAGATGAGGAAATACCCCAACTCATGCAAGGATCAGCGGGGGCGGTTGAGGGTCGGAGCTGCCGTCGGCGTGGGAGTCGACACGGAGGAACGGGTCGATGCTCTCGTGAAGGCGAATTGTGATGTTATCGTCGTTGATACAGCCCACGGACATTCGAGAAATGTGATCGAGACAGTCAAATTTCTCAAGAAGACATTTGCAAACATCCAGATCGTCGGAGGAAATATCGCGACCCCCGAAGGGTGTGAAGCCCTTATCAAGGCTGGCTGCGACTGTGTGAAGGTCGGTGTGGGGCCCGGATCAATCTGCACAACGAGAATCATAGCCGGTGTTGGTGTTCCCCAGATATCAGCAATCCTTGAAACGGCTGCTGTAGGAAAGAAATATGGCATTCCGGTCATGGCGGATGGCGGCATCAAATACTCAGGGGACATCATCAAAGCCCTCGCTTCGGGCGCCGAATCGGTCATGATAGGAAATCTTTTCGCCGGAACCGACGAAACACCGGGGGAAACGGTTCTTTATCAGGGCAGAACGTATAAGGTCTACAGAGGTATGGGGTCACTCGAAGTCATGAAGCAGGGAAAATCACGGGATCGCTACAACGTGGCAGAGAATGAAATCGAATCGAAGATCGTTCCCGAAGGCATTGAAGGAAGGGTCCCGAGCAGGGGTCCCATCTCCATGGTAGTTCATCAGCTCGTCGGTGGCGTGAAGGCAGGCATGGGGTATCTTGGATCCTCGAATCTCGAGGCATTGCGAACAAATGCACGGTTCATAAAGATCACCGCTGCAGGCCTCCGTGAAAGCCACGTCCATGATGTCATCATCACCAAGGAAGCCCCCAACTACCGCATTGAATAGAATATCAGGGGAGCATATGGATTATCATAAGGAAAAGATTCTCATCCTCGATTTTGGTTCCCAGTATACCCAGTTGATCGCCCGGCGGATCAGAGAGCTCTCCGTTTATTGCGAGATTTATCCCTACAACCTGCCCTTGGAAGCCATACAGGACTTTCGGCCCATAGGAATCGTTCTCTCAGGGGGACCGAGCAGCGTGAACGACGCTGACGCGCCTTTCTGCGACCCACGGGTCTTCGATCTCCCTGTGCCCATTCTCGGGATCTGTTATGGTCTCCAACTCATGACACGGCTCTTTGACGGCAATGTGGAAAAATCGAACAAGAGGGAGTACGGAAAGGCCCACATCTTTGTCGATCGGGAAAACGCCCTTCTGGCAGGGATTAAGGACGGCAACATTGTATGGATGAGCCATCAGGATCGCATCGACAGGGTGCCTGAGGGCTTCATCTCCCTCGCCCACTCGGATAACTCGCCTGTGGCAGCGGTGAAACATGCCGAAAAAGATATCTACGGTGTTCAGTTTCATCCGGAGGTCCATCATACAACAAATGGAAAACAGATCTTGAAGAATTTCCTCTTTAAGATCTGTAAGGCTAACGGACTCTTCTCGGCCCGTTCATTTGTCGAGCAGGCCGTTGAAAAGGTCCGGGCTGAAGTGGGTCAGGGCAAGGTCGTCTGCGGATTAAGCGGCGGTGTCGACTCATCCGTTGTTGCCGCCCTCATTCACAGGGCCATAGGAGACAACCTGTTCTGTGTCTTCGTGAATAACGGGGTTCTCCGGAAGGACGAAGCCCGGGAAGTTCTCGATGCCTTCAAGGACAAGCTTCACGTGAACCTGATCTATGTCGATGCGGCAGAACGGTTCATATCGGCCCTCAAGGGCGTGAGAGACCCGGAGCGGAAACGAAAGATCATAGGTCGCCTTTTCATAAAGATTTTTGATGAAGAGGCACGAAAACTGGGGAAGGTTCAGTTTCTTGCGCAGGGCACTTTGTACCCCGATGTCATTGAAAGTGTCTCCGCCAAAGGACCTTCTGCGACGATAAAGAGTCATCACAATGTCGGAGGCCTCCCAAAGAAGATGAAGCTCAGGCTGATCGAGCCCTTGAAGGAACTCTTTAAGGATGAAGGCAGAATCGTGGGAAAGGAACTGGGCTTGCCCGATCACCTTGTTTTTCGCCAGCCCTTCCCAGGCCCGGGACTGGCAATAAGGATTATCGGAGCCGTAACCCCGGAGCGGATCACGATTCTCGAAGATGCCGACGCCATCGTGCGGAACGAAATCGAACGGAATCCGTTGTTCAGACATATCTGGCAGTCCTTCGCCATCCTCATTCCCGTCAAGACCGTCGGTGTCATGGGAGATGAAAGAACATACGCTAACGTCATAGCGCTCAGGGTGGTGGAGAGCGAAGACGCCATGACCGCCGACTGGGCACGACTACCCTATGACGTCCTTGATACCGTAGCCCGGCGCATCATCAACGAAGTCCCGGGGGTGAACCGGGTTGTCTATGACATATCGTCCAAACCTCCCAGCACGATCGAGTGGGAATAGAGATGAACGATTTCGTTCACCTTCACGTCCATACCCAGTACAGCCTTCTTGACGGTGCCATTCGGTTCGACCGCCTCTTCAAACTGATCAAAACCTACGATATGGGTGCCTGTGCAATAACCGATCACGGAAACATGTTCGGTGTCGTTGATTTCTATCTGACAGCAAAAAAGGCGGGCATCCACCCTATCATTGGCTGCGAAGCCTATATCGCTCCCAAATCCCGTCTCGACAAGAAACCCCGGGGGTCGGAAAACGCCTACCACGCCGTTCTCCTCGCCATGAACGACATCGGATACCGGAACCTCATCAAAATCATAAGCAAGGCCAACATGGAAGGTTTCTACTACGTTCCGAGGGCCGACCGGGATCTTCTCCGTGAACACAACGAAGGCCTCATCTGCCTGACGGCCTGCCTGAAGGGTGAGATTCCCAACGCTATTTTGAGGGATGACGACGTTGCCGTTCATTCGTCTGTCGAAGACTATCTCTCCATCTTCGGAGACCGTCTCTTCTTCGAGATTCAGGAAAACGGCCTGCCGGAGCAGAAAAAAGTCAACGAAGGGCTGCTGCGCCTGTCGAAACATTATAACGTTCCCCTCGTGGCCACCAATGACTGCCACTATCTCAAAAAGGAGGAGGCCATTGCCCACGAACTGCTCCTGTGCAT
>CAYQXL010000024.1:0-4020 GCA_964421445.1 uncultured Pseudomonadota bacterium
CTCATCAGACCTAACAGCATCGATCCGAAAAAACGGATCACCATCATCGAGCAGGAAGGGAATATTATCTACAGCGATTCCGTTGAATATGAGAAGGAGATTACTCCCTATCCCTATTTTGAAGCGATCCAGCATGCGCTCAGAAGTGGCAGTCATTTTCTTGCCGTTCACGGACGAAGTGAAACAGGGGGAGACCTTGTGGCCTTTTCACCTGTGAGCGGTATGGGGTGGACGGTCATTGTCGGTGAGAAGAGAAGGACGCCTGTCATGTCCGAACCGTCGTACTTTGCGGGAATAATGGCAATCGCTCTTTTGCTCTTCCTCTGCCTGACGGGAGCCTTGTTCATTTTCCACCGGGAGTTGAGACATTCGAAGACGAAAGAAACCCTGGTGGCCGAACGACGGCTGAGAGAGAGTGAAGAGATATTCCGGGTTCTGGCGGAAACAACACCCACGTCGATTATGCTTTACCAGAACGACAAGTGGGTTTATGCCAATCCCGCGGCAGAGCAGGTCAGCGGTTATTCACTCAACGAACTGCTGACGATGGATTTCTGGGCTTTTGTCCATCCCGACTACAGGGATTTTGTTAAGGCTCAGGGGCGGCGTCGGCAGGAAGGAGACACGTCCATCAAAAAACGGTATGAATTCACAATCATTTCGAAAGACGGACAGGAGAAGTGGGTGGACCTGTCCGGTGGGTCGGCGATGCTTGGCGGCAGTCCGGCAGGGATCATTTCGGTGGACGATATTACCGAACGGAAAAAAGCGGATGAAAAGATCGCCCTCCAGACCAAACAGATGATGCTTGCCCAGCAGATGGCAAAAATCGGGTACTGGAGCTACGATGTCGCCCGGCAACAACCGGTCTGGTCGGAGATGGTTTTTACGATCTTTGGCCGTGATCCCGCTGACGGAGTACCGTGCTATGAAGATCACAGGACCTTTATACACAGTGATGACTGGGAGAGGTTCGACACGGCTGTTCAGGGCGCAATCAACGGTGTTCCCTATGCTATTACTATCCGTGTTGTTTTTCCTGACGGGAGCATCCACCATGTCATCACCCAGGGGTATCCTCAAACGAGGTCCGATGGAACGATACCGTCTCTCTTTGGTACGTCCCAGGACATTACGGAACGGAAAGAGGTAGAGGAGAAGCTCCTTCGTGAACACTCACGGCTCCAGATGCTTCTTGAAAATGCCCCCTTCGGGATTATGCTGATCACAAACAAAGGATTCGTTGCCTACCTCAATCCAAAGTTTACCAAACTCCTGGGATACGCGGGAAGCGATATCCCAGACGGGAAGACCTGGTTCAGAAAGGCCTTTCCCGATCCTGACTACAGAAGTGGTGTGCTCGCGTCATGGCTTGCCGATTTAAAGGTTACCCCGCCAGGGATCGAAAGAACAGGTGTATACCGGGTGACCTGCAGGGATGGGGCAGAGAAGATCGTCTATTTCGTATCTGTTCAACTTGAGTCGGGGGAACACCTCGTCTCTCTCGAAGACCGCACAGAATTGTACAGGTATCAGGAAGACCTTGCCTTTCTTTCTGTCCACGATGCCCTGACGGGGCTTCTGAACAGACGTGCCCTCGATGATTCCCTTGGAAGGGCGGTGGCGAAAGCAAAGCGAGGGGTGACGAGTTCCTTTCTCTATGTCGACCTTGATCGGTTCAAGGACGTAAACGATACGGCAGGTCACCACGCAGGGGACAGGGTCCTCGTTGATCTGGCCCAGGTCCTCAGAAAGACCCTTCGGACAGAGGACGTTTTGTTCAGGCTCGGTGGTGACGAGTTCGGCATTCTCCTCGACGGTATCGATGGCCCGGAGGCGCAGATTGTAGCCCAGAGGCTCTGTGTGATTATTGCTTCCCATCCCTGTGAGACGGATAAAGGATCATTCTTCCTCGGTCTGAGTATCGGCCTTGCGGAAATCAACGGTCTGGATACGGTCGACGAACTTCTGTCGAAGGCTGATACGGCCATGTATCAGGCGAAGACGGGTGGAGGGGGCAGAATCGTTGTCGCAGAATAGGGCCACCGGATATGTCGTGTGCCGCCGGTCATTTGGTGAGCGCCTTGTTGGGAGGAGATCCATAGACGGACCGTTTTCAGGTTCTGCCGACATGCCAGGCCCACGGAGCAGTTCTTGAGAGGCTACCAAGAGTCGTTTGAGCGTTGATACGGGGAACGTTATCAATCGCTATCGTAAAACAGTATAAACCGTTGGTAATATCGGGTGAAAGTGGATAGAATAGAGAGATCTACCGGTGAACAATTGGCGATCGCCCTCGTCTCATACCCGTGGGAGACATGGAACACCATGCCCCTGAGAGTGGCATGGAGCGGGCGCCGGGGTAATAGACAAAATGATGCGATGGAAGAAGGGAGGAGAAATAATGGGTAGACGGGGAGATTTTAAATGGATTCCTTGGTATGGGCTTTTTGCCCTTTTTGTTGTGTTTTCTGTTACCGGGGTTGGTGTGCCCGGTGTGCACGGAGCGGAGGACGGTCTTGTGGCCGTGACTGTTCAGTCCGTGCCCTCCATGGAACCGGCCATTCCTCACCCTGACCAGGCTGCAGAGGCTGCCAGAAAGCTTGCCGCCCTCGAAGCGAAAACAGGAAAGAAGCCGAACATTCTCATATTTCTCATGGATGATGTAGGATGGGGTGATCCCGGCGTTTACGGCGGTGGTATCGTGACCGGTGCGCCGACACCGAATATGGACCGGCTTGCCCGGGATGGTCTCCAGTTGACCTCGACCTACTCCCAGCCGTCCTGTTCGCCGACAAGAGCAACAATCATGACCGGGAGACTCCCTGTCCGCCACGGGGTACTCCACCCTCCCATGTATGGAGAGAAGGGTGGTCTTGAAGGAGAGATTACTATCGCTTCCCTGCTCAGCAAGGCCGGTTATAGGACCCAGGCCGTGGGGAAATGGCATATGGGCGAGAATGAGGCTTCCCAGCCTCAGAACGTCGGTTTTGACGATTTCTACGGCTTCCTGAGCGTTTCCGATATGTACACAGAGTGGCGTGATCCCTATTTTTACCCCGAGTTTGTCTATAACAAGGCCCGGACCGAGATGATAAAGGCCATGCCGTGGAACAGACATCTCGTCCATGCCCGGAAAGGAGGGAAGGTTGAGAATGTCGAAGAGATCACCATCCCTGTCCTTTCGACGCTCGATGAAAAGTGGGCCGATTACTCGGTCCAATTCATTCAAAAGATGGCAAAGGAAAATAAGCCGTTCTTTCTCTATCACAACACAAGGGGAGGCCATTTCGACAACTATCCCAACGACAAATTTCGTGGAAAGTCGCCGGCCAAATATCCCTACAAGGATGTGATGATCGAGATGGACGATATTCTCGGCCGTCTTGTCAAAGCCCTGGAAGAGACGGGCCAGCTCGACAACACCCTCATCTTTGTCACGTCCGACAATGGCCCTGAAATGGAAACATGGCCTGACAGCGGCTATACGCCTTTTCGCGGCGCAAAGGGTTCGACGTGGGAAGGAGGCGTGAGGGTTCCCGGTATCGCTTACTGGCGGGGTACGATAAAGCCAGGACGGATATCTGACGGACTCTTTGATCTTGCCGATCTTTTCACAACCTCCGCATCCCTCGCCGGTGCAAAGAACACACTTCCGAAGGATCGTTATATTGATGGTATCGATCAGACGTCTTTTCTCCTCTCCGATCAGGGCGAATCAAACCGGCGGGCCGTCTATTACTGGTTTGAAAAATTTCCTTCGGGAGTCAGGATTGGTGAATATAAACTCCTCATCCTCGGCACTGACGATGCACCGACAGATGTTGTAAACCCCGGAGGCTTCTCGGGATTCGTCAAGTATTTCTATATGGGGAGATTGTTCAACCTCAATCTTGATCCGAAGGAGAACAGGAGCTTCTTTATCCGGAAGTCACCCTTGGCGGAGCTCCTCTTTGCTACGCTCAAGGGACATCTGGCGACGCTGGAAAAGTATCCGCCAAAGATTTCGACCGAATCATT
>CAYQXL010000024.1:4120-27145 GCA_964421445.1 uncultured Pseudomonadota bacterium
AGGGGAAGAGATCGTGGAGATGAGGATCACGGGCGCAGAATTCATAAAGAGCACGAAAACATTCGATCCTCAGGGCAGGGTGCCTCTCAGGGAGATCAGTTTCATCGGCAGGTCGAACGTCGGCAAATCGTCGCTTATCAACAGCCTTGTTATGCAGAAAATCGCCCGGACGAGTTCAACACCGGGAGCGACAAAGCTGATCAACCTCTACCGCGTTCGTGCTGATTGCCGGGGACAAAAGGAAGAAATCGTATTCTCCGATTTCCCCGGTTTCGGGTACGCGAAGGTGGCCAAATCAACGTATTCAGGCTGGGAGACAATGGTCAGCGGCTATCTTACCAGAAACAGGTGGGTCGCGATGCTTGTATGGGTTTATGATGTCCGCCGTCAGATCGATGAGATGGACCGCCTTGTCATTCAGTGGCTCGAATCAATAGCCATCCCCACCACTCTGGTCATCACAAAGATTGACAAAGAGACCCAGGGCGTGGTCGTAAAGAAGTACAGAGAGATGGCATCGCTCTTCGGCGCCGGTAATACATTTCTTTTTTCCGCACGGGATGGAAGGGGAAGAGGGGAACTTACGGAGCACCTCCTGTCCCCTGATCGTCCTATCTGAGATCGGAGAGGGTAAAGATCGAGCGGAAGAGGTAGCCTTTCGCTTCGATTGCCTCTTTCCCTCCGTCGAGCCTGTCGAGGATGGCAACTATACCTTTAACGGTATAGCCTTCATTCTCGGCAGCATCGATGGCCTTGATGGATGATCCGCCTGTTGTCACCACGTCTTCGAGAATGATCACGTTCATGCCGGGCCGGAGATTCTTGGCTCCTTCCACCCATCTGTTCGTGCCGTGTCCCTTCGGCTCCTTGCGGATGAAAAAACCGGCGAGTTTATCTCCTGCAGAAAATGCCGAAAGCACAACGGAACAGACGAGCGGATCACCGCCGATGCTCACCCCGCCGACGGCCTCGATGCCGGGGATCTCCCTAACCATCTGATACATCGTCTTTCCTGCGAGAAACATGCCTTCCTGGTTGAGGGTTGTCTCTTTGCAGTCAATATAAAATGTACTCCGCTTTCCGCTCGCGAGAACAAAATCACCTTCTTCATAGGAAAGGGTCTTCAAAATCTCAAGAAACCGCTGTCTGTCATTCATGTCTGTCACCTTATCGTTTGACGAATAGTTCCATTTGGTCGAGTTCCATGCCCCAGGGAAAGCTGCACGGATAGTCACCGGAAAAGCAGGCATCGCAGAAACTGTAATCGGAGACGCCAAGCGCCTGCTTCATACCGTCGATTGTGAGATAGTCCAGGCTGTCCGAGCCCATGTACCTGTTCACTTCTTCCACTGTATGCGATGAGGCGATCAGTTCAGTCCTCGACGGCGTATCGATACCATAAAAACAGGGGTGGGTGGTGGGAGGAGAACTGACCCTGAAGTGAACCTCTTTTGCTCCGTACTGGCGGAGCATCTTGATGATCTTTTTCCCCGTTGTCGCCCTGACGATCGAATCGTCGATGACGACAATGCGCTTTCCCCGGACCACATCGCGAACGCCGTTCAGCTTTAGCCGGACACCGAAGTGGCGGATCGAATCTTCGGGCTCGATGAATGTCCGTCCCACGTAGTGGTTGCGGATAAGTCCAAGCTCAAAGGGGATGCCCGTTTCGTGGGCGTATCCGAGTGCCGCACTGATCCCCGAATCGGGGATGGGGATAACCATGTCGGCAGGCACGGCCGTATCCCGGGCAAGTTGAATGCCGAGGGCTTTCCGTACTGTATAGATCGTTCTCCCGAACATATAGCTGTCCGGACGGGCAAAATATATATATTCAAAGATACAGTTGGTCGATGGACTTTTTTTGAAGGGGTGGGTTGATTTCAGACCATCTTTGCTGATATGGATGATTTCACCTGGCTCGATCTCCCTAATGTAATCTGCCTCAATGAGATCGAATGCACAGGACTCGCTGGAAATGACGTATGAATCCTTCACTTTTCCCAGGCACATTGGCCGGAAGCCGTAGGGGTCACGGGCGGCGATCATCTCCTTGTCGGTGAGAATGACAAGGGAATAGGAGCCCTCGACCCTTTTTAGTGCCGCTGTGAGGCGGTCGATGGTGGAGCTGGCATGAGAGAGGGCGATCAGATGGATGATGACCTCTGTGTCCGTTGTCGACTGAAAGATGGACCCGTAATTTTCGAGTTCTTCCTTGATGATACGGGCGTTCGTCAGATTGCCGTTGTGAGCGATGGCAATAGGACCTTTTGAGTAATCGACGACAAGAGGCTGGGCGTTTGTGATGCGGCTCGATCCCGATGTCGAATACCGGACGTGACCGATCGCTCCGAGACCTTTGAGCCTCTTGAGGACACTTTCACCGAAGATGTCTGATACAAGCCCCATTTCACGATGGGAGTGGATCGATGATCCGTCCGTACTGGCGATGCCCGCGCTCTCCTGGCCCCTGTGCTGGAGAGAGTGAAGGCCGAGGTACGCCATGTTTGAAGCGTTTTTGTGGTCAAAAATTCCAAAGATTCCGCACATGGTTATGGTTTCTCTCCAACGGCGCTCAACGCTGTTCTGAAGTGGCCGATAATATCTGTATCCATCAGGACGAAACAGACTTCAGTAAGGGATGAAGGGACAGACCGGAGGAAAAGAACCGTCTCGTCCACAATGATCCGGGCGCACCGGTCCTTGGGAAAGCCGAAGATTCCTCCGCTGATGGCAGGCATTGCGAGTGAGGTAAAGTGATTCACTGTCGCCAGTTTCAGTGTATTCCTGACGGCATCTCTGAGTTTTTGATCTTCATTGCCTTCCCCCCATCGCGGGCCGACGGCATGGATGACGTATCGGGCTTTCAGTTCTCCCGCTTTGGTGAGGACAGCCTGGCCGACAGGAACATGTCCGATCCGGTTGCTCTCGTCCTGAATCATCTGGCCTCCCTTTCTCACGATTGCACCGGCGACACCGCCGCCATGCTGAAGGCGCGAATTGGCCGGATTGACTATGGCGTCAACATCGCTTTCCGTAATGTCTCCCTGGATGATTCTTATGGAGGTCGAGCCGATCTGGACAGGCTTATCGTGGATCATGGGAACAGGCTTCTTCTGAGGTAGCTTTCACAGTCATCGACAATATTGTAAACTAAAACAGTGGCAATGGGAAATGGAAATGATCTGACGAAAGTACCGGTTACCGCACTCAGGGGCGTCGGTCCTGCCCTGTCGAAGGGGCTGGCGGAACGGGGCATAGAATCGGTCTGGGATCTTTTCCGGTTTATCCCGGTCCGCTACGAAGAGAGACCGCCTCTCTCTTCGCTCGCCGAGATACGTGATGGCGACAAGGTCGTTGTGGCCGGCAGGGTGAAGAGCTGGCGTTTCATGCCCGTCAGGTGGGGAAGACTGAAGATATTTGAGGCTCTTATCAGCGATGATGATGGCCGTGAATTGTCTCTGAAATGGTTTCGATGGAACAAGGGTATCACGGGAGGGATAGGGCAGGAAGGGAATTCAGTCGTTGTGGCCGGAAGGGTGACTCTCTTTTCAGGGACCCTTCAGATAGTTCACCCTGATATTCTCTCTGTTGGCGATGGAGGATCAGGGAACAATCACGGTGGCCCTGTCCCGGTCTATCCGCAGGTGGGAAAGATCAAGGCCGGAACATTGCGAAGGATCATATCCGATGGTCTGGACAGATACGGTGATGACGTGGAAACATCGATTCCCAAGGAGACCGTCGGTGCCTATGGTCTCGATGACCTGAAGACCAGTCTCCGCGCTGTCCATCTCCCCGAAATATACGGCGGAGTACAGACAGCTCTCCGGGGACGTTCGCGGCTCGTCTTGGAGGAGTTTTTCCAGTTCCACGTCTCTCTTCTCGCAAAAAGGGCGGAGGCACGGCAGGAGAAGGGGATCTCCTTCGGAAAGGAGGGCCTCCTCAGGAGCCGGTTCGTTGAATCGCTCCCCTTTCGACTGACAAAATCCCAGCAAAAGAGCATCGGCGAGATCGAACGGGATATGGTGGACCATTCTCCCATGAACAGGCTTCTTCAGGGTGATGTTGGTTCAGGAAAGACGGTCTGTGCCGTTATGGCGGTATGCAGGGCTCTTGATAACGGATTTCAGGCGGCTTTTCTCGCTCCCACGGAGATTCTCGCCGAGCAGCATTATTATTCAATTCACCCGTTTTTTCGCCAGATCGGCTGTGAAGTGGGCTTTCTTCGGGGAGGACTCAGGACTGGAGAACGGAAGATTCTCGTCGATCGCATCCGTTCCGGAGAGGTGGCGGTCGTTGTAGGAACGCACGCCCTGCTGCACAAGGATGTCCATTTTGCGAGACTTGGGCTTATCATTATCGATGAACAACAGAGATTCGGTGTTTTTCAGAGACGGATACTTCCCGGCAGGGGAACGACAGAACAGTATCGGCCCGACGTGCTCGTCATGTCGGCTACGCCCATACCGAGAACGCTCTCCATGGTGCTCCACGGTGACATCGATGTTTCTACGATCGACGAACTCCCTGCAGGACGAAAACCGGTTGTCACGGAGGTTTTTGGCGAAAAGGACCGGGAAACGGTATACAGAGCCGTGAGGGAAGAACTCGAACGGGGACGGCAGGCATTTCTCGTTTACCCGCTTGTGGAGGAATCGGATACCTCTGACCTTCCTGCGGCAGAAACGATGATCGATGACCTTGCATCGGGCGCTTTCCGCGATTTTCGGCTCGGGATCCTCCATGGTCGGATGAAGCCCGAAATAAAAGAAGCGCAGATGGCCTCTTTTACGTCAGGTCTTATTGACGCTCTTGTCTGCACGACGGTCATCGAGGTTGGTATCGACGTTCCCAATGCCACGATGATCGTGATCGATCATGCCGAGAGGTTTGGTCTCGCTCAGCTTCATCAGTTACGGGGAAGGGTTGGCAGGGGCGAAGAGGGAGGGCGTTGTTTTCTTATAGCCGGCAAGGACGCAGGAAGTGATGCAAAGAAGCGACTGATGGTGCTGACCCGAACGACCGATGGTTTTGTTGTCGCCGAGAAGGATCTTGCTATCCGGGGCCCCGGGGAAATACTCGGCGAACGACAGGCGGGATTCCTCAATTTTTCTGTCGGTGACCCTGTGCGGGATGGGGAGATTATGGCACTGGCCCGCATTATTGCCGAGTCATTATCCCCGATACACTCGGGCGGTGATCGCATTAAACGGATGGAGGGGATTGGCGGCAGGAGACAGGGAGAAGAGATGGATGGGGAGAAAGTGACGTCAATAGACAAGGGGGTAGGATTGGTATGAGAAGGAAAGCGAAGATCGTCTGTACGATAGGACCTTCGGTCAGCAGCGAAAAAGCCCTTCAAGGGCTCATCATGGCAGGGATGGACGTTGCTCGCCTCAATTTTTCCCATGGTGACCACGATTCCCATGGCCGGCTCATTCGAAAGATTCGTAGGGCATCGTCGAAGCTGAATAGGCCTGTCGCCATTCTCCAGGACCTTCAGGGCATCAAGATCAGGGTAGGTCGTCTGGAGAACGGAAAGGTCTCGCTGAAAAAAGGGAATACGGTGAAGGTGGCCGTCGGTGGTGACACCGGTAACGGAGAAACGCTCTATGTGGCCTATCCGTGGCTTGTCGATGATGCGAAGAAGGACGATATTATCCTCGTCGATGATGGACTCATCAAACTGAAGGTGGAAAGCAGGGAAAACGGATACCTGACGACGGTCGTTGTGGATGGCGGTATTCTCAGAGAGAGAAAAGGGGTCAACCTTCCTGACATGAAGGTGCGGGACGTCAGCTTTACGGCTAAAGACAAGGCGGATCTCGAATTTGGTCTTTCCATGGGTGTTGATATGGTTGCCCTCTCCTTCGTCCGCGACAAGGCTGATCTTCTCGCCTGCCGGAACTGGCTTGCAGCGGGAGGATACAAGATTCCCGTCATTGCCAAGATCGAGAAGGGAGAGGCGGTCGCCTCCATTGATGAATTGTTGACGCTTGTTGACGGTATTATGGTTGCCAGGGGAGACCTGGGGGTCGAGCTGCCTCTGGAAGAAATTCCGGTCCTTCAGAAACAACTGATACGCAAAGCGAATGCTCAGGGTAAGATTGTCATCACAGCCACACAGATGCTCGAATCGATGGTTCATCACTCACGGCCTACGAGAGCGGAGACGACGGATGTGGCGAATGCCGTTCTCGATGGGACCGATGCCCTCATGCTCTCCGAAGAGACGTCAGCAGGCCGCTACCCACAGGATGCTGTAAAGGTAATGGACCGGATCATCGCATATACAGAAGACAATCTCTCAGGCCTGCCCCCTTCTTTTGCCGACTCCTATGGCCGGGCCGGGGATAACGGCGAGCATTCTTCCTATGCCATTGCAAAGGCGGCATCGGAAGCTGCGAAAGCAGTCCATGCGAAAGCGATTGCCGTATTCACGATGACAGGATACACGGCCCGGCTTGTATCAAAATGCCGGCCCGAATCTCCGGTCGTTGCCTTTTCTCCTGATGAACAGGTTGTCCGTCGCATGAACCTTTTCTGGGGGGTTCAGCCTTTTCGGATGAAAGAAGTCAGAAGAACGGATGTTTTGATTCGCAGAATGGAAGCGAGGCTGATCGATCTCCGTATCGCTGCTCCGGGAGACGCCGTTGTCATTACCGCAGGTCTCCCGTCATCGGAGGAAGGGGCGACTAATTTTCTGAAAGTCCATATCCTCGGGACCTGAAACGACAACAGACAGGTCAGGCGGTGATTCGGACTGTGTCGTCGGAGTAGAGAACATATCTGTTTCCGCCCTCCTGCTTTCCCCGATACATTGCCGTGTCGGCGTTGTTCATGAGTGTGTCGCTGTCGGCACCGTGAAAGGGGAACACGGCGACACCGATGCTGGCTGTTATGGAAAGCCGGATACCTCGTATGGCGAAAGGCTCGTCGAAGGAGGACAGAATTTTTCGAGCCACCTGGGAGATTGAACCATCGAGCTGAATGTGAGGAAGAAGAAGGAGAAATTCATCACCGCCCATCCGCGCCACTGTGTCAGTCTGCCTCAGAAGCGCTGTGAGTCTCTGAGCCGCGGCCTTGAGAAGTTCGTCCCCAACGGCATGTCCGTAGGTATCGTTAACGGTTTTGAAGAGGTCGAAATCGAGCATCATGACGGCGATTCCTTCATGGTTCCTCCTGGCCTGCGCCAGGGCGATGGTAAATCTGTCATGCATGAGCGACCTGTTTGGAAGGCCGGTCAAAGGATCGTGAAGGGCAAGATACCGGATCTTTTCGTCAGCGAGACGCTGCTCTGTTATATCGTATATCGTTCCCTGGACAAGGGGTTCACCAGGTTCATGTTCCCCGAGACGTTCGCTGATGTCCTGAACCCACCGTATCTCGCCGTCCTTGCGGAGAATGCGATATTCGATCTTTGCCGCGTGTCCCGGTGATTCGCCGAGTTTCTTCAGTTCGGTCCTGACCCTCGGGAGGTCATCGCCATGGACAAGACTGCCCCACGTTACCGACCCAGAGAGAAAGTCTTTCCTCTCATACCCGGTGATTTCGTAGACCCGGCCTTCGAACATTCTTGCCAACTGTGTTCCGGCAGGAAAAATATATGCAATCCCCTGGAGATTCTGGACAAAGAGACGGTACCTTTCTTCGCTCTCCCGAAGCTTTCCGTAAGTTTCCTTCTCCCGGGAGATGTCGATACCAACAGATACATAACACAAGGGTTTTCCTGCGGTGTCCTTGATGAGACTGATGCTCACGAGGGCGGGGAGACTGGTGCCATCCTTTCTTCTGCCCGTAAGCTGGCCTTCCCAGGAACCTTTTGACTGGATCGATTCGCTCACCTGGAGGCTTATCGTTCCGTCGTCGGGAACAAAGATGTCGAAGGGGGTCTTTCCTAAAACGTCGTCTCGTGTCCACAGGAGAAGGCGTTCGGCATGGGTGTTCCAAAAACGGATTTTTCGTTCGAGATCAAGAATGATGAAGGCCCTCGGAATCTGATCAAGAAATGGGTATATGGCATCGTCAAACGAAGGAGTCATTCTATGCCACATCCTTTCTGAGGGAGATGTAGAGTTGTCGCCCGTGGGCGACGAGATCAGGCGAGATTCGCTCCCTGAGTTCCTCAGGGCTTCCGGCGAAGAGGGGGTCGATTTCGACGACTGTGTTGGGAGGTATAGAAATTCCTGCTTGCCTGACCCATGAAGAGTAAAGGGCGGACATGTCGGCACAGGCTGTTTCAAGGGAATCGGTGCCTTCGCTGTTCTTGATAGGGGAAAACTCTTCGTGCCGTGCGACTTCAATACAGGCTGTCCTTTGGGCGAGGGGAATCGCGTCAAAGACGAACGTTTCGAATTTCCAGGCCTGAACAGTCATGAAACCACCAACCGGGTCAAAGATATCGACATTCTTTACTGCCCGATGAAAGGGCAGGGAGAAGCCTTTGCTGTTGAGTTGTACTATGAAATCGAGGGTGAAAACGTGTATTGCCGTGTTTCCTCCCCAAAAAAGAATATCTCCCTTCTCATCGATGGCTGACAGTCTTTCCGATGTCTGATCGCTGTACTCGACAATGAGGTCTTTGCCCTCTGACGATGCATAGATACCGACCTTTTCCGACAGATCTCTTCTGCGGACGACCTTTGTTGAAACGTCCGCTTGTTTCAGAAGGTGGTATCCAAGGAAGACAGGGTCGGCCATCCGGACGAGAGGGTTGTCTATCTGACAGTAGAAGAGGGTCGTGTATCCCTGGTCGACGAGTTTTTCGAGAAGACCGGACCTGTGAATCGCCTTGAGAGACCCTCCGTGACCGTCGGGGTTCGTGCAGAAGGTTGTCTCGTTCTTAAGAAGAAGGAGACCATCAGGCGATAGGGTGGGCAAAAGGCCCTGTGGAAAGAAATGAATCATCCTGGGATCGTACCCGAAAAAGTGGTTTGCCTCGAAGAAGGAGACCGTGTCATTATGATTCTCCGGGCTTGTCATAAAAAGAAGGGGAATCGCTGCTCCGAAGCGCCGTGTCAGAGCACGTGTGTATTCGGTGAGAAGCTGGTAGAGCGTTTTCTTCCGGACAGGTGAGCAGGGAAACATACCCTTCGGTCCCTCGAAGCCCAGCCGTGACCCCTGGCCGCCGGCAACAACGAGGACAGCGACCTTTCCCTCTGCAAGAAGAGACTCGCCGAGTACCTGTGCTTTTTTCCGCGTCTCTATCTCAGTCTGAGTTGTGGCGAGGGGAATAATAGGTGGTACGGAGAGGGAAGGCCCGGCCACCCCGTCGCTGCCTTCCTTCCGGCACTCGTCAAACAGGTGGAAAACTGTTTCAAAATCGAGACCGTCTCCACTTTGGGCGAGAGCCTGTCTTTGCGGTGGCGAGAGCGTGAGAACGTAGTCACAGAGTGCAGCCTGATTGTGCCTCGTGAGGATGCTCAATAATTCAGATTCGGTCATGTGTGTAGAGAGAAATTACCTTAGGAGCACGAAAAAATCAATCACGAACTGAAGGGATTTGATCGGGCCGTGAGAGACCGTTCTTCAGTTCCGCCGGGCCGAACAGGAGAGATGAGCGCAGAGGGCGTTCAGTGTGTAAACCTTGACTGGATCGAGGTTTACTTATATAATAATAGACTTTTGCCAGGGGTGATACATTGAGAGATAAATATTGTGGAACAGTAACGGAAAATGATCTTGGAAAGACGCTCACATTGAGCGGGTGGGTATATCGGAGAAGAGACCACGGCGGACTGGTGTTCTTTGACCTCCGCGATGTCACCGGTATTGTGCAGGTTGTTCTGTCGCCGGAGATTTCTCCCGAAGCCCACGAGAAAGCGAAGGATATCCGTCAGGAATATGTCCTGATGGTGAAAGGCCGTGTTGAACTGAGGCCTGAGGGAACGCAAAACCTCGACCTGCCGACAGGGAAGATCGAGGTACTTATAGATTCGATCGATATTTTGAATGTCTGCAAGGCCTTGCCGTTTCAGCTCGACGAGGAAGAGACAAACGAAGCGCTTCGTCTCAGATATCGCTATCTCGATATGAGACGGCCCGAGATGCAGAAGATCTTCATCGAACGAAGTAAAGCGGCAAAGGCTGTGAGGGACTACTACCTCGCCAATGGTTTTTACGAATTCGAAACGCCGATCTTTACAAAGAGCACGCCTGAGGGGGCCCGCGATTTTGTTGTGCCAAGCAGACTCAACCCCGGCATGTTCTATGCTCTTCCCCAATCACCCCAATTATACAAGCAGATTCTCATGGTGGCCGGCTTTGACAGATACTTTCAGATTGCCCGGTGTTTCCGCGATGAAGACCTCAGGGCTGACCGTCAGCCTGAATTTACCCAGATTGACGTGGAGATGAGTTTTGTCGATGTCGATGATGTGATTGCCATGAGTGAAGGATTGATTTCCTCCATGTTTGAATCCTCGAAAGGTGTCCGTCCTGATACACCTTTCATGCGTATGCCTTACGATGAAGCGATGGAAAAATACGGTACCGACAAGCCCGATCTCCGGTTTGGGCTGGCCATGGCCGATCTGTCGGGAATCTTTGGTGAAACGGAGTTCGGTGTATTCCGGAAGACCATTGATGACGGTGGTGCGATTAAGGGAATAGCCCTGAAGGG
This sequence comes from uncultured Pseudomonadota bacterium, assembly GCA_964421445.1. GTDB lineage: Bacteria > Desulfobacterota > Syntrophorhabdia > Syntrophorhabdales > CAYQXL01 > CAYQXL01. Next base: position 14,745 of record CAYQXL010000024.1, read on the forward strand.
TAAAACCCTCTCAAGAAAAGACCTCGATACAGCGGTGGACAAAGCGAAGGAGTTTGGTGCCGGTGGACTTATATGGATGAGAAAAGACCAGGGCACCCTCCAGTCTCCCATCGCCAAATACCTGAAGGATCACGAGAAGGATGGCCTCGACAGGATCATGGGGCTCGATCAGGGCGATGTGGTATTTATCATGGCCGACAAAAAGGATGCCGTTCTCGACATCATGGGGCGCTTCAGGCTTTATCTCGGCGATAAATATGATCTTATCGACAAGAGTCTGTTCAGTTTCTTGTGGGTCGTCGACTTTCCCCTCCTCGAGTACAACGAAGAGGAAAAGCGGTTCGTTGCCCGCCATCATCCCTTCACCTCCGCCAGGGAGCCGATTGCCGGCTTTGAGGGCGACCTTGCTTCGATCAAGGCCCGGGCCTACGACCTTGTTCTCAACGGTGTCGAGATAGGCGGCGGGAGTATAAGGAATCACCGAATGGACGATCAGCTCGAGATGTTCAGGATATTAAACATTGATGAGGCTGAAGCAAATGAAAAGTTCGGGTTTCTCCTTGAAGCCCTCCAGTTAGGTGCTCCTCCGCACGGAGGCATAGCATTCGGATTTGACAGGATTCTCATGATGTTTCTCCATCTTGAAAGCATTCGTGATGTGATTCCTTTCCCTAAAACGCAGAAAGGATCATGTCTTCTCACAGGCGCCCCCTCCCGGGTAAACCCCCGGCAGTTGAATGAACTCAAGATAAAGAGCACTCATTGACATGACGGCCAACGATGGTGGAGGACAGGAATGAGAAAGAAAAAGGCGGGTTTTATATTCAAGAATCCCGTTAAGCGGGCCAGGTTTCCCCTTATGGAGGTTGACTCGCCTGAGTTGTACAGGGAAGTCTTCCCCTACTCGGAAGTATGTAAAATCAGGTTTGACCACAAGATTGAACTGATCGATCCGCCGGAGGAGATCTATATCACCGACACGACGTTCCGGGACGGACAGCAGTCACGGCCGCCCTTTACGGCGAAGCAGATCGAGGATCTCTACGACTATATGCACAGGCTGAGCGGACCGAACGGTGTGATCCGTCAGTGCGAGTTTTTCCTGTACACAGACAAGGACCGGGAGGCTGTCAGTCACTGCCTTTCCAAGGGGTATCGTTATCCGGAAATTACGGGCTGGATCAGGGCCAACAAGGATGATCTTCAACTCGTGAAGGACCTGGGGCTCAAGGAGACCGGTATTCTCACGAGCGCATCGGACTACCATATCTTCATGAAGCTGAAGAAGTCGAGATCCCAGGCCTTCCGTGATTATCTCCGGATCGTTGAAAATGCAATAGAGCACGGCGTTACACCCCGATGCCATTTTGAAGATATCACACGGGCAGATATTTATGGCTTCTGTGTACCCTTTGCCCAGGCACTCATGAGCATTTCGGAGGATGCCAAGATTCCTGTAAAGATCCGTCTCTGTGATACCCTTGGTGTTGGTATCACCTATCCTGGATCCGCTCTTCCCCGGTCAATCGGCAAGATCGTGAGAGCCATGATCGACGACGCAGGTGTTCCGTCCGAGTATCTCGAGTGGCACGGTCATAATGATTTTCACAAAGTGATCATCAATAGCGTAAGTGCCTGGCTGTACGGATGTACATACGTAAACGGCACGCTGCTCGGTATCGGCGAGAGAACGGGAAATGCGCCGATCGAAGGCCTCGTGATGGAATACATATCTCTCATGGGCGAAGATCACGGCCTCGACACGACCGTTATCACGGAGATACGGAATTATTTCGAGAAGGAGATCGGCCACCATGTCCCTCGAAACCAGCCCTTTGTCGGGCTCGATTTTAATGCCACTTCTGCTGGTGTTCACATCGATGGTGTCCTGAAGGATGAAGAGATCTATACACCCTTTGATACGAGCAGGATTCTCAGCAGGCCGATAAGCATCAACATAACAGACAAGTCCGGTCTTGCAGGTATTGCTCACTGGATCAACAGCCATTTCGCTCTCACCGGGAAGGACAGGATTGAGAAGACCCACCCCGGTGTTGCGAAGATCAACAAGTGGATCATTAAACAGTATGACGAGGGACGGTGTACGTTCATATCGGATGAAGAGATCGAGCACATGGCCCGCCGGTATATTCCGGAGATGTTTGTCTCTGAGTTCGAGCTGCTGAAAAAGAAAGCCTACGATATGGCGGCGCACCTCGTTGAAGAGTGCATTGGCCTTCCGGACATCAAGTCGATGGTTGCCGAGGAACAGGAGAAGGTGCTGAAGAAATTTGTCAGAGAGTATCCGTACGTTCAGTTTGCCTATATCGTCAATACGGACGGAATGAAGGTGACAAGGAACATCACCCATGCCGTAGACCGGTCCAAATATTACAAAATCGGCATGGAAGAGGACTTTTCCAACAGGGACTGGTTCATCGATCCCATGAGAACAGGGAAGATTCACGCATCCGATCTCTATTCGTCGAGAATCACCGGGGCTCTGTGCGTGACGGTTTCGGGTCCCATAACCGACAGTACGGGAGAGATCATCGGAGTCCTTGGGCTCGATATCAGGTTTGAAGACCTCACGAGGGCGGAAGTATAGATATGGGAAAGACGATCGCCGAGAAGATACTGGGAATAAACACGGGGAGTGATGTGCGGCAGGGAGAGTATGCCGTCGTCAATGTGAACAGGGTTCTGCTTCAGGACGGGACGGCTCCCCTCGCCATAAAACGTTTCCATGAAATGGGGTTCACAAAACTTTTTGAAGGGCCGAGGGTCTCCTTTTTCATCGATCACGGATCTCCGAGCCCCCGTATGGAACTGTCCAACGACCATCTCATGATAAAGGACTTTGCAGGAACGTTCGGTGCGAACGTTTATGATATTGGCGAGGGCATCAGCCATCAGATCGTTGCAGAAGAGATTCTCAATCCCGGCGAGGTTCTTGTCGGTGCAGATTCCCATACATGTACAGGCGGTGCCCTCGGAGCCTTTGCCACAGGGATGGGTTCGACGGACATTGCAGTGGCGATGGGGCTGGGAAAGACGTGGTTCCGTGTACCGGAAAGCTATAAATTCACCATACACGGACGGTTTCAGCCCGGAGTCTTCCCGAAGGATCTCATCCTCCACATCATAGGCATGGTGGGCGCTGATGGCGCAACGTATAAGGCGATGGAATTTATGGGCGACGGTCTGCGGGAACTCGATGTTGAAGAGCGGCTCACCATTGCAAACATGGCCGTTGAGGCAGGGGCAAAATGCGGGCTCTTTCCGTCGGATATCATGACTTTTATGTATCTCCGGAAACAGAGGAGGGAGAGGGCCTATATTGAGATAATGCCTGATGATGATGCCCTGTACGAGAAGACCTTTGATATCGATCTCGATGTGCTCCGGCCAACGGTAAGCATGCCTCACCAGGTTGATAATGTGGCCACGATCGATTCACCTGATGCCCAAAACGTCGGTGTGAGCCAGGTTTTTATCGGATCATGCACGAACGGCCGGATCGAAGATCTGCGCATAGCGTCACTGATCCTGAGAGGCCGAAAGAAGGACAGGAATGTCCGGCTTATTGTATCTCCGGCATCGAAGGCCATCTACTACCAGGCTCTTCACGAAGGCCTCCTCGCAGTCTTTATTGAGGCGGGAGCGGTTATTCTTCCTCCTGGCTGTGGTCCCTGTATCGGTTTGCACCTGGGTGTTCTTGGTGACGGCGAGGTCTGTGTTTCTACGTCAAACCGTAATTTTCTCGGCCGTATGGGCAATCCGAATTCACAGATAATCCTCGCGTCTCCTGCCGTAGCGGCAGCAACGGCATTAAAGGGAAAACTGACTGATCCGAGAGAGGTAGTCGATGATAGTGGAAGGAAAGGCTTGGACGTTTGGCGATAATATATCGACGGACCACATCATTCCGGGACGTTTTTATCACCTCCGGTCCAATCTGGATGAACTAAAGAAGCACGTTTTCGACGATATTGCTCCGGGCTTTTACGCCAAAATAGGAAAGGGCGATATTATCGTCGGTGGTCAGAATTTTGGTCTCGGTTCGAGCAGGGAACATGCCCCGTTAATCATCAAGATGGCGGGGATCGATGCGGTCATAGCGAATTCGTTTGCCCGAATCTTTTACCGGAACGCCATAAATGTAGGCCTCCTTGCCATTATTGCCGATGTCAGTGGTATTGAGGAAGGAGACCGTCTTGTCATAGAGGTTGATGAAGGGATCGTGCTCGATGTGACCAGGAAGCTGGAGAAAAGATTTGCCCCTGTTCCTCCGATCATGAGGAATATTCTCAATGAAGGGGGCTTGGACCGTTACATCCGAAAGCATGGAGGGCTGAAGATTTGAGTGAATACGTAGAGATCCCTTTCATTGAAGGTGATGGCACGGGAGAGGATATCTGGAGAGCATCCCGCGAGGTCCTCGAAGAGGCCTTTGTAAAAGGGACGGAAGGAACCAGAAGAATCCGCTGGATTCCTCTGCTCGCAGGCCAGAAAGCCTTTGACTCCACGGGATCCTATCTGCCGCCCGAGACGATCGACGAGATCAGGAAGAGAAAGATCGCCATCAAAGGACCGCTCACCACACCTGTAGGGGGAGGTTTCCGGAGTGTCAATGTCTTTCTCCGTCAGGTATTCGATCTTTACGTCTGCATACGGCCCGTAAAATATATTCCCGGCCTGCCGAGCCCTCTCAGACATCCGGAGAAAGTCGACCTTATCATTCTCCGCGAAAACACGGAGGATCTCTACAGAGGGATAGAGTGGAAAGCGGAAACGGAAGAGGCGAAGAAGGTTCTCGCCTTTCTCGAAAATGAGATGGGCGTGGCCCTCTCACCGGATACAGGTATTGGAATAAAACCGATCAGCAGACGAGGCACAGGTCGTTTCACCCGGTGGGCTGTAGCCTATGCGATCCGCAACAACAGGCGGAGCATCACCGTTGTCCATAAAGGCAACATCATGAAATACACCGAAGGCGCCTTCCGCGAATGGGCCTATGACGTGGCCGCTGCCTTTCCCGAAGAACTCTCCATTGACGGTCTTCCGGGAAAGATCCGTTTTGACGACAGAATTGCCGACAATATGTTTATGCAGATCATCTCGAAGCCTGGAGACTATGACATACTCTTGTGTCCCAACCTGAACGGTGATTATCTCTCTGATGCCTGTGCGGCCCTCATCGGCGGCCTCGGCGTCGCCCCGGGGGCGAACATAGGAGACGATGTTGCCCTGTTCGAGCCGACCCATGGAAGCGCGCCCAAATATGCAGGCAAGGATATGGTGAATCCTACGTCTTTTCTCCTGTCCGGTGCCATGATGTTCAGATACATGGGGGAGGAGAGGGCGGCCGTTCTCATTGAAAAAGCAGTCGAATCAACCTTTCTTTCCGGCATCATGACCTACGACCTTGCCAGGCAGGCCGAAGGGGTTCAACCGGTAAGCTGTTCGGTTTTTGGAAGGGAAGTGGTTAAAAGGATTGGTGAAATATGATTGAAGAAGTAAGAGCCCGAATTGATGAACTGAAGCAAAGGATGGACTCCTTGCGAGGCTATCTTTGACCTCGCATCGCTGACACAAAAACTGTCCGCCTTCGATGAGCGGATGGCCAAAGCTGATTTCTGGGATAATCAGGAAGAAGCACAGGTTGTTCTGAAAGAGCGGTCGCGGATTGAAGGAGAGATTTCGGCCTGGGAGGGGAAGGAACGGGACCTCGACGAGATCCTCATTCTCGAAGAGTTTTTAAAAGAGACTGGCGATGCAGGCGATGCCGAAGAGCTTGTCAACCGCGTCAGTGCCCTGAGTGACGGACTTTCCAAATATGAAGTCCAGTGTATGCTCGGCGGTGAAAATGACGCCGGTAATGCCATTCTCTACATCAATGCAGGGGCAGGGGGTACGGAAGCCCAGGACTGGGCCGAAATGCTCCTCAGGATGTACCTGCGATGGGCTGAGCGCCACAATTTCGAAACGCAGATCGTCGATATGCTTCACGGCGAGGAAGCAGGAATTAAGAGCGCCACCGTCCTGATCCAGGGTTCCTATGTCTATGGCTATCTGCGGTGCGAAGTCGGCATTCACCGCCTTGTTCGCGTATCGCCGTATGATGCCAACAACAGACGTCACACGTCTTTTGCCTCGGTCTACGCCTACCCTGAGTTGAGCGAAGATATTGAGGTTACAGTAAATGAGGAGGATCTGCGAATCGACACGTTCCGGTCAAGTGGACCGGGGGGACAGCACGTAAACCGGACAGACTCGGCTATACGGATAACCCACATACCGACAGGCATCGTAGTTCAATGTCAGAACGAACGATCCCAGCATAAGAATAAGTCGATGGCCATGACGATTCTCAAATCACGATTGTATGAACTGGAGAAGAAGAAGCAGGAAGAGAAGAAGAATGCACTCAACAAAGAGAAGAAGGATATCGCCTGGGGCAGCCAGATCCGATCGTATGTCCTCCATCCCTACCGGCTGGTGAAGGACCACAGGACGAAGACAGAGGCACATAATGCCGACGCCGTGCTCGATGGAGACATTGACGAGTTCATCAAGGCATGCCTTTTACACTTGACTTTTGAGCAAAAAAACGATAATTAAATGAAATGGAGCTATTCAGCATGGAACTTTTAAATGACAATAAGATCAACGAGTTAGAAGACAAAATTGATGCTATAATTTCAAGTTATACGGCAATTAAGGAAGAAAACAAGAAATTAGAGATCAAGGTCAAGGTGCTTGAGGAAGAGAACGGCTCCTTGAAGGGCAAGACAGTTGAGGCTGATACGGAACGGCAGCGGATCGCTGAGAAGGTCAGGCAGATTCTCGAAAAGATCGAAAAGGTAGAGGTGTAGACAGGAGAGAGTGAGCAAAAAGGTTGAGGTGAACATCAACAACCAACAGTTCACTTTCGTTGGCGATGACGAAGAGAGAATCAAACGGGCGGCACAATGCGTTGACGACAAAATACAGGAGGTCGTAAAGAATTTCGGTATCGTCAACACAATGAATGCGGTTATAATGGCGATGATGGTAGTGATGGATGAATATTTGGATATTAAGGATCGCGCCAGGAACTTCGAAGGTAAAACATTGAGACTCCTCGAAAAAGTGGAGAATTTTGAAGTTCCCTGCGGTGTACGTGATAAATGGTAGACTTTGAGCCAACACCTTGTATAGGGGAGCCGAAAACCGCTGCACCCTGCGGGCCCGTCCTCGTGACGAAGTGCCTGCTCGCAGCAACCCGGTGCCCACTTTTTTGTAGAGGTTCAAGACATACCGTTTACACGGCACCAGCGGGGTCTTTTACAATAAAGGGGTAGTGGTTGGGGAAAATGATATTTGACAAGTGTCCGGTCCTAAAGAGGGGCCTTTACATACAATCCTCTTCTTTCATGACGGTCAAGGGTCCGACGTTTCCCTCACCATGATAACCCCCTGAGATAGGCAAGGGGGACACGTGAATACAATTCTCATTATTATTGGTTTCATTGTTGCTGTTTGTGCAGGCGTAGTCCTTGCGCTCTTCGTCCAGAAGAAGAGGGTTGGGGAGTACGAGAAGATAGGGAAGAAGATTCTTGAGGAGGCAAAGAAAGAGGCCGATGTCGTAATCCGGGAAGCATCGATTCAGGCAAAAGATTCGGCCCTTCAGGCACGGAACGAACTGGAGCAGGAAATCAAGGCCCGGAGATCTGAACTGCAGAATGTTGAGAGAAGGCTTGCCCAGAAGGAATCGAATCTGGACAAGAAGATGGATTCCCTGGAAAAACGGGATGACGAGATCGGGGCGAAGGAACGTGAGTTAGGACGGAAACAGACCGCGCTCGATGGAAAGGTCAATGAATACAACGAACTTCTTTTAAAAGAGAAGGAGAGGCTTGAAACGATCTCCGGCCTTACGGCAGAAGATGCAAAAAAGATGCTTCTATCGGAAATGGAAGACGAGGCCCGGTACGAAGGCACGAAACTGATGCGGAGAATCGAGGAAGAAGCCAGGGAAAAAGCGGACAAGAAAGCGAAAGAGATCATTGCCCAGGCCATCCAGCGCTATGCCGGCGACTATGTGGGCGAAGACACGGTCTCGGTGGTGTCATTGCCGAACGAAGAGATGAAAGGGCGGATCATCGGCCGTGAAGGGCGTAACATCAGGGCCCTCGAAGCGGCGACAGGTGTGGATATCATCATCGACGACACGCCTGAGGCAGTCATTCTCTCCTGTTTTAACCCGATTCGCCGTGAGGTGGCGAGGGTCTCCCTCGAGAGACTTGTCAGCGATGGACGGATCCACCCGGCCCGAATAGAAGAGATTGTGTCAAAGGTTGCCGAAGAGGTCGATCAGAAGATCAAGGAGGCCGGGGAACAGGCCGTATTCGATCTCGGTCTTCACAATATCCATGGTGAACTTGTCAAACTTCTCGGGCGGTTGAAGTTCAGAAGCAGTTACGCTCAGAATATCTACCAGCATTCCCTCGAGGTTGCCTTTATATGCGGTGTCATCGCCTCCGAGCTCAAGGTACCTGTCAAGGAAGCGAGGCGGGCGGGCCTTCTCCACGATATCGGCAAGGCCGTGGACCACGAGGTTGAAGGTTCCCATGCATTCATTGGCGGTGATCTGGCGAAGAAATACGGTGAAGGTGAGGACATCGTCCATGCGATTCTCGCTCACCACGAGGATGTTCCTGCAACGGGCCTCCTTGATGTCATCGTCCAGGCTGCCGATGCTCTCTCAGGAGCGCGGCCCGGTGCACGGCGCGAGATGCTCGAAACATATGTGAAAAGACTCGGCGAACTCGAAAAGATCGCCAACAGCTTCCAGGGCGTGGAAAAGTCATACGCCATCCAGGCGGGCAGGGAAGTCCGCATAGTGGTCAACAGCGAACGTATCGGCGACGACCGTATGTATGTCCTCTCGAAGGATATCGCAAAGAAGATCGAGTCCGATCTCTCCTATCCCGGTCAGATCAAGATCGTCGTAATACGGGAAACACGGGCAGTGGAATATGCGAAATAGAATCCGCATTCTCTTTCTTGGCGATGTTATCGGAAAACCGGGCAGAAAAGCGGTACAGACATTTTTGCCGAAGGTCGAAGCGGATTTCAAGATAGTCAACGGCGAAAATCTCGCCGGAGGAATAGGCATCACACCGGTCATGGCGGAGGAGATGTTTGCCGCTGGTGTTGATGTCATCACAACAGGCAACCATGTCTGGAAAAAGAGGGAGATGGTGCCTTACCTTATGGGCGAGCGAAGGGTCGTGAGACCCCTCAACTACCCCGGAGAAGCGCCCGGTTTCGGGTGGGTCCTGACGAAGAAAAACGGCATGGAGATCTGTGTCGCCAATGTTGAGGGAAGGGTCTTCATGAATGCTCTCGACTGTCCCTTCCGGGCATTGGACAGACTCCTCGATCAGGTCGACCGGCGAGTCCCCGTCATTGTCGATTTTCACGCAGAAGCGACGGCGGAAAAGATCGCACTGGGTTACTATCTCGACGGACGCGTTTCAGCGCTTCTCGGTACCCATACCCATGTCCAGACGGCCGACGAGACGATACTTCCCGGCGGTACGGGCTATATCACTGACGTGGGAATGACAGGCCCTTCAGACTCGGTTATCGGCATGGACAAGGTAGCTGTTCTCGCGAAGTTTGTGACTCAGATTCCGCATAAATTCGAGGTGGCCAAAAACGATAACGAGGTTCAGGGCGTGCTCCTCACCATAGACGGCGAGAGCAGGGCATGCCTGTCTATTCAGAGAATAAAGGAAAGGGTCGAATAAGATGGATGTTGATGCACAATTGGAGGTTATTCGCAGGGGAGCCGTCGACCTCATCAGCGAAGAAGAACTGCGGGCAAAACTGACCCGGTCACTGACCCAGAAGAAGCCCCTCAGGGTGAAGCTTGGGCTCGATCCCACGGCACCCGATCTTCATCTTGGCCATACGGTCGTGCTTCAGAAACTGAAACAGTTCCAGGAACTCGGCCATACGGCGATCTTTCTCATCGGTGACTTTACGGGCATGATCGGTGATCCCACAGGACGAATCGAAACGAGACCGGCCCTTACGCGGGACGAGATTCTCGAAAATGCCGAAACCTATAAGAAACAGGTCTTCAAGATCCTGGACCCCGAGAAGACCGAGGTCCGTTTCAACAGCGAGTGGTTCGACACCATGAATGCATCCGCCATGATCAAACTTTGTGCGCAATATACCATGGCCCGGATGATGGAGAGAGAAGATTTCAGGAACAGGTATCAGAACAACCTGCCCATCAGTATACACGAATTCCTCTATCCTCTGGTTCAGGGGTATGATTCGGTGGCGCTTCAGGCTGATGTGGAGCTTGGAGGTCACGACCAGATCTTCAATCTCTTCGTGGGACGGGTCATCCAGAAGGCTTATGGTCTCGAATCACAGGCGATCGTCACCGTTCCCCTGCTCGAAGGGACGGACGGTGTTAACAAGATGAGTAAAAGTTATGGAAATTACGTTGGAATCGACGAGCCAGCGGATACGATCTTCGGAAAAATTATGTCGATTTCCGATGAATTGATGGTGAAATACTACGAGTTGCTGAGCGACATCACTCTCGACGGGCTCAACAATCTGAAATCCGGTCTTGCCGACGGAACTGTCCACCCGAGGGAGGCAAAAGTCCGTTTCGCAATCGAGATGATAGCCCGTTTTCACTCGGAAGAGGCGGGAAAGGAAGCGCATGAGAATTTTGAACGGCTCTTCCGTGAGAAGGAGATTCCGGATAATATTGAAACGGTGACGATGACCCGATCCGACTTGCCATCATGGCTGCCCAAACTCCTTGCATCCACAGGTATGGTGAGCTCCACATCTGAAGGAAAACGGATGATTCAGCAGGGCGGGGTCATGATCAACGGTGTAAAGGTTTCAGACGAAAACTTTTCGGCCGGGGGACAGGGGGAGCTTGTCATCAAGGTGGGGAAAAGAAAATTTAAAAAGGTTCTCATCGCCGACTGAAACGTTAGGCCATTCTTGACATTTCAGCCGTTTTGTAGTTTAAATATAGCCGCAAATGCGTTCCCTGACCGTCTTGATGCGGAGGGGTGACAGCATGGGCTTCCGGATGACCGGAAGATCTTTGAAAAACGAAATATACGGAATATATTCCTCGGTAGCTCAATCGGCAGAGCGGCTGGCTGTTAACCAGTAGGTTGCAAGTTCGAGTCTTGCCCGGGGAGCCATTTTGAAAAGGGCGCTCTCATCAGGGCGCCTTTTTTGCATTTCAGAGAGGATGTCGGTCAACATCAAACCGAAACAATGCCCCGATCCATGCAAATGGCGTGATCGATACCCACAACGGAACAACATACAACACCGACGTGTCTGCTCCGGCTGGTTGTGGCAAACCGAGTCTATGACCCAACCATAGAGAATGATGGGATTTGGTCATTGTCGAAATGGAAAAACCGCTTGCCCATGCATATATAAAAGTATGCAAGCCGTTCGGGACTGTCTCAGCCGAGTCACACCGCGATGAGGACTACGATCGTATCGGACGTGATCCTGTCTTTGCGACAGGTTTGCGACAATGTTTACGACACAACTTGCGACAAGCTCACGACTCGACTTGCGACATCCGCATTGGGTAGAGTAATTGGGAAATCGAATTTGACGACGCTTCCGTCCTGCCGCGCCGTCCGTTCATCCTGAGGCGGCGGACCTGAATAAAAAAGGAGAATGACATGAAAGCAACGGAAGACCTAAAGCACGAACACGAAGCGGTCCTCGTGGCGCTCCAGATCCTCGACAAGGTGGCAGCGGCGTTTGCCGCCAAGGATGACCGGTCGCCGGCCCAGTTCGTCCAGCTCATCGATTTCTTCAAGGGATTTGTGGACCGCTGCCATCACGGCAAGGAGGAGGATGTTCTCTTCCCCGAATTGGAACGGCGCGGTGTGCTTCGGGATGGTGGTCCAATAGGGGTGATGCTCTCCGAGCACGAGATAGGCCGGGGGTATGTCCGCGCCATCGCCGCGGGGCTTGCCCGGGCGGAAAGCGACGCCACCGCCTCTGTAACCATCCTGAAAAATGTGCACGCCTATCGTCAGATGCTGGAGGCCCATATCCACAAGGAGAACACCGTACTCTTTCCCATGGCCGATCGCCTTGTGCCCGAAGATGTTGCCGTCCGGCTGTACGAGCAATTCGAGGAGATAGAGCGGGATCGCGTAGGCGAGGGTAAGCACGAGGCGTATCATGAGATGCTGCACGGCTTGAAGGGCCTCTACGGGATCGTCTGAACGAGTATGGCCCCGGTGAAGAGAGTATAATCATGACAATGACATGCGACCAAGGGTCAGTGAAGTTCACGGAAGCTAAGGCGCTTGATCAGTTCAGGATGCTGG
>CAYQXL010000024.1:27245-32690 GCA_964421445.1 uncultured Pseudomonadota bacterium
CAAGGGTCAGTGAAGTTCACGGAAGCTAAGGCGCTTGATCAGTTCAGGATGCTGGGTGTGATGATTTGCCCATCGGCGGTTTTACGGACGGGAAACCATGTCGGCGGCCAGTGAGCGGCGGGCCCGGCGGGAGATGAAGACGGTTGGTGCCATGATCGCCTTATACTGCAGGGGCAATCACGGCACCAGGCACGGACTGTGCCCCGACTGTACCGAACTCTGGACGTATGCACAACAACGGGTGACAGATTGTCCTCTGCTCGCGGACAAACCGACCTGCGTCAACTGCCCTGTCCATTGCTACAAGCCTTCGATGCGGGAGAAGATAAAGATGGTCATGCGATACTCAGGGCCGCGGATGCTCTGGAGACATCCGGTCCTGACAGTCTTTCACCTCGTCGATGGCCGCCGCGATCGCCGGCGCCCATCGCTTGTCAGCCGCCCGGCATCGCGAGGGAGGGGCAAAAAGGTGTTCCCGGAGGGCCCGTAGCTCCTAATTGCATGGGTCAGCCCGATTGGGATTGATAAAAACAGCAGATATCGTATAATACGTGCACGTGAGCATGACAGACAGAGCCAGCCAACGGACAGGTATCCGTCGCCGGCGGTGAAGGGGGAGCGTATCAATTCAGTCGCACAGCGGCGGTTGGCACAATGACAGATTCACCGGGGAAGCGCTGGTTTTGCCTGTGTCTCTGTCTTTTTCTTTCTGTGGCCCTTATTTTCACCTTTCCCGTTACGTCCGACGCCTTCGTGGTCCAGGGCGACGAGGCAGAGGACGAGGACGAAAGCCTCGATCTTGAAGAGTCCATTGAATTTACGTCACCCTCGAATACGAGAGACCTGATAACCTTCGACATTTTCAAGGATATCGCCAGGGCACGGAGCCTCCTTGAACCTATGGAGTCGGGCTTCACAGTCATCGCGAAGACATCAGGCGGAGATTTGGTGCGTGTAGGGAAGTCGAAGGGCCAGGCGAAGTACGCAAAGGGGAAGAGGAACGGGAAGGCCCGGTATGCTGTTGTTCAGCGGAGAAAATCAGTCCGCAATGAATTGGGTGAGTTCACCATTCTTCTCGCCGTCGAGGACATTACGACACGAGAGATCAAGGTCGTCAGGGTCCATCCGAGGCTTGGCGGCACATCGGAAGGCGTAGTTGTGGAGCCCGGTAAATCGAACGGAGTCAACACAACATTCACTATTGTCCGTCCCGAACACCATGTAGTGCTGGCCCTCAAGAGGCCGGTCCGGCAGGGCGCAACGTTCAGGGAGGTCATCTATACCCCCTACTCGGAGAACCTCGATATCCCCGAGGTGAGAAGGGCGGGCCTCGAATATCTGAAGCAAACGGTGAGAGAGGCGAAAGCGGACCTGATGAAACGAAACGTTGCCCCCCTCTCATGCGACCGGTTCGTGAACGACGATGTTGCTGTGACCATGGCAATCATCGAGCATATCGACCCCGGTCGTTTTGAAAGCGGCAAATACCCTATGGAAAAACTTATCCATGAAACTTTGGTCATTATTGGAACAAACAGGGGCGATGCCTACGGATACTCGAAATCAAAAGCCGGAGCCCAGGGGCTCTTTCAGTTTATTCCCGATACATACAGAAGAATCGCCCGGCTCTATGGCCGGGCAGGACTGCACGATGATTTTGGTGCAGGAATGAAGGATCACATCAATGCGGCCAAGGCATCATTGCTCCTCTTTGACGCCGATACGCGGGCTCTGACCGCTGGTTCAAATGGCTACATTCTCGGCGAACCGGACGTGTGGGGCCGTTTTCTGGCTTCCGCATACAACTGCGGCGCAGGACGAACGCGGGGCGCAATGGCCAGGGCGGGGGAAAGATGGCATTGGGCCGTTCCTGCGGAAACCCAGATATACCTCAAAAAGTACGATGCCGTGCGAAACTGGCTGAGAACACAGTCATAGAGAAGTCCGTGGCTGTTTTGACGCACAACGAAAACCGGTGCGGCTGAATCCTGTCCACCCTGTTGCAATCCGTTTACGTCCTGCTATAATGAAAATATTCACGCATCGCTGGGGGGACTGACTCCTTGGTCGTCTTCCCGTTGTTTCCGATGTTTCGGAAGCAGCGAATTCTGCCGGTGATCTCCGGCTGGCGATCCGATCGCGAAAGAACCGGAAGTGGGTGGGGAGCGGATGATAGAGAACAGAGCGGATTTGAGGCATGCCGCGTGTCGGGTGTTGTGTCTATGTTCCGTTTTTTTCGTTATCCTTGCGGTGATCCTGCCAGCACTCTCCCATGGAGGGCCTGCCGGTGCAAAGACGCAGACGATTCTTGTTCTCAACTCGTACCATCAGGGATACGACTGGTCCGACCGGGAGATCGCTGGTTTGAAGGAAGGCCTGAAGGCGAAAGGTCTGAATGGATCGGTCATTGTGGAGAATATGGACCTGAAGAGATTTCCCGGCCCCCTCTATCAGGAACAGCTCAAAAGTTTTCTTTCTGAAAAATACAAAAAGATAAAAATCGACATCATCGTTGTATTTGATAATCCGGCGTTTGATTTTATACGGCAATACAGGCCATCCTTCGGATCGTCAATACCGATTGTTTTTGCCGGTGTGAATGATTTTACCCCATCGATGATAGAAGGGCTGAATAACATCACCGGAATCGCAGAGATTCAGGATCACAAGGGAACCCTTGAACTCGCCCTCGCCCTTCATCCCCAGGTTCGGAAGGTTCTGGCCGTTCATGACTATACCTCCAGCGGTCTGGCGGTCCGGAAAGAGGTTGAGGCACTCGTTCCTACCTTCGAAAAAAGGGTCACGATTGTCTTCAATGAACCATCGACGTATGAGGAGATGTCCTCTCAAATCGCTCAGCTCACAGGTGACTCGCTGGTTTTGATTCTCAGTTTTGCCACGGACCGGGCAGGAAAATCCCTCACTCCTCCGGCGAGCACAGAGGTTCTGACGGCCCATGCCTCTGTTCCTGTCTACGCCACTCACGAGACACGACTCGGCTATGGTATTGTCGGAGGAGTTCTGATAAACGGCCTCGAACATGGTCGCAGGACAGCAGCCGTTGTGAACCGTATTCTTGCGGGGGAGGCCGCGGGGTCTATCCCTGTCGATGTCAGGAGCACGTCAATACCGGAATTCGATTACAGGATGATCAGGCGCTTCAATATCTCCCAGCAGATTCTGCCGGAAAAAAGTCTCTTTATCCACAAACCGCCATCATTTTACGAACAGAACAGGGTATTTGTCTGGTCTGTCGCAACGGTCATGGCCATCCTCATAGGGTTTGTCGTCATCCTCGCCGGCCTTCTCGTCCGGAAGAAGAGAGTGCAGGAGGAACTGGAGAGATTAAACGTTGAACTTGAGCAGCGGGTGGCAGACAGGACCAGCGATTTGCAGGGGGCCATGGAAAAAGCGCAGGAAGCAGATCACCTCAAATCGGCTTTTCTCGCAAGCATGTCTCACGAACTTCGTACCCCCCTGAATTCAATCCTCGGGTTCACGGGCATTGTCCTCGAAAGAATGGCCGGACCCCTGACAGACGAACAGTCACGCCAGCTTCTTATGGTGGAGGAGAGCGCCCGTCACCTGCTCAGTCTCATCAACGATGTCCTCGACATATCAAAGATCGAAGCAGGGCAGATCGAGATCTCAAAAGACCGGTTCGATATGCGGGCCGCCATCGAAGCCGTTCTTCAGACAACGATGTTGGCCGCCAGGAAGAAGGGGCTGTCCCTGGTGGCAGCCATTCACCCCGGTATCGGTACTATCGAGAGCGACAGGAGGCGGGTGGAACAGATCCTCCTTAATCTTGTCGATAATGCAATCAAATTTACCGATCATGGAGAAGTACGGATCGACTGTGCTGTCAGGAACGGATATATCGAGACGACCATAACGGACACGGGAATAGGAATCAAGGCCGACGATATGGGCCAGCTTTTCAAGCCCTTCAGACAGATCGATTCGGGGCTTGCACGGCGACACGAGGGAACGGGATTAGGTCTTTCCATATGCAAGAGACTTGTTGACGTCCTCGGCGGACGGATATGGGTGGAAAGCCAGTGGGGCGGAGGAAGCAGTTTCATTTTTACATTGCCGTCATGAATGAGGAGGGCGGATGTCAAAAGTACTTGTCATTGAAGATAATGAGCAGAATCTCTATCTGATTACGTTTATCCTGAAACAGAACGGTTTTGAGGTTATTCAGGCACGGGATGGGAAGGAGGGCATAACGAGGGCGAATGACGGTGGAATTGCAGCAATCCTTCTCGATATCCAGTTACCGCTCATGGACGGCTATGACGTTGCGAAGGAACTGCGAAAGAATAAGGACCTGACGGATGTTCCCATTGTGGCGGTCACGTCGTATGCCATGGTCGGGGACAGGGAGAGGGCCCTTGAGGCAGGATGCACAGGCTATATCGAAAAACCGATCAACCCCCGGACATTCATCCAGGAGATCGGACAGTACTTCAAGGCGTGACAAATGGGAGAAGGACGTGAAAAGAATCCTCGTTGTTGATGACAATGAAGCGAGCCTGGCGCTCGTAAAGAGTATCCTCACTCACAGCGGATACGATGTTACAGAGGCGAGAAACGGTGTCGAAGCCCTCGATCAGGCGATGCGGATGCGGCCTGATGTTGTTGTCTCCGATGTCCTCATGCCGGTAATGGATGGTTTCGCACTCTGCAGAGAGATGAAAAAGGACGACAGGGTAAAAGAGATTCCCCTCGTTTTTTACACTGCCACGTACACCGATCCCAGGGACGAACAACTCGCCATGGACCTCGGGGCGTCGAGGTTTCTTATTAAGCCGATGGACCCGGCAGCCCTTGTAACTGTTCTCAATGATGTCTTGAATGAGAAGGAGAAAGGTTTTGTCTCGACTCCTGCGTCGTCTGTGGAAGAGGAGAGTGCCTACTACCGCCTCTATAATGAAGCCCTGATAAGAAAGCTTGAAGACAAGATGGTCGAGTTGGAGAAGGTCAACGGCTTGCTGGAACAGGACATCTCTGCATTGAGGTCGGCTGAATCCGAACTCCGGCAGAGCGAAGAACGATACCGGACGGCCATCGAAAACTCGAACGACGGCGTAAGTATCATTAAAGATTCTGCCCACATTTACGTGAACCAGCGCTTCCTTGATATGTTCGGCTACAGTGCGCCTCAGGAAATAATGGGAAGGGAGCCGTACTTCAATATTCACCCTGATGATGTGCCGATGGTCCGGGGATATGCCGAAAGGAGGTCGGGAGGGGAAGTCGTTCCCAATCAGTACGAATTTCGTGGAATAAAGAAGGACGGCTCAGTGGTCCATGTCGAAGTGTCTGTAAACACGATACCGTTCATGGGAGGGAAGGCTATCCTTGCATACCTGAGGGATGTGACCAACCGGAAAGAGACGGAAGAAGAGCTTCGAAGATCTGTCGAAAGCCTTCGGGCCT
>CAYQXL010000025.1:0-6976 GCA_964421445.1 uncultured Pseudomonadota bacterium
GGAAAGAGACGGAAGAAGAGCTTCGAAGATCTGTCGAAAGCCTTCGGGCCTCGATGGAGACGACAGTCCAGGTACTTGCTCTTGCCGTTGAAGCCCGCGACCCCTATACCGCAGGCCATCAGCGGCGGACCACAAACCTTGCCTGTGCTATCGCCGAAGCTATGGCTCTGCCGGACAAACAGAAGGAAGGGCTTCGCATGGCGGGCCCTATCCATGATATAGGAAAGATTTCCATCCCTTCAGAGATCCTCAGCAAGCCGGGAAGGCTCTCGCCTGTTGAATATGCCCTTGTGCAGAGCCATCCTGAAAACGGAGCCAATATACTCAGGGATATCGTCTCTCCCTGGCCTCTTTCCGATATTGTCTGGCAACACCATGAGCGGATCGATGGTTCAGGGTATCCCCGCGGTCTTTCAGGGAAAGATATGATGATCGAGGCCCGTATTCTCGCTGTTGCCGATGTGGTGGAAGCAATGGCCTCCCACCGTCCCTACAGGCCTGCTCTCGGCATAGAGATGGCTCTGGAGGAGGTCAGGAAGAACAGCGGCACTCTTTACGATGGAGAGATTGTCGACGTCTGTCTGAAACTTTTTGCCGAGAAACACTTTGTTTTTGAATGATCAGAATCTCTCTTCCTTTTAAGGTGGAAGGAGAAGGGGTGGCACCCCTGGCCAAAGCTATGCTGTGATCTTTCGCGTAGCGGCAAGGCGGCCGAGAAACTTGCGGATCTCCCGGGCACCGTAGATCGGGCCACCGTGGCCGTCGAGGAATATGGTAGCGTCGAGATCAATCAGTTTCCGGACAGAAGCGCGCCATGCTTCCGGTTCGCAATCGTATTCCTCGAGGAGGGGTGCGCCGATGTCCTGCCCGAACAGCAGTCTTTCTCCGCTGCGTTCAACATAGAGACCTATCGATCCCGGTGTGTGGCCCGGTGTATGGATCCAGTTGAATTCCCACGATCCTGACGTAAAAGAGCCCGATTCTCCCTTGAGGTGGATATCGACGGGGAACGGGGTAAGGGTGACCTTGAAGCAGATCGCTGCGGTGAGCCGGCTGTCCCCCCGTGCGATAATGGCGGCATCAAGGCTGTGCATGACGAGTTTGGTCCCGAAATAATAACGGAAAAAAGGTGCCGCACCCATGTGGTCGAAGTGGCAGTGGGTAAGGATGATGTGCCCCAGGGATTTGGGATTGAAGCCCAGGTCTTCAATGTTTTTGACCGTTTTTTCAAACCCGAAGCCTGATCCTGCGTCAACGAGGGTGAGGTGCTCACCTGTATCGACAAGATAGACGGCACAGTCGTAAGGGCCGGTTATGCGGGGGCCGGCTATTTGAAAGATCCTGTCGTCAACCCTTACGGGGTCCATGTGGTGCTCCTTTTCGTGTCAGCGGCAAAAGTATACCGGTCAGGCTCTCTTTCTTCAAAAGCCTCAGCGCCTCCCTTACCAGGTTTCTGTTCTTCGGATCACCGTACTGGATCAGGGCACGTTGCAGGCGCCGTTCCTTCATTGTTTTTGCCGTGTAGACATCCTTTCCCGTGAAAGGGTTCTTTCCTGTATGGAACATTGTGGCCGACACGGTCATGGGCAGTGGCGTGTAATCCTGCACCTGTTCCGGCCGAATCCTCTGTCTGGCGAGATAAAGGGCAAGTTCAAGGGCATTCTCGAGCGTTGAACCGGGGTGGGCACTGATGAAATAGTTGACGACGAACTGTTTTCGGTTGAGGTCTGCATTGATGTGCCTGAACTGGCTCAGGAATTCTTCATAGATCTCGAAACCCGGTTTGTTCATCGCTCTCAGGACCACAGGCGAACAATGTTCCGGTGCCACTTTCATCTGGCCGCTCACGTGCCGGTTGCAGAGACCCCGGAGGTATGCCTGGCCCTCTGCGGACCGGCACAGATCATACCGGATGCCGCTTTCCACAAAAACGTGTTTGACACGGGCGAGATTGTGAACAGCAAAGAGCATGCCAAGGGCCCTTGCCAACCCTGTTTTGAGGTGAGGGCAGGGTTGGGGGGTGAGGCAATGCCGTTTTTCACAGGGACCTCCCTCTGTCCACCGGACACAGGACGCCCCGTAAAGATTTGCCGTCGGACCTCCGATGTCACTGATAGTGCCCCGGAAGGATGGGTCTGATGCCATGCCCTGCGCCTCGCGAATAATCGATTTTTCAGAACGGGACTGAACGATCCTTCCCTGGTGCATGGAAAGGGAGCAGAAATTGCATTCGCCGCAACATCCACGATGGGATATGATTGAATTTCTCACCGTTTCGAAACCTGGCACACCGCCTCTGTCGTTGTAACTGGGGTGCCACGCCCGCAGGTAAGGCAGGTCGTAAACCGAGTCCAGTTCGTCTGGTGAAAGAGGGGGAGGAGGAGGGAACTGACAGACGTACCGTGTGTCGTGTTTTTGAACGGTGATCTTGCCCCGGAAGGGATCGTGGTGAGCATAGGCTGTTCTGAAGGCCTCACAAAACTGATCCTTGTC
This sequence comes from uncultured Pseudomonadota bacterium, assembly GCA_964421445.1. Classification (GTDB taxonomy): domain Bacteria; phylum Desulfobacterota; class Syntrophorhabdia; order Syntrophorhabdales; family CAYQXL01; genus CAYQXL01. The sequence continues at coordinate 2,494 of CAYQXL010000025.1, forward strand.
TCTCTTTACATCGTCGAAGGAAGGTATTTCAACGACATCGGGAAAACGGTCTTTTTCTTTTGTCACGATGACCGTTCCCCTTATCCCTCCGAGGTCTGCTCCCGACCTGAGCCGCCGGGCTATCTCCCTTATCTGCCGCTCGCCCATGCCATAAACGAGAATATCGGCCCGGCTGTCAACGATGATTGACCGCCGTACGCCGTCATCCCACCAGTCATAGTGGGCAAACCGGCGGAGACTTGCCTCGATTCCCCCAAGTACTATGGGGATGTCGCCAAATATTTCCCGGACTTTATTTGCATAAACGATGGATGCCCTGTCGGGCCTGAGACCGGCCAATCCACCGGGAGAATATGCATCGGACCGCCTTCTCCGCTTATTTGCAGTGTAGTTGGCCACCATTGAGTCGATGTTTCCTCCGGTGATACCGAAGAAAAGCCGCGGTGAACCGAGCTGAAGAAATGATTCGTCTGTCCTCCAATCGGGCTGGGCGATGATTCCTACAGAATATCCTTCCTTCTCGAGAATTCGCCCTATCACCGCAGTACCGTAGGAAGGATGATCAACATAGGCGTCTCCCGAGATGAGGATTACGTCGAGAACCTTCCAGCCACGGTGGTCCATTTCGTCTCGCGACATAGGGAGATGGGTGTTCACAGATCTATTCTATCAATTTTCCCGGTAAATGTATGCAGGCCGGTTCGCTGGGGAAGGGTGTTGATGAATGGCTGGTCCCGTGGTAGGATTTTCCCAGATTGGGGATTCCACTATGAAATGGACACTGCCTTCAGCCCTTTGTATTGTGATCGTGTTTGTTTTTTTCAGTTCAGTCGGTCACGGAGAGGAAAAAGGACGGAAACGAACAGACTCGGAGAAGATACTCTCCGTTGTCAGCAATGTTGAAGAATTTAAAGGCCAGGCCTTCTTCAGCGCTTCTGCGGCCCGCGTTGCCTACCCTGTCAAATCGGGGAGCAAGTGGTTTATGGTTGTCGACGGCAGAAAAGATAAGCCCTACGATCAGACTTCCCGCGGGAGAAACGGTGGTTTCAGTCCGGACGGCAGGCGCTTTGCCTATGTCGCCCAAACCGGTGCAAAACATTGTATTGTCGTTGACGGAAAAGAAGGTCCCAAATTCGATGGTGTCGAGGGACCGGTGTTCAGTGCCGACGGAAAAAGGCTGGCTTATGCCGCAAAGTCGGGAAACAGGTGGAGTGTCGTGGCCGACGGACACAAGGGCCATCTCTTCGATTCAATCAACGTCAGTTCTCTGACCTTCAGCCCTGACGGCAGACGTCTCGCGTACGGAGCCAAGAAGGGACGGAAGTGGGTGCTGATCATCGATGGTCAGGAAAGTCCTGAATTAGACTACGTCGATCGCCCTGTCTTCAGTCCCGACAGCAAAAGGGTTGCGTTCTCGGCGAAAGCGGATAACCGGTGGACCGTTGTATCCGATGGGAAAACTCACCGGCCCTACGATTATGTTGAGGCTGTGCTCTTCAGTCCTGACAGTAAGCGGCTCGGATATATAGCAAAAATGAAGCAGACGGCGTTGGTTGTCGTTGACGGCAGGGAGGGGGAGACCTTTAAGGAGATCGGAAAGAACTCCCTTGTTTTTGGCCGTAACGGCAGGATCGCCTACCGCGCCCTGGAGAACGGTAAATGGTATGTCATAGGGGAGGATATTCCCCGAAGACCGTTCGAGGCCGTTGGTGATGGCACGCCATTATTTGCTGCCGATGGCACAGGTCCTGTATTCGCGGCAAAGACGGATGACGGATGGCGCGTCATAACGCCGGACCGGGAAGGACAAGCCTATTATTATATCTGGGACGGATCGCTCGCAGTCAGTCAGGATGGTACGGAACTTGCCTACCGTGCTGTAAAGAGAGAACCGGCCGCTATGATAAATGTAGTTGTCGTTAATGCTGCCGAAGGGAAGGGATACGACTCGACCGGAGCCCCCCGGTTCGCCCCTGATGGGAAGACCGTCGTCTACAAAGCCAAGGTCGGAGGAAAATGGTTTGCTGTAGCCGGCGGACGGGAAGGGAAGGGATACGATGAGATTCTCACCGATCCGGTGGTAACGGCCAACAGGACGATCAGATTTGTGGCTCGAAACGGGACAACCCTTCTGAGGGTGGAAGAACCGCTCTGACGACAGTGGCCTCCAATTTTTGACCGATCCTCCTTTCCTCAAAAGGACTGCTCTTTCGTAATATGCACAGGACTCTCATCCATTTAATCCCATGTCTGCGGGAAGATGCCCGATAGTCCAGTGCACAGGAGAAGGTCCCAACTCCTTCTACATTCTGTGAACAGGTTGCCGGGAAAGAGGAGAAGCCATGAATGGAGGAGGGACGGAGACCCATCACGTGAATTGCCTTGAGTAAAAATTGGCAAGTGTGGTATAAAACACTGACTGGAGAGATGTCCGAGAGGCTGAAGGAGCACGACTGGAAATCGTGTGTGCGGGATGAAACTCGCACCGAGGGTTCAAATCCCTCTCTCTCCGCCATTGAGCCGAATATATGGTCGGGCCCTGCGCAACGTGGAGGTTATGAACCCCGTCAGGTCCGGAAGGAAGCAGCGGTAATAATTTTCCTGTGTGCCGCAGGTAGCCTGGCCTTTTCTATTTTATGAGTTATACCGTAATCGCCAGAAAGTGGCGGCCGAAAAAATTCAGCGATGTTGTCGGTCAGCCGCATATTGTAACAACGATCAAAAATTCCATAAAACTTGGACGCATCGCCCACGCTTATCTTTTTACCGGTCCACGGGGCGTCGGGAAGACATCCCTTGCCCGGATCCTCGCCAAAGCCGTTAACTGTGTGGACGGCCCCCGGGAGGAGCCGTGCTGTGTCTGCGAGAATTGCCGTCAGATCGATGATGGCGGATTTATCGATGTCGTTGAGATCGATGCCGCTTCAGCGAGGAAAATCGATGATATCCGGGAACTGAGAGAGACGGTCAAGTACCTGCCCCTTAAAGGGAGGTATAAGGTCTATATTCTCGATGAGGCCCATCAGCTCACAGGGGATGCAAAGGACGCATTCCTGAAGACGCTTGAGGAACCGGCAGGGCACAACATCTTTATCCTGGCGACAACGGAAGCACAGAAGATCCCTTTTACCATTATGTCCCGTTGCCAGCGCTTCGATTTCAAGAGGATTTCCGAAACCGATGCAATCGACCAGATGAAAAAGATATGCCATGGGGAGGGTATAGAATTTGATGGAAAGGTTCTCGAATATATCGCCTCTGAAGCGGATGGCGGACTTCGGGATGCCGAATCTCTTCTCGATCAGGTCATCTCCTACGGAGGAGCGCGGATCACTGAAGCGGATGCTGTTCAGGTCATAGGTATCGTCGACCGGGAACTCCTCTATACGCTTCTTGAGGGAGCACTGAAGGGTGACCTGTCTCGGGGGCTCACGACGATCGCCGACGCCCTTGCCAGCGGCAATGATCCTGAACAGATGTATAAAGGGCTGGTCAATCTTGTCAGAAATATGCTCTTTATCAAGATTTTCGATTCCATTCCTCCTTTCTTCTTCATGGGCCCCGATGAATTCGAAAAGATCAAGGGGTTGTCGGCCGGCTTCGAGTACTTCGAGATCCAGAACATGCTCGACTATCTCATCAAACACGAAGATATGGTAGGGGGAACATTCCCCAGAATCGGCATGGAACTGCTCTATATCAACCTTTCCAATCTTTCGAAACTCCGGTTTGTGGAAGAGACGCTCAGCAAGGTAGCCTCGAGCCGGCCCGTACCGGATGGCCGATCCGCTGAACAGGTACGGCCAATGGACGTACCGGTGGCTGCAAAGAAGGTGGACGAAACGCCCCCCGCGGTCACGGTGCACCACAAAACAACCGAAGAAAAGAGTCTGGATGGTTTTCTTACTTTTCTCAAAAGAGAACGCCCGTTTCTCTTTGGTGCCCTTGGTCATATCAGCGCTTCACTGGAAGGAGATCTTTTTGTTGCGACCGGTGATAAGCGTTTCACGTTTATGTTGGAAGACAAGGAAAAGCAGGCTGAACTGGAGCGATACCTCAAAAGCTATTTTGGCAGAAAGATCGTTTTTTCCCTCAGGGAAGGCTCCGGTCCGGAACAGAGTATTCTTGACAGTTTCATGCGGGAAGCAGAATCTTTATTCAGAACATAGAAGGAGGAGGGAATGTCCAAACAGTTGGGACAACTGCTGAATCAGGCAAAAAAGATGCAGGAGAAGATGCAGAAGGTTCAGGAAGAACTGGCCACCAGGACCATTGAAGCCCAGAGCGGTGGTGGAATGGTGACCTGTGTCGTCAATGGAAAGCAGGAGGTCATATCTCTGAAGATTTCAGAGGAGGTTCTTGAAGAAAAAGATACAGAACTCGTCGAAGACCTCGTCCTTGCAGCGGTCAATGAAGCGCTTGACCGTTCGAGGGAGATGGTCCAGGAAGAGATGAGCAAGATAGCAGGAATTCCGGGTATGCA
>CAYQXL010000025.1:7076-31040 GCA_964421445.1 uncultured Pseudomonadota bacterium
CGAGGGAGATGGTCCAGGAAGAGATGAGCAAGATAGCAGGAATTCCGGGTATGCAACTCCCTTTCTGACCGATGAACTACCCTGAACCCATTGAACGTCTCATACAGAACCTTGGAAGGCTTCCTGGAATCGGAAGAAAAACGGCTACGCGCCTTGCTTTTTTCCTCCTGAACAGCCAGGACGAGTACGTCCGAGAATTAGCGGGAAGCCTCATCGATATCAAGGAAAGGATCAGGCTCTGCAGTAAGTGTTTCAATATAACGGACAAGAATCCCTGCGTCATCTGCAGGGATGAACGGAGAGAAGGGTCGGCCCTCTGTGTGGTTGAGGAATCGTCCCACATGATGGTCATCGAAGCGGCCTATCCTGGCTTCTACAGGTTTCATATCCTTCACGGCGTCATCAATCCGATGGACGGTATCGGACCTGACGAGATCAGGATAGGGGAACTGAGGGACCGCGTTCTCGAAGACAAAATCACCGAGGTTATTGTCGCCACCAATCCCAACATCGAAGGAAACACCACCGCCCACTATATCAGCGAGATTCTCAGCGACTGCGAGGTCAAGGTGACGCGGATCGCATCGGGAATACCTGTCGGTGGCGATCTCGTCTATATCGATCCGCTGACCGTCAAGAGTTCTCTCGACAACCGGAAAGACATCTGAACTATTTGCCGATACTCCTGTAATCTTCAAGAAACCGCTCGAGACCGATATGTGTCAGCGGGTGGGCGATGAGTTGCTTGAGAACGGAGAAAGGTATTGTGGAAATATCGGCGCCGATTCTTGCTGCATCGAGAACATGAACCGGGTTTCTGACACTGGCAACAATGATCTCTGTTTCAAAAAGGTAGTTGGAAAAGATCAGCGAGATATCTTCAATGATCTCCATGCCCCGCGTCGAGATATCATCGAGCCGTCCGATGAACGGGCTCACATACGTTGCACCGGCTTTCGCGGCGATAAGAGCCTGAAGAGGCTGAAAGATGAGTGTCACATTTGTCCTGATCCCTTCCTTTGACAGGGTTCTCACCGCCTTGATGCCATCTTCAGTCATGGGGATTTTGACGACAACATTAGAACCAAGCCGGGCAAGTTTTCTCGCTTCCGTACACATGCCCTCCGAATCGGTAGCAATCACTTCGAGACTTACGGGACCATCGACGAGGGCGAGAATATCCCTGATTGTCTCTTCGGCGCCCCTCTTTTCCTTTGCCAGAAGCGTCGGGTTCGTTGTGACGCCATCAACGAGACCCATCTCCATACCCTTCTGAATTTCTGCTGTGTTGGCTGTATCAATAAAAAACTTCATTGTGTCCTCCTGTAATCACTGACTGTTTCGTTGCCGCCCCTCAATGGCCCCGGCGACCGTGCCCCATGTGAAACGTAAGGAAGGCAGAGGCCTCAAGGCTTGTCGTATACATGAATGCTTCCTCCAGTGTCTTTCCCGTGGCAAAACTTCCATGGCCCCTGAGGAGCACGACGTTGCTGTTCCGGAGAAGATCGCTCATTAGCTCTCCGGCTTCCTCCGATCCTATCGATTGTGCAGCTTCCACAACACCGACCTTCTGCAGCAGGTGTTTCCCTTCAGAATCGACGGGGATGATCTCTTTATCGAGAAGGGAAAGAAGTGTTGCATAGGGTGGGTGAGCATGGACAATGGCCCCGGCGGTGCATCGGTCATAGATGATTCTGTGAACAACAAGCTCGCTCGATGCCCGCATGATCCGGGGGTGGTCTCCGGACAAGGGCACCTCTACAAGATCGTCCATCGTGAGATGGCCGAGCATTGAGCCCCGGCGGGTTATAATCACGTCCCGTTCTCCCGAACGGTGACTCAGGTTGCCGGCATGAGAGCTGATCAGCCCCCGGAGGAAAAGATCCTGGCCTGTCTGCCGAAAATCCTTAAGTGTTTTTTTCGTTATCACGTCCGTCTTTCCGGCATCAATGTACCATAGAACAGCGTGGCTTGTTAAGCATTTTGACGTATCCTGTTCTCTTGGGATCGAGGGTCATAGGAAACGATGGGTCACGGGGAAGTCTGGATGTTGCAAAACTGACAGTCCCGACTGGGGCCACGAAAGAAGAGGAAAATGGCCCAGGCACCGGAGAAGTCGTTGACTGGAGACAACTTTAAATTTACAATATGACATGGCGATCATGGAGATACGTTCATTCCCCGATCCTGTTCTGAGAAAGGTGGCGGATCAGGTTCAGAATATCGATGGTGAGATCGTGAGGCTTGCCGACGACATGCTCGAGACTATGCGGATCGCCCGTGGTGCCGGACTCGCGGCGAATCAGGTCGGTATCCCCCTGAGGCTTGTTGTCATCGAGTCACGGAGAGACCGGGACACAGGGCCCATTATTCTCATAAATCCGGAACTGATAGAGAGCCATGACGAAGAGATAACCGAAGAGGGCTGTCTCAGTTTTCCGGGCTATTACGAATTTGTCCGCCGGGCAAAGAGTGTCGCTGTCGAGGCATACGACCTGAACGGCGACCGGTTCCGTGTCACCTGCGACGGCTATCTTGCACGGGCATGCCAGCATGAGATCGACCATCTCAACGGAGTGCTCTTCATTGACCATCTGAGCCCCATCAAAAAGAACCTCTTCAGAAAGAAATATCTGAAAGAAGGCAAATGAAGATCGTTTTCTTCGGGTCTTCAGACTTCTCCCTGCCTGCGCTCGATGCAGTGGCCGAAAAGACTGTCCTTGTGGTCACGCGCAAGGGCAAGCCCCGGGGCAGGGGCTACGTTCTTGACGATAATGCTGTCAAGCAACGGGCGGCAGAACTCTCCATTCCTGTGAGAGAGGTTGCGTCTTTCCGGGACGATCCCTTTGACGATGTCCGAGCCCTCGGGGCAGATGTCTATCTCGTCGTCTCTTTCGGATTGATCATCCCCCGGCCCGTCCTCGATATGCCTTCCATAGGGCCATTGAATGTCCATCCGTCCCTGCTTCCTGCATACCGTGGTCCCTCTCCCATACAATGGTCCCTCCTTCGCGGTGACAGGGAGACGGGAATAACGATCATGCGAATGAACGAAAAAATGGACGGCGGTCCCATTTTACACCAGGAGCGGTTTGGTATCGCCGATTCGGATGACTACCCCGTTCTTTCGGAAAAACTTGCCAGGAGAGCCGGTGAGATCCTTTCCCCGTTTATGGAGACAGTTGAAAGGGAAGGGCTTCCGCCTGCCGTTCCTCAGGACGAAGGGACAGCAACGTATACGGCTATTGTCACGAAGGAGATGGGGGAAATCACCTGGGAGCAACCAGCTGATGAGATTCGAAACAGGATAAGGGCTTTTTCCGGCTGGCCCGTGGCATATACGTTTATTGACGGCAAGATGCTGAAAATATTTCGTGCGACGGTCGAAAGGAGCGAGACAGCAGGCCTTCCCGGTGAGGTACTCAGTGTCAGCAAGGATGGCTTTTTGGTTCATACAGGCAGCATGAGTCTTTCTGTCAACGACGTTCAACTGGAGAATAAAAAGAGAATGTCTGCCTCCCAGTTTGCCAATGGTTATCGGAAGATGGTGGGAACAATACTCGGAAAAGGCCGTCGGTAAAGGGTTTTTTATTGACAATCGCCATTTGGGCCGGTAATATCGAAATGATGAAGGATTTTTCTCAATGGGGGAGAAATGAGACGGTTGATAATTGCTGTCGCAGCACTGGCATTACTCGCAGGGTGTTCGACCGGCGGCAATGTCACAAGGAATGATGGCGATGCTGTACCGGTAGTTCGCTCCGAACCGCAGGTTCAGAAACCGGAGCCAAAACAGACACCGACAAAGGCCGGTCTTCAGGCAAAAAAGGTATGGCCTGAATCGCGGTCAACGCGAAACGTTTCTCTCGCCCGGACAAAGGAGGAGATCGACGAAGAAGACGATATCAGGCTTCTCATGGAACCAGATATGGTCACGAAGTTCGATATTCCCATCGTCTTCAACGACGCAGTGCAGTATTATATTCGGTGGTTTTCAACAGAAAAACGGAAGGTTTTTGGGAACTGGCTCAAAAGGTCGCGGAAATATGTCCCCATGATGCGGACTGTTCTCCGGGAAGAGGGCCTTCCCGAGGATCTTGTCTATCTTGCCATGATCGAGAGCGGGTTTAACCCAAAAGCATACTCGACGGCGAAAGCATCGGGACCATGGCAGTTTATCAGCGAAACAGGCGAACGATACGGCCTGAAGGTCAATTATTGGGTAGATGAGCGGCGAGATCCTGAAAAATCGACCGTTGCGGCGACAAAATACTTAAAGAAGCTCTTCAACCAGTTTGGGTGCTGGTACCTTGCCGCTGCAGGATATAATGCCGGGGAAAGACGGATCGAACGGGCGATCGAACAACAGAATACGAGTGATATCTGGGAGCTGATGAAGTTTAATACGCTCCCCCGGGAGACAAAAGAATATATTCCACGGCTAATTGCCGCGGCTATTATTGCGAAGGACCCGGAAAAATTCGGGTTCGATGCCATTGATTACGATCAGCCAGCCAACTTTCAGTTTGTCACCGTTCCCGGTGGGATACGGATGAATACGGTTGCCCAGGCTGCCTCAGCCGATCCTTCCACGGTTAAATTGCTGAATCCTGAGATTCTCCGGGGCATTACGCCACCAAATGTCGAATCGTATTCCATCAAGCTTCCCATGCCCCTAGTGGCCGATTTTAAGGAGAGGCTCGGTGCTCTTGCCCTCGAACAGCCGCCGGTGAGACATACGGTCACCTATAAAGGGAGAAAAGGTGATACGCTTGCGACTGTGATGAAACGGTATGGGATCGATTATGATGAATTCTGCCTGGTGAATGACTGCGGAACGAAAGCAGTAGTGAAAAGAGGATCGGTTGTGCTTATTCCCCAGTTCTCCGGTTCAAGGGATGTGATTGCCCGTCCGGCGGACGAAAAGCCCCTTATCCAGGCCGCAAAGAAGAAGGAACTGCTCCTCAATGCAGGATGTAAGCCCGCCGAGAACGTTCGTGTTACAGAGGGACAGAAAAAGAGAAAGGCTGGTGGTGTCGAAAAACCGGTGGTGGCGGAGCCGTCTAAAACAAAGGCCGAAAAGCAGCCCACCTATCATGTTGTAAAGCAGGGCGAGAGCATCACATCGATTGCCGACAAGTACAATATCGATGCAGAGGTGCTGAAAAGCGCTAACAGGATCAAAGGGGATAAGATATTTCCGAACATGAAATTGAGGCTTGCAAGCCAAGTCAGAAAGAAAGAAACAACGTCGGTGAAATACCATGTCGTAAAAAAAGGGGAAACCCTTGTCACCATTGCGAAGCGTTACGGTGTTGAGGTCGATGACCTGAAAGGAACGAATCAGATCAAAGGCAATACAGTCAAACCAAAAACAAAACTCAAGATTGTTGTCACCGAAGGGTGAGAATAACTGCCTGTTGAGCTTAAGCCGTCAGATTGGTGGTCAAACGCGGAGAACGAGGTTTATCATATCACCCCGGGAGAAACCCATCGCGTGAAAGAACTGGAGAAGATCCCAATCGTTCCAGTTGACGAGGGTGTATATCGTATCGACCTGGTAAGCCCTTAAATTCGTGATGAGAGCGGTGGCTAGCACCTTCGCTATGCCCCGGTTCTGATAGTCAGGATCGATCCCTATCGTGTCAATCCATCCAATATTGTTGGGAACCTTGAATTCCCACCCGCTTACTTCACCGAGTATGAAGCCCACGACCTTCCCATCGATCTCTGAAACGAGGGAAGCGTCCGGTGGCCGGGTTTCAGCTTGTTTGATTATCTTTACAACCCAATAATCCCGGCGCGACTCGCCGAGTACTTTCGTGTCGATCTCGACGATAGCATCGACATCGTCCTTCGTCATGGTTCGCACTGAAAGTTTTTCGAAAAAATTGCTCATCATAGTCTCCGATTTGTTAATTTGTTAACATGCTCTGAGAAAAAATGCAAGATAAAGAGATCTGGTTGTGAAAATTATAACATGACACTGTGCCCCCTTATCTCTTCGGGGAAGCCTGAAAGGCGCCATCACTCGGGATAATTAGAGATGAGGCACCGTTGCTGCGCACAGAGAAGCACCCGTGTTTTCCCGGGGAAACGTTCTTCAAGGAGAGGGATTTTCTTTTTCTTCGTTACAGCAAGAATTTTTTTCTGGCTGGGAAAAAGCTCAAAGAACTCATCGGCCGTCATAAAATAAGGTTTTGCGTCGTCGTAGACAGACCCCATTTCCAACTCGCCTGTGTAGGAAGCGAGGGTAACCCTTTTCCTGGTGTAGAAAGGAAGGGTGTGGTCGAGAGCTGAGACATTGATAAGCAGATCATATGTACCCTCTCTCTTGCCTATCTCATAGGCGAGTGGTTTTGTTGTCGCGAGAGAATCGATGGCCGGTATTTGAAGGAGTACGGCAGCACAAAAGAGGAACGAAAAGACCGCATTGAGAAAAAATACGGAACGACCTGACTTTCGAATAAAAATGTTAGCCGCAAGGGCGGCGAGCGAAACTCCTGAAACAAAAAAGAAAAATCCTTTGAGCGCCGGGAGGAGGGGCATGATTTCTGTTGGCCCCGTAACTTCGGTGAGGGCTTCCACAACCCTGTGGTCTAAAATAGCAAAAGAGCCCGCCATGAAGAGAAAGAAGGTGATGGAAGAGACGATGATCTCAGGTTTCATTCTGACCCCTTCACCCCATGAGCGGTCGAGGAAATGGGCAATGATGATGGAGAGGGAAGGAAAGATAGGAAGGACGTAAGGCGGCAACTTCGAACCGGAAAGGCTGAAGAAAAGAAAGACAAGAAGGCTCCACAGAAAGAGAAACCGGATTTCTTTTGTGTACCAGAGACGATGTATCGCTCTTGGGAGAAGGAATGACCACGGAAACAGACCAGCTGCAAGAACGGGGATGAAATAGTAGAGAGGCCCTGATCGCTTGTGTTTCGTCGTGAAAAATCTGAGCAGATGCTGATCAATAAAGAAAAAATGAAAAAATCTCGGCTCAGCATAGGAAATAGCGATAAACCATGGCAGTGCAATAACACAATACAGAAGGGAGCCGGTGAGCCACCGCATTTTGCGGAGAAATCCAAGGTTCCAGTCTGACAGGAGAAAGATTATGACAGTGGCGGCGAGAAGAAGGACGGCAACAGGTCCTTTCGTCAATGTTGCCAGGGCTGCAAATGCATAAAAAAGATGGATATAGAGCCACTTTTCCCGACGGTAATATTCAAGGAACGAGAAAAGGCTGGCGGTGAGAAAGAAGGCAAAGAACATATCCGTTGTCACGATTCTTGCCATAGCAAAAAAACCGAGGGACGTGAGGAGAACAACAGAAGAGAGCAGTCCTGTTTTTGAACCGAACCACAGCCGGCCGAACCAGAAGACCGTCAGGACTAAAAGGAAAGCAGCGAGAGCGTTAGGGAGGCGAAATCCCCATTCATTGGAGCCGAACAGATGAAAAGAGACAGCAGTTGCCCAATAGAGAAAGGGCGGCTTCTCGAAATACCTGACGTAATTGACATGGGGAACAACATAATCACCTGATTCAACCATCTCTCTCGGTATTTCAGCATACCGTCCTTCATCGGGTTCCTTCAGGGAGTAGCTTCCCAGTCCGGCGAAGAGGAAAACAAGGGAACAGACCACAACGAGGGTGAGGATGAGACAATCGCTTTTTCTTGAAGTCATGGACCATTCTCCGATGGTGCGGTGTAGCGTACAAATGTCATAGGAGTGTCGCCTATCCTCCGCTCAAAAATAATATCCACATTCTGCAGGGTATCCCGCACTTCAGCGAGGTCCCGTGCCCGGGTAAGGAGATAGAATCTCTTCTCGGTCAAAGAGAGGAGGAAAAGGCTATCCGTATCGTGCTCGTCAACGTGGACAGCCTGTTTTCCGGCGTAGTATACGTACACCCCTCTGATGCTTCCGTAATAGACCCACGGGGAACCTTCGGAAAGGTAGGGTTTCATTGCCTCCGCGAGAGGCCGGGGCGATTTAAAGCCATTCATGACGGGAAATATTTTCATGTTCGCCACGGTGAAGAGGGTAACAAGATAAAGCAAAAGAACAGGAAAAATCAATCCGATACGTTTCGTGATGGTGATGACACAAAGAAGGGCAGATACGATAAGGCTGATAACAGCTATGGCGAGAGCCTGGGAGTGAAACATCTCGTAGGCCGCCGGTTTATAAATCAGCAGGGCGATACCGAAAGCGCCAAAGATGACGGCGAGGAAGATGGTTGCTGCCGTCCTGTACGTGCTTCTCTCGCCGTAAAAAACATCTGCGCAAAGCAGTGAGAGGGGTGGAAGCAGGGGAAGCATATATTTGCTGATCTTCCCCGATGAAAGACTGAGAAAGAAGAAGATCCACAAAAACCACAGGACAAAGAAAAAGAGGTTTCTGTCTGTTCTATACGCCCGTATGCCCCTGACGAGACCGACGGGGAAGAAGACGATCCATGGGAATGCATCGAGGGGCAGGGTTGTGAAGTAATAATAAAAAGGCCTGCGGTGGCTCCAGGCGTCGAAGAACCGTGTGAAATTCTGCCGGATGATATTCTCATAGAGAAAAGCATACCCCTCCTTGATGTAGATCGCTACATACCAGGGAAGGACGAGAATAGCGATGATACAGAAACAAACAATCAGTCTCCGGACCGGAAAGAGCTGCCGGCCGTCTTTCATGAATGTAAACAAGAAGGCCGGGGGGAGAACGAGGGCAAGGGCAAGAGGACCCTTGACAAGAAAGGAGAGGCCGAGAAATACGGCTCCGAGATAGAGAAAAAGCGGTCTTCCTCCGGCGATAAAGGAGAAGAGAGTCAGCAGGGATGAAGAGACGAGCGTAGCAAAGACCATATCCACCTGGAGATACCGGGCCTGCCAGTAGTAAAGGGGCAGCGAAAGAAGAATGAGCGAAGCAGCGAGAACCCGTTTCAACGGAAAAAAGGGGAGAAGGAGATAATAGAAGAGTAGGGTAAAGGCTGTGGCACAGAAAGCGGACGGGATACGCATGGACGTCTCGGCTTTCAGAAAAGGCAGCGATTTCACTGCAAGAAACGTGAGGTAGTAAAAGAGTGGCGGTTTTTCGCCGTAAGGCTCGCCGTTGAGATGAGGGACGACGATGTCGTTGTCGAGTTCCTGGGCAATGAGTGCGAAATCACCTTCATCAGGCGCCCAGAAATCCCGTTCGCCGATAGCCACACAATAGAGAAGGGAGGCGATCAGAAGGATAAGAATTGCCCCGGTCCTCGGTGACAAAATGAGTCTATTTCCCCCTTTGTTGTGTGAAGCATCGGGAAGAAGGGCAGACTATAAGCCGGATTCTGTCTCCCCGGTAAACGGGACGGTGACCATTTCTCTCGATCCGCGGTGGCGGATTCTTGCGGCCTACCCGGGTTAAAGGACGGGCCATCCTCATTGCGCCGAAACGCAATCCCCTGTTTGGCCTTGCATCGGATGGGGTTTGCCAGGCTCCCGCGTCGCCACGGAACCGGTGAGCTCTTGCCTCACCATTTCACCCTTACTGCGCCGAAACGCAGCGGTATCTTTTCTGTTGCACTTTCCTTGGGGTTACCCCCACTCCGCGTTACGGAGCATCCTGCCCTGCAATGCCCGGACTTTCCTCAGACCTTCGCAGGTCTACGGCCACCCGTCTGCCCCTCTTCGTGATGCCTGTTGTGCCAGTTTATCAGCTTCTTTATTCAGTTCTCTGGGAACGTGGATAAGCTCAAATGATGCAAATTTCTTTTTCAGAGCCTGGACACGCGCAACGTACTGCTGGAGCATGATATCCTTCACCCGGTATCGCCCTCCTACCTGGCGGACCACAAGTTCTGAATCGGAATGAACCCTGATCTCGTCTACCCCTTCGAGGTTCGCCCTCTCCATCGCTCTGACAAGCGCTTCGTATTCAGCCCTGTTATTTGTCGACTGGCCGAGATATATCGCTTCGCTCAGAAGCTTTTTCCCTTCACTGTCATAGACGACGAACGCTGCAGCAGAGTTACCGGGATTTCCAGACGATGCGCCGTCAACGTAAACAATCCATTTCATCACTCGTCGTCGGTGAAATAGAAGATTCTATTGCAACTGGGACATCTGTTGAGCTGGGAATTTCTCGTTACTTCAATGAAAAACTGCGGCGGAATATTCATGTAACAGCCGAGACAGACGCCGTCTTTCACATTGACAACGGCCAGTCCGCCGCGCTTTTCCCTCAGCATCTCGTAAGCACTTCTTAATTCGTCGTTCACAACGGAAAGGAGGTTGTCCCGCTCTTCCGTAAGCTCGGCGATATTCTTGTCGATAGAGTCGATCTCTTTCTCCAGCCCTTTGATCTCTTTCTCAATTTCACCGCGCCTCTTAGAAAGATGGCCGGACGTGGCCTCAGAATCTTTGTGAAGCTCCTCGGTTTTCTCCATGAGCACGATAACATCTTCTTCAATCCGGTCGTTTTCGTTCTTGATTGTTTCGATCTCTTTCAGAAGGGCCTGATATTCCTTGTTTGTTTTAACGTCGTAGAGCTTTGCTTCGAGTTTCTTTATTTTTTCCTTTTCTGCTTCGAGATCCTTTTCCTTCTTTCGTCGTTCCTTTTCAAGTTCATCGGCGATCTCTTTCTGTCGCGTCAGCTTTTCCAGCAACTCATTCAGCTCATTGTTCATAGCCTCAATCTGCTGCGGTGCGTGTTCTCTCTTTTTTTCAAATCCTATTATCTGTGTATCGAGCTTTTGTGCCTCAAAAATGGTTCTGAGTTCCTGTTCCAACGTCCTCCCTCCAAAAATTAAAGGGGGTGGCCCATTGGCTCACCCCCTTTACAAATTTAGTTATGGTTTGGTACAACCCCTTCCCATATGCATTCCATATTATTGGGCCCACCTGGCCTCGAACCAGGGGCCTACCGGTTATGAGCCGGTGGCTCTACCAACTGAGCTATGGGCCCGTAAATTCCATCGTAAGAATAACCAAACCAGGCCCTTTTGTCAAGGTTTGCCCTTTTGGCCTCTGACGGGAAGGAAAATCAGAAATTGTATTCCCAATTAAAGTAAATGCGTATACAATGTGGGAAGATAAAAAGAACCAGTTAACCGTCAAGGAGGAGAGTAATGAGTGAGGCCAGAACGACAAAGGAAGAACTCATTGAAAAAGCGAAAAAACCCGCCAGGGATGCGATGGAGATGCACCCGTATTATAAGGGAAAGATAGAAGTTGTGCCTAAATGTGTGATACGGGACCTGAGTGATTTTGCCGTATGGTATACGCCGGGCGTTGCAGAGCCCTGCAGGGCAATTCAGCAAAATCCTGAAAAGGTTTTTGAATATACGAACAAAGGGAACTTCGTAGCTATCGTCAGCGACGGCACCCGGGTCCTGGGTCTCGGAGATATCGGCCCTATGGCCGGTCTGCCGGTAATGGAGGGGAAGGCTCTGCTTTTCAAGTATTTGGGAGGCGTTGACGCTTTCCCCATCTGTCTTGACACAAAGGATCCGGAAGAGATTATTCGGACAGTGAAGATCATTTCGCCAACCTTCGGCGGGGTGAACCTGGAAGATATCGAGAATCCGAAATGTTTCTATATTCTCGAAAGACTCAGGGCAGAGGCACCCATCCCCGTGTGGCATGACGATCAGCAGGGAACGGCGGCAGTTACGCTGGCCGGTCTGATAAATGCCCTCAAAGTAGTAGGAAAGCGGCTCAGCGATGCCAGGATTACGATGATAGGGATCGGTGCTGCCAATGTCTGTATCGTTCGCATGCTTATCAAGGCTGGTGCGGACCCTCATAAGATGATCGTTGTGGACAGCAAGGGCATCTTGAGTAGAAAGAGGGATGACATCACGGCGTCGCACAAAGAAAAACTTGAACTGAGAGACAGAACGAACGGTAAAAACAGGGACGGAGGAATCGAAGAGGCGATGAGAGGTCAGGATGTTGTCATCGCACTGTCGAAACCGGGACCTGACGTGATCAATAAAGACTGGGTGGGCGCCATGGCTGACAATGCCATCGTTTTTGTCTGTGCCAACCCCATACCCGAGATGTGGCCCTGGGATGCAAAAGAAGCCGGTGCTCGGGTTGTTGCAACGGGAAGAAGCGATTTCCCTAACCAGGTCAATAATTCCGTCGGATTTCCCGCTATATTCCGGGGAACACTCGATGTCATGGCGAGAACGATTACCGACGAGATGTGCATAGCCGCTGCCATGGAATTGGCGAAGTGTGCCGAGGACAAGGGGCTCCACGAGGACTATCTTCTGCCTACCATGGATGAGTGGGAAGTCTTTCCCCGGGAAGCTGTGGCTGTTGCCAAAAAGGCAATGGAGCAGGGAGTTGCTCGACTCAGGCTGACGGAAAAGGAACTCTTCCAGATGGCTGAACAGAAGATCAGGCGGGCCCGGGACGAGGTCGGACTCCTTATGGAAAAGGGAGTCATTGAGCCATACAGGGAGTAGAGGATATGCGGGAGATTCATGTAAACGACCTTGCCGGAATCATCGAGAGGCTGTTTGTTGAGGCCAACAGGGAACTTTCCCATGAGATGCTCATCTGTCTTGCCGATGCCGTCGAGAGGGAAGAGTCTCCGCAGGGAAAGGAGATTCTCCGTGAACTCGTTGAGAATGCCGCCATCGCAAGGGAACAGAGTCTGCCAATCTGTCAGGATACAGGTCTTGCCGTCACGTTTCTCGAGATAGGCCAGGATGTGCACTTCACAGGGGGAGATCTCGAGACTGCTGTCAATGAGGGGGTCCGACGGGCATACAGGGAAGGGTATTTGAGGAAATCGTGCTGCCACCCCTTTTCCCGGAGGAATACCGGTGACAACACACCGGCAATCCTTCACACGAAGATCGTTCCCGGTGACACGGTCAAGGTGACCGTGCTCCCCAAGGGGGGAGGCAGTGAGAATTACGGCGAAGTTCGTATGCTGACTCCGTCCCAGGGGAGGGAAGGAGTGATATCCTTTGTGGTCGAAATGGTCACAAAAGGGGGACCCAATCCCTGTCCGCCTCTCATTGTCGGTGTCGGTATCGGTGGAAACCTGGAAACAGCGGCCCTTCTGTCGAAGGAGGCGCTCATGATAAAGGCTGGCGAAAGAAGCAAGGACAGCGATGTCGCTTTGCTGGAGACGGAACTCTGCGACAGGATCAATGCCACAGGGATTGGCCCGCAGGGCTACGGAGGAAGGATTACAGCCCTCGATGTCCATGTTGTGATGAGGCCGTGCCACCTCGCTTCGCTCCCTGTGGCGGTCAATATTCAGTGTCATGCTCACAGGATCGGGGAGGCCATCATATGAACAGCGGAAAAAGCATGCAACGGATATCAGCTCCCCTCGATCTTTCCGCCGTGGACAGGATGAGGGCAGGGGAGAAGATCTTCCTTTCGGGATATATATATACTGCCAGAGATGCCGCTCACAAGCGGTTCATCGAAACCCTCGATTCAGGAAAGGATCTTCCCTTCGATATCGTCAATCAGGTCATATACTATTGCGGCCCTTCGCCTGCCCCTCCGGGCAGGGTTATCGGCTCCTGCGGACCTACAACCAGTTCGCGGATGGACGCGTACACGCCGACCCTTATTCGACTGGGACTGAAAGGGATGATTGGGAAAGGAAAGCGAAATATGGCGGTCCGTGAAGCGATGCAGGAATACAGGGCTGTCTACCTGGGTGCAACGGGAGGGGCGGGAGCATTGTTGTCACGGTGTGTCGTTTCCGCAGAGACAGTGGCCTATGCTGATCTCGGTCCTGAGGCAGTGGTAAGACTTGAGGTGAAAGACATGCCTCTTTTTGTCATCAACGATACAGAGGGGAACGACCTCTACGAGACAGGCATGAATTTGTACCGCGTATCATAGAGCCTGTCGGCGTTAGGTTTCGTGGGCGATATAGTAAAACAATGAGTACGATCAGGAGTTGAGAATGGGAGGGATTCGGATTGCCGTGGCCGGTCTGGGTAATTGTGCCAGTTCCCTGGTTCAGGGGCTTTCGTATTATTCCAAAAGCAGTGCAGAACCGATTGGGCTGATGCACGAAGAAATCGGTGGATATAAGCCCGGCGATATCGAGGTCGTAGCGGCTTTTGACATAGACGCCCGAAAAGTAGGGCGCCCAGTGCATGAAGCGATCTTTGCGCTGCCCAACTGCACGAAGGTCATTGACGGTGCTGTCTCGCCGTCAGCCGTAACCGTTCAGATGGGTCCCGTTCTTGATGGCGTGTCGGCACACATGCAAGACTATCCCGAGGACCGACGGTTCGTTGTGTCACATGAAAAGCCTGCGGACGTTGCCGCCGTTCTCTCGGAAAGAGACGTGGATATTCTCCTCAACTATCTCCCCGTAGGTTCGGAGGAGGCGACATGCTTTTATGCAGAGTGTTGTCTTCAAACAGGTGTCAGTCTCATCAACTGCATCCCTGTCTTCATCGTCTCTGATCCCGCCTGGGCTGAACGATTCGCGAAGAGAGGGATACCGGTTATCGGCGACGATGTGAAGTCGCAGATTGGTGCCACGATCATTCACCGCTCCCTGGCAAAGCTCTTTCATGACCGTGGCGTCACAATAGACCGGACCTATCAGCTCAATACAGGAGGAAACACGGATTTCCTCAATATGCTCAACAGGGAGCGGCTTGCGTCAAAAAAAATCTCAAAGACAGAAGCTGTTCAGTCTGTTCTTGACGACCCCCTGTTATCGGACAATATCCATATCGGACCTTCCGATTACGTTCCCTGGCAGAAGGACAACAAGGTATGCTTCATCCGCCTTGAGGGGCGGATCTTCGGTGATGTCCCCATAAACATTGAACTCCGGCTCTCCGTCGAGGATTCACCGAACAGCGCCGGGTGTATTGTCGATGCAATCCGATGCTGTAAACTTGCCAGGGACCGGAAGATCGGAGGGGTTCTCGAATCAATATCGGCATACGTTATGAAACACCCGCTGAAACAGATTCCCGACGAGAAAGCCCGGTCAATGGTCGAGAGCTTCATCGCCGGCGAACGCCAACGATAGGTGTCCGGTATTCCATTGTGTTGAGTTCCCGTCTTGGCCATTCTCTTGATCCCGTCATACAGAGGGTTATCGGGGCATGTTTCGGGAACAGAACGATAAACCCCAATATAATCTCGCTCCTCGGCGTAATATGTGCTGTTCTGTCAGGAAGTGCCATTGCATTCGACCATCTCCTGACAGGTGCCATTTTCCTTTTGTTCTCCGGTTTTTTTGATATTGCCGACGGTGTTCTGGCGCGGACCGGAGGGCGAGTAACCCGGTTCGGCGGTTTTTTTGACTCTGTTCTCGACCGGTATTCGGACCTTGCGGTCATGGGGGGTATTACAATCCATTTCATGAGAGCGGCTGATGACCGGTTCGCAATCCTATCGATTGTCGGGGCCATTGGAATAGCACTTATACCGTATGCCAGGGCCCGGGCGGAGGCAGCCTCTTTCAACTGCACGGTGGGGATTTTGGAAAGACCTGAGCGAATCGTCATTCTTCTTGCAGGCCTTTTTTTTCCTGTCCTCAGCTATGCAGTGCTTCTCGTCGCTGTTCTCAGTCATGTCACTGTGATCCAGCGCATTGTTCATGTATGGAAGCAGGCAGGGGAAACCGGTAAGCGGGGAAACAAGGGTCGTTGATCCTGGAGAGGCAACCTCTGTCTCAGGAGATCATGTTGTAAATCTCTTCCTTCAGGATCTCTTTTGCAATCTCTTTGGGAATATCGGAACGGACAACCTGTCCTTTTGAAAAGAGCATTGCCTTGGTCGCTCCGAAAGCCAGTCCGATATCGGCCTCCTTCGCCTCGCCGGGACCGTTGACCTCACAACCCATAATTGCCACGTTCAGAAAGCCGTCGATACTTGCCGTCTCCCGCTCAAATTCTTCGACAATCTCTGTAAGGCGCGTTTTACAACGGCCGCAGGTGGGGCACGAGATGATGTTCAATCCCCGCTTTCTCAATCCCAGGCCCCTCAGAATATGGTATGCAGCAATGACCTCGTAGGTCGGGTTGCCGGTGAGAGAGACCCGGATCGTATCACCGATGCCTTCATAAAGGAGGATGCCGATGCCGATGGCTGACTTTATCGATCCCGAGAAGACCGGCCCTGCTTCGGTTATACCGACATGGAGAGGGTAGTCGCTCACCCGGGAGAAGGCCCGGTAAGCGTCTATCGTCTGATGGATGTCTGAAGCCTTCAGGGAGACTTTCAGCTCAGGCCAGCCGCAGTCCTCGAAAACACGGATATAATAGAGGGCGCTTTCGACCATCGCCGTTGCACCCGGTTTGCCCGATTTTCTCAGGACCCGTTTTTCCAACGATCCGATGTTGATGCCTATCCTGATCGGTGTTTTCGTCTCCCTCGCCATGACAGCGATCTCTTTTACCCGACGGACATTGTTGATGGTGCCGGGATTGATGCGAATACAGTCGATGCCGGCTTCCATGGCCATGAGAGCTATTTTGTAATTGAAGTGGACATCGCCGATAATGGGAACATCGATCTCTTTTTTCAGGAATGGGATGGTTTTGCAGGTTTCCTCATGGGGCAGGGCGATACGAATCAATTCACACCCCGCCTTTTTGAGCTGGATCATCTGATCGATCGTTTCCCTCACGTTTTCAGGGTCAGTTTTCAGCATCGACTGGACGACTACAGGGCTTGACCCTCCTACCAAGATATTTCCTATTCGAACCTGGCGCGTCTTCTTTCTCTCGATCATTGCCCCTCCCCCGAAAGTTCTATTTAAGCACGGTGTTTCGGGCATGTCAACGTTATGGAGGGACTAATAGTAAGGATTTTAGAAGAGAGTATTTCCGATTTTCCTGATTGTACCCATTCAGGGGCAATGCAAGAATGAGCAGTCATGGCAGGGAATTCCTTGAAGCCATTCAAAACACCGTATTGTTCATTATTTCACTTGACTCTGTTTTGTTATTTAGGATAAGGTTTTTCAAATTCTACAAGCAGGCGGAACGTATTACACAAATCATTCATCAACGCGGGAGGTAGGGCTATGGACAGGTGGACCTTCGGTCTCACTATGCTTGTTGTCGGCATGGGCGGAACGCTTTTGACCCTCGTCATTCTCAGTCTCATCATGAGTTTGTTGAAGAAGTTGTTCCCGTACAAAAAAGAAGAGGAAAATTAGGAGGCTGATATGGGTGAGGCGATTGTTTCAGGACTTGGCGGGTTGATCGCCGGATTTGCAAACCTTCAGTGGGCACATCTGGTTATGATCGCGATTGGCTGTATTCTTCTTTACCTGGGTATCAAGAAGGACTGCGAGCCCTTGCTTCTTGTTCCCATCGGGTTTGGCTGTATTCTCGTTAATATACCCCTCGCAGGCCTCATGGAGCCCCACGGATTTCTCCGGACGATCTATGATGCCGGCGTTATCACCGAACTCTTTCCACTTTTTATCTTTGTAGGTATCGGGGCCATGACCGATTTCGGACCTGTTCTCGAAAACCCCTACACCTTCCTTCTTGGGGCGGCAGGACAGTTCGGAATATTCCTGACCCTCCTCATTGCCCTGGCATTGGGCTTCCCGCACAAGGACGCCGTGACCATAGGCATCATTGGTGCCTGCGACGGCCCGACCGTTATCTATGTTGCCTCCAAGTTCGCCCAGCATTTGCTTGGTCCCGTAACTGTTGCGGCTTATTCGTACATGGCCCTCGTTCCCGTTCTCCAGCCTCCGATCATGAGGGCCCTTACGAGCCAGAAAGAACGGGAAACGATAATGAAGACCCACGCAAAGACGGTTTCAAAGACAACGAAGATGCTTTTCCCCATTGTCATTACCGTTGTCGGCGGCCTCATCGCCCCCATGGGCCTTCCCCTTCTGGCGACGATCATGCTCGGAAACCTCATGAAAGAGTCGGGTGTCGTGTCCAGGTTAGTGAAAGCCTCTGAAAACGAGATTGCCAACATCGTAACACTCCTTCTCGGTCTTGCCATCGGTGGTACGATGAGCGGTCCCGTTTTTGTCCAGCCTACAACACTCATCATTCTGTGCCTGGGCCTTCTTGCTATATGCCTCGACACGGTCTGTGGTATTCTCTTTGGAAAGCTCCTTTATGTTATCACCGGCGGAAAGGTCAATCCTCTCATCGGGGCCGCGGGAATATCCGCTTTCCCTATGGCAGCACGGGTTGTTCAGAAAGAAGGTCAGAAATACAACAAAAGAAATTTCCTTCTCATGCATGCAATGGGTGCCAATGCAGGTGGTCAGGTAGGCTCGGTCATGGCGGCAGCGGTTATGCTCTCCGTCCTGAAAGGCATGGGCGTAATCTGATCACAGTTTTTGAACAGCCATGGTCAATACAGAATGTTTCACCGGGGATGTGTTAGGACAATAGAGTGAAGGGCGGGTCAACCCGCCCTTCTTTTTAACTCAGAAAAAGGGGGTAGTTAATGGATTTTCTTCAGATCGCTGCGAGCGTTATCTTTCTCATCAGCATCGTACTGGTGATAACGGGGTGGATTGACAGCGTTATCGCCGCACTTCTCGGCATACTTTTCATGATCTACTTCGGTGTCATGACCGACATCGATGCCTTCAAGATCGTCGACTGGAACGTTATCGCCATTCTTCTCAGTATATGGATTATTTCCGGGTACTTCGGGAAGTCTGGAGTGCCCGACTTTCTCTCTGCCGTCATACTCAAGATGTCAAAGGGAAATATTGCCCTTTTCGTAACAGCGATCGGTATGCTGGCTGGCTTCGTCTCCATGCTCATCGACAACGTCGTCGTTGTCCTCATGTTTGCCCCTGTCATTTTTCACGCCTGCCGGCGATTCAAGTTTCCTGCATTCGCTCCCGTACTCTTCGTGGGCCTCTGCTCGAACTTCATGGGTACGGCCATGCTCCTCGGCGATCTCCCTCCCCAGATGCTCCACAGTGTCACAGGGATCGAATTCTCAGGCTTCATCTGGTACCTTGGCAGACCGTCGTCGTTCTTCATCCTTTGTATATCGTATCTGTTCACCTGTGCTTACTTTTACTGGCTCTTCAGCAAGCGGTATAAGGGCATGAGGATGGACATCGCCGCAATGGCCGGAGAGAAACCGTCAGATCATATCAAGGACAAACCCTTTGCCTTTGTGGCGTGCAGTGTCTTTGTGCTGACCATCATCGCCATGGCCATGAGGCCCGTTTTTGGATACACCCTCGGTTTTATAGCCATGTGGGGTGCCATTGCCCTTATTCTTATCTTTGAACTTTTCAAAGACCGGTTTACCCTGGAAATCCCGAATGTAGAGGAGGTTCTTGCCGAACTCGACTGGCGGGCGGTCTTCTTTTACGTGGCTCTCTTTGCATTGGTCGGCGGTCTCGAACATGCCGGTGTCATCAAGATGATATCGAACGCTTTGACGCCCATCATTCAAAAGAGCCTGGTCCTCGGCAGTACCATTCTCTATTGGGTCACGGCACCTATCGTCGGTGTCGTTGAACACGATGCCTACATTCTGACCATGCTCTACGTTATCCGTGATCTTGCAAAGGATCAGGGCATCAATCCCTGGCCTTTGTACTGGATGCTCCTGTGGGCAGGGACGCTGGGAAGCAACCTGACGATCGCCGGTGCTCCCGCCCTCTTTGTGGCAAAGAACCTTGGCGAAAAGGAAGACCAAACGAAGGTCAGCCTGAAATCATTCCTGGGTATAACGGTACCATTTGTCATCGTCTCCCTGATATTCTGCTATATTCCGGCGATGTTTATATGGGTGTTGCCCTTTGCAAAATAGGAAAGCAGGGGAGATTACGGGAGAAACCTGCTACAGTGTTTGCGAGACCCGTTCATATGCCCTCGGGTGTGGTGGGTCTTGCATAAACCGGATAAATGGGTTCATGTAATTAAGCAAAGGGGGATATATGGCCATTCTGACTGTATCAAGAGAGTATGGAAGCGGCGGAAAGGATATCGGCCGGAGGGTCGCCCGTGAAATGGGCTACGACTACATCGATCGCGGACGGATCCTGGAGGATATGAGAAAAGAAGGACCTCAGTGGGAAGAGGCGGCGAAATATTTCGACGAAAACAATCCTGATTCACGGGAGAGGTTCGAGTGGTCCTTTCGGGGCTTCGTCGCCCTGACGCAGGCGCATTTTCTTGATCATGCCCTTCGTGACAACGTTGTCATCATGGGAAGGGGCGGCAGTTTCCTTCTGAGGGGCGTTCCCTATGCCCTTCGTATCCGGACCCGGGCACCGCTCGAACAGCGAATCGAGCGGGTCATGACCTGGGAGGAAACGAATAAGGAAAATGCACGGGCTCTGATTGAAAGAGCCGATCAGGAGATGAAGGGTGCCGTCTATCTTGTCTACGGCCATGACTGGGATGATGCAGATCAGTACGATATGGTTTTCGACACGAATCTCCAGCCTGTCGACATCATTGTTTCGATCGTACAGGAAGGACTGAAGGAAAAAGAGGCTTTCAATACGGAAGAGGCTCGGCAACTTCTGGGTCTGAGGGCTAAGGCTGCCCGGATCAAGGCAGATCTGGTGACCGACCGGAATCTCTTCATCTCGTCCCTCGCGGTCAAATTGAAGGAAGAGACAATGGCAGAGTATGGCCTCGTTGTAGAAGGATCGGTTCACAATGAGAAGGATATTAAAGAGATAGAAGAAAGGGTCCGGAAGAGAACGGCCGACATACCCGTCGATTTCGATATCAAATACCGGATGCAGTCACGGGTAGGACCGCTGACCTTCCGTTAACCACGGATCAGGATCAACAACAGAAAGACATCATCGGCGGTCTGGGGCTGAAAAAAATTGTCTCAGACCGCCTTATTTTTGTCTGAAACGTCATTGCCTGTCGTCTGGGAGTACGATTCATCCTGTCCATTGAAGTAACTCTTTGAACCTTTGTCCGCAAAAGATATTGAATTGATTGATCAATGGATGATACAAGAGTATCACTATACCGTTAATGAACGTTCTCGTACTCAATCACTCACTTCAGTCGTTTACCGGCTCCGAGATCAATGCACTTCAATTGGTTCTGGGACTAAAAACATTGGGACACGAAGCTGACATCGGGACCTTCAGATTTGGACAACCGCTACAGACTGTTGTTGAGAAGCATGGTATAAAGGTCATAAACCTTCTCACCGATGATCCATCGCCCATGGGTTATGATCTCATATGGGCTCACCATAGCCCTGTTCTCACGTATCTCATTTTCAAACGGAACATCTCCGACTGTCGCATTCTTTTCAGTAGTCTCAGTACATTAGTCCCCATGGAAAGCCCTCCTGTTTTTGTCAAGGATATCCACCTTTACCTGTCCCACAACCCTGTCAACACGGAGTGTATGGTCCGAAACGGCGTTCCCCCAGAGAGAATCCACTATTTTCCCAACTTTGCTCCGGACAGTTTCTTTCACCACCAACGTTACCCCATGTCCTGTGTGCCGTCAAAGATATGTGTGGTATCAAACAATAACGTCCCGGAACTGAGAGGTTTTGCAGATCTTGGAAGACACAAAGGATATCATGTCGATTTCGTAGGACACTTCGATCACCCTGTTTTTGTCGATGAATCTGTGCTCACGAAGTATGATTGTATTGTCACAATAGGAAAAACCGTTCAATACTGCTTTGCGTTACGGATCCCAGTCTATTGCTATGATCGCTTCGGTGGGCCGGGCTACATCGATCCGTTAAATTATGAGAAAGCGAAGGATCATAATTTTTCCGGAATCGGTTTTGAGAGAAAATTGACTGCCGAGGAACTCTGTGCTGATGTTCTTGGTAGTTTTTCCCGCGCTTCTGACAATGTAGATTTTTTGTATCGTCAGGCCCGGAAAAACTTTTGTCTCGAAACCAACCTTGCCGGTCTACTGGAAAAGATCAAGACAATTCCCGTCACGGATATACGGCACTTCAAGAATACCAACTCACTTGCTGAACGGATAAATGACTTATATATTGACCAGTTCAAGCATGCCTTGGAACTGCATGATATATTAACCGTAACTGTAAATAGTAGAAGCTGGAAATTGACACGCTTTCTCAGAACGCTCAATTCCCGTTTTTTTCTCAGATCTGGCAGCGGCCCCCGGGACTAACGAGAGCCCTGTCTTCCAGCGATTACGTGCGCTGGTGATTGACAAGACCTTTCTTTTCAGGTTGAATAGATGCGGTGAATGATATCCCTGTTTTTCCTCAATGGAAATCTATAGAACTGACCGACCAACCGTTCCTGCAGGGAACAATTTCCGCCTATGGGCCGAATACGTCAGAATGGACGTTTACAAATCTTTTTATATGGAGGAGCCATTACCGTTTTCGCTGGTCGGTCTACAAAGACTGGGTCTTTGTGATCTGTCAAGAAAACGGTGGATCCGTCTACGCCTTGCAGCCCATCGGACCTGAGCCCCGCTTTGAAGCAACCATCGTTATTCTCGAATGGTTGAGCAACGAGAATCACGGGAATGGTGCCGTGATAGAGAGGGCCGATCATCGCCTTGCCTACGAATTTCAAACATATGGTGCCGTGACCGTCGAACCGGCACGGGATCACTTCGATTACGTATATTTACGGGATGATCTTGTGGCACTTGAAGGAAACAGGTACCGTTCTAAAAGAAACCATATCAATAAATTGATGAAGACCTATCACTTTACGTATCAGACTCTCGATGCGGGCCACATAGAGGCCTGTCTCGCCCTACAGGAAAAATGGTGCCAGATTCGCCGGTGTCGCGAAGATCTCAACCTCATGGGGGAATGGGAAGCAGTGGAGGAGATTCTCAGGAATTTTGGTCGCCTCCCGCTCATTGGTGGTGTCATCATCATCGAAGGGACGGTAGGGGCTTTTACCGTTGGAGAGAGGCTGAACGACGATACGGCAGTCGTGCACATAGAGAAGGCTGACCCTGTCACACCGGGGCTGTTTCCCATGATCAACAGGGAGTTTTGCCGTAATGCCTGGGATGGCGTGACGTTCATTAACAGGGAACAGGATCTGGGAATACCCGGCTTACGGGAGGCAAAGCTCTCCTATTATCCCCATCACTTTGAGGAAAAATTCCGGATAAGTCGCACAAATCCGTGAGTATTATCACTGACTATTAAAACAGCCGATGGTTTCTCGCTGTAGCCCCCGTCAGAACGTCCTATCTGTGTGGAAACGGCGAGTGGAGGCGTTTCTGCTCATACATCGCATGGTCGGCAGATTTCATGAGATCGTCCATTGAGCAGGGGTTGTGAGGATCGAAAAAGGCCCACCCCACGCTGAGCGAAAGGGGGTAGGGAGATTCGGCCGACTGAGCCCGGGCATGGAGCCGCTCCTTGATACGTTCGTCGATCGTGGCGATGCTGCTCTCTTCGGCCTCAATTGCGAGAACAACAAATTCATCGCCACCCACGCGGGCCACGATGTCCGAGGACCGCATGGCATCCTTTAATATTCCCGCCGCTGCGATCAGGGCTTCATCCCCTTCATCGTGACCGAATGAGTCATTGATCCATTTCATCCCATCGAGGTCTATGAAAAAAAGGATCATACTTCTTTTATTCCGAATGGACAGACGGTACTGTTGCTCTGCGAGAGCGAAAAAACCGCGGCGGTTGTACAGTCCTGTCAACTCATCAGTGAGAGACATGTCCCTCAGCTTCTGTTCAAGCTCCTTAATGGCCGTTATATCCCGGAAATCTTCGATAATGCCTACAACCTTTCCTGTTGAGTCGGAAAAAGGAGCAACGGTCAGGAGGCACGTTATGGCCGGCCCTCCGTCTCCTTTTGGAAGAGAGATCTCCGTCTCCTTGAGCACCTCACCCCGGGCGAGTTGCTTCAGCGAGCATGTTGCACGGGATTGTTCGGGGCAGTGAAGAACGTCATAGCAGAATCGGCCCTCGACCGCTTTCTCATCAAGGGAAAAGAGCCTGGCCATGGTTTGATTGATTTTCATCACCTTCGAATCTTTTCCAACGACCCACATGCCGTCGG
>CAYQXL010000025.1:31140-32593 GCA_964421445.1 uncultured Pseudomonadota bacterium
GTTTGATTGATTTTCATCACCTTCGAATCTTTTCCAACGACCCACATGCCGTCGGCAGCAGTGTTGAAGATCTGGTCAAGCTCGCCATATGCCTGCTGAATAGACTCTTCGGCTTTCTTTTTCTCCGTCACATCCCTGATGAGAGAAACGACGCCGTCAAAAGACTGGAGGTTCCCTGTGACGATCTCAAGGGAGATGACCTCACCATCTTTCTTTTTGCCTGAAGCGGACTGGATGTGGAAACCCTCTTTCCCGAGAATGTGGTGCATCTCTCTCCATTGATCGGAAAAACTCTGGCTGTCGGAATAAAGAATCCCGACACTTTGACCGGTAAGCTCTTCCACCGTATACCCGAACATCTTTTCAACGGCCTTATTGCACATGAGAATTGTCTGCTTCGCATCGATCACAACGAGTGCATCGGGATCGATGCTCGTTATGACACCTTCCAGTTCACGCCGCTTCCTTTCAGCGCTTCGCCAGCGCCGATATGTTACCCAGAGGAGGCCGCTGAGATAGAGAAAGATGAAATTGACGGAGAACCTGGCGATTTCGCTGCCGTAATAATCTTGAAAGAACTTATAGATATTCTCGATGAAATGGATCGTTATACCGAAAACCGAGAACAGAATAGCGAGAAACGTCACAACCGCAAGGTCGAGAATCTCTTTGCTCTTCATCCCCGTTATCCGCATAAAGCCCCCCGTGATCCTTAAGAGGATATAGACGATTTGATCGTTGCCTGTCAAGGGTTCTTTTTGCTTGCATTCACGTAAACAGGTATATTAAAAATACCACATAGTATAAGGGGGCGGAATCATACGTATCACAGTAAACGGCATGGAAGAGACGTTCAGGAAGGGGGTCACGGTGACCGACGCCATGGATCGTTTTAATGAAAAAGGCCTCGATCTGATCGTCGAGGTCAACAATCGGTTTATATTTCCCGCGGCCTACAGCGCCACCGTTCTAAGGGATGGGGACAGGATAGAATTTATTCATGCCGACTTCGGTGGATAGGCATCTGTCTTCCGAAGGTTTTTTTGTCGGAGAACCGTGACGGAGGTCATTGACCGGCTCAACGACAGGCGGTATACATACTACCATGTATTATTATTTTAACTCTTAAAGGAGGGTGCAGTATGAAGATTCAACGGAATTCTAAAGGTTTCACGCTCATCGAATTACTCATTGTCATCGCCATCGTTGGTATCCTCGCGGCGATCGCCATTCCCCAGTACATGGGGTACACGCGGAAGACAAAGGTATCGGAAGTTGTCCACTCCATGGGAGCAGTGAAGAATGCGATCATTGCCTACTACACGGAAGCGGGCCAGGGACCGGGTGCTCTTGCTAATGGGGCAGCTATTGGCACCAAATTGAGCGTTACGCCTACGACGAGGTATGCTGAGTACACGACCACAGGTTGTGGTGCTTCTGGTGACTGTACGCT
>CAYQXL010000026.1:0-28347 GCA_964421445.1 uncultured Pseudomonadota bacterium
CAGATCGACCTCATTTACGAGAAGAAACTCGGCGAAACGTACGAACGATGGAAGAGGGAATTGGCAAAGATTACCGAATACTATGATTTCAGCGGACCCTCGGGGATCTGTTCCGATGACCGATGGTGGTGGGATTCAAGCCACATACGGGCGGAGGGAGGTACGCTGATATTTGCCCGTCTTGCCGGAGACCCCGATGGGATTGTGCCTGCCGACTTCGGCTATCTCGTGACAGAAAGAAATGTCGATGATCACGTGAATCGTGTGAGACAAGGGGTTCGTCCCCTTGATCTGAGATCATTGGATCCTTCCTCGTAAATCATTGAATATCAAGGGATTATAGACGCATCACCTGACAAAATAGCTTGACTCTCCGGGGTTTTTCAATTTATATATTGGCATGAAAAACGACGATCCGATCGGCCGGTACGCGAAAGGTCAGCGTTTTTCCCGGGCTCTTTCTGTCACAGCCGATCTCCTTGAAGACTACGGTAGAATTTCCGGGGATTACAACCCTCTCCATGTGGATGAAATGTATGCAGTGGAGAGAGGATTTACAGGGAGAGTCGCCTACGGTAATCTCCAGGGGATGCTTCTGTCCGCTCTCGTCGGGATGGACCTCCATGACCGGCAGGTATTGCTTCTCTCTGAAAGGTTTGATTTCAAGAAGCCCGTCTATATCGGTGACTCCATCGAACTTGTTGCTACGGTTACAGGAGTCAGCGCGGCAGTGGGGGTTGTTGAACTGGGTCTTGAGTACCGGAACGGCTCAGGGGATGTGATTGCGTCGGGGAAATGCCAGGTGAGGATTTTTCAGTGATTTCAGAAGAAAAGGCTCTAAAAAGGATTGAATTTTACGAAGATCTTTTCAAATCGGACCGGTTGGTTTCCATGTCGGGAAGCGAGCTTCTCTCCCTCGGGTCAAAGTTTTCAAAAATAGAGGATGTGTTCGCTCTCCACCACAAGGACAGTCTTGTCACGAAAAGGATTGGAATACTCTCCTCCACCACTACACACCACCTTGTGACGATTCTCAAGCTCTTTCTGTTCCAGAGGGGCATACGACCTCTTCTCTATGAAGGAGAGTACGACGGTATAGGGATGGAATTGATGAACCCCGATTCGGGAATCTTCGCGTTCAACCCCGAACTGGTTCTTTTGCTGACATACCATACTGACATAAAAGAATATCCCGATCTCTTCAGTTCCGACGACGAGATTGCGGCGTGGGTCGAAATGAGGGTTCATTATTACAGGGGACTCTGGAATCTCGCGAGGGGAATGTCAGGACGCCAGGTATTTCAGACCCTCTTTGTTCCACCCCTCGAAAGGCAGCTCGGCAATCTCGAGGGAAACTATTCCTTCTCCCGGTCAAATTGCCTCAGGGCCCTCAACCGTGAACTGATCCGACAGAAGCCCCCCTATGTCACATTTCTCGATTTTGACTACATCGCTTCTGCTTTGGGAAAGGAACGATGGTTCGACGAATCGAATTATTTCATGAGCAAGCAGGGGTTTTCGTTTGAAGCGGCAGGTCGGGTCTGTTGTGTGGTATCGCGGATTGTGGCAGCCCAGGCAGGGAAGGTCAAAAAATGTCTTGTCCTCGACCTTGATAACACGCTCTGGGGTGGGGTGATCGGTGATGACGGCCTGGAGGGGATCAACATCAATCCGAACAACGCCCTGGGAGAATCCTTCCTTGCGTTCCAGAAGTACGTCAAGAGTCTGAAGGAAAGAGGGGTCATTTTGGCAGTGTGCAGCAAAAATGATGAAGATACGGCCCGGACGCCCTTTGAAGAACACCCCGAAATGATTCTCAAGCTCGACGATATTGCCTGTTTTATGGCTAACTGGAACGATAAAAGCACAAACCTGAGAGCCTTGGCAGAACAGCTCAACCTTGGTCTTGATTCGTTTGTTTTCTTTGACGATAACCCTGCAGAGAGGGAAATTGTGCGTCAGTTTCTCCCGGACGTTGAGGTTGTCGATGTTCCCGAAGACCCCGCTCTCTACGTTCGGGCCCTCGAAGCGGCCCAGCCATTTGAGTGGGTTCAACTGAGCAGGGAGGATACGAGTCGGTCCGAATCGTATATCACCGACAGAAAACGGAAGGAACTCGAGATGGTCTGTATTGACTACGATTCATATCTCACGTCTCTCGACATGAGGGGCAACGTGGGAATTGTGACGACCATGGAGGCTCCCCGGTTTGTCCAGCTCATTAATAAGACCAATCAATTCAACCTTCGGACGCGACGGTATACAGACGGACAGGTGGAGCAGATCAACGGGTTGAAGGACCAGTGGGCTCTTCTCCACATAAGTCTTGTGGATCGCTTCGTAAACTACGGAATTATCTCGGCCGTTATCCTTGAAAAGATCGGGGATAAGGCTTTTATCGATACCTGGGTAATGAGTTGTCGCGTATTGAAGAGGGATGTGGAGAAACTGGCCATGAATGCCATTATAAAAGTCGCTACTCTGTGGGGATGTGAATGGATCGTCGGAGAGTATGTGGGAACAAAGAAGAACGGAATGGTCCGGAATCTCTATGGCGAATTCGGGTTCGAAACCTGTTCAAACGGGTGGTTTAGTCCTGTCGACCCGGACGGGGTTCTCTTTCGCCGACGGGTCAGCGATTGTGTCCCGTTGCGCCATCATATTGATGAGACTGTGCGTGTGGAGCACTTATGAAACGAGATGAAATAAGGGTCCGCCTCCAGGAGGTTTTCCGGGATGTCTTCGACGACGATGAGCTGACTATTTTTGATGAAATGACCGGTGACGACCTCGAAGAGTGGGATTCATTGAAACATGTCCAGATCATTGTTGCCTCGGAGCACGAGTTTGATGTTGCCTTCAAGACCGCTGAGGTAATGGACCTGAAGAAT
The DNA here is from genome assembly GCA_964421445.1 of uncultured Pseudomonadota bacterium. GTDB lineage: Bacteria > Desulfobacterota > Syntrophorhabdia > Syntrophorhabdales > CAYQXL01 > CAYQXL01. Next base: position 2,892 of record CAYQXL010000026.1, read on the forward strand.
GTCGGCGAATTCCTGGACCTGATCGAGAAGAAACTTCTATCCCGTTGAACGGGAGCCTCTCCTTATTGGCCATCGTGGACCGGCAGGTGGAGACTGCTCTTGAGTTGTCGATTTTCCGTGATGATTGACAGGGAGAGGGCACTATGACGGTTTGCAACGGCTCGGAATCGTGTTTTCGACCCCTGAAAGAACGACATGATGATGTTTTGTCCGGTATGAATGTGTCTCTCCGGTTGCCGGATGTTTATGCCTGCAATCTCGTGGTCACAAGAGGAGTTCACTGAGGTGAGCAAAGGCTGGTTTCAAGGTCCATGATAACCGTTTCGATCGACTCTCTGTGGTTCCTTCTTTTTCTGCTTGCCGGACCACTCTTTTTCACCGTTTCCAGGACCCGGTTGAGGGCATGGGTTTTTCTTGTTGCAAGCTGCGGCCTTTATCTCCTGGCAATGAAGAGTTGGAAAGAGGTCGTGGGAATACTCATCTTTCTCGCTGTGCCCGGTCTCTACATCGTTCTTTCGAAAAAACGGTCATATGTTCTGTGGCCCTTTGTTGTGGCCCTGACTGTGATTTTCGTCTACCTTAACGGCTATACCTGGCTCACCGGTCTACTGCCGGGCGGAGGTTCTCATTTCTTTCCCCGGATGCTCGGTCTGTCATATATTCTCTTCCGGCAACTCGATGTGATGGTTCACGTGAGGGCCGGGACAGTGAAGGATGTGAGGATCGTCGATTATCTTAATTATCTCTTCTCGTTCTATACTGTTGTTGCCGGGCCTATCCAGAGATTTTCGGGGTTTGTCCAATCTTTTCAGAATGCCGAGCCGCTTACAAAGAAGGAGGATGTTCTCAGGGATTTCCACAGGGCCGCCAACGGTATGCTTAAGGCTTTGGTGCTTGGTGTTCTTTTTAAGGATATTTCAGATAACGCCTTTGATAAAATGGTCCTGCACGGTGGTGACATAGGGTCGTTGCTCACTATTCTCTATTGCTATCCGCTCTTTATCTATTTCAATTTCTCCGGCTACTGTGATCTTGTTATAGCCCTGGGAAGGTGGGCTGGTTTTGCGATTCCTGAGAATTTTCGTCGACCTTACATGGCACGGAATATGATCGAATTCTGGAATGAATGGCACATAACGCTCTCAGGATGGCTCAGGGATTTTGTCTATCAGCCACTGTTCAAGTTTCTTCTCTCGGGCCCACTAAAACGGCATCTGAATGCTGCCCAGTACGGGAGTATCTTTGTTACGTTCTTTGTAGCCGGTGTCTGGCACGGGACAACCCTCAATTTCGTCGTCTTTGGTGTCCTTCACGGTCTCGGCATGGCTCTCTCCATGATCTATCGGGACAGGATGATCCGGTACCTGGGAAAGAAGGGATACAAGACATACAGGGATAAAAAGAAGGTTGCCTTTGTCGAACGGCTCGTCACAGTCAACTTTGTCTGTTTTACCTTTCTCTTTTTCGAGTATAATTTGTCCCACATGTGGTCGTTTATTCTTCATAGTGTAGGGGTGTCGTAAAAGTGTCAGGCAGATACCTCCTTTCCCTAATCGCTCTTTCGTTGAAGATTGTGACGATTCTTGTCCTCATAGGCTCGAAGTCGAAGCTCTTTGTTGTGTACCAGGGTTTTTAGCATGAAGGCCTTCAAACCCCTTGGTTTCGTTCTCGTCTGTACGATTACCATATACATTCTTGCCACCCTTGGCTCCCAGGCTATTCTCACAAAGGCTGACGAGCGCAATTACCGGATGTACGAGAGAGGGGACGGATACTATCTTCCATTGCGGGAGGGGCTTCCATGGGAGCTATTCGTCATATATAAAGATGCTCTCCGTTTGCTTCCTGAAAAGAACATTATTCTCTTCGGTGCCTCGACGACAGCTCTGGGGGTGCTTCCCGGTATGGTCGACCTCCCCCGGCCATGGCAGGTTTCAAACCTTTCCATTGCTGCGGACAATGCCGATGGGTTCCGTATCCTCACCAACTACCTCGATCACCATGCTCCCCATGGGCCGGGGAAAAAAGACATCGTCTGTGTCAATATAGAGCAGGCGAGTTTTGTTGAGCGAAAGCCTGAGGAGAGTCCGATGAGACGGTATCTTGAAATTTTCGGATTCTATTCCGTTTTTGACGATCTTTATGTTACCGGTTCTGCCCCGGTCGTTAAGAGGGAGTGGGCTCTGATGAATTTCAGGATACGGCTTGCCCTGTCGGAGCTTGTGATGACCATGAATACCCGGTTTGGGCCGAATCTTGAAACGGTACAGGGCATAAAACGGGCAATTGTCAATCGTTTCAAGAAGGATGAGGAGAAGAGGCGGGCGATCCTTAACGCTCCTGATCGAGCAGGGCGGTTCAGGGATTTCTGGATGGGGTATATGGGTGGCACAACGATTCCCAATGACGTAACGATGCGGTTTGAAGAATTCATTATTGACCTCAATTCGCGAACCAACGTTGTTGTGGTCAACCTCTTCGGAGGTCCCTGGACCAGAGACTATCAGGCCGGTCGGGACTATGATGCCTGGGTACAGGGGGATTTGAAGAAGCTCCTCGATGATCACGAAATTCCGTTCTTCGATTATTCTCAATCGCTACCAGCCTCCGAGTTTCTCGATGCCAGCCATCTTTCCCGGTCAGGGCGAGAACATTTTACCCGTCTCTTCATGGCTGACCTGAAACCTCTCATGGAAAGGGTGAACGGGACTGATTACCGTCGGCAGTCTGCCCCTCTCGGCGGACAGGGCCGTTAGGGGGTCCGGGTGATCGGACAGAGAGGTTTCAGAATATGGGTCCTTGGGGTCTTCGCAGCAGTCCTCGCTCTTCTCATGGCCGCCGCCGCGTTCAATTATTCTGTTGACTGTCTGGGTATTTTTCATCCGGAGAAAGGGATAGGGTTTTATCCCGTCGAGGCGTTGTTCAAGGGCCGGATGGTGGCAGGGCGTCTCGAGCTTTCTGATGAGCGTAATTTCCAAAAGCTCGTTGTATCGAGTCGTCCCCTCGTCCCTGATGTTATTGTCATCGGTTCATCGCGGAGCATGCTTCTCAGGGCCCCGTATCTGTCCGTGGAGGGCCCATTTTTCAACCATTCAGTCGCCGCGGCAGCCATGGAGGACTATATGGGCATTGTTGGTCTTTATCTCCCCAAGGGCCGCCTGCCTGGGACAGTCATCATCAGCGTCGATCCCTGGGTTTTCAATCAGAAGAACGGCCTTTCCCGGTGGCGGGACCTTGAAGAGTCCTTCTCAGAAATGATTAAGGAGATGGGCGGATCCTACGGAGACTTTGGTTTGGGGAGAGAGCGGTCACCTCATATTGGACAACTCATCAGTTTCGAGTATACGTGGCGTAATATTGAAAGCCTTTTTCGGAAGAAGGAGCGGAGGTTCTTTGTAACAGAGAGTGACGATATCGATAATTTTGTCAGGGCTCCTGACGGCAGCCTCTATCTTCCTCATGCAGCCCGGTTCCGGCCTGACAGGGAAACCGAAAAGCTTGTAGCCGCCTGGCCCGAGAATCGCCAGGATTATCTCAGGGATTTTAATGTCCTCTCAAAATCGGCGCTCTTCGAAGATTTTGTGCGATACATGAAGAGAAGAAGGATTCAGGTAATCCTCCTCATGATACCCTTTCACCCCAAGGTCTACGAAAAAATGAAGGTGCAATACCCTATGGTTGTCAAAACAGAGGACTATGTCAGACAGTTCGGTCTCAGGGAGAATATCGAAGTTGTCGGCTCTTTTGATCCGGCACCGTACGGGCTTACGACGAAAGACTTCTTCGACGGAACCCATCCCCACGACTGGGTCCTTCGAGATATCTTTACAACCCGTTCCGAACCGCGCCGTCTTTCTGCTCTCCGTGAGCCCGTTCTATCTGTGAAACAACGATAACTGTTCCCCGCCGGTGACTGACGACGACAGGCACATGAATCCTGCCTGCCGTGTCGCCACGATGCGCCGGAGGCGTTAAGGGGGAATGCTCTCTTCTTAAATTAGTTCCCTTACCTGCGGACCAGGGACTTCTGACAACCGGTCTTGTGTGCCGGTACGTTAGACAATGATACCGCCGCCCACGGGAATGCCGTTCTTTTCCAGAATAAATCTGCCCATCTCGGGGATATAGGCGAAGGGGTCAATGACCATGGGTTTTTCCGTATGGACGATCACCCTTGCCGCCTCGCCCAGTTCGAGCCGATCGAGACCTTCGGTCTTTCTGTCCATGGTGGCAGGATCGAATCTTTCCTGAATCTCCAGTGTACAGGGGCTTTCCTCTGTGGTGCACTTCAGCTCGATGGGATCACCGGCGTTGTACTGGCCGTAGAACCAGAAGATATTGGCGACGAAGCTGGTGGTAGTGCGGACATCGCTGCTGCCGGAAAGAACGGTTCCCCGGGTGATAGAGGTCGTACCTTCGAGAATAAGGCCGATTGATTCACCGTACTGGGCCCGGGTGACGCCGGTCTTGAGGAATTCCTTGATTTCTGCAACCCTTACCTCCTCTGCCCCGGGGTTTGCAAAGAGATTCATGCCTCGCGTAACCTCTCCCGATTCGACCCTCCCCGCCACGATCGTCTCTCCGTCAACCTCGTAGACGTCCTGCACGGGGAACCGGAAAGGTCTCTGTTCAAATGCCCTGTGCTCGAAAAGGTCCAGGGCTTCCGTCAGAGATGGTCCGGTGTACCAGGATAACTGAGGATCGTTACGGATGATGTTGATACCTGCGAGAGCGGAGATGGGAACAAAGAATCGCGGTGTCATGTTGAGAGGTGCGAAGAAGGATGTTATTTCCGTTACTGTTTTGTCAAAAATATCCTGAGAGAAGTTGACAAGATCCATTTTGTTGACGACAACGCAGAATTCTTTGAGCCCGACGAGACTGAGAAGGTATGCATGGCGCTTTGTCTGTTCCTGGATGCCCTCGTTTGCATCGATAATGAGGACGGCGGCTTCGGCGTAAGAGGCGCCGGTTATCATATTCCGGAGAAACTCTTTATGTCCCGGGGCATCGATGATGACGTACCGTCTCTTCGGTGTCTGAAAATAGATCTGCGTCGTATCGATTGTGATACCCTGTTCCCTCTCTTCCTCGAGGGCGTCGAGGGCGAATGCGAATTCCGTCTCCCGCCCAAGACCTTCTGACGTAACGGTTATCTCCTGAAAACGGTCTTCCTTCAGGATCCCCGTATCGTAAAGAAGCCGTCCGATAAGTGTGCTCTTTCCGTGATCGATGTGTCCCGTAATAACTATCGGCAGTGCGATCTGTTCCATTATCTCCTCCTCACATGTAGCCCAGGGCTCTCAGTTTCTGCATGGTATAGATGTTTTCTTTATCCTGTGCCCGTCCTGCACGTTCGGACAATTTGGATGTACGGACTTCCTCGATTATCTGGTCGATTGTCTCTGAAGTAGAATCTACCGGGGAACAACAGGGGACGCAGCCGATACTCCTGTATCGCTTTCCGTCCCTCGCAAGGTAGAGTTCTGTAATGGGCATCCCTTCACGTTTAATGTATTCCCAGATGTCGAGCTCTGTAAAGTGAAGAATCGGATGGACCCTGTAATGTTCCTCTTCATAGAGAAAGGACTTATACTGATCCCAGATCTCTGCAGGCTGATTCTCGTAGTCCCACTGAAATTGATCATCCCGTGGTGAGAAATAGCGCTCTTTGGCCCGGATGCCATGTTCATCCCTCCGTATCCCGAGAAAGATGGCCTTGAAGCCATACTTTTTGATGATTTGCTTGAGGGCATTCGTTTTGAGTTCGGTACAGCAGTCAAGTTTCATTCCCGAATGGGGGCCCATGCCTGCTGCAAGCTGCTCATCGTTCTGGCCCACGAGAAGGTTGAAACCCCATTCCTGTGCCAGCCTGTTTCTGAACTCATACATCTCGGGAAATTTGTAGCTCGTGTCTATGTGAATGACGGGGAAGGGTATCTTTCCAAAAAAAGCCTTCCGTATGAGCCACAGCAAGGTTGTCGAATCCTTGCCGACAGACCAGAGAACGGCGATGTTCTTAAATCTGTAATATGCCTCTCTGATGATGTAGATGCTTTTGCTTTCGAGCATGTCAAAATTATCCATTCTCAATCCTCCTGGTTAATGAGAAAAATAGTCCATAATGAAATGGGCCGGTGCCTCGATCGTCAGATCGGCGCCAGTCTCCACCGATCCGGGGATCACGAGTACGGCATCATTCCGTGTGTGCATGCCACTAAAGTGACCGGTGGAGAAGACGTCATCGCGACGCATGTTTCCTTTCAGATCGAATCCGTCATGGGGGATGCAGACAAGATCGGGGCCTGATTCGGTAAATGGGCCCGAATAGATTGCCTCTTTCCTGAAGATCTCCCGTATGACTGGCCTGCCGTTCTTATGGGTGAGGCCCTCCAGGGAGCCCATGAGGGCCCGGACAAGGGATTCTTTTTCCTCTGGCCGAACAGTGCCGAGAGGGTAACGTTCGTCATGGAGATAGATCCGCCCGGGGTCCATGGCGAAAGCGGTTGTCCCTGTAGCGATCTTCTCATAAAATTCTTTTGTTCTGTCGAGGACGAGAAAGCCTTGTTCCTGCAAATAGGCATTTATGTTGACCTCCTCTTCGAGTGCCGTGAAACCATGATCCGAAAGAAGCATAAAGAACAGATCGTCTCCGAACCGCTCCCGGGCATCCCGGTACAGGGTGCCGATGATCCTGTCAACGTCACTGTAGAATCTGTCGAACAGATCTGAATCCTTCTCGCCGAAGAAGAAGTGATGGAGCCTGTCTGTTTCGGTTATACAGAAGAGAAAGGTATCCCACTCATTCTTTTTGAGGAATTCCTGGCCTACCAAGGCCCTCGACAGAAGAGACGCATTGAGGTCGGCGAGAAAACCGTTCTTGTCCACTGTGGCTTTTTCCATGTCCACATCGATGACGTACTTCATATTCTTCAAATAGGGAATGAAGGACGGCGGGTAGACGGCTCTGTTGAAATCAGGAGCCACAAAACCTGATACAAGAAGGCCGGCGAGGGGAAGAGCAGGGTAGGTGTTGGGGACATTGAGGATAACGGAACGCCCGATCCGCCCTTTTCGGTGAAGCGTCTGCCAGAACGGCTGAGCCTTGATGGTAAGGGCGTTGGGAAAAGTCAAACGGTAGGATCGGGGCGCGAGATGGGTAAAGCCGAAGACGGCGTGTTCTCCCGGGTTAACGCCGGTCATGAAAGAGGTCCACGAGACGCTTGAAATGTCCGGGAGGGACGCCTTCATTCGATGGAGGCTATATCCTGACTGAAGAATCTCTCCAAGGGAGGGCATGACACCGCCCTCAAGTTTTGCCTCAAGCAAAGGGAACGGTACTCCGTCTATGCCGATAATGAGTGCTTTCTTTCGTCCTCTGTCAGCCATAGAGTGAACCTCGTTTATTCAACTTATTTCTCCTGATATGTATGCCCTGGCCCGGGGGTCTTTCGGCGCATTGAAGAACTGTTCCGCAGTTCCGTGCTCCACCAACTCTCCCAGGTACAAAAAGATCACATAATCGGCGACCCGCCGTGCCTGACGGAGTATATGGGTAACAATAACGATCGAATACTGCTCTTTCAGAGCCCGGAAGCGGTCTTCGATGAGCTGGGCCGATATGGGATCGAGAGCTGATGTCGGTTCATCGCCGAGAATGACTTCAGGTTCTACGGCAAGTGCACGGGCCAGTGCGAGACGTTGTTGCTGACCGATCGAGAGGCGTGCGGCAGGAGCATGAAGGCGATCCTTCACTTCGTCCCAGAGACCGGCGAGCCTGAGGTACAGTTCGACGAGCCCTTCCATTCCTCGTCGTGCGGCGAGGGATTCTCTCTGTTCCTCGCTCCCCTGAAGACCGTTGATCCGTTCAATTTGCTTGAGAATGTCTGCTGAACCGAGTCTGTGAATCTTCGGGCCGAACGCAACATTGTCATAAATCGACATAGGGAGAGGGTAAGGTCTCTGTGATAGAAAGCCGACCTTTTTTCTTAGGGCAAGAATGTCCGTGGCAGGATCGTATATGTCAGTGCCGTCGATAAGAACGTTCCCCGTCACTGTGACGTCATCGTTTAATTCGAGAAGCCTGTTGATACTCTTCAGCAAGGTTGTTTTGCCGCAGCCCGAAGGACCTATGATAGCTGTAATTCTGCCGTCGGGAATATCGACGGTGATATCCTTGAGGACATGTTCTTTTCCATAAAAGACGGAGAGGTTTTTTAGTGCGATATGGGACATCCGTCACCTCACCACGTTTCGGGAAAAGCGCTTCGCCAAAAGTCTGGCCGCAACGCTTACGATGAGAACGATGACCAATAGAATCAGGGCCGACGCATACGCCCTCTCCTGGACCTCGGGAATCGGTGTTCCTATCTGGAAAAAGACGGCGAGGGGAAGTGACGCGGCAGGGTCGAAGAGTGATCCGGGGATAAAATCCGTGTAACCTGCCGTAAAAAGAATCGATGCGGCATCCCCTATTCCCCGGCCGAAAGCGAGGAGAACTGCTGTTATGATGCCCGGCAGGGCCTGGCGAAGGATGACAGCCCAGGCGGTCTCAATCTTTGTTGCGCCGAGAGAGAGTGTGGTCTCCTTCAATTCCTGTGGAATCATCCGTACCACCTCTTCCATCGATCTGACCATAATTGGGAGCATAAGGAGGGTGAGGGCTATAATCCCTCCGAGAAGCGATGCCCGGAGGCCGAAATAGGCCATAACAACGAAACCGAATGCACCGTAGACAATAGAAGGGATTCCCCAGAGAATATCAAGGACAAGCCTCGTGACCCGGGCTACACGCCGTCCCGTGTATTCCTTCTGAAGAGCCAGGGCGACAGGGAGACCGCAGGCGATGGAGAGGATCGTTGCACCAAGAGCGAGATAGAGGGATCCGACAATGGCATTGGCGATACCCCCTTCCTTTCCCAAGTAGTATCCGCCTTTCGGTATCTGTACGATCATTGACAGATCGATTGCTCCAAGTCCTTTAATAACGATAACGAGAATAATCGCCCCGAGAACGGCCATAACAAGGGAGAGTGAGGCAATCATGAGCGCCTTGAGCATAAGTTCGGTCCGCCTTCTGCTCATCATCTATCGCGCGCTCCTTTCAAGGCGGAGAAGTGTCATATGAGCTCCCAGACTGAATCCTCCGACCACGACGAGAAGAATAAGCGCCGCGAGCATGAGGGCCGAATCGTAGAGAGGGATCGACATCATTTCACCATAGTTGTTAGCGATGAGGGCCGGAAGAGGGTATGCCGGATCGAAGAGCGATGCTGGGAGTTTGGGAACATTCCCCACCACCATGAGAACGGCGATTGTCTCGCCGAAGGCCCGGGCAAAACCGAGGACGACTGCTGCAATGATACCGTGGAACGAGCTTCTGAGAAGGACATGCCGCACCATCTCCCACCGGGTCGCTCCCAGCGCCAGGGTGCTTTCGCGGGCTTCAGCGGGGATGGTTCGGAGGACTTCCAGGGTAACGGAAATGATGACCGGTGCCACCATGATCGCCAGAATGATTCCTCCCGATAAAAGGCTGTATCCGGTTGTGGTGACGCCATAGAGTGTACCGGCTTGTTTCACAAAGGGTACGACGACAATGACGCCCCAGAGTCCGTAGATGACGGAGGGAATACCGGCAAGAATATCGATGACCAGTCGTGATATTTCCCGTATCCTTTGATGGGCGTACTCGGACAGATAGATCGCGCTCAAAAGGCAGAGGGGTAGAGACATAACCATCGCAAGGAGCGTGACTTCGAGGGTTCCGACAATAAATGTGAAGAAACCGAATTTACCCTGAATGGGGTGCCAGTCGGATGAAAAGAGCAAAGAAAGAAGGGGCGTTGATCGAAGAACGGGGAGAGATTTGACGAAGAGGACAATGCCGATCAACAGGGCCAGGGCGTTGATGGAGACGAGAGAGACCCGGAGAGAGAACGTGGCAAGAGAGTCCTTTTTTCTGCGCAGGTTCATCGGCTCCGCTCCGTCCACAGTTTCAGCGCCATGGCGAGTCTTATTTCCCTTCCATTTTTGCCAAAGTATTTGCGATCTGGCTCGGTGAAAGGCTTATGTAGCCCGTTTCGCTCACGTAAGCCTGCCCGTCCTTCAAGATCCAGGCTACGAAATCTTTCGCTCTTCCTGTAAATCTACCCTTGGAGATGAGATAAAGATCCCTGGCAGGGGGGGAAGGATATGTGCCGGACATAACAGCCTTCAGGGCTTTTTCTTTTGTATCGACCATCTCCTCCTGATCGATCCGCCCATTTCCGTTCACATCGATAGGAATAATCGAGAGCCCTTTCAGAGGATGACCTGACTTCATGTCGAAGGCATAATTAAGGTTGTTGTAGCCGACGCCGTAGAGATCCTTTCGGACTGCGTCGCCCAGTCCCGGATCACCGTAGACGCCGATCCCCTTCAGATCCTCCTGCTTCTTGCCGCCCAGGAAGGCTGCCCACGTTTCTGCAGCACCGCACGAATCAGACCGGGTATAGACCTGAACCGATTCATTTGACGATGTCTGGGCAAGTTCACCCCATGTCAGTCTCTTTCCGTGAATCCAGAGGTCGATAAACGAAGACCTCCCGATTCCTCTGTTCCGGATCTTTTCGGCGACAGGGTTGTCTGCGTTCATGACGGGGAAGACGGCGTCCTTGACTACTGCAACGGCAAAGGCGCCCTGATTCATCTCTTCCGTCCGGATATCCCTCGATACCATTCCGATATCAGTAAGGCCTGCGAGGGCATCAGCCACCCCTTTCCCCGCACCGCCGGCTGATATGTCGATCTTTATGTCAGGATTGAGTTTTCTGTATTCCTCTGCCCATTTCACCATCATAGGGTAGAGTGCCCAGGCGCCGGAGATACGAATTGTTTTATCCTTACTGCCATCCCCCCCTGTGCTTCGCGAACAGCCGGCGAAAGCGCTGACCAGAAGCGACAGAAGAAGAATAACGAGGAGAAGCTTAGTCCTTTGCATTTACATGTACCCCAGTGATTTGAGTTTGCTCTTGACTGCATCAACTTCATCTTTGGTAAGGGACTCGGCAGCCTCGACAGACCGTGCGGAAACGATATCCCGCAAAACGTAGACAATAAAATCGGTGACCGAACTGAAGCCTGTTCCTTCTATAATCTCAGCAATCCTTTTATAGAGGACCTTTGGTATCTTGATTGTTACCCGCTCCTGTGCACTCACATATGACTCCTATTTGAGCCTATGCTACCAAATGGCCCGAAGGGTGTCAAGGATTTTCTCTTCACCTCCGGGACATAAGGTCCCGTCAGTCTTTTGCCCCGTCTGAGGGTTCCATGTGGAGAAGAAGAGGAATCTTTTGCCGAGGGCGATCGAACGTCTTGCTTTTTCAGGAGATGCACGAGGAAAAAATCGATAGTGTCAAACTTTCCCTACAGACAACGTCCGATCGGGTGGCTAAAATTTTGTACGAGATGGTGTCATGATAAATGATTCGAAGGTATCGGGGAGAGGGCATAGTGCATCATGTACGATTCTTATCGTTGAAGACCACGATACTGTGCGAAAGTCTCTTGTAAGCTGGTTTGCTGTTGTTCTTCCCCGGTGTGATGTTCTTGAGGCTCCGTCGGGAGAAGAGGCTCTTGGAATCGTTCGGGAAGTTCCGGTAGATCTGGTTGTGATGGATATAAACCTTCCCGGGCTTAACGGTATAGAAGTGACGGAGAAAATCAAATCTTTGAGAAAGGAGGTACGTATTCTAATTCTTACCATCCATGAAGAAGAACGCTACGTGGATGATGCGCGGGCGGCAGGGGCGGACGCATATGTAACAAAAAGTTCCATGCAATCGGCATTGCTCCCCGAAGTGGAGAGACTCGTTTTCAGTATTGTTGACGGACGGAGATTATAGACAAGTGAGTGTAAAAGTATCGGGAATCAGGAATGGCAGACGTAATCAAGGAGGTTTTTATGAGTAACCGTCGGAAAGGCTTCTTTCAGGGTGCGGTTACGCCAGGGTGGTTTGTAGCGGTATGCTGTCTTTGCTTTGTTCTGGCAGCCCCGCTCGTTGCTCAGGCGTTAACCGTCAACGTGGTAGGGTGCAACAGCAATAATGTCTGCACCACACCGGTTAACGGCTTTCGGTGGATTCTGGAAGATGACAATACGAATCAGTCACCACCGGGAGTGAGGGTCAACAACAGCATTGGCCTCGATATCTTCAACAGCCATGCTCCCCTTCTGCGGAACGGTGTTTCTGCAGGATCGTCGGCGGCTGTTACGGTCCCCGATATAACCAAGCGATACTTCATTTCGGTGCTGCCCAATGAAGGATATACGATGGGTGGGGTCACCGTTTCCCCGGGAGCATCGTCGGTGACCGTCAAGGTCCATCAGTTTCCTATCCCCACTGCCCAGATCTCTGTTTTTGCCTTCAAGGACCATGATCCCATCAACAATATCCCTGACGCTGCAGAGCCAGGCATTGCAGGGGCAACGGTCCTTGTCTTCGATCAGTTCGGCCAGATGTCCGCCGATATTTTTGGAAACCCTCTTGGAACGACCTATAATCCTGACGGCTCGGTCGACCAGATAGGTACGGGTGTTATACTCACCGATCAGTTCGGCAAGGCTTTCGTGAGGAATATACCGCAGGGTAAGTACGGCATCAGGATCATTCCACCCGGTGATGCATCGGAGTGGATCCAGACTGCGACAATAGAAGGAACCCCTGGTGTTGACGCCTGGGTGAAGCCCAACGAGCCACCGTTCTTTATCGAAGGCTTTGGAACAGGCTTCTATCATGTCTTCATCGGATTTGTGAGACCGAAGGAACTTCCCTGGGCTGTCCAGCCACCGTCATCGGGAGCAACGGTGACCGGTGTCAACCGGTTCAATCACTTTGGCAGGCCGCCGAACAATCAGCTCTTTGTCGTAGGGCCCCCTGTCCCTGAGTGCTGGATAGCTATCAATGACATCACTGCAGCGACAAACAAGGGCCGGATCGCCGTTCCCTGTGATGGTAACAGCGCTTTTACCATCAATAATGTACCGGCAGGAACGTACCAGCTTGTAACGTGGGACAAGCCCCTCGATGCACTTTTCGGATTCAATACAGTTGTCGTTCCGCCGGCCTCACCCAGCGTCAATCTGGGGAATGTGCTCTCCTTCCGGTGGTTCGGCACGCTTGAAGGCGCAGTCTTTTTCGATCGGAACAGGAATGGGTTCAGGAATTGTATTACTGCTGCCTGCAACAACAGATTTCTCGATGATATCGGAATCTCGATGCAGACCATTAACATCCGTTTCAGAGACGGATCTCTCTACCAGACAACTGTTTCTGATCCCACAGGCGAGTACAAGTTTGCTGAAGTCTTTCCTTTCTTCAAATGGCTTGTTGTCGAATCGGATTACCTCCGGTATAAACCGACAGGTATGACGACGGCAATCGACTACGGCGGAACGATTCCCACACCAAGCGCACCGCCGAACCAATGGCTTACACCGTCTTTCGGCATTCTGAACCCTCAGCCCCAGGCGGTAATCAACCCCAACACAGGAAACAATCTGTCGCGAACTGAAACGGGCCCTGTGCTTACGCAGGCTATGCACCTCTTCCTCAATCAGGCCAATGTGATCGATTGGGGCCGGACCACCTATGGTGCGACGGAGAATGGAGGCGTTTCGGGTATCGTTTACTATGCCACAACCCGTGCTGAGAACGATCCGCGGAATGCTGTTCCCGAACCGTGGGAGCCTGGTATTCCCCGGGTTCAGGTCAATCTCTATGTCGATGCCGACGGGACAGGGGTCATCGACGATATTAACGGTGACGGCGCCATTACCCTGTCTGATGTGGACAATTATCCTCTCGGCAATTTCCCCGGACCGGAAGATATCGACAGGAACGGCAACGGTCTCTTTGATCAGGGCGATGCGGTGGCTGTTACGTGGACCGATAGCTGGGATGACAACAAACCGACAGGATGTATCCAGGATCTTCCTGCCATTCCCGGTGTCCAGCCCTGTTTTGACAACTACGGCACCTGGAACCAGGTGAGACCGGGTGTCTTCGACGGTGGCTATGCATTCGGTTCACTCGTGGGAACGCCCCTGGCAGCAGGATCATATATCGTGGAGGCCGTGGCTCCCCCCGGATATATCGTTCAAAAAGAAGAGGACAAGAACGTTGACTTCGGCGACGAATACAAGGCAGGCATCACGGCCTTGCCGGCAGCGTGTGTCGGAACGGCCCAGAATACGGGAATTACACATATAGTACCGCCGTACCTCACTCTCTTCCCCGGACAGCAGGTTCCCTCACCGAGGGCAGGCCAGACGACGCCCCTGTGTACGATGAAACAGGTCACACTCACAAATGGGAAGAATGTTCCGGCGGACTTCTTTTTCTTCTCTGAGGTTCCCAAGGCCGGAAGGGTCGTAGGATTTGCGAATAACGACCTTGCCGCTGAGTTCCGGTCCTACAGCCCTGTTTTTGGCGAGAAAGCCTCGCCCAACTGGATACCGATCTCCTTCCAGGACTGGCAGGGCAACGAAGTGAACCGCATCTATTCCGACGAATTCGGTGCGTATAATGCGATGGTTCCTTCAACGTTCACGATGAATGCGCCGATCCCCTCGGGCGTCTCGCCGAACATGGTAACACTCGTTCTCAACCACCCGTTCCTTCCCGACGGGTCGATCGATCCTTATTACAGCACGAGCTACAGCGTAACGCCCTGGACCTTCGATTACTGGCCCGGCAAGACATGGTATGCCGACACGCCCATCGTCCCGGTTGCATCTTTTGCCAATCTCCCTTATAACGGTGCAGATGTGGAGCCCGCCGACGGCACGCCGGTCATCAGGTCGGTCGTAAACTCAGCAGGGAACGGTCCGGTTGTCTGTTCGGCGCCAGGGACGATTACCATTAACGCCATGGGGCCGACAGAGGTTTTGAATCCTGATTTTGACCCCAATCTCTTGGGAAGCATGAAGTTTGTGACCAGGGATTACGGATTCGGAACGTCAACAGGAACGGTAAGAATCGGGAATACGGTTCTTACAGTGACAGGGTGGTCCAACCTTTCCATTACCGCTACTGTTCCCGGCGGGACCCAGACCGGTCAGCTTTCCGTGACACGGGGCGACAACGCCAGGGCAACAGAAACAGGGTTGACCGTTCATGTGAGTACGAATGGTTGTGCCAATGTGCGTTATGTAAACGCCGGAGCAGGGACAATTCAGAGCGCCATCGACGCCGCTTCAACAGGTGATCTCATCATCGTCAATCCTGGCGTCTATTCGGAAAACCCCATTCTGTACAAAGCTGTCAAGCTTCAGGGGTCGGGCGAGGGTGCAACCAAGATCTTCGCAAACCCGAGCCCTGCAGAGCGACTTGCAGCCTGGCATTCAAAAATTCTGAGCCTCCTCGGCAA
Source organism: uncultured Pseudomonadota bacterium (assembly GCA_964421445.1). GTDB lineage: Bacteria > Desulfobacterota > Syntrophorhabdia > Syntrophorhabdales > CAYQXL01 > CAYQXL01. The sequence continues at coordinate 18,306 of CAYQXL010000026.1, forward strand.
TGATCCCTTTGTCGCCAACGAGGCACCGGGAATCATGGTTCTCGGGAACGTTCCTCCTTATCAGTTCACCGCAGCCCATCCGTCATTGATTGATGGTTTTCATATTCTCGGGGCCATCATGGGTGGTGCAATCTATGTCAACACGGACGTAGATTCTTTGACGATCAGCAACAACAGGATCATGGGAAATCAGGGTAATTTTGCCGGTGGTATAGCGGCTGGAGCGGTGGGAACAGGTGTGCCCAACAACAACCCGAATCTCACCATCGCTTACAACAGGATCCTGAAAAACGGAGGTATCCAGGGAAGCGGCGGCATAGCCCTGTACGAAGGTGCAACAGGGTACCGGGTGAGTAACAATATCATCGCCGGTAACTTTTCCCGTTTCAATGGTGGTGGCATAGGCCACATCGGTCTTTCCAATAATGGATTGATCCAGAAGAACAGGATCCTTTTCAACGAAGTGGCCTTTGGCGGAGCGGCCTTTGGCGAAGGTGCCGGAATCTTTGTCGGCGGCGATGCCGTCCCCAATGCGCTCACCGCCGGAGCAGGAAACGTGACAATCAACGCGAACCTTATCCAGGGCAACTTGGCGGGAGTCGGTAACGGCGGAGGCATCAGCGCCTCGTTCTTTAACGGCCAGGATGTGGTGTCGAATCCGGGCAACCAGGCAAACTGGTATGGGCTCAACATCTTCAACAACATGATTGTCAATAATGTGGCCGGTGTTGCCGGAGGCGGTATCGTCCTCCAGGATGTTGCAAAATCGAACATTCTGAACAACACCATTGCTAACAACGATTCAACAGGAACAGGACAGAACGCCTTTATTGCGGGATCTGCAAACTCCACCCCTCAGGCGGCAGGACTTGTCTCGAATGTTCACAGTGCCCTTCTTCAGTCAGCATCGGGCCAGCTTTTTTCGAACCCCAATCTCCAGAATACAATCATTTACAACAATCGGTCCTTTTATACGACGAACGGCGGGAACGGCGGAGTCATCGCCAATCCTACGGGACAGGGTATATGGGATATGACGGTCAAGGGGGTTACGGGACAGTTTTCGCCGGCGTACTGTCTGCTGACAAGGCTTACCGAGCCGAACGACGGAAAGAACTATTCGGGCAACAACAACATCACGGGCAATCCCAGTTTCGTCCTGACCTATCTGAACGATCTGATGATTGCCACGGTCATCGACGAAGGCGGCAATGCCATCACGGTCCGGTACACGCGGCTGAAAGAGGCTCTTGGCAACTATCATATCCAGACCGGTTCTGCAGCGACAAACGCTGGTAATAGTGCCGCTGTGACCCAGTTCAGCCAGTACCTTTCCACCGACTACGATGGCGGCCCCCGGCCGAATCCGCCGGGATCGAACTCGGACATTGGCGCTCATGAGATAGCCGGTGCCGTGACCCAGTACACCCTTACAATCCAGAAAGCAGGAACAGGGACGGGAAGCGTCTCCAGTTCTCCTGCGGGCATTGTCTGCGGCGCCACATGTTCCGCTCCCTTTAATGCCAACCAGGTTGTTCAGCTCACAGCGGCTCCGGATACAGGCTCAACTTTTACAGGATGGTCAGGAGCTGTAACAGGCACGAATCCGACGGTTTCAGTAACGATGAGTGCAGCAAGGACTGTGACCGCTACTTTTACGAGACCGTCAGCAGCGACGATTACTATCACGTCGCCTACGTCAGCAGCGCGGTGGAGAGCGCCGTCGATCCAGACAATCCGGTGGACCTATACCGGTTCTCCCGGAACGCAGGTCAAGATTCAGCTTTTACGGGGAGGCGTTGTGGTCCGTGACATTGCAGACAACATCTCCATCGGCTCGAACGGAACGGGAAGCTATAACTGGTCAATACCCTTCTCCACGACGGCCGGATCGAACTATCAGATCAAGGTAATCAGCAAGAGCAATAGCGCGATCTTCGGATTGAGCTCGATGTTCACGATTACGAGATGACAGTGACAGGTCAGATGAACACAGCCCACCAGGGTTCACTCCCTGGTGGGCACAACAGAGAAAGGAGTAATCTTATGAGGAGACAACTGAAACATCTCGCATGTTTCTTGGCACTGCTGTTCATCCTTGCCGCCGGCCCGGCTCTGGCAAAAGTGGTATACCAGTGTCCGAGCCAGCAGGGTGTCCCAGGGAGTTACAATGGGGACTTGGGGGCCTGGGTTTCGAATGACGGTACGATAGCCTGTATCCATCTTGTGGCCACCGATGGTTTTGCAAATATGGCTGACAAGAACGGGACGACCCCGTCCGGACGACTTCTCTATACATTCGGATTTACGAATGTCACAGGTGTCCCGGGCCACGATACGGACGCCATCCTTGCTTATGCCGAACTTGGTGCAGAATTTCCTGCGCCAACGATCAATGTCAAACAGGGGCAGCAACTCTACCTCACGTTGACAAACAGATCCTTTGCCTTAAGGCCCGACCTTTTTGACGGACACAGCGTTCACTGGCATGGCTTTCCCAATGCCATCAGCGCTTTCGACGGTGAACCGATGGCCTCCTTCGGTGTCTTTCCTGGGGCCAGCTTCACGTACTATTACAAGATCAACGATCCCGGTACATACATGTATCACTGCCACGTTGAAGCAACGGAGCACATGCAGATGGGTATGCTCGGCAACCTCTACGTAAGGCCTGCGCAGGATGGGACAGCCATCGAGTACCTGGGAAAGACATACACGACCTTTGCGTACAACGATGGCGACGGATCAACGGGTTACAATACGGCGTATCCCCTTCAGATTACGTCATTCGATCCCATTTTTCATGATGCCGATCAGAATGTTCAACCGCTTCCTTTTGCCGCTATGACTGATGTCTATCCCATGTTCAATGGACGAGGGTATCCCGATACAGTCAATCCCGGTGTACTTCGAAACAGTTATAACAACTGGCCTGCCCAGAAGATGAATAGTATAATCAGGGTCGTTCGGGGACAAAGAACGCTTCTGAGAATGTCGTCCCTTGCGACGGTCGATTTCTATTCCATCACATCGCCCCACATTCCTTTTCTCGTCGTGGGGAAAGACACACGGCTCTTAAGGAATTTCGGTGTCTCATTCTACTACAATACGCACACAGTGACCCTCGGCGGCGGCCAGGCAATTGACGCTATACTCGATATTCCGTCGGATATGCCGCCGGGCAGGTATTATATCTACACCTCCAACCTCAGCCATCTTGCCAATGATAAAGAAGACTTCGGCGGCATGATGACCGAGATCGTGGTTCAGTGAAGGAGGACGGCATGAAAAACAAAACTCAACGATCAATAGTGCTTCTGGCGGTTCTGGCGGTTATCATGACCCTGTCAGGTGTGATCGGAACAGCTCACGGAAAGGTCGAGGGGATCACAGGCCCGACGTTCAACCTGATCGCCAAGGAAGGGTATATCTATACAACAGACGGCGCAAGCCACGTCATGTGGGGCTACGGGTCAAACGGCGATATGCAGTATCCCGGGCCAACACTCCTCGTGAACCAGGGTGATACGGTGACGATCAACCTTACGAACCAGTTGACCGTAGCAACCTCGATGGTTTTTCCCGGACAGTTGAATGTCGTGGAAACGGGTGGTACACCTGGTCTTCTGGCTCGGGAAGCGGGACCGAACGGAGGGACTGTCTCCTATTCGTTTACCGCCACAAAACCTGGCACATATACTTACTACAGCGGGACAGCACCGGAACTGCAGGTAGAGATGGGGCTCCTCGGAGCCATTGTCGTCTATCCTACAGGCTTCACCGTTGCTGACAAGCGGGCATACGATGATCCTTCCGGCCTTGATAAAACAACAGGATCCTACTTTGACAGAGAGTATCTCTTCCTCGTGAGCGAGATGGATCCGAATATCCACCAAATGGTGCAACTGGGCAAGACGGAAGAGATCGATTTTACCGAGTCAAAAGCTGTCCATTGGTTTGTCACCGGCCGTGACGGGCCAGACACAGTTGCCGAGTCCTTCCACCCATCCTTGCCGTTTCAGCCCTATGGCAGTCTGGCACGGATGCGTATCGGTGAATATGCCCTTATGCGGATCGTTGGTGGCGGAAAGGACCCGCACCCCTTTCACTGTCACGGGAATCAGCACAACCAGATTGCCCGGGAAGGAAGGGTTTTGAGAAGCAACCCTACATCGGGCCCCATCGACTTGCAGGAGTCCGTTTTTACGACGCCCATTAACCCCGGTCAGACCGTCGATGCCCGGTTCCTGTGGCAGAGCGTCGGGATCGGCTTTGACGTTTTCGGACATGTCGATCCAACGGGACAGGGCCTTACAGGCCAGGCCTGCGTTGATGCCGGTGTGCCTCTTGTCTCTGTCAGCACGCCTGAATATACGTACACCGAACCTCTCGAGGACCACTGCAGGGCGATTCCCGTGGTATTTCCCAGTGTCCAGAGTCTTGTGGTCGGTCAGTTTTACAGCGGTACACCTTATCTTGGAGGCCAGGGGAGCTTGCCTCCCGGAGAGGGTGGTTTCAATCCGACTGGCGGATACTTCTTTATGTGGCACTCACACGCAGAGAAGGAGTTGACAACGAATAATATTTTCCCGGGCGGGATGTTGACCTTCGGTATTGTGGAACATCCTGAAACACCCATAGTTGAGTAGGGGGTGAGATTATGATCATGAAGACCTTTCGATCAAGATGTATCCTGTCCATCGCCATAGGCCTCTTTCTTCTTCTCGGCGCAGCCGCAGCGCCGGCGGGGGCAGCGGTGTTCTGGCTCAAGGCGTCGGCATTCGATAAGACGATGCCTGACGGCACTGTCGTTCCCATGTGGGGATTCGGCCAGTGTACGGCAAGTTTCGCAACCTGTTCGGGACCAACGGTGCCCGGCCCGGAACTCGTTGTTCCGCCGGACGACACGACACTGACAATTAACTTGTGGAATGACCTTCCGGCAACCCCTGGGGTCGGGGAACCTATCTCTCTTATGATTCCAGGTCAGAGAACGAACGGGCCTCCTGCTCCAACATACAACGCAGACGGCAGAGTTTTTTCGTTTGACAAGGTGATTCCCGTTGGAGCGCAGGGTGCCTTCTCGTGGACGGCGCTGAAGCCCGGTACTTATCTCTATCAGTCTGCTGCTCATGTTGGCATACAGGTACAGATGGGCCTCTATGGTGCCGTACTAAAAGATTCATCTGCCGGAAATGCCTATCAGAATGTTCCCTATCAGAAAAGCGCGACATTTCTTTTCAGCGATGTCGATCCCTCCCTGCACCAGGCTGTGGCATCGGGCAATTATGGACCCGGGAGGGCCGTTACAAGCCCCATGGGATATCATCCCCGGTACTTTCTGATCAATGGTGAAGGATTTTCCTATGCAAGGAGTGCAGTAACGGTTGGATTGCCCGGTGAAGCGGTCCTTCTGAGAATTCTCAATGCCGGTGTGGAGGATTACACCCCCCTTCTGCAGGGTCTCTATATGACCGTTGTTGCCGAAGATGGCCAGCTTTATCCGTATGCGAAAGAACAGTATGAACTGTCCCTTTCGGCAGGGAAGACATTCGATGCACTAATTACCTCGGCTTCGGCCCGGTATGTCCCTCTCTACGACAGACGGCTCCACCTGACGAACTGGAAGATGTCTCCCGGCGGTATGTTTGTCTATCTCAAGATTGCCGATCCCGTACAGCATATTCTGACTGTTCAGAAAGCGGGGACGGGCGCCGGAAAGGTTGAAGCGAGCGGGATGCCTTCGGGTATTTTGTGCGGCACTGACTGTACCGAAGGGTATAATGCCGGCACTCAGGTGAGTCTCAAGGCAACGCCCGAACTCGGCTCTGTTTTTGCCGGGTGGGAAGGCGGTGCCACAGGGACAAGCCCGGTGACGGTCGTGACGATGGATGCTGCTAAAACGGTTACGGCCCGGTTCAACAGCTCCGGCCCGGCTATATCGGTGACTTCGCCTGTCACCGGTGATGCATGGGAAAGAGGAACCACAAGGACGATCTCGTGGACCTATACGGGCAATCCTGGTCAGTATGTGAGGATAGAGCTTTGGAGGGGAACGTCAAGGTTCACAACCCTGAACTGGCGTGTTCCTGTGGGATCGGGTGGAAGCGGTACCTATAGTTGGCGGGTAGGCAATTTTACCCCCACCGGCACCAATTACACCATCAAGGTGGTAAGCACCAGCAACCCTGCCTATACAGGCACAAGCGGGGTCTTCACCATAGGCAGCCCGGCGACGATCACCGTTACATCACCGACGTCCGGCGCGAGATGGAGATCTCCATCATCGCAGACGATCAGGTGGAATTACACAGGTACGCCGGGAACGCAGGTTAAAATCCAGCTTCTCAGGGGCGGATCGGTGCTGAGTGATATTGCCGACAACATTTCCATTGGTTCTGCTGGAACAGGTAGTTATGGATGGGTCATCTCGTCATCCCTCTCTGGTGGATCGAACTATCAGGTGAAGGTGATGAGCAAGTCGAATCCAACGATTTTTGGGCTGAGTAGCATGTTTACCATTACAAAATAATGGTGGCCGTTTAGGCGGACACATGTCCGTACGTGGCTGTTATCGAGGGGGTATCTCAGGATACCCCCTCTTCGTAATCACGGGAGGTATTGTGACAGATCGGCTAAAACCCAGTGTTCTGTTTGTCGTTTCATTGCTCATTATTGTTTCGCTGGTGGTCAGTGGTTCTTATTCGCCGGCGTTCTGCGACGAGGAACCAAAAAGATCAGACTCTTCCCTCAGGGACGGAGAGGCGAAGAGTGAGTCGGTTCAGGAAAAGTGGGGGATTGAGGTTGTATTCCTGAGACTTTCTGCCGCCGGGAGAATCATCGACTTTCGTTACCGGGTCACCGATCCGGAAAAAGCCATCGCAGTCTTTGACGGCCGGGTGAAACCCGTTGTTATCGACAAGGCATCAGGGAAGCGGATGTCCGTCGTGTCTGTAGCCAAGGCCGGAGCTTTGCGTCAGAAAACCCTCTCCCCTGAAAAAGGACGAATATATTTTATTCTCTTCAAAAACGAAGGGGGCCTGATGAAGGTAGGTTCAAAGGCCGACGTAGAAGTCGGTGAGATCATAATCCCCGGCCTGCTTGTCGAATGAACGAAACAGAAACGAGATCAGGTGCTACCATCGGTGATTGAGTAGGGAAGTTTTCTTCTTCTCCATATGAGATAGATTGCGGGATAAACGAGCAGTTCCAGGAGGAGTGAAGTTACCAGACCCCCGACGATGGGGGCACCAATCCTTTTCATCACCTCTGAGCCGATTCCCGTATCGAAAATGACAAGAATAAGTCCGAAGTCTGTTGCGACGGTCATGAGTTTCGGCCGCAACCTCTTAACGGCTCCTTCCATGATCGCCTCTTTCAGTGCAGGAAGGCTTGTCAGTCTCCCTTCTTTTTTCATGCGGTCAAACGAGAGATCGAGATAGAGGAGCATGACGACACCTGTTTCAGCGTCGAGACCTGCAAGGGCGATGAGTCCCACCCAGACGGCAGTACTCATGTTGTACCCGAGGAGATAGAGGAGCCACAGGGATCCGATCAGGGAGAAGGGTACGGCGAGGAGTACGATCCCGGTTTTGACCAATGAACCTGTACTGAAGAAAAGAATGATGACGATAAGAAAGATCGTAAGGGGAATAACGACGGCAAGGTACCGGTTTCTCTTTACGATATTCTGGTACTCGCCGCTCAGTTCGATACGGTACCCCGGTGGCGGTGTGATCGTCGAAAGTTGCTTCTTCAACGCACCAATGTAACCACCCTGGTCATCGGAGGTCTGATCGATGTAGACATATGCTGTGAGCATTCCTGCTTCACTCTTTATCTGAGATGGTCCCGTGAGGACAGAGATCTCTGCCACCTGGCCCAGGGGAATGTGTGACGTCCCTCCTCCTGCCTGCTGGCCATCGTCGGACTTTGGTGTTTCAACGGGAATCATGATTCTTCCGATGCTCTCCAGATCGCCCCTGGCATCACGGAAATAGCGGATGTTAACGGGAAATCGCCCCCGTCCTTCGATTGTTGTTGTAACGTTCAGTCCGCCGACGGCAGACTGAACGATGGTATTGACGTCATCAACGGTCAGGTTATACCGGGCGGCTTCACCTCTCTTGACAACAACATCGAGGTAGTAGCCCGTATTTGCACGCTCGGCATAAACGCTCCGTGTGCCGGGAATCTGTCGTATGGCCTTTTCGAGTTCGATGCCGATCCGCTCTATCTCTGCCAGATCAGGTCCGAATATTTTCAATCCCAGGGTTGTCCGGATCCCCGTGGAAAGCATGTCGATCCGGGCTTTTATGGGTGTGGTGAAGGCGTTCGACACACCAGGAATGGTCAGTGCGTCATTCATCTCGGCCGTAAGTTTTTCCACCGTCATCCCTTTTCGCCACTGGGAACGGGGCTTCAGGTTGATAACCGTTTCAAACATTTCGAGGGGTGCCGGATCTGTGGCTGTTTCTGCCCTCCCGGCCTTTCCGAAGACCTGGGCTACCTCGGGAATCTTTTTCAAAGCTTCGTCTTGAATTTTCAGCAACTTTGTCGCTTCTCCGATCGATATGCCCGGTGTGGTGACGGGCATATAGAAGAGTGCACCCTCATAGAGAGGCGGCATGAACTCAGAGCCGATGAGCCGGAAAGGCCATATGAAGAAGATTGCCGTGATAACGACAAGGCCGCAGGCCCCGAGAATAACCTTGAAGGGATGAGCGAGGCTGAACCGGGCGGCCGGTTCATAGATCCGTTGAAAGAATCTGTTCAGGGGGTTGCTCTGTTCTTTCCGGATGGGCCCTTTCAAAAAGAGTGTCATGAGCACAGGGGTCATCGTGACGGCGAAGAGGGAGGCGGCGAGCATAGAGAAGGTCTTGGCATAGGCGAGAGGCCGGAAAAGTCGTCCTGACTGGCCCTGCAGGGCGAAGACAGGGAGAAATGCAACGGTGATGACGATGAGCGCAAAAAAGAGAGAAGGACCGACTTCTTTGGCTGCTTCGAGAATGAGGGGCGGCCGGTAGACAGGACCGCCGGCAGCTTCCTCCGCTTCCTCAATCTTTTTGTGAGCGTTTTCGACCATCACGATCGATGCGTCGACAAGGACGCCTATCGATATGGCAATACCGCTGAGACTCATGATATTGGTCGTGACCTTGAGATAGTACAGGAAGATGAATGAAACGAGGATGGCGCAGGGAAGGGTAAGAAGAACGATCAGGGCACTCGGGAGATGGAAGAGAAAGACGATCGTTATGGCGCTCACGACGGCAAGAAGGAGGTATATTTCGTTTTTAAGCGTATCGACGGCCTGCTGGACAAGATCCGACCGATCATAGGTCGTAACGATCGTCACACCTTCCGGGAGGCTCGGCTCTATATCCCTGCGGATACGCTCCTTCACACGTTCGAGAACGGAGAGAACGTTTTCACCGTACCGGACGACAACGATGCCTCCCGATACTTCCCCATTGCCGTCGAGATCGGCGACACCGCGCCGGATCTCGGGACCGAGCTGGACCCTGGCAAAGTCTCGCAGGAGAACAGGTGTTCCTGAACCATCCGTTCCGAGGGGAATCATCTCGAGATCGGCAATGGTCTTGATGTATCCCCGTCCCCTTACGACGTACTCGGCACCCGAAAAATCGATCACCCGTCCTTCGACGTCACTGTTGCTTCGGCGGATCGCCTCAAAAACCTTCGTCAAGGGTATGCCGTAAGCGAGAAGTTTATTGGGATCGATATGCACCTGGTACTGCTTAACGAAACCGCCCACGCTTGCGACCTGCGCCACGCCGGGGACGCTTTCCAGGGCCAGTTTTACATTGTAGTCCTGGATAGTCCGCAAGGACGAGAGGTCGTGTTTTCCTGATTTGTCGACGAGGGCATAGGAGAATCCCCATCCCACCCCTGATGCGTCAGGTCCGAGTACAGGGTTCACGTCTGAGGGGATCTTGCCTTTGACGGCCTGAAGGTATTCGAGAACACGGCTCCGGGCCCAGTAGATATCGGTACCGTCCTTAAAAATGACATAGATGAA
>CAYQXL010000026.1:28447-32283 GCA_964421445.1 uncultured Pseudomonadota bacterium
CACGGCTCCGGGCCCAGTAGATATCGGTACCGTCCTTAAAAATGACATAGATGAACGAACTCCCGAGGAAGGAGAATCCCCGGACCGATTCAACCTGGGGCGCTGCAAGCAGGGTCGAAACGATGGGATATGTAACCTGGTCCTCGACAAGATCGGGACCTCTGCCGGGCCAGTCGGTATAGATGATGACCTGGGTGTCGCTGAGGTCAGGGATGGCATCGAGAGGTCCGCTTTTCAGAGACCACCACCCCCAACCGACGAGAAGAAGAACGAGAAGAAGGGTCAGGAGCCGGTTCTTTGTACAAAAGCCTATGACCTTCCGTATCATTGCCCCGAGCCTCCCTTCAGCTTTGACTCTGAGTCAAGGAGAAAGAGGGCGGAAGAGGCGACCTTCTCTCCTTCTTTGAGACCTTCCGTTATTTCTACCAGGCCGCCCCCCCGGACACCGATGCGGACGGACCGGGGCGAGAAATAGCCGTCACCCTGATCGACGTAGACAACCTGTCGCCGCCCCGAGTCAAGGACTGCTTCTTCCGGTATGGAGAGCCTGGTGCCCATATCCACGGAGATCTCGACGTTTGTGTACATCTGCGGCTTGAGTGCCAGGTCTCTGTTCTGGATGACAAACCGTGCCCTGGCAGTGCGCGTCTGAGGGGAGAGGGAAGGGTATATATAGTCGAGCTTTGATGTATACCGCCTCCCCGGTGTGTAGCTCGCCGAAATCGATGCTTCCTGACCTGCCTTGATATGGGGAAGCTCATATTCGTAAATGTCGGCGATGACCCATACGGTCGAGAGATCGGCTATATCGAAGAGCTTGTCGCCCGGCGAAACTTTTGTTCCCCGGACAGCCGGTTTCTGAATGACATACCCGGCAACGGGACTGTAGACGGTAAAGGTCCGAAAGGGTGTCTGGGTCTCTTCCAGTTCCTTGATTTTCGTTTCAGGGATTTCCCAGAGGGCGAGTTTCTGCTTGGCTACATCGATCACAGACTCGAGATCATAGGACAGGACCTTGGCTGTCGTACCATAACGGTCGCCCCATTCGAATTCTACGTTCCGCTGAAAGCGGTGGCCTGTTACTTTCCGCCATTTAAGGAGATTGATGAACTCAAGTTCTGTGGACAGAAGTTCGGGGCTGTAAATTTCAGCGAGAGGAGCCCCTTTTTTTACAAAGACACCGGTCGAATCGGCATAGAGCTTCTCCACGTAGCCCTCGACCCTGAGGTTGACCGTAGCCAGCTTCTTCTCGTCATATTCCACCCGTCCCACTGTACGGATCGTTCGGGTCAGCGGCCTGATCCTGACCTCTGTGGTGCGGATCCCGAGAAGCTTCTGCTTGTCTGTGGGAACATCGATGGTCTGGGGCTGAGGGCCCTGGGTGTCAGGGGCGTTTTCCGCCTGGGGGCCCGGGGAGCCGGCTGCCGTCCCTGTTCCGGGGGTTGGTGGTACGGATCTCGGTGCCTTCGTTCCCTTGGAGACAAAGCCGAATGCTATTAAAGCAATTACGATAACAACAGCGGCCGCCATACATACCTTTTTCATCACTACCCCCTCTTTGTGACCAGTATCCCCCAGTCTATCGTACGTCAATGGGAAAGCTCATCTGGAGACGTTTTCCCTGAAATGGAAATTTTATCACGATGATCCATGGTCCCGTCATGATTAGGTCCATCGTCATGGCATACCCGTCACCTTTCGGATTGGCCCTGATCGTATAATTCATGGGAGCCATCCCCGGCATGGGCGGCATGTAGTAATTTACCATCACAACGAGGTCTTTCACCGGTTTTCCTGATCCGTCAGTGATGGCGACGGTGAGAAGATTGTGACCCAAAATCGGTGGGTTCCGGTCTATGGTTGCTGTCACGGTAAATTGGTCGACCTTTTTTCTGATCACATAGTCCCTGGCGGCGGAGGCATCGGATGTGATGAGCGTACATACCGTCAGGAATGTTGCTATCGCCGATGCTCCCAGGAAACATCTTTTGATTCTCATAGATCTCCGTCCAGCATATCACTATACAATATGAACTGACAATGCTCCCGTCAACACTGAAAAAGAGGCAGTGACAGCGGCACGTGCCCGTCAGGTGCCGTTGACAGGACCATGTGGTCACCATATAATCATACCACTTGGATGAGGAGGTATGACTCATGATTCGATCAGTGAAGAAGTCATGTGGAGTGGTTGTTATTGTATTTCTGGTGACCGTTGGGTTGCTGATCGGAACAGGGGGGGCTGAGAGGGCTTTTGTCACGCCCTCAAAAACGGACAAGTGTCCTGTATGCGGAATGTTTGTGGCAAAATACCCTGAGTGGATCGCCGAGATTGTTTTTAAAGATGGAACGTATGTCGTCTTTGACGGGGCAAAAGATATGTTCAAGTACTACCTTAATCTCCCGAAGTATGCCCCGAAGAGAAGCGGAACCGATATCGATGCCATTTATGTCACCGATTACTACAGCCTCTCTCCTACGGACGGAACGAAGGCTTTCTACGTGATCGGAAGCGATGTTCTCGGTCCCATGGGACAGGAACTCATACCCTTTGCGAAAGAGTCTGATGCAGGGGGGTTTGTGAAGGACCACAAAGGCAAGCGGGTGATCAGGTTTAAGGATGTAGACCGGGCGGTCATCCGTACCCTCGATTAAGCAGAATGCGAAAATCGACAATCTTTTTTTCCTTTATCACCGTCATGATCTGTTTTCTCGCTGTTCTCTTCGTCTCTTCGGCGTGGACCGTTTCATCAAACAGAGAGCCGCTCAGGAAGAAGAGAGAAACCGTGGCACGTCTTGGTTTATCCGATCTCTGTCTCTTTACCGATGCCCGGTATGCACGACATCCGGCGATAGCGGACCTATTCTCGCCTTTTCAGGATCATCCTCGTTCTCTGGAGCACTTTCCTTCCGGTTCCCTCGTCGGGCCGCCGGACCATGTGAGGCGCTATGATATGGGTCGATAAACAGAAGAATATTGTCGACTTTGCCCTCTCGTCACTCCTCCGGCGATGGGGAAAGAATATAAGCCTTGTTGTTGTTTACACAGCCATTGTTTTTCTCCTTGGCTCAATTGTCTTTCTTACCCACTCAGTCAAGAAGGAGGCGTCCGTCGTTCTCGAAGGCAGTCCCGAAATCGTTGTTCAGCGCCTTGTCATGGGGAGATATGATGTAATCCCGGCGTCATACGTTACAAAGATTGTACCGCTGCCGGGAGTACAGAGAGCCTGGGGCCGTTTGTGGGGATACTATTATGAGCCGGCAACAGGTGCTAATTTTACCGTTATGGTCCCGCGAAGTGGTCTGCGGGAAGGGTTTATACAGATTGGAAAAGGTTTGGCCCGGACGATGAACCTCGAAAAAGGGGACACGCTTCCTCTCAAATCGTATGACGGAGCATATGTCAGCCTCGAGGTTGAGACTGTTTTCAGCGAGTCAACAGAGATCGTTGATGGTGATCTCCTTCTCCTTTCAGATGCCGATTTCCGTCTGTTGTTCCGGACGGAAAAGAACTTTTTCACAGATATCGTTGTCTCTGTAAAAAATCCCCGGGAGATAAGTACCGTAGCAGACAAGATCAGACGGATCTATCCCGATTCCCGGCCTATTCTCAAGGATGAGATACTGAGAACGTATGATGCAATCTTTGACTGGCGGTCCGGCCTGATGATCCTCGTCTTCGTGGGGGCGATCCTGGCCTTCGGGATCTTTGCCTGGGACAAGGCGACGAGCATGAGTATCGAGGAAAAGAGGGAAATCGGTGTTTTGAAGGCCCTCGGCTGGGAGACATCGGAGGTCCTCTTTCTGAAGGCCTGGGAAGGTATCATCATCTCCTT
>CAYQXL010000027.1:0-3936 GCA_964421445.1 uncultured Pseudomonadota bacterium
CTTACCGGTATTTACAACCGCCGGGGATTTTTTACCATTGTCCAGCAACAGCTCAGGATCGCCGAACGGTCAGGGAACGACGTTCTCCTGATGTTTGCCGATCTTGATCACATGAAGGAGATCAACGACACCCTCGGTCACATCCGGGGAGACGAGGCCCTCGCCGAAATAGCATCGGTTCTCAAGGAGACCTTCAGGGGATCGGACATTCTCGGACGGATCGGTGGAGACGAGTTCGCTGTTCTCGTAATCGATGCCGGAAAAGAGACAGAGGAAGCTGTCGTCCGCCGTCTCAATGCGATCCTCGATGCTCATAACGGGCAGAAAGAAAGGACGTATACGCTATCAGTAAGCATCGGTATAGCCCGTTTTGACCCTAACGATCCATCTTCGTTCGACGATTTGATGGCCAAGGCCGATGCCCTGATGTACAAGGAAAAGCGAAGAAAACAACGAGGTAATCGTCGGCAGACGTGATTCTTTCTCCGATAAGGACCTCCCTTTTTGAAACCGGCAGAGAAGGGGTTGCATGAAAAACAACGATGAGACTCAGAAGCGTGCAACGGAAGAAACAACAGATGCGGGCCCGGGACCCGATGAAACCGAGGGTGGAGACCGTGGCTGTAATCAGAACAATAGGGCTTCCGTTGTGGGGGACATATATTTCCGGTTGCTCTTCGAACATAGCGACGATGCCATTCTCCTCACCGCGCCAGATGGTACGGTTTTGTCCGCCAATCCTGCTGCATGTCGTATGTTCGGGAGGACTGAGGGTGAAATTTGCAGACTGGGGAGAAAGGTTTTGGTCGATCCGGCCGATCACCGTTTACCCCATGCCCTGAAAGAAAGGGAGAGAACAGGCGTCTATCGGGGGGAACTTACGTGCCTGAAGTCCGATGGTCAGCCATTTCCGTGCTTCATAACATCTGTACTCTTTAGGGATCCTGACGGACAGCCTAAAACGAGTTTGATTATACGGGACATCACTGAACAGAAGCAGATGGAAGAAGACCTGAGAACGAGTGAGCGGACTATTCGTATGATTGCCGACAGCGTTCCTGCCCTTGTGGCGTATGTTGATAAAAAGGGTTTCTATCGCTTTGCTAACAGACGATACGACGAATGGTTTGGAATCCCTGCAGGCGACGTAATCGGAAAACACTACCGGGACGTTCTCGGTTCTCAGACATACGAAGATATCAGGCCCTATGTAGAGACGGTATTGTCGGGTACGGCTGTCTCATTTGACCGGCCGCTCTCCTATCTGCATGGAGGAGAGCGGTGGATACATGCCGACTATGTCCCTGATTTCGGCAATGAGGGGAATGTCGAAGGATATTTTGGTCTTGTCACCGATATCACGGAACAAAAAAGGGCAGAGCGCCTGCGGGAAGAATCGCAACGTTTCGTGGCATCCATAATGGATTCACTCGAGTCCCACATTGCCGTCATTGATGAAAACGGCACGGTCATTGCGGTAAACAGACCATGGCGTGCATTTGCCGACTCGAACCCTCCGGTGACCACAAACCTTTCGGAAGGTGCCGATTATCTGGCAGTATGTGATTCGGCCACCGGCGAAGACAGAGACCTGGCCCGTACCTTTGGGGATGGAATACGGTCTGTTCTCAGGGGAGAAAGAGACCGTTTCTCTCTCGATTATCCCTGCCACTCGCCCGATGAGAAACGATGGTTTACGGGGACGGTGACACGGTTCATCGGTCCGGGCCCTCTCCGGGCCGTGATTGCCCACGAAAACATAACAAAACGTAAAGTGGCGGAAGAGTCACTCCGTAATGCTGAGATCCGGTACCGAACGGTGGCCGATTTTACGAACGATTGGGAAACATGGGAAAACCCCGACGGTTCTTTCTGCTATATTTCTCCCGCCTGCGAGAGGATTACAGGGCACGGGCCTTCTGAGTTCCTTCGGCTGCCCGATCTGTTTGCCGCTCTCATTGTTGACGAAGACAAGGGTGTCTGGGAAGGACACCGCCGTCACCGTGACCGGTCGTCCGAACCTGCCGAAGTACAGTTCCGGATACGACGGACCGACGGTGAGCTCCGGTGGATCGAACACGTATGCCGGCCTGTCTATGACGACAAGGGGGTCTTTCTGGGCTATAGGGCCGGGAATCGTGATATTACCCGGCGCAAGAGAGCAGAAGAAGTCCTGAGGGAGCGGGAACGGCAGATGGCCACGTTGTTGACCAATCTGCCGGGCATGGCGTACCGCTGCCTGAACGACAGGGAGTGGACCATGTTGGTCGTGAGTGAGGGATGTTTTGCACTGACCGGATACAGGCCTGAAGATCTGATTGCGAACAAGGGCGTTGCGTTTAATGATCTTGTTCTCCCTGAATTCCAGGAACGACTCTGGAAGAAATGGCAGACCCTGCTTTCAGCGCGGCTGCCGTTTGAAGATGAATATCCGATCCGCACTGCATCTGACGAGATCAAATGGGTCTGGGAAAGGGGGCGGGGTATTTTTGGTGAAGACGGGGGACTCCTGTTTCTCGAGGGATATATAGAAGATGTTACAGAACGGAGAACTTCCGAAGAAAACCTGAGATTGGACGAGAAACGTCTCGAGAGTCTTCTGAGAATATCCCAGTACCACGCTGAAACCGTGCAGGAATTTCTCGATTTCGCTCTCGAAGAGGCGATCGCCCTGACGCAGAGTAAAATAGGCTATATCTATTTCTACAACGAACAAACAGGTCAGTTCACGCTCAATACCTGGTCGAAAGACGTGATGAAAGAATGTCGCATTGCGAATCCTCAGACACTCTACGAGCTTGACAAGACGGGCATGTGGGGAGAGGCGGTTCGCCAGCGAAAACCGATCATCGTGAACGCGTTCGGAGCACCCCACCCTTTAAAGAAAGGGTATCCGGAGGGACATGCAACCCTCGCAACCTACCTTACCATACCGGTGTTCAGCGGAAGCGAAATCGTCGCTGTCGTCGGAGTAGCGAATAAGGATAGCGATTACGACGAGTCGGATATCCGGCAGCTCACGCTCCTCATGAGCGCAGTATGGAGGTACGCGGAACAGGAAGGGGCCCGGTCGGCGCTGAAACAGAGCGAAGCAAAATACCGATCGATCTTCGACAAGTCAGTGGAGGGTATCTTTCAGACCACGCCTGAAGGACAGTACCTAACTGCCAATCCTGCTTTGGCGAAGATGTATGGATATGATTCTGCCGAAGAGATGATTGCTGACGTCTCAAGTCTTGGCGAGCAGGTTTACGTAAACCCTGAGGATCGCATACGACTTCGGAAGCTCTACCAGGAGCAGGGATATGTTCGGGGTTATGAAATTCAGATGTATACCCGTGATAAACGGCAGATCTGGGTGTCAATGAACGCCCGTGCGGCAAAAGACGACCATGGGACGATCCGGTATTTTGAGGGAACGGTGGAAGATATCACGGCCCGGAAGATGGCGGAAGAGCAACTCATCCAGACCACGGAGAAGTTGCGAAAAAGCCTTGCCGGAACAATCCAGGCCATATCCTCGATGGTAGAAACGCGGGATCCTTACACGGCAGGTCATCAAAGGAGGGTGTCCAGCCTCGCCCGTGCCATCGCTCAGGAGATGAACCTTTCTGCTGATACCGTTGATGCCATCAGGATTGCGGGAGCGATCCACGACATTGGAAAGATGGCTATTCCTGCCGAAATTCTGAGTAAGCCGGGAAAACTGACAGGGATCGAAATGAAACTCATAGAGATTCACCCACGAAGGGGATATGAGATTATAGAAGACGCAGGGCTGCAGCCTCCCATTGCCGATATTGTCCACCAGCACCATGAACGGGTTGATGGTTCGGGCTATCCTCAGGGACTCACAGGTGATCAGATTCTTCTCGAAGCACAGGTACTTGCTGTAGCGGATGTAGTAGAGGCCATTGCGTCTCACCGTCCGTACCG
>CAYQXL010000027.1:4036-31956 GCA_964421445.1 uncultured Pseudomonadota bacterium
AGGTACTTGCTGTAGCGGATGTAGTAGAGGCCATTGCGTCTCACCGTCCGTACCGGCCGGCTCACGGGATTGGAATGGCTCTCGACGAGATCGAGAAGAACAAAGGGATCCGCTATGATGAAAGGGTGGTGGATGCGTGTCTGACCTTATTTCGGGAGAATGGTTTCGCTTTCGACGAGTGACCGGAGAGGTCTTTTCTTTCTGTGTGCTCGTTGACGCGCCGGGGGTGGACCGGTGTGTGCTTTGTCCTTTTCCAACAAGTTTCATGTTTCACCAGGTGACAATGTGCAGGAATGTGGTATACACAATAAATATGGGCCGTCAGGGTTCGTAATACGAAAAGAATAGAGAGGGAGGGCGTGATGAAGATCAGTGCGCGGAATGTTATTAAGGGGAAGGTTAAGGCTGTCCATCCCGGAGCTGTCAATTCGGAAGTTATTATCGAGCTTCCCGGCGGAGTCGAGATTGCATCGATTATAACGAAGGGGTCTGCAGACAACCTGGGGTTGACTGTGGGGAAGGATGTCTATGCGGTCATTAAGGCGTCGAATGTCATGATTGCAACAGACTGATGCCCTGGTGAGTTGCTGCCGAAACACCCTCTGACCGCTACCAGCAGGCGGCCCCGGTCAGGATAAAAATCACTCTGTCCTTTTGCCGTCTCAGGGCCGGGCCCTGCGGCTATGCGCATAAGTTAACTCCAATCGTCTGATGTGTCTCGATTATTCTAAAGCGTGACACCACGCTACCTGCTATCATTCTGAAATTGTTAGGGAAAATATCGTTTTATCGTCGCTGATTCTCTGTCAGGGAAGATTTATGCGGTGGCAGGACGGCACAAAGGGCAGCCGACGCCTAAAGGAACCTGGGTACAGGGTGTGTCGTGAAGGAGAGATAGGGGTCATGGATCTGCAGTGATGGGGTTTGTGAAAAACAGCTTGACAAAAACGGACAATACACTAAAACGGTATACAGAGTAATAGTACATAAAAGGGGGATTGGTGAGGCGCCTGAGCGTCACAAGACTCTGTTGTAACCCGGATACATACAATCCACATAATCTTTTGTCTTTGGCCAGTCGCTCAACGGGTAGAGTCGGTCTACCGGGAAATGCACGACCTTTGCGATTGACGGGAGAGAATCATGAGCGAAACAATTGAGGAAGTTCTGGCCCGGTACGGGAGGAAGGTGGCTGATCTCATACCCATGTTGCAGGGTATCCAGAAAGAGTTTGGCTATATTTCACCTGAATCAATACGAAAGATGTCGCGGTATCTGAAGATCACGGAGAATCAGATCTTCGGCGTTTCATCCTTCTATGCCCAATTTCGTTTCAGCCCGCCCGGCCGGCATTCTATCAAGGCCTGCCTCGGAACGGCATGTCATGTAAAAGGTGGTGCCACCCTCCTCGAAATGCTTGAGCGCGACCTCGGGATAGAGTGCGGGGAGACGACCGGTGACAGGCGTTTTGATCTTGACCGGGTCGCCTGTTTGGGATGCTGCGCCTTGTCCCCTGTTGTTCAGATTGACAGGGACATTTACAGCAGGATGACGGTAAACAAACTGACGGAGCTCCTGAAAAATTATGAATAGATTAGAGAGAAAGATCGTCGTGGCCCGAAAGAAATGGGCGGAGCTGGAGAAGAACAGGGAGCCTCTCATTTTTGTCGGAACTGCATCGTGCGGCCGGGCTGCAGGTGCCCTCGAACGGGTTGCCGAGATTGAACAGTTTCTTCATGCTCACCAGATTGGGGCAAGAATTGTCCACGTAGGGTGCATTGGGCCGTGCTATCTCGAGCCTCTTGTCGACATCAAACTGCCCGGCGAGCCGAGGGTCAGCTACAGCAATGTGAATGATAAGACCCTCCCCCATATCCTGACGTCCCATCTCGTGGAAAAAATGCCTTTCATAAAAGGGGCCCTGGGTCACTTCGGCAAGGAGAACTATTATGATATTCCCCGGTTCTTCGATCACCCCATGCTCAAGCCTCAGATGCGCATTGTTCTGAGAAACTGCGGTCTTATCGACCCCGAAGACATCGATCAGTATCTTGCAGTCGGCGGGTATGAGGGTTTTTTCAATGCCCTTGCCATGTCGCCGGACGATGTTATAGGAGTGGTCCGGCATGCCGGATTGAGAGGCCGGGGAGGTGCCGGATTTCCGACCTTCAAGAAATGGACCGTCTGCAGAAACGCGCCGGGAGACGAGAAGTATCTTATCTGTAATGCTGATGAAGGTGACCCGGGGGCCTTCATGAATCGATCCCTCATCGAGTCTGATACGCATGCCGTTCTTGAAGGGATGTTGATTGCCGGGTACGCGATCGGAGCCTCCAAGGGTATTGTCTATATCAGGGCCGAGTACCCCCTCGCCATAGAACGGCTCAGGAAAGCCATCGACCAGATGAAAGACTATAAGCTTCTTGGGAAGAAGATTCTTAATTCAGGGTTCACTTTTGACATTGCAATCAAGGAAGGGGCGGGAGCGTTTGTGTGCGGTGAGGAGACGGCCCTCATAGGTTCTATCGAGGGGAAGCGGGGCATGCCCCGGTCCCGGCCCCCTTTTCCCGCCATCTCCGGTCTCTTCGGTTCGCCGACGATTATCAACAATGTCGAGACCCTCGGGACACTTCCGAATATTTTGAGAAACGGCGCCGACTGGTACAGCCGGTTCGGAAGGGAGGGAAACAGGGGAACGAAGACCTTTTCCCTTGTCGGAAAGATCAGGAGGCCGGGGCTGATTGAAGTTCAGCTCGGAACACCCCTGCGGGAGATCATCTACGATATCGGTGGCGGTGTTCAGAAGACGTTCAAGGCTATTCAGACCGGAGGGCCTTCAGGGGGCTGCCTGTCGGAAGAGTTTCTTGACCTTCCCGTTGACTACGAGTCGCTGGCATCGGCCGGTTCGATCATGGGCTCCGGTGGCCTGATCGTCATGGATGAAGATACGTGCGTTGTCGATGTGGCCAAGTACTTCCTTGACTTTACCCAGAAGGAGTCATGCGGAAAGTGTGTGCCCTGCCGCGTGGGAACGAGGCACATGGTGGAGATGCTCGACCGGATCACCCATGGACAAGGGAATGCGGAAGACCTTCTCGCCCTCCGGACGCTCGGCGACACGATCAAGAAAGGCGCCCTCTGCGGCCTTGGCCAGACGGCGCCGAACCCCGTTCTCACGACACTGAGATACTTCAGAAACGAATATCTTGAACACATCAAGGATGGCCGGTGCAGGGCGGTGGTTTGCAAGGATCTCATCGAGTACCGTGTCATCAAGGAGAAGTGTACGGGATGTCAGTCCTGTGTACGGGTCTGTCCAACGGGGGCGATTACAGGACCGAGGTCTGAACCGCACAATGTCGATGTGACAAAGTGTATCAAATGCCGGTCCTGCTATGAAATCTGTCGTTTCGATGCCATCGCAGGTGATGCAATCGTCATCAGGACCGGGGAGAAGAGATCATGACGAAGGAAAGGAAGATATCCCTGACACTTGATAATGTGAAGATACGGGTCCGCTCCGGTCTGACGATTCTTCAGGCAGCCCGGGAGAATGGCGTCTATATCCCCTCTCTCTGTGCTCTCGAACACCTGCCATCCTATGGGGCCTGCCGTCTCTGTGTTGTCGAGGTCGATGGTTTGCGGGGCTTTCCCACATCCTGCACAACACCGGTGGAAGACGGCATGGTTATCCGGACGGATACGGCGGAAATCAGGAGCCTCAGACAGGAAGTGCTCAAACTTCTGCTGAGTGAACATCCGGCGAGCTGCCTTTTTTGCTCCGAACAGGACGAGTGCAAGGAGTTTCAGGGAACGATCCGGAAGGTCGGTGTAACGACAGGGTGCCGGTACTGTCCCAATGATACCCGATGTGAGCTTCAGGAAGTGACGGAGAAAATAGGTCTCTCTGAAACGTCCTATCCCGTCTATTACAGGGGGTTCCCGGTCGAAAAGAACGACCCCTTTTATGACCGCGATTATAATCTCTGTATCCTCTGCGGCCGGTGTGTCCGCGTCTGTAATACGGTCCGCCTGAACGGAACACTCAGCTTCAAACAACGGGGAAAACTGACGACAATTGGCCCGGCCTTTGATCGATCCCATCTTGAAGGAGGGTGTGAGTTCTGCGGGGCCTGTGTCTCGGTCTGTCCCACAGGGGCACTCAGTTCAAAGGTCAGCAAGTGGTGCGGGAAACCGGACAGCACCGTGGCCACGACCTGTACGTATTGCTCTGTCGGGTGTCGTATCATCGTCTCGGTGAAGAGCAATGAAGTGCTCGATTCGCTCCCCGATTATGATTCGCCCGTGGACCAGGGGCTTCTCTGCGTCAAGGGGCGGTTTGCCATCCCCGAGTATCTCCACAGCCCCGCCCGTCTGGCCAGTCCCCGGAGACTGACCCCGGTCGGATACGAGAATATATCGTGGGATGTGGCGGCGGCGGAGGGAGCGGAGCGTTTGACGGGAATAGATCCTGATGATGTTCTCCTCATGGTCTCGCCGAACCTCTCGAACGAAGATCTCTTTGTCGCCCAGCGTTTCGCCCGGGAGGTGCTAGGGTCGGAAAACATCGGTTCATCGGTGATGACTGAATGGGGTGACGGCCTTGAAGCGTTTCTCGACTGCGCCCTTCATGCCGGTTCGCTCGATGTGATTGAGAGTGCGGACGCCATAATTTCCATTGGCTTCGATTCAACGTTCGGCTATTCGCCGATCGGTGTCCGTGTAAAGCGGGCTGCCCAGAAAGGAGCGGCCTTGGTCACAATCGGAAGCGCCCCGTCGAATCTCGATCTTCTCGCTGATTCAGTGATGAAGGGGCCGCCGGGCCGATGGCCCCGTTTCCTTGATACGTTTCTTCACCCGTCTTCGGCTAAAGGGCGTTCCGGCCCATACACCGGGAGCGAAAATCTCTCCCGGGACGGAGGGGAACAACTCAATTCCACCCTTCAAGCCCGATCCGTCAAGGTTGTTATCGTTGGGCCTGAAGTGATGGGGAGCGACGAGGCCCCTGTCATCCTGAAAAAGGTAATTACTGCCCGTGACTCGCTGTCGTGGAATGTCATCGTGGCCCATCCCTTTACGAATCTCGGAGGTATGGTAGCCATGGGGGCTTTTCCCTTTATTGCGCCGGGGAGTGCGCTGACAAACGGCGGGACGGGAACGGGTATTTCCCCCGTTCAAACAGACCTGTCCTGTCTCTTTGACCGGCGGCACCGGAAAGTGGTCTATCTCATCGGCGAGATGGCGGACACTGTACTCCCTGAATGTGACTATCTCATCTGCCAGAATGCCCTCGATCCGGCGATGGTGCCGGGAAGGCTGCCGGACCTCATTCTTCCTGCGACCCTTTCCCTTGAATCAGGGGGGACGATAACGACGGTTGAAGGGAGGGTTCTTTCTGTGACCAAGGCAGTCGATCCCTTCATGGATGCCCGCCCCGACTGGTGGATTATGCAGAAAATAGCGGAAAAAGTGAAGAAAGGGCGAGTCAGATACAGGGATCTTGTATCTGTTCGCCGTGATATAGAACGGCACATGAAGGGGTTCTTCACCACGTCCAAACGGCTGACCTTCCTGCCTCTCACGGTGAAAGGCGCCGGGGCCGTTACGAAACCGGGCGGAGGCAGACCGGTAGGTGAGGAGATGTATAGAGGGATCGGTCTCTCACAGGTTGTGACCGGCATGAAGGCCGTCGAAGAGCGGGTGCGGGCTCTTTCCTGTGAAGAGGGGGAGGTGTAATGAACAGGGTGATGAAGCGCGAGATGATTGTTCCCAACATGCATCTCCTCGTTCTTGAGGCGCCGGAGGTGGCTTTGAAGATACGATCCGGTCAGTTCGTTATCCTCCGGGCGGAAGAGGAAGGGGAGCGTATTCCCCTCTCGGTAGCTGACTGGGATCGACAGGCCGGGACGGTGACGATCATATTTATGGAGGTTGGTGCATCAACAGGTGCCCTTGCGTCACTCAGGGAGGGGGATACGGTACCTACCTGTGTGGGACCCCTTGGTAATGCAACGCAGATGGGCCATTTTGGAACAGTGCTCTGTGTTGCCGGGTGTTACGGAATCGGGAGCATCTATCCTGTTATCCGGGAGTTGAAAGAAGCAGGAAACGAGATCATCACTGTTGTTGAGGCACGAAGTTCCTACCTCCTCTACTGGCTCGACCGGTTCGTGCCGCTTTCGACGAGGGTTTTTCCCATAACCCGCGACGGAAGCCTTGGGATGAAGGGACACGTCAACCGGCTTACGGACATCATCAACACCTTGCCCCGGCTTCCCGACAGGGTCATGGTCCAGGGGTGCACCTATCTGATGGCCCGGACGTCGGCCGTGACAAAAGACCTGGGAATTGAGACGTTTGTCAATCTCAACCCCATTATGATCGATGGTACAGGGATGTGTGGCGTATGCCGTGTCACTGTAGGCGGCCAGATGAAGTTTGCCTGTGTTGATGGTCCCGAATTCAACGGTCACGATGTCGACTGGGATGAATTTCTGGCCCGGAGGAAGGCCTATCTCGAGGAAGAAGTCTTGTTTTTCAGGCACAGTGAACCAAAACCATTACACAGAGAGGGGAAGTGTCACTCATGAGCGAAGAGAAGACGGGCAAAATTGATCTGAATCGTCATGATATGCCGAAACAGACCCCGGAGATGAGGCGGCATAACTTCAATGAGGTGGCCCTTGGGTATACGGAAGAAATGGCTGTCAGAGAAGGGCGCCGGTGCCTCCAGTGTAAAAAACCGCGGTGTGTTACAGGGTGTCCCGTTGAGATCGATATTCCCGGATTCATATCCTTTGTAGTCAAGGGCGACTTTGCCGGGGGGATACGGCGGCTGAAAGAAAAGAATTGTCTTCCCGCTGTCTGTGGCAGGGTCTGTCCACAGGAATCACAATGCGAATCGAAATGTATCCTTCAGAGCAAGGGCGGTGAAATCGCAATTGGACGGATAGAGCGGTTTCTCGCCGATTGGGAAGCGGCCCAGGGACATGTCGATATTCCCGCCCTCCCGAAGTCTACAGGAAAGAGAGTTGCCGTTGTCGGTTCAGGTCCTGCGGGCATCACCGTGGCGGGGGATCTGGCGCTTCTGGGTCACGAGATCACAATATTTGAAGCGCTCCACAAGGCCGGTGGTGTACTTGTCTACGGGATTCCCGAATTCAGGCTTCCCAAGGCGATTGTCGCCCGGGAGGTGGAGTATGTGAAAAAGCTGGGGGTGAAGGTTATTGCGGACTATGTCGTGGGAAAGACCCGTTCCATCGATGAACTGCTTGACGACTACGACGCTGTTTTCGTCGGGACAGGGGCGGGGCTCCCGTGGTTCATGGACATCCCCGGTGAAAATTTAAATGGTGTCTATTCAGCGAACGAGTATCTGACCCGGATGAACCTGATGCAGGGATACCGGTTTCCTCTGTCGGCGACGCCGGTGAAAAAGCACGGTCGTGTCGCTGTGGTTGGCGGAGGAAATGTGGCCATGGATTCTGCGAGGACTGCGCTCCGGCGGGGGGCGGAGGAGGTACGGATCATTTACAGACGGTCCCATGCCGAGCTTCCGGCCCGTAAGGAAGAGAGTGAAAATGCCGAAGAAGAAGGGGTCATTTTTAACCTGCTCACCCTTCCTGTCAGGTATATCGGCGATGAGAACGGATGGCTGAAAGAGATCGAGTGTGTCAGAATGGAACTGGGTGAACCGGATGCCTCAGGCCGCCGGACGCCTGTCGAGATCCCTAACTCCCGTTTCACGATTCCCATGGATGCCGCCGTCTGTGCGATCGGAAACAGCCCCAACCCCCTTGTTCCCGCCACGACACCGGGACTGGAGACGACCCGCCGGGGCACCCTCGTTGCCGACCCTGAGACGGGAAAAACGACCCGGGACCGTGTGTGGGCGGGCGGAGATATCGTCACGGGAGCAGCGACGGTGATTCTCGCCATGGGAGCTGGGAGAAAGGCAGCCCGTTCGATTCACCAATTTCTGTCGTCGTAGGATTGTCACGGCAGCCGGAGGGAACGGGTTTCTGAATTACCGGACGCCCGAGGCCCATAGCACAGATCCGGCCTCCTTCTCTTGCCGTCCAGGGTATCCGTTCTTTGCTGTCCCCATGATTGCAGGGCACCAGAGCCGTGAGAAGACCGCTCTCTGTCTTCTGTAAAACCACGGCGGATGGTCCCGCATCTCTGTCGCCCAAATACCTGGTTCTGTCTGAAATCATCGCTTGTGCAGAGGATCACAAAGTGGACGGTCCTGGTGTGTACTTCGTTGACAAGGAAGGGTTTTTTGTATAATATTAGGCCAATTAGGTTTCATAGACAGACGGCGGATCTCCGGAACAGGCAAAGTGGATGTTTGACGCAGGACAGAAATCGTACAACATAGAGATTGACAACCAGAAGTGCCGCAAGTGCTTCTATTGTATCCAGATTTGCCCCACCAAGGCAATCAAGTTTGACAAAGATAAAGTAACAATAATGACGGAGCGGTGCGTTACATGCGGGAGCTGTATTACTGAATGTCCGCACCAGGCCTTCCGGTATGAAGGCGGTCTCGCCGGAGTCAGGGAACTCCTCGCCGGACCTTCGCGGACGATCGCCTGCCTCGATCCTGCCTTTCCGGCTACCTTTGATGATGGAACGGCGAAGCAACTCGTCTCTGCCCTCAAACGGGCCGGTTTCACCGAAGTATGGGAGGGGGCGTTCGGCGCCGAACTGGTGAGCCGGGCCTACGAAAAGCTCCTTGATGAGAGTGCCGGGAAGCCTCTCATTTCAACGTTTTGTCCCGTCATTGTCTTCTATGTCCAGAAATATCTTCCCCGCCTCATACCAAACCTTGCACCCTGTGTCTCTCCCATGATCGCTGTTGGAAGGGCGGTAAAGAAGGTTAAGGGGCCAGATTGGAAGACGGTCTATGTCACGCCCTGCCTTGCCCATATGAGAGAGATGGTTGCCCCTGAGGTGTCGGGGGCCATCGATCAGGTCATCACGTTCAGGGACATGAAAGAACTCCTTGCCGGACTGGGAATCAGACAGGGGGACATGGAAGAGACGGAGTTCGATGGTCCGAAGCCCAATCTCGGACGGGTCGTCTCTGTTGTCGGCGGATTCAATAAAAGTATAGGGATCAATTTTGATGTACTGATGGATGATGTAACCGTAACGTACGGACAGAAGAGGGCGATCGGTGCGCTCAACCAGTTGGCTGCAGGTGTCATGGACGCCCGGTTTCTTGATTTTGTGTACTGTTTTGGTTGCGTTGACGGGCCTTTTGCGGAAGACAAGCTCTCTGTTCTCAGCAGGCGGCAGATTGTCGCCCGCTATGTGAAGGCCGGGATGACGGACCAGGACAGGGAAGAGCGTGCCGGTGAAGCCGACCGGTACGGAGAAACCATGCTTTTTCGGGATTTCATGAATATGGAGCAGAAGCTGCCCGTGCCGACGGAGGAACAGATTGCCGCGACGTTACGAAGGATCGGCAAGATGTCTCCCAATCAGAATCTCGATTGCCGGGCCTGCGGATATCCTACGTGCCGGGATAAGGCGGTCGCTGTTGCCCAGGGTGTCGCTGAGGCAAAATACTGCCTCCCCTATCTCCTGGAACGGAGCACGAAGACCTATCAGCAACTGGAAAAGTCACACCGTGAGCTGCAGATGGCCCATCAGGAGCTTGAGCAGGCTCAGGCACAGCTTATCCGCACAGAAAAGCTGGCCGCCCTCGGTCAGCTTGCTGCAGGCGTAGCCCATGAAATCAACAACCCTCTCGGTACCATCACGATCTATGCACACCTGTTGCTGAAGAGCATTGAAGCCGATGATCCCCGGCGTGAAGATGTGGCCTTGATTGTGAGTGAAGCAAACAGGGCAAAGGAGATTGTTCAGGGTCTTCTGAGCTTTGCGAGAGAGACGAAACTGAGGCCTGGACTCACAAATGTCAATGAGCTTCTGGACGATGTCTTCGGGCTCGTGGAGAATCAATCCCTTTTTCATAACATTAAGATTAAAAAGGTATTTGCTCCCGACCTTTCGGACATCATCGCAGACTCGACCCAACTGAAGCAGGTTTTCCTCAATATCATTCTCAATGCCGCCCAGGCTATGGAAGGCAAGGGGAGCCTGACCGTGACAACGACACAGGAAAAGAAGCGGATTAAAGTAAAGATTCAGGACACAGGTCCCGGAATTCCTCCCGAGATCATCAACAATATCTTTTCGCCGTTCTTCACGACAAAAGAGAAAGGAACAGGTCTGGGGCTGGCAATATCCTACGGGATCATCGAACGGCATGCAGGGAAGATAACCCTTGAGACAAAACTGGGTAAGGGGACGAGTTTTACCGTTTCCCTGCCTGTCTCAGCAGACGAAGACGAACAAAAAGATGAAACACGAACCGACAGACTGACGGTTCACACTACTAACGCAGGGAGAGGGAGTTATGAGCAAAAAACCAAAAATCTTACTTGTTGATAACGATGTTGATTTTATTGACCTGAACAAAGCTGTCCTTGAAAACAATGGCTTCGACGTTGCAGTCGCCTATTCGGGCCAGGAAACGATGGACAAGGTGCGGTTCGAACAGCCCGACCTCATTGTGCTCGACCTGATGATGGAGAAGCACGACACAGGCTTCGGTGTTGCCAAAGCACTGAAATCCGATCCAGTCTACGGAAAGATACCGATTCTCATGCTGACTGCCGTGGGCGCAGAGACAGGGGTCGATTTTTCCCAGGAACTGGACGGGTACTGGATGAAGACCGATGCCTATGCAAGCAAACCGTTGTTGCCCGACGCGCTGGTGGCAAAGGTCAGTGAACTGCTCGCACGGGCTCAGCAGGGGTAAACAGGATACGCCTGGTGAATGATGAATGAAGGAATAAACATCCTTGTTGTGGATGACGAAAAGGGAATCCGCGAAGGGTGCCGCCGAATCCTTGTAAGTGAGGGATATGCCGTGGATACGGCAGAAAACGGCAGGGTCGGTTGCGACATGGTCCTGGCGAAACCCTATGATCTTATCCTTGTTGACCTGATGATGCCCGTGATGGGCGGTCTTGAAATGATGGAGCAGGTAGGCCGCCATGACCGGGAAATCATTATGATAGTCATCACGGGGTTTGCCACCATAGAGACGGCGGTTGATGCGATGAAGCAGGGTGCCTATGATTACGTACCCAAACCGTTCACTCCGGACCAACTTCTGGCCGTGGTGAACAGAGGCCTCGAGAAGAGACATCTCCGCCTGCAGGCCCAGCGCCTCATGGAAGAAAGGGACCAGAAGCTCCTTGAGGTGGCCAATGAGACGTCAAAGCTCCATACTATCGTCAACTCAATGGCTGACGGTATTCTTGTCATCAACCGGGAACACCAGTTGGTATTGTGGAATCCTGCTGCCATAAAGATGCTTAACGTTAAAGAACTTCCTGAGCCGGGCCGGGAATTCAGTGAGGTTATCCCTCAGGAGGATCTTGTTCGCCTTATCAGTAAGGCGTTTACACCTGATTCGTCCCATTATACTATTATTTCTGATGAGATAGAGACGAATCATCCGGACCGGCGTACGCTGATGGTCCATGTGTCAGTGATCCGGGACGAAAAAGAGCAGGAACTTGGCTTGGTAAGCACGGTGAGGGATATTACACAACTCAAAGAGATCAATGAGATAAAATCACAGTTTGTCAATTTGGTAACCCACGAGCTCCGGTCCCCCCTTTCGGCGGTGGAAGGCTATCTGACGGCCTACCTCACCGGAATGGCGGGGAACGATCCTCAGATGAATCGCCAGATGCTCGAACGGGCGTGCCAGCGAACCCATTCGCTCCTTGATCTTGTAAATGACCTGCTCCACTACAGCAGGCTCGAGTCAAAGCGGGTGGAGCGGAAAAAGGAGGTGCTCGATCTTTCAGAGATTCTTCTCAACACCGTCGAGCTTCTCAAGAATCAGGAGGGAGCAAAAGAGCTCCAGTTTGAGGTGGACCTGGCCGTGCCCCTGCCTCTTATTGAGGCGGACAGGTCGGAGATGGAACAGTTGTTCACCAACCTTGTCTCCAACGCGATCAAGTATAACGTCAAAAATGGCAAGGTCATGGTCCGTGCCGAGACAAAGGGCAATTTTTTGTGCATCTACGTTTCCGATACGGGAATCGGGATTGACGCAGAGTATCTTCCCTGCATCTTTGATGAGTTTTACCGTGTCTCAGGACCTCAGACACGGTACACGACAGGGACAGGTCTCGGGCTTTCAATTGCGAAAAGGATCGTCGAATCCCATTTCGGTCATATTGACGTAGAGAGTGTAGTCGATCAAGGTACCACCTTTACAGTGAAGTTTCCTGTGAAAAAGGGGAGATAGAGCAGTGATGTCAGGAATAAATTTTGGAAAAGGAGAAACGATGGCAAAAGAACCGAAACTGAATGAAATAGTGGAAAAGAAGTCATTGGCAGCGGCCATAACGCTTTTCAAGCTCTATGTGCCGGATATTGCGAAGAAGGTGAAGCCCGGTCAGTTCGTCGTGCTCAGGGCAGACGATTATGCCGAAAGGATTCCCCTTACCGTTGCCGACTTTGATCGGAAAAAGGGCTTGATTACGATCATCTTTCAGGTGGTGGGCTCGTCGACACAGAAGCTCGAAAAGTACGAGAAGGGTCAGACCCTCCTCGATGTCGTCGGACCGCTGGGCAAACCAAGCCACATTGAGAACTTTGGCACTGTCGTCTGCGTTGGTGGCGGTGTCGGTGTTGCGCCGGTCTATCCGATCGCCAAGGCCCTCTTTGAGAAGGGCAACACAGTCATCTCGATTATAGGTTCCCGGACAAAGGACATGCTGATCCTCGAAGACGAAATGAAGGCGATCAGCACGGAGCTTTTTGTCACCACTGATGACGGTACCTACGGTCACCACGGATTTGTGACACAGGTGCTCCAGAAACTGATTGATGAGGGCAGAAAAATCGATCTCGTCATCGGCATCGGCCCGGTCATCATGATGAAAGCTGTCTGTGATGTTACCCGTCCTCACAACCTTAAAACCGTCGTCAGTCTGAATACGATCATGGTCGATGGAACAGGTATGTGCGGGTGCTGCCGCGCAACAATCGGCGGCGAGACAAAGTTCGTCTGTGTCGATGGTCCTGAGTTCGATGGCCATGCTGTTGATTTCCCCGAGCTTGTCCTGAGACAGAGGATGTATAACCGGGAAGAGCGGCGGGCCATGTGGGATCACGAGTGCAAGCTTGAGGCGAAGGCGAAGACCCTGAAGAAGATAAAGAAACGGGTCAAGATGCCTGAGCAGAACCCCAAACTGAGAAGACAGAACTTTTCCGAAGTGGCTCTCGGATATACAAAAGAGATGGCCATGCAGGAAGCATCCCGGTGCCTCCAGTGCAAGAATATGCCCTGTGTCGACGGATGTCCCGTCAACATCACCATTCCTGCCTTTATCAAAAAGGTCAAGGAAGGCGATTTCATGGGTGCAATCCATGTCATCAAAGAGACAAACGCTCTTCCTGCTGTCTGTGGCCGCGTATGTCCCCAGGAAACGCAGTGTGAAGAGAAGTGCGTGCTCGGGAAGAAGGGTGAGCCTGTTGCAATCGGCCGCCTTGAGAGATTTGCCGCAGATTACGAATCCACCCAGGGCGAAGTGAGAATGCCCGAGAAGGCGAAGCCGACGGGCAAGAAAGTGGCCATCGTAGGCGCCGGACCATCGGGCCTGACCGTTGCTGGTGAACTGGCGAAAAAAGGTCATGAGGTTACGGTCTTTGAAGCCCTTCACAAGGCCGGCGGTGTTCTTGTCTATGGTATTCCCGAGTTCCGTCTTCCGAAAGCGATCGTTCAGCGGGAAGTTGATTATGTTCAGAAACTGGGCGTAAAGATGAAAGTGGATACGATAGTCGGCCAGACAACGACGATGGACGAACTCTTTGACGAAGGGTTCGACGCCGTCTTTGTTGGAACCGGCGCAGGCCTTCCGTACTTTCTGGAAATCCCCGGAGAGAACCTGAACGGTGTCTATTCAGCCAACGAATTTCTTACGAGAGCGAACCTGATGAAAGCGTATCTCTTCCCTGAATATGATACGCCCGTCCGGGTAGGAAGCAGGGTTGCAGTTATCGGCGGCGGAAACGTGGCCATGGATAGCGCAAGGGTTGCTAAACGTCTCGGTGCCGAGGATGTCTATCTTATTTATCGCCGGTCGAGGGAAGAGATGCCGGCCCGTGCCGAGGAAGCACACCATGCTGAAGAAGAGGCTATCGATTTCAGACTTCTTACAAACCCTATCGGGATCGTTGGCGATGAAAACGGATGGGTGAAGGGGATCGAATGTGTAAAGATGGAACTCGGAGAACCTGACGCCTCCGGCAGACGGCGTCCCGTTGAAATAAAGGGAAGCAATCATGTCATCGATGTCGATGTTGTTGTCGTCGCCATAGGCCAGGGTCCGAATCCAATCCTTACGTCCACCACACCTGACCTCCAGTTGAGAAAGTCAGGCAATATCGAGGCCGATCCTGAGTCGGGAAAGACAAGCAAGAAGGGTGTATTTGCCGGCGGCGATATCGTGACCGGGGCGGCAACAGTTATTCTCGCCATGGGCGCAGGAAGAAAGGCGGCGGCTGCCATGCACGAATACCTTACAACAGGCGAGTGGTAAATCAGGTAACAGAGCGATAGACTAACAAAGAAGAGCCCGTCATCGCATGGGCTCTTCTTTTTATCAGATGTCACCGGACCAATCGTCCCGCCGTTCATCGCAGGGATCACAGGAGAAGATTATGGATCAGAAAGAAGCAGCAGAACTTTTGCTCACGTATCTTTACGACTGCGCAGAAGCGCAGGGGCATGTGCACTACTTCTTCCTGCTGAACGATTTCGCACGGAATATCGGCATTACCACTACGGAAGAGTTGATTTATCTGGCTGATGCCCTTGAGTCACATGGCTTTGTCATGCTCAGCACACCCAATCCCGGCGAAGTGAGCGCCATGATAACCGTCGATGGGTGCTCCCTCGTGGAAGAAGGTGGGGAAACGGGTATCATAACAGAGTACCGGACCAATCCCCAGGCATTCGGAATTCTGCCGGAGTCAGCAGGGGACGGATCTTCAGCGGATACGAAAAGGATAATGCTGGCGAACAGCATATACGGAATTCTTATGGATATTGGCGAGAATATCGAGAATAACCTTTCCATGGAACCGGAAGAGCGGGGCCGTTTTGCCAAGGATCTGGCTTTTCTGACCGATCGCCTCGGTGCACAAGCGGTCGATCGGCCATTTCTTGATGATCTTCTCGAACGTCTTTCGCAGGTCGACGGATGTTCTGAAATGGCCGGTGAGTTAAGCGGACTGATTCGGGCCTACCTCGGATGACAATCGGGTTGTTTTTTGCCCAAGAATCTGCTGACTTCGAAGGGGGTCTGTGTTATAAGTAACTATACGAACACTACGATTTTTGCTCACGGGAGGGGTAATGGAAGATAGAGAACTGAATGCGCGTTTTCTTGAGGTATTTGAGAGTGCAATGCCCGTACTCGAAGCGGTAAAAAAGGGTTTTCTCGTTGACAAAAAAGACACAGTCTCAAAGGCCGTTGAGGATTTTGAAGAGATGATGAAGTCCCACGTTCCTGATGTGGAGAAGATTGTTACTGCGAGCGATAAGACGGATGCCGACAGGCGATATGTCAATCTTCTGCCTTATTTTCAGATGATCGCAATCGGCTTCGAGAACCTCATTTACAAGATGGAAACAAAGGTAAGGGCAAACATTCTCTTTAGTGAAAAAGGAAAAAAAGAGATCGGTGACATGTTTGATCTGACGATGGGCATGTACCGTGATACGAAGGACTACATCCTGACCCGGAATCCTCACCTCCTGAAGAACGTCAGGGAGGGGATGGATACGGTTATCAAGCTGGCCCATGAGAATGCCCTGGTCCATCAGCAGAGGCTTATAACCGGTGTCTGTATGCCCCAGGCTTCGTACCTGTACCTCGACATTATTGATTCGTTCAAAAGGATTGCACGGGCACTCAACGACTTTGCAGAGAAGGTCTGAATCGTCGGCCAGTTGTCTTGCGATGACCTGATAGGGAAGATCAGAGACGACGATGTAGTGCGGCGGCTCTTCAGGCCTGAGTATGGCGGTGATGTCTATCTTGTCGGTGGTGCTCTCCGGGAGATGATCCTGGGAAGGGAGCCCAACGACTACGATGTTGTTCTGTCCCGAACTGAGGACCTTGCCGTTGTCTCCAACATTTTCCGCACAAGACCCTTTCTCCTCGGCAAAAAAGCACTGCAGACTTATCGGATGGTGAGTGATTCCGCCATCATTGACGTTACATTCCTGGCCGATACGATTGACAATGATCTGAAGCGAAGGGATTTTACCATCAATGCTCTTGCCTTCGGAAGGGATGGGGACAGAATAATCGATCCCTGTGGAGGTCTTCATGACATCGCTGACCGTATCATCAGGACACCGGCCAGAAAGAATCTCGAAGATGATCCCCTCCGAATGGTCAAGGCAGTCCGCCATTTCGCAACGCTTCCCGGCTTTCGTCTCGACGGAAGTCTGATGGAAGACTGCAGGGCGCTGTCGTTTCTTGTCTGTCAGAGCGCCCCTGAGCGCATCAAATACGAACTCGATCACATTATCACGGCGACCGGGCCGGATGCAGCGCTCCAGGTTCTCCAGTCGACCGGATTGTTGTTCCACATATTTCCCGAACTGATGCGTCTTCACGAGCTCGACGAGAGGGAGCGATTCGACCTGAAAACCCTCGGTCACACCATAGACGGTTTTGCCTATCTCGACCGGTTCGGGATGATGGCGAATCTGTCCAGGGAAGAGGTTAGGAATGTCGGCTATGCCCTTCTTTTCCATGACCTGGGAAAAGCGGACAGATTCCTTTTCGACGAGGATCGGAGGGTTGTTCACTTTTACCACCACGAAAAGGCTTCCTGCGATCTGGCTCATGAGATCATGGTACGGTTGCGTTTCAGTACGCACGACATGCGGGTGATCGAGTTTCTTATCATGAATCATATGAGGATCTTTCTCCTGGCGTCGTCAGGCTCGTCTGAACGGGGGATCAGGCGCCTGGTCTATCAGGCGGGCGATCTGACACCCCATCTCATCGTTCATACCCTCTGCGATCTCTACGGGAGCTCAGGCGGCGAGGATAACCCATCGACGCTTCAGGTCAGGGAAACATGCCGGCACGTTGAAGAGGCCTTCGAGGAATGGAAGATGGAACCGGTCCCTCCGTTGATCAATGGCCGTGACCTGCTGGCGCTCGGATTTAAGGAAGGACCTTCCGTGGGAAATCTGCTCCGGTCCATCAGGGACCGGCAGATAGGAGGCGATCTTCGCACGCGGCAGGAGGCTCTCGATCTGGCCGAGGCGTTCCTTCGCCAGATTCCTTCCGACGATGACTCGCGTGAGTCACCTTAGGGGAGGAGAATCAACGGCCACTTCCTTCCGCACTACCCTGATACCGTTTCCTGTCGGGGCGGCGGCGGATCCCTGTGCTGGCGCTCTGGGTGATCAGTTTTCCACCGTGGTCGTGTCGACGGTGAAGGGCTAATAATCCGGTTCGCCAGGTTCTTTGATCAGTTTGTATGTCTTGAGGTCGAGAGCGAAATCAGCCCCCTGCTTGATTGTTGCATCATCCGAATACCCGTTCTCTACCCAGAATCCCGGCCTGTGTCTCTCGACAAAATCGACGGTGAGGATCGACTTGATGCTTTTATAGGCATATTTGGACGGTATGATGATCCGGAGAGGTCCTCCGTGATCGTCGGGCAAGGGTCCGTCATTCATCTCATAGACGAAAAGAACCCGGGGCTTGAGAAGGATATCGAGCGGAATCGATTCGTAGTAACCATCTGCACAGGTAAACGAGAGGTACCGGGCTGATGACTTTGGTTTCATTTTCCCGAAGAACGTTTCTGCCGTAAATCCCCCCCATTTAGCCTTTGCGGACCACCCTTCCACGCATGTAAGCCGTGAAACCTGGGTTGCTTTTTCGAGTTTTTTCAACTCATCGAGTGTCAGGGACAGGGGGTTCTCGCACAACCCTCCGACCTTCAGCTTCCATGACGGAACGTCGATGGGTTTCATGGGTTTGATGAAGCGGATATAGAACCCAGGTTTGTCGAGGTTTTCCAGGATCCGGTCCACCTCTTTGCTGTCGGCGCAATGGGGAAAGACAAAGGAGGCGGCGAGAACAGAAAAAAATTTTATGAAGTCCCGTCTGTCCATGATGGAATAACCATTCATAATGTCAGTATAATATGTTTGTTGACAAAAAGGAAGTGTGCCTTAGATTGTTGAAAGTGCAATGCCCGCTCGGAGTTGAGAAAAAAAGGGAGGTTTCAGGTGAAGAGGCGTGATTTTATCAAGGCTGCATCGATACTGCTCTGCTCGTCAGGGCTTTTACCGGGCAATGGGCTCTTCGCCAAGGACCCACCTCTCCTTGCCGTGGCCGAGGGTTCGGCGTACGGGGACATCACAAGGAAAGCCATTGGTGCTGTCGGGGGAATAAAGAAATTTGTGAAACCGGGACAGACGGTTGTGGTGAAACCAAACATCGGGTGGGATCGCAAGCCCGAGTTTGCAGCGAACACCCATCCCCTTGTCGTCAGGACCGTAGTGGAAGAGTGTCTTGCCGCCGGGGCGCGGCGGGTCAAAGTCTTTGATCATGCCTGCAATGACGGTCGGCGAACCTATGAAAACAGCGGGATTTCCGGCGCCCTGAAAGGGATGGCAAATGTTGAGCTGAAGCAGATTGACGCTGCACGGTTCCGCAAGGTGCCTGTCAATGGTCTTATGCTGAAGGAATGGGAATTGTACGACGAAGCTCTGACCGCAGACGTTCTTATTAATGTTCCTATCGCGAAGAACCATGGACTGACGACACTCTCGCTTGGTCTGAAGAACATGATGGGGATCATGGGAGGGAACAGGGGGTATATACACCGCGATATGGACAATGCCCTTGCAGACCTCAATCTGAAAGTCAAAAGCCACCTTGTTGTCATAGATGCCACACGGATTCTTCTCGATCACGGTCCTCAGGGTGGCAGCCTGAAAGATGTGAAGGTGCTGAACAAGGTTATTGTGTCAGGCGACATCATCGCTGCCGATGCCTATGCCACAACGTTGTTCGGGTTGAAGCCGGAGGACATATCGACGACTGTCGCCGGATATAAACGGGGGCTCGGGGAGATGAATCTCGCAAAGATTAAAGTTATCAAGGTCTAACGGAGATCAATGAAGGTCTCCATCCCGCGTCTTTCACAGTATCTCTTTCTTGCCCTCTTTCTCTATCTCTTTGTCATGACTGACTACAGGGGCAGCGATGAGATCTCTGTTGCCGTGAACAGCTTTTTCCGGGCTAATCCGCTCGTTCTCTTCAGTTTCATGCTTGCTGAAAAGAGTTTTATTGTGCTTCTCCTGCCTGGTGTCATCCTGACGGGAACCACGGTGCTTCTGGGCAGATTCTTCTGCGGATGGATCTGTCCCCTGGGTACTATGCTGGATCTTGTGAGCGGCAAAATCAGGAAAGGCCGGCCTCTTCTGTTTCTTCAGGGACGGGTCAAGTATCTTCTTCTCGTAACACTTCTTTCAGCGTCCCTTTTCGGCGTGAATATTGCCGGGCTTCTCGACCCTATCGCAATTCTCGTACGGGCACTGACCTTTTTCTTCTATCCCCTGACAGGTCATCTGTTCAGGGAGGGCTGGGGTGGGCTCTATGGTCTTCTGGGAGACAGGACCGATCTTCTCCGGCCGGTCTACGATTTTCTCCGATCTTATGTGCTTCCCTTTCGCGACAGTCTCTATCCTCTTGCATTTCTCTCACTTGTTCTCTTCGTCTTCGTTCTTTTTCTTGAACGGTACGAGAAACGGAACTGGTGCAAAAACCTCTGTCCTCTTGGTACCCTCCTCGGTCTTCTCGGCAGGTTTTCCCTTTTTCGAAGAATTCCCGGCCGTATCTGTTCCGACTGCGGCGATTGCCGGCATATCTGCTCCACTGCTTTTGATGAAGAGATCTTTCAGGAAGAACGATGTACGAGGTGTATGGCCTGCTCGGCGAAGTGCAGCAATGGCCGCATTCATTTTTTGTTTAAACCGTTTTTCCGTCGGGCTGGCGGACCGAGTTCCCCTGACCGGGGACGGCGTCTGTTTCTTACGAGTGTGGCGTCAGGATTCGTTCTTTCGAAAGTATTTCCCCTTGCCTACGGTTATGATAAACAGATGAGTCTCAGACCTCCCGGTGTAACCGCCGAAGACCGGTTTCTGAAAAAATGTGTCCGGTGTGGTGAATGCATGAAAGTCTGTCTCAGAAGTGCTCTCTATCCCGCCTTCCTTCAAACCGGCCTCAACGGCATCTATACACCTGTGCTTGTGCCGAGAATGGGGTATTGCGAGTATAACTGCAATCTCTGCGGACAGGTCTGTCCCACCGGAGCGATCCCAGCCCTTCCGCTTGAAAAGAAACAGAAGAGTATTATCGGTGTTGCGGTCCTCGACAAGGACCGCTGCCTTCCTTTTGCGAAGAAGATGAACTGTATTGTCTGCGAGGAGCATTGTCCCATTCCCGAGAAGGCAATCCGTTTTGAAACGGTCCACGACCGCGATTATGGGGGCAAAAATGTGGTGCTGAAAAGACCGTTTATCATTGAGGAACTCTGTAACGGCTGCGGTATCTGCGAGAACAAATGTCCCCTCGACGGGAGAGCGGCGATTGAGGTTCTCCCTGCAAGGCAACCAACCCGGTAGGATGGAGGAATCGGGGTGGTCAAGGAAAGGGAGGGGGACAGGATGTCAGAGATATCTGATCATGATGTGGACGATAACCAGTACCATCCCGGACATGAATGCGCTAAAGAGACAGTATCTTAGAAGACGTTCGCCTGCAACCGTTTTCGTTACGAGCATGCCCTCCCGTTTCATGAGGGTGAGGGTCACAGCAACAACGATGACCGTAATTCCGGCGTAGTGCAGGTTTGCGCGGAAGGCAAAAAGAAGGAATTCAAACAAAGACACAGATACCCTGTTTCCGTGAGACGTTCCGGCTACACCGGCTCGTCGGCGAGAATAATCGTCCCTTTATGCCCGTCCGTAAACCGTCCGATTACCCAGTATCCCAGACCACTCTCGCGGGCCCTTGACTGAAACTGCGGCATATCCTTGTCACCGATTGCCCCGAGAAGACCTCCCGATGTTTGAGGGTCGAATAGCAGGTCGAAGACGAAGCCTTCCGTCCTCCCTGCTACATGCTCCTTATAAAACTCCCGGTTCCTGTGAAGACCGCCGGGCATCATTCCCTGGGCGGCAAGAGCCTCCGCTTCATCAAACCGGGGAATCTGTGATGGCCACAACTCTACGCCCACATTTTCCTTGATCATCTCTTTCAGATGACCTGCCAGGCCGAATCCCGTCACATCGGTTGCGGCGTGAACACCCGCGGCAATCATGGCTTCCGCCCCTTTTTTGTTGAGAGATGCCATTACGCCGATCAGTCTTTCGATGGAGGACTGAGGGAGCAGGTTTACCTTGATCGCCGTGTTGAGAATCCCTGTACCGAGAGGTTTTGTCAGAACAAGGAAGTCGCCGGGCAGGGCCCCTTCGTTGGCGACGATATGATCGGGATGGACCGTACCGGTCACCGAAAGGCCGTACTTAATCTCTTCATCGTCTACACTGTGTCCGCCGAGCAGACTGACCCCCGCCTCCCTTATTTTATCAATTCCTCCCCTGAGTATCTCCTTGAGAACGGGGATGCCGTATTTTTTCGGCGAGAAGCAGACCATGTTCAGGGCTGTCCTTGGCTGGGCACCCATGGCGTAGATATCACTCAGGGCGTTTGCTGCGGCAATCTGGCCGAACCAGTAAGGATCATTGACAATCGGCGTAAAAAAATCGATTGTTTGAACAAGTGCAATGTCGTCGGTGATCTTGTATACACCGGCGTCTTCAAAGCCCTCTATGCCAACGAGGACATTGCTGTCAGCAGGAATCTCTATACCGCAGAGAATATTTGCAAGGTCCCCCGGACCTATCTTTGACGCTCACCCTGCGCCGCGGACATATTTGGTCAGTTCGATATCCATAATCCTCCCGTCTACCTGTTCTTCGATCTCAGTGCCCTATGCGGTCCTGCGCTCGATGACGGTCCTCTCTTTGGTGGTTGGTATTCGGGCTCTGTTTCGATCCGGACGATCCCTGCGTAGTAACAACAGGTGACGCTCCTGAAGTTATTGTCGAAGACTCTGACCTTTCCATCCTGAAAGTCGATTCGGACATAACAGAATCCGCCGGGCAATTCAGACCGCCGTTCTTCAACGACAGTCCCCATCCCCCACCGCGTGAACCCCTTGTGATAAACCCTGTCTCCTACCTGAAGGTAGAGCGAATATTCAGCAACCATTGCTAAAATGTAGCATATTCAATGAACGGTGAGTAGGAAAAAGTACGAAAAAAAAGCGGGGAGAGACTCCCCGCTTTTGATTTTACACTGAAATGAGGCTGTTATTGATGGTCAGCCCATTTTCCGTATTTCTCTCTGAGAATTCTGTGGAGGATCTTGCCGGCGCCGCTTCTCGGCATCTCCTCGTCCTTAATGAAGACGATGTTTTTCGGAACCTTGAAGCCTGCGATCTTGCCCTTGCAGTATCCGCTCAGTTCTTCTGCTGTTGAGGTCTGTCCGTCGTGGAGAACGACGACTGCTGTTACCTGCTCGCCCCATTTTTCGTGAGGTACGCCGATGACTGCAACGTCTTTGACCTTGTCATGGCCGCCGATGACGTTCTCAACTTCCGACGGGAAGATGTTCTCGCCGCCGGAGATGATCATGTTGGCTTTTCTGTCTACGAGGAAGATATATCCGTCTTCATCTTTGTATGCCATGTCGCCGGCGCTGAAATACTCGCCTTTCATGGCTGCTTTTGTTTTGTCAGGATCCTTCCAGTAGCTTTCGAATACCATCGGGCTTCTGGAGTAGAGCTCGCCGACTTCGTTGGGCTTTGTGATCAGGTTGCCGTCCTCATCATAGAGGCGGATAAGGTCGGTGCCGATAACTTCGCGACCGCAGGAGCCAAGCTTCGTGAGCTGTTCTTCAGGTCTCAGGACTGTGACGATACCTGCTTCCGTCGATCCGTATGCCTCGTTCAGTTCTGAATTGGGGAACATCTTGAGGACACCGAGTTTTGTGTCTTTCCGTGCAGGAGCGGAGGAGATGAGGAGTTTCTTTACGCAGGTGAGGTCGTATTTCTTCTTCACATCGTCGGGAAGTGCGAGCATCATGATGTAGTGTGTGGGGACGAGTGATGTAAAGGTGACCTTGTGTTCCGAGAATGTCTTGAGGAGATTCTCAGGGTTGAAGCTAACCATGTTGTAGGTCATGACCGTGCCGCCGACCCATGTCACGACGAAGGAGTAGAAGAGGGAGTTGACGTGGCAGCAAGGCATGACGAGCAGGTTGGTGTCGTCAAAGTTGAAAGCGTGATCGTAAATCATGATGAAATACTGGGAGAACAGGTTGATGTGTGTCTTCACGACGCCCTTGGGCAGACCGGTTGTTCCGCCGGTGTACATGATAACCCAGGGATCCTCTGCGTCAACGGCTGTTGCCGGCTCTTCGGGGCTTGCTGCGGCCATTGCTGCTTCGTAAGAGATGTATCCGTCATAGGTGGGGTTGCCGTTGCCGAAGACAACATATTTTTCTACTGTCTTCAGGTTGGCCTTCATGCCGTTGACCTGATTGACCCAGGGGAACTCTTTGTCATCGGCCAGGTCTTTTCCGCCCTGAACGATGAAAACCTTTGCTTCGCAGTGGTTGATAATGTATTCCATTTCGGCAGCCGCCAGCCGGAACATGATGGGAACACAGATGAAACCGCCCTTTGCCGCTGCTGCGTAAATGTCCATCCACTCTACGCAGTTATACGCAAGAGCTGCAAACCTGTCACCTTTCTTCAAACCCATGTCGGCCAGAGCGTTTGCGAGTCGACAGGCCCTGTCATCCCACTGTTTGAAAGTAAAGGCTTTATAAAGATCCTTTGCTCCAATCTTGTTGGGATACTTGCTGGCGTTGACCCTCAATACGTCTTTTGCTGTCATCCAACGACCATTCTTCATACGCTATCCTCCTCAGTGTATTGGTGTAAGGTGTGATACGTTCTGCACACTACTCTACAAGCTCCAGGAAATGATAGACTTTCTGCGGCATCTTGTTCTGCAGGGTGCCGTCGATGAGATTTATCATACACCCGGGGCATGCTGTCACGACTATATCTGCGCCCGTCGATTTGATTCCATCCATCTTCTTCTTAACGATCTTCTTCGTCAGATCGTAGTGGTACACGCTGAATGAACCACCCATGCCGCAACACATGTCTGCGTTCGGCATTTCCACATATTTCAGACCCTTCAGGGCTTTGAGAATCGCCCTCGGCTGATCCTTGATATTCTGGTACCGGACCAGGTGGCAGGGATCGTGCCAGGTCGCTGTCTTTCCCTCGAACTCCTTTTTCAGTTTCAATGTTTCCGGTGCAATCTTCAGGACGTCGATAACAAATTCTGTACTGTCCTTCACTTTTTTCTCGAAGTCCGTATACCGCTTCTGCTGATCGTCGTTATCGGGAAGATATTTTGCGTAATCCTTCAGAGTGGAACTGCATGTTCCGCACGCCGTTACGATATAGTCAACGTCCTTGAAAGCCTTCACGTTCGTGTCGGCGAGCATTCTTCCCGTTTCAAAGTCACCGGAGAAATAGATTGCCGCGCCGCAGCAACTCTGGTCTTTCGGGACAATGACTTCACAGCCGTGGTGCGTGAGGAAATCGATCAGTTTCTCCCCAAGCTGAGGATAGACGAAATCGGTGGCGCATCCCATGAAAAAACCGACTTTCATCTTCGGTGCTTTTCCATCGGCTGTTTTGTTTATTTCTTTGACCTTATCGCGGAGGAAGGTGTCGGCGATAGCAGGGATATTTCTTTTTCCCAGTGCCTTTACAAAATCGGGAAGGTGGCGTATGTTGCCCTCTGTTTTTGGAAGGAGAAATTGAAATGTCTTGGCGAGTTTTACGTAATTGCCGAAGGCTTTCCGGTTTGCCATAACTTTCCGAAAGGCAAAGTTTTTTATCGCCCCGAGTCCTTTCTTCTTTACCAGTTCAGCACGGGCGGCGACGACGGTTCTGTCGACCTGGGTCTTGGCAGGACAGTTTGCAACGCACCGTTTGCAGAGAAGGCATTTGCCGATAATTTCGCCCATCTCATCGGTGAATTCCTGCTTCCCGTCGAGAACCTGTCTGACGAGGAAGTTTTTCCCCCTCGCAACGGCTGTTTCAACCCGCTCTTCCTGGTAGACGGGACAAAAAAAGCTGCAGAAACCGCATTTCATGCACTGTTCGGCGTGTTGTCTGACTTTCTCGAGTTCTTTTAGGTCTTTCATCGTGGGAGCTCCTTTTTGATTACCAGATCTTGCCAGGGTTCATGATATTGTTGGGATCAAAAAGTGCCTTGACCTTTTTCATCATGTCGACCACGACGGGATTGGTGACCTTTCTGAAGAACTTCTGTTTCTCAAGCCCGATTCCGTGTTCGCCTGAAAGAACACCGCCAAATTCTACGGCCGCCTCGATGATCTCATCCATTCCCTTAACGGCCCGGTCGTAGTGCTCTTTGTTGCTGATGTCTGTCAGGATGGCGGGATGGAGGTTGCCGTCGCCTGCGTGTCCGAGCACGACAATTTCGATATTGTGTCTCTTTGCTATGTCCTTACAGCGGTTGATGAGATCGGGAATCCTTCCTCTCGGAACGGTCACGTCTTCGGCAAAGACGGTTTTGGCTTTTCCGAATACTGCCGCAAATCCGGCACGCCGCGCCATCCAGTATCTGTTCGCCTCATCCATGTCCTTTGCTACCCGTGCATCAACAGCGCCGTATTTCTTGACGATCTCAACGATCTTCTCCGTCTCTTTTTCAACGGCTTCAGGAATTCCATCACATTCGAAGAGCAAGACGGCGTCCGCATCTTTCGGAAGTCCAAGGGGGCTCATCTCTTCGATTCTGTTGATAACCCAGTTGTCGAGAAGTTCTATCTTGTCCGGTATAACGCCGTTTTCGAGAACCCGGAAGACGCCCTCACCGGCCTTTGCAACGTCTGCATAGACCACCATGATCGTCTTTTTCGCCGGAGGGATGGGATTCAATTTGAGCTCAGCCTTCGTGATAACGCCCAACGTACCTTCAGAGCTGATGAAGATATGGAGCAGATCATATCCTACAACATTCTTCAGGGTCCTGCCGCCCAGATTGACGATTTCCCCTGTAGGCAGTACGACTTCGATGCCAAGAATGTACTGTTTTGTCACGCCGTATTTAACGCATGCCGGTCCGCCGGCATTTTCAGCAATGATTCCTCCAAGGGTGGCACCAAGGAAACTCTGCGGGTCAGGGGGGAAGAAGAGACCGTCCTTCGCCAGCCTCAGGGTGAGGTCCTGGAGAACGACGCCGGGCTCTACAGTAGCGGTCAGATTCTCTTTGTCGATTTTAAGGATGTTATTCATCTTTGTCGTTACGAGAACGATTCCGCCCATGATTGGCACAGAACCGCCGCTGACGTTTGTTCCGCCGCCCCGTGGTGTGACGGGAATTTTCTCACCGTTTGCAAGTTTCA
Organism: uncultured Pseudomonadota bacterium; assembly: GCA_964421445.1. GTDB lineage: Bacteria > Desulfobacterota > Syntrophorhabdia > Syntrophorhabdales > CAYQXL01 > CAYQXL01. The sequence continues at coordinate 30,712 of CAYQXL010000027.1, forward strand.
TGATCTGGGAAATCTGTTCTGTAGAGGTTGGGAAGACAACAACATCCGGTTCGTGGATCCAGCTCGACGTGCCGTCGTATGAATATGCCTTCAAGGCCTCCGGCGTCGCGAGGACGTTGTCTTTACCAACTATTTTCTCTAACTCTGTTTTTACTGATTCTTTAATCATCCGGGCCCCCTTAAAGAATTATTGTTACAGATTTCACTTACTTATATCTTGTTCCAGATATCTTTGTCAAGAGAATATAGAACGCCAGTTGACAGGCGTGGAATCGATTGTACCGGCGCAAATATGGGTGTTACTTTTATCAGGGACATGGTAAAAAGTGGTGATCTCAGATCGTGTAAAGGGTTGGAGACAGGAAGGAATATGAACCAGTTTATCGGCGCAATCGCTCCTATATTCATCATTATCCTCTGTGGTCACCTCATCAGGAGAACCGGTTTTCTGAAAGAAGGCTTCCTTACTGAGGCGAACAGGTTTGTCTTTTATGTGAGCCTTCCCTTTCTCATTCTTACGGGGATTGTGAAATCGGGCATGAAAGGTTTCGACGGTACCCTGGCCCTCTCGGTTGTCCTTCCTTCGCTTGTGATAGCGGCGGTCACCCTCGGTCTCGGATATCTGCTGGGGCTCAGGAACGGGAGGCTTGGAACGTTCGCCCAAACGAGTTTTCACGGTAACGTCTCGTATATTGGTCTTGCCGTACTTGTCTATCTCATGGGAGAGAAGGGAATGGAACAGGGAAGTCTTCTCGTTGGCGTTCTTATCCTTGTCAATAATGTTCTTGCCATAACCGTCCTGTCGTGGACATCGAAGAATCGGTCCACTATGCGGACCGTTCTTGCCCCTGTAGTGACCAATCCTGTCATTCTGGCGACGGCTGCCGGCATGGCCCTTGTCTCCGCCGGTCTCGAGATTCCTGCCGTTATTCTCCGGACAATGACAATCCTCGGCAATATCGCCCTGCCTCTCGCCCTTATCATAATCGGTGCCTCCATGTCGGCCACGGGAGTGCGATCCTCTCTCGCTCTCTCCGCTCTTACCACCTCCTTTAAACTCGGCTTTCTGCCTTATGTCTGTTTTCTCTATGGCAAGGCTGTTTCCCTGCCTGATGAGGCACGTTTCGCAGGCATCATTCTCCTCGCGACACCGACGGCGGTAACGTCGTTCACCCTGGCCAGGGAGATCGGCGGCGATTCGGATCTTGCATCCAGTACTGTAACGCTGAGTACCATATTTTCCCC
>CAYQXL010000028.1:0-31891 GCA_964421445.1 uncultured Pseudomonadota bacterium
TCGGTGCAGGTGTTGTCACAGAGATTATTGAGTAGAGGGGAAGACGATGAGGCAGAGAATCAGGATTTGCCTGAAAGCCTTTGATCACAGGCTGCTGGATCAATCGGTGAAGGAGATCGTAGAAGCGGCGAAAAAGACTGGTGCCCAGGTAGTGGGACCGGTTCCCCTCCCGACCCGGATACAGAAGTATTGTGTTCTCAGGTCGCCCCACATCGACAAGAAGTCGAGGGAACAGTTTGAGGTAAGGACACACAAAAGGCTGATGGATATCGTTGATCCGACACAGCAGACCGTGGATGCCCTTATGAAGCTTGAGCTCGCCGCCGGTGTTGATGTTGAGATAAAATCGTAGGAGTTTGCAATGGCCGTAGCGAATGTGCTTGATATAAACGGTGAAAAAGTAGGCGAGATCGAGATTAAGGATGAGGTCTTTGACACAGAGGTGAAGCCGTACCTTATCCATGATGTCATCAAAATGCAACTCGCCAACAGAAGAAGCGGTACGGCTGCCACGAAAACGAGAAGCTTTGTGAGCGGTGGCGGCAGAAAACCATACCGGCAGAAGGGAACAGGCAGGGCACGGCAGGGGTCATCCCGGGCGCCTGTCCACGTAGGTGGCGGAAAAGTCTTTGGTCCCCATCCGAGAAGCTATTATTATCTGGTTCCGAAAAAGGTACGGAGGGGTGCACTACGTTCGGCTCTCTCGATTCGCTTCGGTGCTTCAAACCTGATGGTTCTCGATAAACTCGAACTTGACGGGATCAGTACGAAGCGCTTCAGCGGAATTGTGAAGGCCCTCAAAGTGGAAAAGCCTCTTTTTGTCATAGAAAAGGAGAACATGGTTGTCGAGAGATCGGCACGAAATATCCCGAATATGAAGGTTCTCCGGGCCGAGGGCATCAATGTATATGATGTCATGAAGTATGGCCAGCTTGTGCTCACTGTCGACGCACTCCGGAGAATTGAGGAGGTGCTTTCAAAATGAATGAATACGATATCATTATGCGGCCGATCATTACGGAGAAGAGCAATCTTTTAAAAGACGGCTCGAATCAGTATGTTTTTCAGGTTCGCCAGGGAGCAAACAAGATAGAAATCCGCAAGGCGGTGGAGAAGCTCTTCAAAGTCAAGGTCGTGTCGGTACAGGTCCTGAACTTTGAGGGCAAGAAGAAACGGCTCGGCAGATTTGAAGGTAAGAAATCGGATTGGAAGAAGGCCGTTGTGAAGTTGATTCCGAAGGATAAAATATCTATTTTTGAGGGTGCGTAATGGGAGTCCGGGAATTTAAGCCCACATCAGCGGGCAGGCGGTTCATGAGTGGACTGACCTTCGATGAAGTAACGCGGGACAACAAGCCTGAAAAGTCCCTTCTCGCCAAGACAAAAAAGACCGGTGGAAGGAACAATTCGGGAAAGATAACGACCCGTCATATCGGAGGAGGGCATAAGAAGCGTTTCAGGATCGTAGATTTCAGACGTAACAAGATCGACATACCGGGAAAGGTATTCAGCATAGAATATGATCCGAACAGGTCGGCCAACATCGCCCTCATTCACTATGCCGACGGGGAGAAGCGGTATATTATCGCACCGCTTGGCGTGAGGGTTGGTGAAACTATTCTGTCAAGTGACAAGCCCGACACGGAAATCAAGGAGGGTAACTGCCTTCCGCTCCGGCTTATTCCTCTCGGGACCTTTGTTCATAATGTGGAATTGAAACCTGGCAAGGGTGGACAGTTGGCACGGGGTGCCGGTTCATATGCCCAGCTCGTTGCAAAGGAAGGCGGGTACGGACATGTCCGTCTGCCCTCAGGAAGTGTTCGGCTCGTAAATCTCGTATGCAGGGCGACTATTGGTCAGGTGGGAAACATCGATCATGAGAACATCACCGTCGGCAAAGCGGGAAAACCGCGCTGGCTGGGGGTGAGACCTACCGTAAGGGGTACAGCCATGAACCCTGTTGACCATCCTCTGGGTGGTGGTGAGGGACGTTCGAAAGGTGGCAGGCATCCCTGTTCGCCGTGGGGTCAGTTGTCAAAGGGCCTTAAGACGAGAAAGAACAAGAGAACGCAGAAGTTTATTATAAAACAAAGAGGGTAGGAGGGCGCTGTGGCAAGGTCTCTGAGAAAAGGACCCTTCGTTGATGACAAGCTTGCAAAGAAGGTTGACGAAACGAGGGAGTCGAAAAGCGCGAAGGTTATCAAAACGTGGTCCCGGAGGTCAACGATAACGCCTGATTTTGTGGGTGTTACCTTTGCTGTTCACAACGGAAAGAAGTTCATTCCTGTGTTTGTGACGGAAGAGATGGTAGGCCATAAGCTTGGCGAGTTCTCTCCGACGAGAACCTTTCATAGCCATGCTGGTGATAGAAAGTCAAAAGTGGTGAAAAGGAAGGATTAAGGGTCATGGAGATTACAGCGAAAGCAAGAATGATCAGGATTTCGCCCCGCAAGGTGCGATATGTGGCGGAGGTCGTGAAGGCGAGAAATGTGAATGAGGCCATGGGGCTCCTTACGTACATGCCCCAGAAGGCGTCAGCCATACTGAAGAAGCTTCTCGACAGTGCTATCGCCAATGCGAGACAGAAGAAATATATTGATGTGGATAACCTCTTTATCAAGAACATTCTCGTCGATGGCGGGCCGGTTCTGAAGAGATTTATGCCCCGTGCCATGGGGCGGGCGACAAAGATAAGGAAGAGGACCAGCCACATCACCATGATATTAGATGAATCATAAGGACGGAGGGTAAATGGGTCAGAAGACGAATCCTATTGGTTTCAGACTGGGCGTGATAAAAACCTGGGATTCCAGGTGGTTCGCAGCACAGAACTACGCACGGTTTCTTCATGAGGATATTGCAATTAAAAGATTCCTTAAGGAGCGCCTTACGCAGGCCGGCGTTGCCAAAATAGAGATAGAAAGGGCAGCGAACAAAGACAAGAGGGTGAAGGTTAATATCCACACGTCACGGCCTGGCCTGGTGATCGGGAGAAAAGGGGCTGAAGTCGAGAACCTCAAGAAGGAGCTCCAGAAGATAACGGATAAAGAGGTCATTCTGAACATTACCGAGGTCAAGAGACCGGAAACGAATGCCCAACTCGTAGCTGAAAATATCGCCATGCAGTTGGAAAGGCGGGTTTCTTTCCGTCGCGCCATGAAGCGGAACGTGTCGCAGGCGCTCAAGTTCGGGGCAAAGGGCATCAAAGCCATGTGTGCGGGACGACTTGCAGGAGCCGAGATGGCGAGGACCGAATGGTACCGGGAAGGCAGGGTTCCTCTTCAGACGATACGGGCCGACATCGATTACGGACTTGCAACAGCCCGGACGAAATATGGAGTTATAGGAATAAAAGTGTGGATTTTTAAGGGAGAAGTATATCAGGAGGCGGTGTAATGTTAGCGCCAAAGAGAGTAAGATACAGGAAGCAGCAGAAAGGGAGTATGAAGCACGTAGCGAGCCGGGGCAATGAAGTAGGCTTCGGTGATTACGGTCTTCAGGCCCTTGAGGCAGGATGGCTGACGGCACGGCAGATTGAGGCCGCCCGTATTGCCCTGACCCGCTATATAAAACGGACCGGCAAGGTGTGGATTAGGGTATTCCCCGACAAGCCTATCACGAAAAAGCCGGCTGAGACACGGATGGGAAAGGGAAAGGGAGCCAACGAAGGATGGGTCGCTGTAGTGAGGCCCGGAAAAATACTCTATGAAATTAAGGGCGTTCCCGAAGACAAGGCAAAGGAAGCACTTCGGATTGCTGCCCATAAGCTTCCTATTGGGACGAAATTTGTGATGAGAAGTGAGGAATTATGAAAGCGAAAGCATTTCGTGACCTGACGAGCGAAGAGATACTGAAGAAAAAGAAAGATTTGAAGGAAGAGCTCTTCAATTTACGATTCCAGCATTCTACAGGCCAGCTTGAGAACACTTCGAGAATGGGAACGGTAAAACGTACCTTGGCGAGGGTTGAGACTGTTCTCAGAGAAAAGGCCTCTAAGAGCCGATAAGGGGTAGTCATGGAACTTTCGAGAGTCACTGAAAAGAGAAAGATGGTCGGTATGGTTGTGAAGGATAAAATGGATAAGACCATCGTTGTTGAGGTGGAAAAGTACTCGCGCCACCGTCAGTACAAAAAGTACATCAGAACGAAGAAACGGTACAAGGCGCACGATGAAGAGAACCGCTGCAAGGTCGGGGACCGGGTCGTGATTCTTGAAGCGAGGCCGTTGAGTAAGGATAAATGCTGGGTCGTCAAGGATATTCTTGTGAAGGACACCATGTTGCTTCAGGACGAGGTAAGGGAAAATGATACAGGTAAGAACTAAGCTGGAGGTTGCTGATAATTCGGGTGCAAAGAAGCTTGGGTGTATCCGCATATTGGGAGGTTCCAGAAAACGGTACGGCAATGTAGGGGATATCATCGTGGCATCGGTAAAAGAGGTGATCCCCAACTCAAAGGTGAAAAAGGGTGATGTGGTGAAGGCGGTCATAGTCCGGACGAGAAAGGAATTCCGCCGTTTAGACGGCTCGTATGTCCGGTTCGATGACAACTCGGCCGTCATCATCAATCAGTATAATGAACCGGTGGGAACCCGCATATTCGGTCCTGTAGCCCGGGAACTGAGGGCCAAGAGATTCATGAAGATTGTTTCACTTGCCCCGGAAGTTGTATAGAGGACGCCATGGAAAAGAGCTACCATGTTAAGAAGAATGATACGGTAATGGTTACAACGGGAAAAGACAAGGGAAAAACGGGCAAAGTCCTGAGCATTCTCAAAAAGAAAGACCGGGTAATCGTAGAGAAGGTCAATATGGTGAAGCGCCACGTGAAACCGAGCCAGAAAGCAAAGGGCGGGATCATGGAAAGAGAAGGGGCGCTCCATGTGTCGAACGTGATGATATATTGCGAGAAGTGCTCCAAACCTGTAAGGACGGGGACGAAGGTTCTCGAAGACGGGAAGAAGGTTCGCTTCTGCCGGAAGTGTGAAGAGGTTATTGACAAGTAGCAGGAGGCTATCAGTGAAGACGGTGTTAAACGAGCTCTACGAGAAGGAAGTGAGACCTGGTCTGATGAGAAGGTTTCAGTATAAGAACGTCATGCAGGTTCCACGGATAGAGAAGGTTGTTGTCAATATCGGTTTGGGCGAAGCCATACAGAATATCAAGGCCCTCGATGCGGCAACAAACGATGTAACGCTCATCACAGGCCAGAAGCCTGTTATCACGAAGGCGAGAAAGTCTATTGCTTCTTTCAAGCTGCGGGCAGGTATGCCGATCGGATGTATGGTTACCTTACGTAGGGACCGGATGTATGCATTTCTCGAGAAGCTCGTGACGATAGTTCTTCCGCGAGTCAGAGACTTTAAGGGCGTCTCGCCGAAGTCGTTTGATGGCCGCGGTAATTACACCCTGGGGCTCAAGGAACAGACACTCTTTCCCGAGATCGACTACGATAAGATAGACAGGGTCCGCGGGATGAATATAACGATAACTACCACGGCGAAAACCGACGAAGAGGGATTTGAGCTTCTTAAGCTCGTCGGAATGCCTTTCAGAAAGTAACGGAGGCTTTAATGGCACGTAAGTCTATGATGGAGAAGACCAAGCGGAACGAGAAATTCAAGGTGAGGGCTCGGAACAGATGCAATATCTGTGGGAGACCGCGGGGATATATGGGGAAGTTCGAAATGTGCCGGGTATGCTTTCGGGGTCTTTCGCTGAAAGGCGAGATTCCCGGTGTTATAAAATCAAGCTGGTGAGGTTCTTATGTCGATGACAGATCCTATTGCTGACATGCTTACACGTATAAGGAATGCGATTATTGCCCGGCACGAGTCGGTCGACGTTCCTTATTCGAATATGAAATTCTCCATCGCAAAGATTCTGAAAGAAGAAGGATACGTAAAGAATTATAAGGTATTCGTCGATGAAACGAGGAAAAAGTTCCTGAAACTGTTTATCAGTTACGATGAGAACAGCAAGAGCATCATCACAGGGCTCAAGCGAGTGAGCCGTCCTGGACGGAGAGTTTATCTGAAGGTCGATGATGTCAGTAGAAAGAGAAACAACCTGAGCACAATCGTCCTCTCTACATCGAAAGGTGTAATGACCGATGCGAGTGCCAGAAAAAACAGGGTCGGAGGAGAACCACTCCTCATGGTTTGGTGAGGTGAGATATGTCGAGGATTGGTAAAAAGCCAATAGAACTCCCATCGGGGGTCAAGGTTGACGTAAATGACGGTATCGTCACGGTCGCTGGTCCCCAGGGAACGTTGAGCAGGGATCTTCTTGAGGGAATCGAACTTGAATTCGGTGAGGGCGCGGTCCTGGTCAAGAGACAGAACGATACACAGAGGTGCCGGTCTTTTCACGGACTTATGAGGACGCTTGTTTCAAATATGGTCACAGGAGTCTCCAAGGGTTTTGAGAAGAAGCTTGAGATCGTTGGTATAGGGTACAGGGCTGAACTGAGCAGTGACGGCGTGCTCTTTTATCTCGGGTATTCCCACCCCATCGATTTTGCACTTCCTGAAGGGATTAAGGCTGCTGTTGATAAACAGACAGCGGTCTCGATCTGGGGTATCGACAACGAAATCGTGGGCCAGGTTGCGGCAAAGATGAGAGCTTTGCGCAAGCCTGATGTTTACAAGAATAAAGGTGTCAAATACGCAGGAGAAGTGCTGCGCAAGAAAGCTGGAAAGAGCGGAAAGTAAGGAGTCACTGATGAAGATTCAGGACAAGATTGAAGCACGGCTGAAAAGAAAGAAGAGAATGAAGAAGAAAATCTTCGGAACCCCCCAGAAACCGCGTCTCTGCGTGTATAAAAGTATTCGGGGGATATATGCCCAGCTTGTAAATGATGTCGACCAGAAGGTGATTACGGGAATATCTACACTTAACAAGGATGTAAAGTCGGACCTGAAGTCCGGTGGGAATGTTGAAGCCGCCAAGAAGGTCGGCGAGTTTGTTGGAAGGAAAGCACTGGATCTGGGGATAAATGAAGTCGTCTTTGACCGGAACGGCTTCAGATACCATGGAAGGATAAAGGCGCTTGCAGACGCAGCACGGGAAGCTGGCCTAAAATTCTGAGGAGGTTGGTAATTGGTCGGGAAAAAGAGGATAGAAGTGGAAGGACTTGAGCTTCAGGACAGGCTCGTGTACATAAACAGGGTTGCCAAGGTCGTCAAAGGCGGCAGGCGGTTCAGTTTCAGCGCCATCGTGGTTGTTGGTGACGGAAACGGCCGGGTCGGCTTTGGCCTCGGAAAAGCAAACGAGGTTCCGGACGCCATACGGAAGGCCGTGGAACGGGCAAAGAAGGCGCTCGTCGAGGTTCCCGTTATCAACGGAACCATACCACACGAGATCATGGCCAAATACGGCACCAGTCAGGTTTTTATCAAACCTGCCCGGGAAGGCACAGGGGTTATAGCCGGACGGGCTGTCCGGGCTGTTGTCGAAGTGGCAGGAATTTCCAACATACTGACGAAGTGTTATGGGTCCCGCAATTACCATAATGTAGTGAAGGCCACAATAAAAGGACTTTCCACGCTGAAATCGCCGGAGCAGTCCCAGAGGGAACGGGGCAAGCTGAAGACAGAGGAGGCGTAACGTGTCGTACCTTACAGTGAAGTGGGTGAGAAGTTTCATCGGATGCACCGATGACCAGAGAGAGACCATCAGAAGACTGGGATTTAAGCGGCTCAACGAAGAGCGGAACTTGAAGAATTCACCGGAGATACGGGGCATGGTGAAGAAGGTTATACATCTCGTGAAAATCCTGGAGGACGTTCGATAGATGAAGATCTATGAGTTGAAGCCATGTGCAGGTGCTGCCAGAAAAAGAAAAAGAGTGGGCAGGGGAACAGGCTCAGGCCATGGAACCACTGCAACATACGGGAATAAAGGTCAGAGGGCACGGAGCGGCGGAACGAAGAAGAAGGGTTTTGAAGGCGGTCAGATGCCTTTGACCAGAAGGATACCGAAGCGCGGTTTCGTGAATCCGTTCCGGAAAGAGTTTGCTGTTCTCAAGATCGCCGATTTGGAACTTTTCAAGGACAAGGGGCCTATCGGGATTGAACAGATCCTTGCATCAGGGCTCATCAGCAAACCGTTGGACGGTATCAAGCTTCTCGGAAATGGAGAGATTGATTTCCCCATTAAAATCACTGTTCATAAGGCCTCGCAGAAGGCTATCGAGAAGGTCAAGTCTGCAGGGGGCGAGGTTGAGGTCCTCTTCTGATGGGTGGCTTTCAGAATATCGGGAAGATACCTGAACTTAAGCGGAGACTCGTAGCAACACTCGTCTTGCTCGCTGTTTACAGGGCTGGGGTCCACGTCCCCACGCCGGGCGTGGATGGAGCAGTTCTCGCAGGAATTTTCGAAAGGGCAAAGGGAACACTCCTCGGTTTCTTTGATATGTTTGCCGGTGGTGGTCTGGAGAGACTTTCGGTCTTTGCGCTGGGGATTATGCCCTACATCAGTGCATCCATCATCCTCCAACTTCTCACCGTTGTTATCCCAACTCTGGAGAAACTGTCGAAGGAGGGTGAAGCCGGGCGGAAGAAGATCACCCAGTATACGCGGTATGGAACGGTCGTCATCAGCCTCATTCAGGGCTTTGGTATTGCGGTCGGTCTGGAGCAGATGAGGGGTGCCGCAGGCGAGCTCGTTGTTTATGATGCCGGTTGGGGATTCAGGATCATGACGATGCTGACACTTACGGCAGGAACGGCTTTTATCATGTGGCTCGGCGAGCAGATAACGGAAAAGGGCATAGGAAACGGCATATCACTCATCATTTTCGCAGGCATTGTGGCACGGATGCCGAATGCTATTGCCGGTACACTGGGGCTTGTAAGTGGCGGCGAGATGAATTGGTTTGTCGTCATCCTTCTTGTCGTCATGATGCTCCTCGTCATAGCCTTCATCATCTTTATGGAGACAGCACAGAGGAGGATACCGGTCCAGTACGCGAAAAGGGTTGTGGGGAGAAAGATGTATGGCGGACAGTCGACCCATCTTCCCCTCAAGATCAATACGGCCGGCGTCATCCCGCCGATCTTCGCATCGTCGATTCTCATGTTTCCCGCCACGATCGCCAGTTTTATCAATCAGCCGTACATGAAGAAGTTTGCCGAACTGCTGACGCCAGGCAGTATCCTTCATGAACTGCTCTACATTGGTTTCATCATTTTCTTCTGCTTCTTCTATACAGCCATTGTATTTAATCCTGACAGTGTTTCCGACAACATGAAGAAGTACGGCGGTTTTATTCCGGGGATAAGGCCGGGAAAGAAGACGTCTGAGTATATAGAGAAGGTATTGTCCCGTATCACCTTTGTCGGGGCTGTCTATGTGTCGTTTGTATGCGTGCTTCCGACACTGCTTGTGAAGAAATTCAATGTACCCTTCTATTTCGGCGGCACGGCTCTTCTTATTGTCGTCGGGGTTGCCCTTGACACCATTCAACAGATTGAATCTCATCTGATCCTGAGGCATTATGAAGGTCTCGTGAAAAAATCAGGCAGAATGAAGGGGAGACGTTGAGCTCTCTTCACGGGGTGACGGGAATTGAGCAATGATACTGCTGAAAAACGCTCAGGAAATAGGGAAGATTAAGGTGGCAAGCCAGTGGGCCATGGAAATTCTTCTTTATATTGCTGGATCTTTAAAAGAAGGGATGAGAACGATAGAGCTTGAGATGCTCTGCGAGGAGAAAATCAAGGCGATCGGAAAGATACAGGCGGCTTTCAAGGGATATAACGGATATCCCTATTGCTTGTGCATTTCGACGAACGAAGAGGTCGTTCATGGAATGCCGGGTGAGAGGATGTTGAAAGAGGGCGATATCGTCGGGCTCGATTTTGGTATCCGGTATGATGGTTTTTACGGTGATGCTGCGTTGACACGGAGCATCGGAAAGACGACGACGAAGGCTGAAAATCTTTTGAAGGTTACAGAGAAGGCGCTCTACCTGGGAATCGAAGAAGCACACGAAGGAAAGAGGCTTTTTGATATATCATCAGCCGTACAGAATGAGGTTGAAAGCGCTGGATTTTCGGTAGTGAGAGAATTTGTCGGACATGGAATCGGACGGGATCTCCATGAAGAACCGCAGGTCCCCAACTATGGCGACAAGGGGAAGGGCCTTCGACTCAGAGAGGGAATGGTTCTGGCTATCGAGCCCATGGTAAACATGGGAGGGAGTGATGTACTCATAGCCGATAACGGCTGGACGGCCGTAACGAAGGATGGGAGTCTGTCTGCTCATTTTGAGCACACTGTTGCCATTACGAAGAACGGCCCGGAAATACTCAGCCAACTGTAGAGGAGATATGCCGAAGGGAGAAGGGATAGAGATTGAAGGTACGGTTATTGAACCACTACCGAATGCCATGTTCAGGGTCGAGTTGCCGAATGGCCACAAGGTGCTTGCCCATGTTTCAGGAAAGATGAGAATGCACTATATAAAGATCCTCAGGGGCGATAAGGTCGTTGTGGAGTTATCCCCGTACGATTTGAGCCGTGGACGAATCATATACAGGGTGAAATAGGAGGTTCCAATGAAGGTGAAGCCTTCCATTAAAAAGAGATGCGACAAATGCAAGATCGTGAAGCGGAAGGGTGTCTTACGGGTGATTTGTGAAAACCCCAAGCATAAGCAAAAACAGGGTTAGGGAGGTATAAGTGGCGCGAATTGCGGGTGTTGATATTCCCAGGGAAAAGAGGATCGAGATCGCCCTGACGTACATCTACGGTATTGGTAACACGCAGGCTGCGAACATTCTTTCAGAAGCCGGGGTGGACCGGGATAAACGGACCCAGTCTCTCAGTGATGAGGAGATCGCCCGGATCAGGGACATAATCGAGCGTAACTTCAAGGTCGAAGGTGATCTCCGGAAGGATGTCAGTATAAATATAAAGAGACTTATGGACATCGGGTGTTTCCGGGGTCTTCGGCACAGAAAGGGGCTTCCGGCGAGAGGCCAGAGAACGAGGACCAATGCCCGTACGAGAAAAGGTCCAAGAAGAACATCGATGAAGAAAAGGTGATGAGGTAGATCTATGGCGAAGATACGAAAGGGCGGAAAGAAGAAGGTCAAGAAGAATATACCCGTAGGCGCGGCACATATACAGTCGAGCTTCAACAATACGATCATCACCATTACCGATCCCCAGGGAAACGTGATTTCCTGGGCCAGTGGCGGTGTTGCCGGTTTCAAAGGTTCCCGGAAGAGTACGCCTTTTGCGGCGCAGCTTGCTGCTGAGAATGCGGCAAAGAAAGCCATGGAGAGCGGACTTAGGACGGTTGATGTTTTTATCAAGGGACCTGGAGCGGGTAGGGAAGCAGCTTTACGAGCGCTGCAGAGCTCGGGATTGAAGGTTCACCTGATCCGGGATGTCACCCCGATCCCTCATAACGGCTGCAGACCACCAAAAAGAAGAAGAGTATAGGAGGGGTACTTGTCACGATATACTGGACCATCATGCAGATTGTGCCGTCGGGAGGCCGTAAAACTTTTCCTCAAAGGGGAGAGGTGTTTTACTGAAAAATGTGCCATTGAAAAGCGGAATTATCCACCGGGAGTCCATACGGATACGCGGACAAAGACACTCGACTACGGTGTGAGACTCAGGGAGAAGCAGAAAGCGAGAAGGATATACGGTCTAAGCGAAAAACAGTTCAAACGGTTTTTCACCACAGCCGAGAGGAAACCGGGAATTACCGGATCGAACCTTCTCAGCCTGCTCGAACGGCGCCTCGAAAACGTGGTCTTTCGTCTTGGATTTGCAACGTCCCGCAAAGAAGCCCGTCAGCTTGTATCGCACAGGCATATTTCCGTCAACGATCACGTCGTCAATGTTTCGTCGTACGTTGTTCGTGTAGGTGACGTCATAGCGGTAAGGCACAAGGATCTTCCGAGCGTGAAAAACGCCCTTGAATCGGTTGTGAAGAGAGGCATACCTTCCTGGATAGACCTTGACGTTGAGAATGCGAAGGGTGTCGTGAAGCTGATGCCCGGCAGGGATGATGTTACGATGCCAATCCGTGAGCAGCTCATCGTAGAGTACTATTCCCGGTAGTTCCATGCCCCCGAAGGAGGGTACATATTTATGTTTGAGAAGAATTGGCAGGAACTCATTCATCCGACAAAGCTTGAAATAGAGAAGAAAGAGACAGGCTATGTCAAGTTTTCTACGGAACCCCTGGAAAGAGGTTACGGGATAACGATAGGTAATTCTCTTCGGCGGATACTGCTTTCGTCCATTATGGGCGGAGCAATTACATCCGTCTGGATCGATGGGGTGGATCACGAGTTCTCCACAATCCGCGGGGTGAAGGAAGACGTAACGGAAATCGTGTTGAATCTGAAAAAGGTTGTATTGAGGATGACCGATGACAGGCCGAAGAAGCTGACCATCGATCTCAAGAGAGAAGGACCGGTGACGGCAGGAGATATTGTCCATGACGGCAGTGTTGAAATCGTCAATCCGGGGCACCATATAGCAACATTGAGCAGCAATTCGCGCCTTTATATGGAGATGAGGGCAAGAGTGGGCAGAGGCTATATCCCTGCAGACATGAACTATGATGAAGGGGACCCTCTGGGAACGATACCTATGGACGCGATCTTTTCGCCCATCAGGAAGGTCAGTTACAGCGTTGGTACAGCCTGGGTAGCCGGTCGTTCGGACTATGACAAGCTGTCCATGGAACTCTGGACCGACGGAAGCATACAGCCCCTCGATGCCTTGTCCCTTGCAGCAAAGATTTTGAAGGAACAGATGCGCATTTTTATCAATTTTGAAGAACCTGAGGATTTTGAAACAGGAGAGGAAAGACTCGGTGAGCGGCCCGAATTGAACGAGAATCTGTTCAGAGGTGTTGATGAGCTTGAACTCTCGGTGCGGAGCGCCAACTGTTTGAAGAATGCTGATATCAAGTTTATAGGCGAGCTCGTTCAGAAGACTGAACAGGAAATATTAATGACGAAGAACTTTGGTCGAAAGTCCCTCAACGAGATTAAAGAGATACTTCAGTGTATGGGGCTGAGATTGGGGATAAAGCTTGACCATTTCCCTTCCAGGGACGAACTGGACAGAATGGCAGCAAAAAGAAAGGATCACGTTTAGGAGTGCATTATGAGGCATGTAAATTCGAAGAACACGCTCAGTAGAACGGCCAGCCATCGGCGGGCGTTAATGATGAATCTCGCCAATGCTCTGTTTGAACATGAGCGGATAAAGACCACGAACCCCAAGGCGATGGAATTGCGGAAGGTTGCGGAAAAACTGATAACGCTGGCAAAGAGAAAGGATGTCCATTCCATGCGCCTCGCGTTCTCTTTTCTCCGGGACAAGAAAGTCGTCAAGAAGCTTTTTACTGATATCAATGACCGGTATAGTTCTGTCAATGGTGGGTACACACGGGTACTGAAATTGGGTAACCGGAAAGGCGACAATGCACCGATGGCAATGATTGAATTAACGGCGAGAAAAGAGGAAACAAAGAAGTAAATAGTGTATACTCTATAAAAGAAAGTTACTGGGGGATCGTTCAACGGCAGGACGTCGGACTCTGACTCCGCTAATCAAGGTTCAAATCCTTGTCCCCCAGCCAGATGTGAAAAGGCTGGCTTTTGCCAGCCTTTTTTGTTGTTGTCAGAAGGTTGTTTTCCAGGGTAAAGAGAGGACTTGAGGACATTTCTGGTTGGATTCGGCGAATCTGTCAGGTTCGGTTTCTCCGAATACCGGTGCAGGTGAGTGCCTCAGAACAGATTCACGAGCAGAAGGTGTGGCCAGGGGGGAAAGGCGATGCTCCGATCATGATTCTTCCTGTTTGTCAGCATCGGGTTTTTCGGTACCATCATTCTCAGAGGCGCCAGTATCGGTTTCTTCTATCCCTTCAGGTGTCAGATTCACTCCATCCTCTTCGTCGTTTTCTTTGGTCTGTTTGTTCTTTGACTGGCGGCGCATCATCTTCTTCTGTGCTTCCTGCTTCCGTTTGATCTCACCCTGTCGCTTAAGAAAACTGTTTTGATTACGTTTTGCCATTCAATCTCCTTGTTTCAGCGATATGCAGGTTACGCGGGCCCGCTGAAGTTATTTCCTGTGGTTCCATGAAAAAAACACGTCTGTTCCGGGATGTCGTGATGCTTGATCCTCCCGTTGATCTGAGAGCGGTTGTCGTCCCTCAGAGCGTCCAAAACCAGAAACGGCGCCCATGGTCATCATGGGTACGGTCGCAGTTACGGCCCTCTGCTGTGATCGCGGACATCGTCATGAACCCTGTTTGGCTATCTTTGCCCATGAGTCCCGGAGTGAGACAACACGGTTAAAGACAGGTTTTCCCGGTGCAGAGTCCCGCAGATCGATGGTAAAGTATCCGGTCCGTTCAAACTGGTAGATACTTCCCTTGGCTCCGTTGCCAAGTGATGCTTCAACATAGCACTGAGGAAGGACCTCGAGGGAGCGGGGATTGAGAGAATGGACAAAGTCATCACCTTTTGATCCAGGGTCAGGAATGTCGAAGAGACGGTCATAGAGCCTCACCTCGGCCAAAACGGCATGATCTGCAGAGACCCAGTGGATGACGCCGTCCACCTTGCGGTCCGCTGACGGTTGTCCGCTGCCCGTATCACGGTCGAAGGTGCAATGGACTTCAGTGACGTTTCCTGATGCATCCTTTACGTGGCTCATATATTTAATGACATAGGCATTCCGCAGCCGGACCTCCCGGTCAGGACCGAGGCGTTTATATTTTCTCGGAGGATTTTCGAGGAAATCATCGTGCTCTATGTAGAGTACTTTTGAGAAAGGAATCTTACGGGATCCCATGGAGGGATTCTGGGGATGGTTGGGAACTTCAAACCACTCCGTGGTACCATCGGGGTAGTTGTCAATGACAAGGCGGAGGGGTTTGAGGATTCCCATGGCCCTCGGAGCCTTTTCGTTGAGATTCTCCCGGACACAATGTTCGAGCAATGAAATATCGACGATGCTGTCGTTCTTGGCAACGCCTATGCGGAGGCAGAAATCGCGGACTGCCTCAGGTCTGTAGCCCCGTCTCCTCATGCCGGCCACCGTGGGCATCCGGGGGTCATCCCACCCGGAAACGTACTTCCCCTGCACCAGTTCGATGAGTTTCCGTTTGCTGAGAATGGTATATGTAATGTTGAGCCTCGCAAATTCAATCTGCTGAGGGGGGTCGTCAATACCTGCCTGAGATACGATCCAGTCGTACAGAGGCCTGTTATTTTCGAATTCGAGGGTACAGATTGAATGGGTTATCTTTTCAATGGAATCTGAAAGACAGTGGGCGAAGTCATACATGGGATAGATGCACCATTCCGATGCTGTTCGGTAGTGAGGTTCCCTCTTGATCCTGTAGAGCACGGGGTCTCTCATGACGACGTTGGGAGAGGCCATGTCGATCCTGGCACGGAGGACCTTGCTTCCATCCCCGAACAGGCCGGCCCTCATTCCCTCGAAGAGCTCAAGGTTTTCCTCAATCGTTCTGCTCCGGTAAGGGCTTTCTCTTCCCGGCTCGGTCAGGGTGCCCCGGTATTCACGTATCTGATCGGCATTCAGATCGCAGACGTACGCCTTGCCTGTCCGGATAAGGTGGAGGGCGAACTGGTAGAGCTGTTCAAAATAGTCGGAAGCATAGAAGAGCCGTTCCTCCCAATCAAACCCTAACCATCGGACATCATCGATGATCGAACCAACATACTCGGTCGACTCTCCTGCCGGGTCTGTATCGTCCATCCGGAGATTGCAGGTACCTTTGTAGTCCTGGGCGATACCGAAGTTGAGGCAGATCGATTTTGCGTGTCCTATGTGGAGATAGCCGTTCGGTTCAGGGGGGAACCGGGTGGCGACCCTCCCCTGATGTTTTTTCTGATTGATATCATTGTCGATTATATCCCGTATAAAATCCTTTTGTAATGAACCGTCTGGGGCTGTCATCATGGTGTCGCTATCCTTCTTCTCTTCGTTGTTTCCCGTCCCGATGGAAATCATTCATGGGTCTGTTATGCTGTCACAAGGAAAGGCGGACCTGTCTTTCCGCATAGTCCTATTACTTACCATATATCTGTACTTATTTCAATGTGTTATGTGCCGGTGTTCAAGCCGGCACAGCATGACTGATATTTTTGCAACCGCAGAGTTGACAAAGGGGACAGATAACATTGTTGTAGTTAAAGAGCATTGGGGGATCGTCTAACGGCAGGACTGCAGGCTCTGGATCTGCATATCCAGGTTCGAATCCTGGTCCCCCAGATTTCTCCTTCCGGAAAAACCCGTTCCACCTGAAGCCCACGTCGCACCGGGCGGTCCCGGGTGATCTCTGTCGGTTAGCGGGCGGGTAAGGAAACGGTCGACATCCTTCTCAAACCGTGATACATAATTCAAAAATCTTTGTTGGTGTGTGCTTTCTGTTTACCGAAAAAAGGCCTGCCAGCCTTTCCTGGAGGGCGAAGGCTCTCTCTTTTTTTCCGACACCGGTCCTGTGGCAGTGACAGACAGTGAAAATGTGGTCGGTCGGGCGGAGGGCGAGGCAGACGATCAAGATCGGGAAATCCAGTGACCGGCTGATACTGGTGAATGGAATCCGGTGAACAACCTAAGCACGAAGGAAGGCTGAAAGCAACAGGTGGCAGGTGGCGATTCGGTCCATTATGAAGGTTCTGCTCGTTCATAATTTTTATCAGTCTTCAGCGCCCTCCGGCGAGGATCTCGTTTTTGTAAACGAACGGGATCTCCTTCGGTCCCGCGCTGTCGATGTTGTCACCTATGAACGGTCGAATGATGAACTGGCCGGAGGGATAGGGGCGGCCCGGGCCGCCGTCGATGTAGTCTGGTCGCGGGAAACGTATAGTGAACTCCAGGCCCTGATTCGCCGGGAAAGACCTGACGTTGTCCATTTTCACAACATCTGGTACAGGGTTTCGCCTGCGGCATACTACGCCTGCGAGAGCGAAGGCGTACCAGTGGTGCAGACGATCCACAATTTCCGTATCCTTTGCGTCAATGGTCTTTTGCTCCGGCACGGAAAAACCTGTGAGGATTGCTTGACGGGAAAAAACGGATGGCCCGGTTTTGTCAGGGGATGCTTTCGCTCGTCACCCCTCTATTCGTTTCCTGTTTTTCTCACGCAGGCCGTCCATCGTCTCAGGAAGACATGGGGGAGACAAGTCGACCGGTACATAGCCCTGTCCGATTTCGGCCGACGGAAACTCGTGGAAGGGGGGCTTCCTCCCGACCGGTTCACCGTCAAGCCGAACTTTTTGCCAAACGCGCCCCGGCCCGACAGGGAGAGTGGCGACTATGCCGTATTCGTAGGGCGGTTGACCGAAGAAAAAGGGATTGGCCTTCTCCTTGATAGCTGGAAGCGGAGCGTTGGGGGGGCAGGGACCGGGACATTCGGCCTGAAGGTGATCGGTGAGGGAACGATGAGGTCTGAACTCGAAAGATGTGCCCGATCAGGGGGCCCGGGGGGCAGTCAGGGGATGCCCGGTCCCATTGAGTTCACAGGTCAGCTTCCCCATGATGAGGTGATGAAGCTGGTAGTGAAGAGCCGGTTTCTTGTCTTGCCCAGCCTCTGTTACGAAATGTTTCCTCTCGCCGTCATCGAAGCTTTCGCATGCGGCAAACCTGTCATCGGTTCCCGTGGAGGGGCTATCGGCGAGATCGTTGGGCATGGAACAACAGGTCTGCTCTTTGAATCGGGAAACTGTGAAGATCTCGCCCGATGTCTCCGGGTCTTTGCAGAGGACCGGGAACTCTGCCAAAGACTTGGAGCCGCTGCCCGTGATGAGTTTGAATCCCGATATACGGCAGAGAGCAACTTCAGCCAGATAATGGCAATCTATGAGAATGTTATTGATGACCGTAAAAGACGCAAAAGAGGGGCCTGATGCGCATTGTGTCCTTGAATAGCGGTTCGAATACGTGCAGAATATACGATATCGATGACAATGGATGAACATGCCGAGTCCATTCTCGGCTTTGGTGTCACCAACTGTGATCTCGGCGGATGTGTGGAAATGATCGGCAGGTGGATTGAGGGGCAGGAGAGAGGCCGTTACCTGGCCTGCGTCAATCCACACTCCATGGAGGTTGCACGGAAGGATGGGGGGTTTGAAAGGGCATTGAAGTCGGCGGACGTTCTGATTCCCGACGGTATCGGTATTGTCATTGCATCGAAGATGCTCAGAGGGTCGCTTTCAGGACGGGTGACAGGAAGCGACATCTTTGCCGGCGTAAACAGGGCGTGTGATCGAAGGGGCGGCGTGCGATATTTCTTTCTCGGTTCGACCGATGAGACCCTCGGGAAGATACGGACCAGAATGGCCCATGATTTCCCCCGTATCACTGTGGCAGGGACGTATGCGCCACCGTTCCGGAACGACTTTTCCGAATCTGACACGGCTGAGATGGTGAGGAGGGTGAATGAGTCTTCTCCTCATGTGCTCTGGGTGGGCATGACTGCCCCAAAGCAGGAGAAGTGGATCTCAGAACACCGGAACAGAATGAACGTCAGTTTTATTGGTGCTATCGGAGCGGTTTTTGACTTTTATGCCGGAAACATACGCCGCTCTCATCCTGTCTTCCAGGGAATGGGACTCGAGTGGCTGCCGCGCCTCTTTCAGGAGCCCCGGAGACTGTGGCGGAGAACGATCGTTTCAGCGCCGGGGTTTATGGTCCGTGTGCTTCAGGAGCGGTGGAGGAAGAGAGAGAAACGATGACGACGATTCTCTTCACCTTTCTTGTGGCCTTCGGTCTTTCCCTCTGTCTGACACCCCTGGCAAAGATCTTTGGTTTTCGGGCAGGAGCGGTGGACCTCCCGGGAGAGCGGAAAGCCCATACGGAGCCTACGCCCCGGTGCGGAGGTATCGCCATCGTCCTCTCTTTTTTTATCGCCCTCGCAGCGGCCCGTTTTGCAGGGACCGAGGTATCGAAACTCGTCGTCGTGACACCCCAGTTTCTCGGGTTCACAGGGGGTGCCCTCGTTGTCTTTGCGATTGGTCTCTTTGACGATTTCAGGCGCATAGGAGCGCGGACAAAACTCCTCTTTCACATTCTTGCCGCTACGATCGCGTTCTGGGGCGGCGTGAAGATCCAGTATATCGGATTCCTGGAAACCGGTGTTGCCGGAGATATTCTCAGTTATCTGTCAACGGTCTTCTGGTTTGTCCTCTTTATCAATGCAGTCAATCTCATAGACGGTCTCGACGGATTGGCAGCAGGGGTCTGTCTCTTTACCTCCATCATCACCGTTGTGCTCACGGTGATCCACAACGATCTGCTCAATGCCCTCATGTTCGGGGCGCTGGGAGGTGCCCTCGTCGGCTTTCTCCGGTATAATTTCAATCCTGCGTCCATATTTCTCGGTGACGGGGGGAGCTATTTTCTCGGATACGCCATGGCGGGCCTGGCTATTCTTGGGCTGGTAAAGAGCCAGACACTCACGATGATGCTGATCCCCCTCATCGCCATGGGAGTCCCTGTTTTCGACGCAATCCTCTCGCCTCTGCGGCGTTTCGCCATAGGTAAGAGGATGTTCCTTGCCGATGCGGGCCATATCCATCACAGGCTTGTTGGTCTCGGTATTTCACGACGGACCACAGTCCTCATCATTTACTCCGTCTCAGTCGCCTTGTGCATTACAGCGCTTATCGTGGTCCATCTGAGAAGCGAACAGACGGCGATGTTCCTGGCGCTCCTCGGCGTTGCGCTCGTGGTGCTTATCAAAAAGATCGGCTATTTCGAGTATTTTGCCCTCGACAAGATTCTCGGATGGTTGAGGGATATAACGGATGTCATGGGGATTTCACGGGACCGAAGGAGCTTCCTGAGCCATCAGATCGACATCGGCCGGTCCCGGGATTTCGATCAGTTGTGGCTCAATCTCTGTGGCGCCCTCGACAAGATACGTTTTGACAGGTGCGAGTTACGGTTGAATGGATCAATTTTCTGCATGGAGGGCCGGCAAGCGGGTGAATGGTTATGGTTGCGCGAGTCGTTCCAGAAATCCGATGGCACTGATACCAGCGGGCTTTTGAGAATATCGATCCCCCTTATTGACCATGAGGCGAGAACGATGGGGATGATGGAGATCGTCAAGGACCTGCAGGTAGAGCCGATTACGCAGCACACGATACGGAGGGTCGAGCACCTCCGCCGGGCCCTTGTCGCTGCCCTGGACAGGCTTTTAGAATCGGGGAACGGGCGGGCAGAATGACGGTTCAGGGAAATCGTCGGGCATTATCACCTGAAATCGGTCTCTTGGTCTCCCTGGCGATCCGTGGTGCCGGGCCCGAAGCGTTGTCGAAGAGCGATCCGCTTATGGAGCACCCTGTCGACTGGGAGGTCTTTCAGGTGCAGACCGTGGCCTCCGGTCTCATTGGGCCCGTATATCGTGCCTGTGTCAGACACCTTCGGCCATCCATTCCTGCCTCTGTGCTCGCTTCGCTCCGGTCGGCATACCAAAATAATGTTGTCCGCAGCCTCCGCCTCACCGGTGAACTGATCCGGATCCTTCAGCTCTTCGATGTTCACGGAATAGAGGTCTTTGCCTACAAAGGCCCCGTTCTCGGACAGATGGCCTATGGTGATCCCTGTATGAGGAGTTTTTGCGACCTCGATCTTTTTCTCAGGCCTGGCGATGTGCTCAGGGCAAAAAATCTCCTTCTGGACCAGGGTTTTGAACCGGAGTACACCATGACACCGGCGGAAGAGAGATTCTATCTTCTCGAAGAATGCGAGTATAACCTTGTTCATCATTCCCGGCAGGTTGTTGTCGAACTCCACTGGAAGGTGGCGATGGGATATGCGTCCTTCGGGATAGAGAACGACGAACTCTGGCATCACATCGAGCCGTTAAGTCTGATGGGAAAGCCTGTCCCAACCCTTTCCGCAGAATATACCCTTCTCGTCATGGCTGTCCATGGGGGGGGAAAGCATCACTGGGAACGGATAGGGTGGATTCTCGATGTTGTCATGCTCGTCGAAATGTCGGAGGCACTGGACTGGGAGAAGGTTCTGAGCCGGGGGCGGAAGGCTGGCCTGATGAGGACACTCCTTGTCGGTTTGCTGGTGGGCAAACTTCTCTTTGACATTGCCCTCCCTTCGGTGGTAGAGAAAGAAATCGATGGCGATTCATCGATCGGTGTGCTCGCTGCCCGGTGTATTGAGCGATACGGTATGGGCTCCGTTTCAGGGGAGACAAAACTGGAACATCTTCTCTTCTCCCTCGGGATGCGAGAAGGTCTCTCCCACAAAGTGTCCTATCTGGTCCGCCAAATCGTCACATCGAGCTATGAGGAAAGAAAAGATTTTCCCTTACCTGCCGTACTCCGGCCGTTATACGGTATCGTTCGTCTGGGCAGGTGGGCGGCAGGCAGGCGGTGAACGGCTGCCTGCCCGGTAGGAAGGCGCAGAATGAAACGAAAGTCATGCCCTGAATGCGGCTCGGCCAAGATGTACCGGAGCCACACAAAGACCTTGTCGGAGAAGGCCAGAAAAGAGATGACGCCCAAAAGGCCCTTCCGCTGCCACGAATGCGGATGGAGGGGATGGATTGAGACGTCCCGGCCAAAGAAGAGCGAGCTGAAGCACTCGGAGTATTTCAACCCCCTTTTTGCCGTAGCCGTCGGTGTGGTGGCTCTTGTCATCGGACTCTTGCTTATCTTTGCCAATCCTTTTCAGGGAGGTGAATGAAGAGGCGATTTTGGATCGTCTGTTTCATGAATCTCATTGACCGCTGCCCGTGATGATTGTATTATAAATCTGCGGGGTTTCATCATCCGATTTAAAGAGATAAAAAGGAGGGCGTGATGAAGAAAACTGTGATTCTTGTTTTTTCCGCCATTATACTCACAGGATTGATCATGGGGTGTGCTACGTCGCGAAGCGGCAGTCTGACCAGGGATGCCGTACTCGCGTACAGGAACGGAGACGTGGACAAATTCAAGTCGAATATGAAAGAAGCCCACGAAATCGATCCTGAAGACCCCTATGTATTGAACAATATGGGTTTCATTTACGAAATGGAAGGAAAGAAGGCGGAAGCGTTGAGTCATTATAAAGAGGCCGCTCAGAAGGCTGGTAACCGGACTGTCGATGTCTCCCAGGTGAGGGAGCAGGAAGGCAGGCAGTTGAAGGACGTGGCCACGGAAAATTATCAGCGGCTGGAGAAGAAGTAGGTCGCCACTCATCCCTCTGCCTCGGGAAAGGTTTTTCTCTACGGTCAGGTTGGTCCCGGCACGTGTATGCGCCAGAGGTACCACAGGATCTCCTTGGGAGAAAAGCCTTTCTTTTTCATTCCTTGCCTTGACTTGAATGGTGAACGTTGGTAAATTACGAGTCTGAAAGGGGGACTTTCATGAAAGAAGATGCTGTTCCCATCGCGAATCCTGCCATTGTCCTGCGGGAAGAATTCGATGACTGGGCGATTCTTTTCGACCCTGATACAGGGGATGCGTTCGGCATGAACCCGGTCAGTGTTTTTATCTGGAAACGGCTTGACGGCAAACGGACAACAGGGGAATTACTCGCCGAATTGAAGTCGGATTGCGACAATGTCCCCGAGGACGCCCGGGAGCATGTGCGGGAGTTTGTCGACGACCTGGTCTCCCGCGGTCTGGCGGGGTATGAGGTATAGCACGATGACCACCAGGCTCATGAAGACGCCGAAAACGGTTGATATCGAAATTACCAGTGCCTGTAACCTCCGCTGCCGTTACTGTTCTCATTTTGCAAGTGCCGGTGATGTGTCGGGGGACGTTCCCCTTGAAGGGTGGCTGCAGTTCTTCGAGGAACTGAACCGTTGCGCTGTTTTGGAAGTCGTTCTCTCCGGCGGTGAGCCGTTTTTCCGGCCCGATATAAAAGAGATCATTCTCGCTCTCGTGAAAAACAGGATGCGTTTCAGCGTCCTGAGCAACGGCACCCTCATTACGGACGACATGGCGGACTTTCTTGCCTCCACCGGACGGTGTAACAGTGTCCAGGTCTCTGTTGACGGGTCCATTCCCACCACCCATGACGCCATGCGTGGACGGGGATCGTTCATCAGGGCTGTAGAGGGATTGAAGACTCTGATGAGGCACGGTATCAGTGCAACTGTGAGGGTTACAATCCACCGGGGGAATGTGGGCGAGCTTGAACAGACGGCTGCCTTTCTGCTGGAGGAGATGGCGCTGCCGGCCTTTTCCACGAACTCGGCGTCATATATGGGTGTTTGCAGGAAGAACGTGGAGCAGGTCATGCTGACTGCCCAGGAGCGAAGCGAGGCCATGACCAAGTTGCTCGAACTGACGGAGAAATACAACGGCCGGATCAATGCCCAGGCAGGTCCTCTTGCCGAGGCGCGAACGTGGTGTGACATGGAGCAGGCCCGGAGGGAAGGGCGGGACACGATGCCCGGCAGGGGTCGCCTTACAGGGTGCGGCGGACCTTCATCGAAACTCGCTGTCCGGGCAGACGGTGTCATTGTTCCCTGTAATCAGATGCCCCAGATAGAGTTGGGAAGGATCAATGACGACGACCTGACGGCCATCTGGCAGAACCATCCCGAATTATGGCGGATAAGACAGCGGAACGAAATTTCTCTCGATACGTTCGAGTTTTGCACGGGTTGCGACTACATCCCTTATTGTACAGGGAACTGTCCTGCACTTGCGGCCAACTTTGTCGGGGAGGTCAACCATCCCAGTCCCGATGCCTGTCTCAAGAGATTTCTCATGCAGGGAGGAACGCTCCCGGAGAGCCTGCAGCTCCCATAGAGAGCGAAGACAGGTCATGGGCACTACTACTACAGAATGAAAGGTATGACAACTCACTATCCTCACGACGACACTAAAAAGAGCGGCCTTCCGGTTTTCAGGCGGAGACGGGGACGAGCGTCTGCCCGTCGTCGCAGTAATGACGGCGCCGATCTGCCCGCTCCTCCGCTGGGAAGCATTTACTTCTATCTCACCGAGGGCTGTAATCTGGCATGCAGGCACTGCTGGATAGCGCCGAAATACCAGGCCGGCAGTACAATCTATCCATCGCTCAGCTACGAACTTTTTGTCAGCATCGTTCAGCAGGCCCGGAAGCTCGGACTCTCGAGCGTCAAGCTGACCGGAGGTGAGCCTCTTCTCCATCCAGACATCGTTGCAATTCTCCGGTATATCCGGTCGGAAGATCTTCGGTGTGTCATTGAGACGAATGGTCTTCTCTGTTCACCTGCCCTCGTCGAGGAGATACGACAGTGCAACAATCCTTTTGTATCCGTCAGTCTCGATGGTGCACGTCCTGAAACCCACGAATGGGTCAGGGGTGTTGCGGGATCGTTCGACCAGACGATCGGGGGTATCAAAAATCTTGTTGCCGCAGGTTTGAACCCGCAGGTCATCATGAGTGTCATGCGGAGGAATGTGGCGGAGATCGAGGATGTCATCAGGCTCGCGGAGAAGCTCGGAGCGGCATCGGTGAAATTCAACATCGTTCAGCCCACCGCCCGGGGCCAGGCCATTCACGATGCCGGCGAAGCCCTGTCCATTGACGAACTGCTTGATCTGGGCGAACGTTTCGAGAAGGAACTGGAGGCGAAGGCAAAGGTACGTCTCTTTTACTCCCACCCCCATGCCTTTCAGCCGTTAAGTCATATGTTCGGAGAGAATGGTGATGGATGCGGCCGGTGCAGCATAGCCACGATCATCGGCGTCCTGTCCGATGGTTCGTATGCCCTGTGCGGGATCGGCGAGTCGGTGGAGGAACTGATATTCGGTCATGCAGCGACAGACAGTCTGGAGATGGTCTGGAAGGAGAACAGGGTACTCCGGGAGATCCGTAGCGGTCTTCCGGGAAAACTGGAGGGAATCTGCGGCGAATGCGTTCTCAAAGGGATATGTCTCGGAAGCTGTCTTGCCCAGAATTATTATTCTACGGGACGTCTTTTCGCTCCCTTCTGGTACTGTGAAGAGGCACAGAAAATCGACAGATTTCCTGTAAGCAGGAGAACCTGACCGGTCTGATGAGATACGAAAGGCCTCTGTGCATACCATTGAAGACTGGTGTTGCCCGCGGTGACTGTGTCACAGGCACAGGAGCCGTTGATTGTCAGACAGGCGGTAATGTCTCGCTGACTGCGTCCCCTGTCTGCAGCAGCGGCGATTCGGCACGGGACGAATGTTTTCCCGGCAGCGTCGCCGGAGGGACATGTTATTCGGGCAGCGTCGCCGGATCACAGTGTGGTGGTGGCTCCGTACCGGTGAGCGGATGCACGCCAGGATCTTCGGCGAACTGATCTCACAGGCAGTCCTGGCTGAGCAGGGAAACGCCAGAGCCTGATGACACAGGGTGCTTTGCGGCAAAAGAACAGGGCAGGGAATGACGAAAGAAGAATCGAGACGATACGAAATACGCCTTCGTGATGAGACGCGGTGGGTTCTCGATGGCGACGAGACGACCGGCTCTTTCATGACAGAACTCTCACGGATCATGATGCTCTCCGGGGCCATGACCCATGAAGGACCTTCAATCACCGCCTGTTCCTTTGCCGAAGACGATCGGGAGTGGGGTGCGGTGGCACCATTACAGGGGGCACAGGAGAGTCGCCGTCCGTCTCCGTGGTGTTTTCTCGGGCCTGTGGTGGAGGTAAGGATTGAGTCGACTTCCGGTCTTGACAAATACCTCTCCATGTCCCATCTTCTATTCCCCGTGTACGAACAATCGATACGGAAGGGGGGGCTTCCGGCTCATTCGGCTCTTGCCGAGATAAGCGGGAAAGGCCTGCTCATCGCAGCGTCCGGTGGTACGGGAAAATCTACATGTATGCGGAGACTTCCGGAAGGATGGAAAGCCCTCTGTGATGATGAGGCGCTTATCGTCCGTGACCGGGAGGGACGGTATCATGTTCACCCGTTTCCCACATGGACCGATTACATCTGGCAGAGGGCTGAAAACCGCTGGGATGTCCAGTATTCGGTCCCCCTTCAGGCACTCTTTTTCCTTGAACAGGCTGATGTTGACGATGTGTCCGCCATAGGCCCCGGCGAGACGGCGATGCTCGCGTACCAGGCGTCGATCCAGGTATGCAACAAGTACATTCCGCGGCTCGATCAGCCTGCCAGAAATCGCTTTGTCAGGCAAATCTTTGACAATGCCTGTGATCTTGCACAGAATATCCCCGGATACCGGTTGAAGGCCACTCTTGACGGGCATTTTTGGGAGAACATGGAGCGGGTCATTTAGTAAGAAGACGATCTCCTGTGGACGGGCGATGATTCCATGAAGAACCATTGTTTTCCTTCAGTCTTCTCTGCTCCCCGTCTCTTCTGCGAAATCTGGAAGGCGGCTGCAACAAATCTCAGGCGGCGATGACGAACGACAAGAAATTTTCCGGAAAGAAGAGAACAGATCGAGACTCCCTGCGGGGCTCTTCCCTCTCGTGTATCGGACCGAGCATGGTGCCGACCCTGAGGGCCGGCGACGGTCTCCAGATCGAATCCTACGGCCGGGAAACCCCTTCAGTGGGGGATGTGGTTATCTTCCTTCACCCCGAGGCGGGGTATCATGTCGTTCACAGGGTTGTGGCGAAAGAAAGGGGAAAGATACGGACCAGGGGGGACAACAACAGCATGGTTGACCCATGGTTTCTCGATTCCCACGATATTCTCGGGAAGGTGGTCGGCCGCCACAGGGGCAGGACGTGGAGACCTGTTCGTGGCGGACGGGCTGGAGATATCCGGGCGTTCGGTCTCAGGGTGCAGAAACGATGCTCAGGGAGGATGAAACGGATCTTCTCCCCTCTATACCACCTCCTTCTAAGGTCAGGGGTCGCCAGACGAATGGCAGGACGGCAGGCTTCTCTTCGCGTCGTCCGGTTCGACAAGCCTCACGGACCTGAATTCCGGCTCTTTCTGGGCAACAGGGATGTTGGCCGTTATAGCACGAGCCTTGGAAGGTGGGAGATACGGCGGCCGTTTCGTCTCTTCGTCAATGAAGCATCCCTCCCTGAGCTTCCCGTCAGGTCAGACCGGCCGGACTGATAGGACGGCTGTTTCGTCTGTCCTATTCTGTCCGTCAATCCGCCCTTCGACGAGCGTTCTGTTACGGAGCGTAAACACCCGGTCTGCCAGATCGATCATCGGTGTTCTGTGGGAGATGATAATTGTTGTCCGGTCCCTGGCTATGGTAGCTATCGATTCAGCCAGTTGTCTCTCTGTTTCTCTGTCCAGGGAGGACGAAGGTTCATCGAGAATCAGCAGGGCGGGATCGCAGAGAAAAGCCCGGGCAAGCGAAATGCGTTGTTTCTGTCCGATAGAGAGGCGGCTGCCCCGTTCACCGGCAAGAGTATTGTAACGGTCTTCGAAAGCGAGGATGTCGTCATCGATTCTCGCACGCTGCGCCGCTTCCCTCACCTCCTCGAACGTTGCATCCGGCCGGCCGTATTTGATGTTGTTTTCAATCGTGTCGTTGAAAAGAAATGTCTCCTGAGAGACAATGGCAACCTGTTGCCTCAGCCACCGCGTGTCGAGATCGGTGATATCGGTCCCATCGAAACGGATGACCCCTGACCGGGGATGATAAAATTTCAGAATAAGGCTGATGAGCGTCGTCTTTCCCGCACCGCTCATCCCCGTCAGGGCTATCGTTTCTCCGGGGGAAACGGCAAGATTGATGTTCTTTAAAACAGGTGTTCCTTTCTCGTAGGAGAACGAGACGCCCTCGAAGGTTATCTCTCCCGGGGCCTGTCCCGGGAGGCGAACCTGCGGTTCGTCAGGTCCTGTCGTTCCCTCTGTTTCGCCGGGGATCGCGAAAAGCTCCCGGAGACGCCAGAGCGACACAAAAGAGTACTGGAGTGAGAGAACCTGGCCAAGGAGGCTGTTGAGAGAGCCTGAAAGATTCATGGCGTACCACGAAAAAGAGGTAAGGTCACCGATCGTCATTGTGCCCTTCAGAACCGAGTCCGCCGTCAGCCACAAGACGAGGAGCTTGGTGACGAGGGTTGATCCGGTGGTGATGTACCCGGAAAAAGAGCTGAGGAATGTGCTCCTCAGTTGAAGTCTCAGAATCTGTTTCAGCTTTGCCGACACCTTTCCTGACTCCCTCTCTTCCGTTCCAAAAGCTTTGATTACTTCAGCTCCCGAGAGGGCTTCCTGGATGTCTCCTGTAACATTGGCTATGCCCTCCATCTGACGGTAACTCAGAGAGCGCGTCCTGATCATGATGATGTAGTTGAGAAGAACGTTGACAGGGATAACAGCCAGAAGAATCAGGGTGACTTTCCGGTTGAGCTGAAAGAGAACGAAAAAACTGAAAAACGGTGTAAAGAGATTCGATGACAGGGACGTCATTACCTGGGAGAAGAGAGACTGAACGGAGTGGACGTCACCGGTGAGACGGGACATGAGGTAGCCGGCCTGTCTCTTCTTCAGGACCGGGAGGGGAAAACGGAGAATGTGGTCGAAGAGAGCGGTCTGAACATTGAATGTGATCCGGCTGTTGAATGTGAAGCTGAGGACCGACCGGAATATTCCCATGAGCCCTACGGAAAGACCGAAGATGAGGCCGAGAAGTATGATGAGGGGGAGCGACTGGACCACCGACGCAAGGGGGGGAGCGAGGAACTCACAGCCGAAGGGCCTAAGTGCAGCGGCGAGCCGGCCCGGATCGCCTTTCATGAGGGTGAAATCGATGAGGAGTTTGCTACTGAGGGGCGTGAGGGCGCCAATTCCCGCGGTTGCCAGGGTCAGGATGAAGCTTGCGAGACCAACCTTCCAGAGAGGTTTGACGAATCGGGTAAAAAACCAGATATCCCTGAATGTTATCGTAAAATCAGGATCCCCGGGGTTTTTGAAAGGTCCGCCGAGAAGAGTGAAGAGCCGTTTCATCGATTGTTCCTCCCCATTTGTACAGGAAAACAGTCCGCTCTGCAAGCCTTCTTTGGAGAAATAGGGGTTCTTCCAAAAACCAGTCGCCGGAAAGAAAGAGCGGCTGGACGGGCGAAAAGAACAAAAAACGCCCCGGTTTCAAACCGGGGCGTTTGTGATTCGTCAGAACAAACGACTGTTACAACTGATCGTCGCCAATCCGCATTCCGTAGAATGACCGGTATACGAAGATCAGTGCTACAACAAGGAAGATGGCGCCGATAACCGTCTTTGTCGCCTGAGACTGCATCGTCACCGCGATCTCTGTGGCCAGCAGGCCGAAGAGGGTGGTGAACTTGATGACAGGGTTCATGGAGACTGACGATGTATCTTTGAAGGGGTCGCCGACGGTGTCGCCGATAACGGTGGCTTCGTGGAGCGGTGTTCCCTTTTCTTTCAGATCAACTTCAACGATCTTCTTGGCGTTATCCCAGGCGCCACCGGCATTGGCCAGAAAGATAGCCTGGAAGAGACCGAAGAAAGCGATGCCGACGAGATAACCGATGAAGAAATAGGGGTTAAAGAAGGAGAGTGCCAGGGCCAGGAAGAAGACCACGATGAAGATGTTGATCATACCTTTCTGTGCGTACTGGGTACAGATCTTGACGACTTCCTTCGAGTCTTCGATCGATGCCTCAGCCTTGTCGAGGTTGATGTTCTTCTTGATGAAGACAACAGCCCTGTAGGCGCCTGTGGTAACGGCCTGGGTGGCTGCACCGGTGAACCAGTAAATGACGGCGCCGCCCATGAGGAGGCCCAAGATGATTTCAGGCTGGACGAGACTCAGTTTTGCGATGACGTTTCCGTACATGTTCTGGAGAAGGATGATGATGCCGAAGACCATTGTTGTGGCACCGACGACTGCCGTACCGATGAGCACCGGTTTGGCGGTCGCTTTAAATGTATTGCCGGCACCGTCAGCTTCTTCAAGATAGTCTTTCGCCGTGTCGAAGTTGGGCTCGAAACCGAAAGTCTTTTTGATATCCTGCTTGATGTTGGGGAGAGCCTCGATTCTGGAAAGCTCATAGACTGACTGGGCATTGTCGGAAACAGGGCCGTATGAGTCGACAGCGATGGTTACGGGACCCATGCCGAGGAAACCGAAGGCTACGAGACCGAAGGCGAAAACAGGTGCGGCGAAGACAAATTCCTTCGGCATGACGGCGAGGATTGATGCGTGCTGAGAAACCATATAGGCGATGAACATGAGGATGAGAATCGTCAGTCCTTCCCAGAAGGCGGAGAAGTTACCGGCCACAAAACCGGAGAGAATGTTGAGGGATGCGCCACCATGACGGGCCGCGCTCACGCATTCCTGGACATGACGGGACTTGGTGCTGGTGAAGACTTTGGTAAACTCGGGAATCAGCGCGCCGGCGATGGTGCCGCAGGAGATGATGACGGCAAGTGCCCACCAGAGACCGGGGTACTGGCTTTCGAGGTTGCCAAGGAGCATGTAGCTTGCCCAGAAGGTCACGATGATAGAAACGGCCGATGTGATCCACACCAGGTTGGTGAGAGGCTGTTCGAAGTCGAATTTGGTTTTTGAGCCGTAGAGGGAAGTGGTAAGTCCCTTGTTGATGAAATAGGAAACGAGGGAGGTAAGGATCATGAGAATACGCATTGCGAAGATCCAGATGATCAGGATGCCCGACATGGTGGGATTCGTTGCCAGGGCAAGTGCGAGGAAGGCGATCAGGGCAACGCCGGTGACGCCGTATGTCTCAAAACCGTCTGCGGTGGGGCCAACGCTGTCGCCGGCATTGTCGCCGGTACAGTCGGCGATAACGCCGGGATTTTTCGGGTCGTCTTCAGGAAGATGGAAGACGATCTTCATAAGGTCGGAACCGATATCGGCGATCTTTGTGAAGATACCGCCGGCGATTCTCAGTGCGCTTGCGCCGAGAGACTCACCGATGGCGAAACCGATAAAGCTTGGTCCAACCAGGTCTTTCGGAAGGAATACAAGGATACAGATCATGAAGAAGAGCTCGACGCTGACGAGAAGAAGGCCGACGCTCATACCGGAGGTCAGGGGGATATTGACGACGTCAACCGGTTTGCCGCGGAGGGATGCAAAAGCGGTTCTCGCATTCGCCCTGGTGTTGATCCTCATGCCGAACCACGCCACGCCGTAGGAGCCGAGGATGCCGAGAATGGAGCAGAAAAGGATGATGATCATGTTGCCTGCAGGGGCATGGGAGAGCCCCATGAAGTAGTAGACCATACAGATGGCAATCAGGACCCAGAGGATGACGAGAAATTTTCCCTGCTGGGCAAGGTAGGATTTACACGTCTGCCAGATGATCTCGGAGACCTCAAGCATTGACTTGTGAGCCGGAAGATTCTTGGTATGGTTTGCCTGAAGCATGGCAAAAATAAGACCGATGACACACACGATAAGACCGAAATACATGATGGACAGACCACTCAGGCCGCCGAAGATGGTGAACGATACCTTCGAAAGGTCCGGAAGGATGATGTCCGCCTCTCCTGCGAAGGCCGCACCGGCCAGAAGCATCACGAAAAGCGATGCGAGCATAAGAGGTGCAATACGCCGTTTACTCTTTGAATCCATCGAAATCCTCCTTGCGCTTAATTTTAAAACTGCTTTAATAACAAACACGTAGCCCGCGCCAAATTAAATTTTGCACCTATTCTACGCCTTTTTCTGAATAAAGTCAAAGAACTTATGAAATAATTCACAACCCGTTCTCTTTGTGCTGACAGGTTGAATATCTTCTCTTTTTTTAAAGGGTTGTACCTGTGACGTTTAAACCGTGAGAGCGAAAGATTTCGATGGCTCGGAAGGCGTTGCCAGTGGAAAAGCAACCCGTTTCCTATCTGAGGCCGATCCCGTCAATGGTGGCACCGCAGAATTCGCAGCGGCCGTCTTTTACGTGATTGTGGGTTAGGGAGAATCCGTACCGGCCGATGACCGACTTTTTGCATTGGTAGCAATAGGTAT
>CAYQXL010000029.1:0-31814 GCA_964421445.1 uncultured Pseudomonadota bacterium
ATTAAAAGCGCGCCCATGAGGAATCGAACCTCAAGCCTTTGGATTCGTAGTCCAACGCTCTATCCAATTGAGCTATGGGCGCGGTTTGAGTCATCATGATACCATATTCGAAGGGATATTTGGCGAATTATTGACAACTTTTTTTCGTCGCATCGTGTACACAAAGAAGCCTGTCTTCTGATATACTATAGCCTACAACACGTGGTGAATACATCTGGAGGTGAGGTAATGAAAAAGCTTTTTGGCCTGTTCCTGATATGTGCTCTTGGTTTCGGACTGATCTCCTGTGCGTCCGAAGGGTATAATATGCAGAAGGGCGCAGCCATAGGTGCCGGTGTCGGGGCCATAGCAGGCCAGGTGATCGGACGGAACACTGCGGGGACACTGATCGGTGCTGGCGCAGGGGCTCTTGTAGGCGGAATCGTCGGTAACGCTGTCGATCAGGCAGAGCAGCAGAAGCGTCAGTCTCAGGCCGCCGCTTATCCTGCCCAGTCATCCGATGTGCCGCCGGGCCAGTGGATCGACGTACCGGGACAGTGGGTCAATGGAAAATGGGTGCCGGCGCACAGGGCGTGGGTTCCTGTAAACCCGTGACAGATGGAAAGGATCTCCGATATGGAGTGTAATTTGGTGCTTTCGCGTATCTCAATAATCAGGGGGAGTGTATGAAAGGAACAAGTGTTCGGAAATTGGGTTTAGTTGCCGTCTTTTGCGTCATGTGCCTGGCTGGTGCTATGACGGTTACAGGGGCTGAGACCCAGTGGAAGGCATTCGACCAGAAAGGCTTCGGTTTCACGATGAATTATCCCGTTGACTGGACATTTCAGACCCAGGAGCCCGGGACCGTTCTCTTTATGGGCAAGGACAAGGACAGTACTCAGCCCACGGTCGCCGTGCAGAACCTCAATTCCACCGCTAAACCGGGCGGAAAGTACGGGAGCATGGAATCGATAATAACCGATATGGAATCGCAGCTCAGGACGAAGGCCCTTACAGATGTGAAGGTCTTTCCTTCTCAGCGGTTTATCTATGGAAAAAAAGAGAAGACAGCAGGAAAACAGTTTTCAATCGAGTATACGATTCAGGGAGAGAAGTTCAGGCAGTGGGTCGTCATCATCCCGAGGAAGGATAAGACCATGTATCATGCATGGTTCTACACGTCACCCATGAAAAAGTATGAAGGAACCCTTCCTCTGGCCAAGAATATGCTCGCCTCGTTTGCTATTGCTGAATAGAGAGTTCTTGTTCCAGCTGTTCATGACTCTCCGGTCGGGACATCCTGACCGGAGAGTTTTTTTGTCGGCTGTTGAGGACCACACTCCAAAGAACAGGGAAGGGGATGGTGAAAAAAGGTATTCCTGAGGGGGGAAGAGGACGAAGCGTGACACATCCACCATTCGAAAGGCTCGCTCGTATTGTTTAAAGACAGTCGGGGTGCTGCTGCGATCAGAACATATATCTGCGCATACCGACGCTCAGGACGAGACCCATCGAAGCGAGGATCGACAAGAGGGACGAGCCTCCGTAACTTATGAAGGGCAGGGGAATGCCTACAACAGGAGCGAGATGGACCGCCATGAGAATGTTTATGGCGAACTGAAAATAGATCATGGCTCCGACACCGAAGGCGATGAGTGACCCCAGTTCGTCGCTTGCATTCTGGGAGACCTTAAGGATCCGGTAGATGAAGGTCACGAAGATGAGAAAGAGAATGATCGAGCCCACAAATCCCCATTCTTCGCCGATGACCGTATAGATGAAGTCTGTGTGATGTTCGGGAATAAACTGGAGCTTGTGCTGCGTGCCTGACATGAAGCCTTTTCCGAAAAACTTTCCCGAACCAACGGCGATCATGGCCTGCTTCGCGTGGTATCCGAATCCTGACGGATCAGCCTCGATATTGATGAAGCTGTTGACCCGCATCTTCTGGTACGGCTTCAGCAGATAAAGCCAGGCGATGACCGGTAATGTGGCGGCTGCTACAAACATGCAGGCATACGTTGATTTCTTGAGGCCCACGAACCACATCATGGCGAGAGATATGAGAAGGAGTATGATCCCCGTGCCCAGGTCCGGTTGCTTGATAATGAGGATGAAGGGAACGACGGTGATGAGGAAGGGAATGGCCACTTCCTTCAAACCCAATTTTGTGTTGGCTTTTTTGTAGTGCTGCAGAAGGTAGGCAAGGGCGATGATGAGAACGGGCTTCATGAATTCTGACGGCTGCATGCTGATGCCGCCGATGCTGATCCACCGTTTTGCACCACCTGCAATGGCCCCTATAATGAGAACCGCGATGACGGTGATGAGGCCACCGATGTAGATCCATTGAGCCTGTTCGGCTATTGTCCGGTAGTCGATACGAAGAATGGCGATGATGACACCGATTCCCAGAACGAAAGCTGCGAGCTGTTTTATGATAAAGCCGTACGAATCGCTGTTAACGGATGTTGTTGCGCTTACGAGATTCATCATGCCTACGGCGAAGAGAAGTAGGCCGTTGATGACAAGAAACCAGTCGATGTGGTGGGCTTTTCTTCGGTCTATGATCATGGATTACGGGCCTCTTTCACTGTAGGTTTTTCCTTGAGGAAGGTCTCGGCCATTGCCTTGGCAACGGGAGCAGCGGCACTCGATCCATGTCCGCCGTGTTCAACGAGAACTGCCATGGCGATGGATGCGTTTTCTGTCGGAGCGAAGGCGATGAACCACGCGTGGTCGCCCTGACTCTTCTTGTCGCCGCCGACGCTCTGGGCTGTTCCTGTCTTGCCGCCCATCGATATGCCCTCGATCCTCGACCCATAGGCCGTTCCCCGGGCTTCGTTCACGACGCCTCTCATGCCTTCCGTGACGATGCGGATCGTCTCTTTCTTTAGCTTAACGTCGTGGGCAAGGACAGGCTCAAATGTTTTGACGACCTTTCCATCTGGTGAGGTGATCTTCCTGACAACCTGGGGCTTGTAATTGACGCCCTGGTTTGCCACGAACGATGAAAGCTGGGAGAGTTGGACAGGCGTGAGCCAGACGGCTCCCTGGCCTATGGCGACAGAGAGGGTCTCTCCCTCGTACCAGGGGTGGCCGAAGGTTTTCTTTTTCCACTCGGATGAAGGGATAACACCGTTTGCCTCGCCTGGGAGGTCAATGCCTGTAGCCTTTCCCAGGCCTATGGCTGTGGCCATGGCATGGATTCTGTCGACGCCCAGTTTCAGGCCGAGGTTGTAGAAGTAAACGTCGCATGATTCAACGATCCCACGGTGAACCGCCACAGCGCCATGGCCTTCCTTCCTCCAGCACCGAAAGACGCGACCGCCAAAGGGCATGCCGCCCCGGCAGGAGAAACTCGTATTTTCGTGGATCAGGTTATCCTCAAGACCTTTGAGCGCGGGAACGATTTTGAAGGTTGATCCGGGAGGAAAACGTCCCTGTGTAACCCTGTTCTGGAGGGGGTGGGTCTTGTCGGTGATCAGTTCTTTCCATTCTTCTTTTGTGATGCTCGATGAAAAGCGGTTGGGATCGAAGGCCGGCCTGCTGACGAGAGCGAGGACGGCGCCGTTTTTCGGTTCGACGGCTATTGCCCCGCCTTTTTTGTTTTCGAGGGCCTTTTCTGCCACCAACTGTGTATCGAGATCGATGTTGAGATAGAGGTTATGGCCTGGTGTTGGTTCCTTTGTCTCCAGCGTTCGTATCTCCCGGCCGGTGGCATCAACCTCGACCCGCCTCTCGCCGTCGATGCCTCTCAGAAATCCCTCGTACATCCTCTCGAGGCCATATTTTCCAATAAAGTCGCCCTGAGTGTATTTTTCCTTGTTCTCTTTCTTCTTTAACTCTTCGTCATTTATTTCAGATACATAACCCAGGGTGTGGGCAAGGACCTTGCCGTGGGGGTAGAATCTTCGTGGTTCAATCTGGGTGCTGATGCCGGGAAGGAAGATCTTGTTCGATTCGATCTTTGCCACGTCGTCCTTGGAGATATCTGTCTTGATTTTGACGGGGAAGGAAGAGGGCAGGTGGCTCGATGCCTTAAGTCTTTCCATGATCTCTTCCCTGGCCATGCCGACCAACTTCGCCAGGCCGTCGATGGTTTCACTGAAGTCCTTGATGTCTTCGGGAACGATGTAGAGGTTGAAGGCGGGGCGCGAGTCGGCAAGAATTTTGCCGTTTCTGTCGAAGATGATACCCCTGGGGGCAACGATCTTCTTTATTCTGACCCTGTTCTGCTCCGAGAGATTTCGCATGTCCGTCCCTCGCATGATCTGAAGATCCCACAAACGGACGAGAAGGATGATCATGGTGAAGATGAGGACCATCCTGCACCATTTGTACTTGCCTGACGCTTGCTGTTCCTGCACTGTCACCCTCTCTCGGCGAATCTCCGGCTGAGGAGATCGATAAAGGACAGGATGAGAACAGAGGCGAATCCCGTGAAGAGGGCGTTCGGTGCCAGGAAGACGAGGATGTTGAGAATGTTGTTCGTGTCACCCCGTGCGAAGAAGCCCATGAGTATAGCGAGGACCGATTCGAAGACCATGAAGATGATACAGGAGTATGCGAAGCTGTACCGTGACTCGATATAGAGCTTCCGTCTGAGAAAAATCGTGACCAGAAAGACGGCAACTTTACTGAAGACGATTGTCCCGTGGGGAGCGTTACTGAGAATCTCCTGGGAAATTCCGACAACAACGGCGACGACAAGAGCCTCTGGCGGACTGAGAAAGAGGGCGGCATAGAGAACAAAAGGGAGACCGAGATCGGGTTTGATGAATTCCATCGGAAAAAAGGAAAGAAGCGCCGATTCGAGTATGGAGAAGAGAATGCCCACGAAGATGATGATAAGGGTACGGATCATTTTTTCACTATGATGACTTCGTCGAGCTTCCTGAAATCATTGTACGGCATAACACCTACCTCGGCAAAGACGCCGGATTTATCCCGGTCGACTCTTGTTACGAGGCCCACAGGTGTCCCTTTTCCGTAGATCGTGTCCTTCCCTGATGTAAGGAGCCTGTCGCCCACGTCGATCTCTTCCGTCTTCCGAACGTACTTGAGTTTGAGTGTGGCCTGTCCCGTGCCTTCGAGGATGCCCCTCGTCTCTTTTCCGTCGACATAGACATCCACCGCAGAGTGCGTATCGTTTATGACCATCACCTTCGAGTGCCACTGGTGGGACTCGACGACCTGCCCCACGATGCCTTTTCCCGTTATGACGGGCATCTTTGCCTTGATGCCGGAACTTGTCCCTCTGTCGATGATGATCGCCTTATACCAGTTTTTCAGATCTTCACCGATGACCCGTGCTGCGACCATGGAGCCCCGGTTCTGGTGAATGAAGCCGAGAATGTTCCGGAGACGGGCGTTTTCCCGTTCCATCTCCATCATCTTTTGATTCTGAATTTCGAGGTATTCGATCTTCTTTTTAAGATCGACATTTTCCTTCTTTGTTGAGATGAGGTTGAAGTAGGACTCGAAGATGTGGCCCACGGAACCGAATGCCCGGGTCGTTCCTTTAAGAACAGGGCCTACGGTCGTGCTCAGTCCGTTTTTGACCGCCAGAAAACCCTTCG
The DNA here is from genome assembly GCA_964421445.1 of uncultured Pseudomonadota bacterium. Classification (GTDB taxonomy): domain Bacteria; phylum Desulfobacterota; class Syntrophorhabdia; order Syntrophorhabdales; family CAYQXL01; genus CAYQXL01. Next base: position 5,562 of record CAYQXL010000029.1, read on the forward strand.
CGAGAAAAGGCGTTTCCGTGTAGGCCAGAAACGACACCACGAGAATAATGATGGCTATGCCAATGACAATAGGATTTCTCAATTTCCCTGAAAATTAAAAGTAGGTTGCGATCTCTTTCAAAAGGGAAATTTCATCCAGCGCCTTGCCGGTTCCTTCAGCGACAGCCGTAAGAGGGTTGTCGGCGATGATTACAGGCAGCCTGGTTACTTCCTTGATGAGAATATCAAGATTCCTCAGCATGGCTCCGCCGCCGCTCAGGACGATACCTTTGTCCACGATATCCGAGGCCAGTTCGGGGGGTGTGCGCTCAAGGGCCACCCGAACGGCATCTACGATGGCGTTGACAGGTTCGGAGATTGCTTCTCTGATTTCACTCGATGATATTTCAAGTGTCTTTGGAATCCCTCCCACAAGGTCCCTTCCCTTTACCTCCATGGTCAACTCTTCGCCGTTAGGATTCGGATAGGCCGAACCGATGTTGATTTTGATCATTTCCGCTGTTCTTTCGCCGATGAGCAGGTTGTACTTCCGTTTGATGTACTGGATGACGGCTTCGTCGATCTTATCCCCCGCGACGCGAACCGAATTACAGTAGACAATTCCCGAAAGGCTGATGACCGCCACTTCCGTCGTACCGCCGCCGATGTCGACGATCATATTGCCGCTCGGTTCGGTGATGGGAAGACCGACGCCTATTGCTGCAGCCATAGGCTCTTCGATGAGGTAAACCTCCCGGGCTCCGGCTGATTCGGCTGATTCCTTGACCGCCCTCCGTTCAACGGGTGTGATACCCGACGGGATCGATATGACGATACGGGGCCTGGCGTATGATTTCTTGTTATGGATCTTCTGTATGAAATACTTGAGCATGGCCTCAGTGATCTCGAAGTCGGCAATGACGCCGTCTTTGAGGGGCCGGATGGCTACTATGTTACCGGGAGTCTTCCCGAGCATGTTCTTCGCTTCCTCGCCGATGGCGATGACTTTCTTCGAGCCTCTCGCATCGCGGTGAACGGCGACAACGGAAGGTTCATTGGATACAATACCCTTTCCTTTAACGTATACAAGCGTATTGGCTGTGCCCAAATCTATAGCAAGGTCTTTTGAAAATAGACCAAATAGGGAGTCAAACATCCGTAATGTCCTCTCTGATTTAATTTATTGAAAAATCCTTTGTAATATACTATTTTTAGGAACTTAAAATCAAGAAAGATGGGGCAATGACATGCTGAGATTTATGCGGAAGTATGCAACCGGGTACCTCGTAAAGACCATATTCGGTCTTATTATCGTCGTGTTCATTTTCTGGGGTGTCGGCTCGTACCGGGACTCTGATCAGGTGGTGGCGGAGGTCGGACCTTACAAGGTGACGATGGCCGAATACCGGGATGCCTATAATAAACATATCGAGTTTTTCCGGATGGTCTATCGCGATAAATTTGACGAAGATATGGTCAAGCAGTTGAAACTGAGAGAGAAGGCCATGGAGAGCCTTGTCGACCAGTACCTCCTCATGGGAATTGCAGGGAATCTCGGTCTTGCCGTGTCGGACAGGGAGTTTGCCGATTACATCGGATCGATGAAGGAGTTCCAGCGGGATGGGAAATTTGACCAGAAGCGGTATGCCGAGATCCTGAAAAGGAACAACACCGATCCCCAGAGATTCGAAAAGGAACAGAAGAAGGCCATGCTCATCTCCAAGGTGGCGGCCATTCTTGGAACCCTCGGAGCTTCCCGGTCCGACAAGGAGTTGTACGAACAGTTTGTAAAACAGCGCGGGAAGGTTGATCTCACCTTTGTTGCCTTCGATCCTGCCGACTACAAGCAGAAGGCCGAGATTAAAGAGACAGACGTGAACGAGCGGTATGAGAAGGAAAAAGGTCAGTATAAGAGCGAAAATACCTATTTTCTCAAAGAGATCATCATCGACGGGAAGAGTGGCATGAAGGACGACCAGGCTTACCTTGATCTCATCAAGACGAAGGATTTTGAAGGATATGTAAAACAGAAAGGACTCCAGATGATCGATCTTGGATCGGTGAAGGAGAGCGATCTGAAGAAGCGTTTTACCACCCAGCAGTCCCTGAATGCCATCAAAGAGCTGAAGAAAGGGGAGATATCCCTTCCTGTCCGCGATGGCGGCAAGTCGTCAATTTATGTTCTTGTCAACAGGGAAGAAGGAAAACCACTCGAAAAGACGGTCGTTCTTGCGGAGATAAAAGAGAAGATGCGCCTGGAAAAAGGCCGGGAGTTGGCGAAGTCAGCCGCTGAGGACGGAGCGAAGCAGAAGAGTGCCGGAAAGGGAAAAGAGACCGGTCTCATGAACAGGGCATCCCAGGCCATACCGGGGATAGGACCTGTCCCAAGGGAGAACAGCGAAGTCTTTACGTTGAGTTCCGCAAAGCCTGTCTACGAAAAACCGGTCTTCATCAACGGGAAATATTACGTCTTCTTCTTCAAGTCGGAAAAGCAGCCTGATGCGGCAGACTGGGAAAAAGAGAAGGCGATCTTCAAGCAGTCCACCCTCGCGAAGGACAGGGATGATTTTGTGAAAGCCCGCGTCGAGGATTCAAAAAAGAAGGAAAAGGTCAAGGTCTTCTGGGACCAGATATGAATGATAATTGTCGGTATCGATACATCCTGCGATGACACCTCTGTTGCCCTTCTGGAAGCGGGAAGTTCACGGCGGCTCCTTTCCAGCATTGTATCAAGTCAGGTAGATCTTCACAGCCACTTCGGCGGGATCGTTCCTGAAATAGCGTCGAGGAAGCACGTTGAGCTGATCGACAGGATCTTCTTCGAGGCTCTCCGGGAGGCCGGCCTCGCCGTCGGTGCAATCGATGCCGTTGCTGTGACGAACGGTCCTGGGCTGATCGGGTCACTTCTTGTCGGCCTCTCCTTTGCAAAGGGGCTCGTTCTTGCCGTCGGAAAACCTCTCGTGCCGGTAAACCATATCACTGCCCATGCACTCAGCGTGTTCCTGGAACGAGATATCGACTTCCCCTTCGTTGCTCTCGTTGTTTCGGGAGGTCATACACTGATCCTTCTCGTCTCAGGCCACGATGAGCTGAAGGTACTCGGAAGTACCCGGGACGATGCGGCCGGGGAGGCCTTCGACAAAGCGGCAAAATTCCTCGGATTGGGCTATCCCGGCGGGAGGATCATTGAAGAGCGCGGTGCCAGGGGACGGAAGGATTTTGTCACTTTTCCCCGGCCTATGATGGACGATAAAAATTACGATTTTAGTTTCAGCGGTTTAAAGACATCGTTTATTAATTACATAAAGAATAACCCGTTACATATGGAAATGATAGATGATATTCTGTCATCATTTCAGGAAGCGGTTGTAGATGTACTGGTCACGAAGACGATCAGGGCTGCCCGGGATGAAGGGGTCCGGACGATTGTCGTCGGCGGCGGCGTAGCCTGCAACGGTCGATTGAGAACGGTTTTCGCGGAACGGGTTTCGGACCTTCCCTTAGACGTCTTCTTTTCCGCCCCACAGTATTGCACCGACAATGGTGCCATGATCGCCCTCGCAGGATCGTTTGCCCTGCCGGTGGAGAGGGGGTATGAGTCGCCGCTCGACGTGAAGGCGTTCTCCCGGATGCGACTGGCCCGGTGATGCTGAAGAAGCGGTTTTCTCAAAATCTCATCAAAGACGGCAATGTCCTCGACAAGATGGTCCGCGTTATGGACGTAACCGCCGGGGACCGGATCATCGAGATCGGCCCTGGTCAGGGCGATCTTACGGCACGGCTTTGCGCAAAAGCGGGAAGGGTTGTAGCCATTGAGATTGACAGGGCCTTCGAGGATGAACTCCGGGGGCTTGAAGCCCGGTATCCCCATCTGACCGTTGTCTTTGCCGATGTTCTCACAGTCGATCTCGGGCGTTTTATGGAAGGACCGGTTCGGGTCGTGGGAAATATCCCTTATCACATTACCGGGCCGATCCTCTTCGCTGTAGTCGGGATGAGACGAATGGTTTCCGACGCCTTTTTCACGATGCAGAAGGAGGTGGCCGAGAGAATCGTAAGTCCTTATGGCAGGAAATCCTACGGGTCCCTGTCGGTAGTTTTCCAGTTGCTTGGCCACCCGAAGATCCATTTCTCTCTCCATCCCCAGATCTTTACACCGCCGCCGAAGGTGGAGAGTGCTTTTCTCGGGGTCCCCCTTACGGACGAAGGGAGAAGCCGTGATGACGGGATGATGCCCTTTATCCGCCGATGTTTTGAAACGAAAAGAAAATATCTCCGCCATACCATGGTAAAATACTACGGACGCGAGCATACTGACGAGCTCTACGGAGCATTCGGGTTTTCGCCGGCAGTGAGGGCAGAGGAGCTTCCTCCTCCTGTCTTTGCCGATCTTTTTCTATGGTTTTGGGAAAGGGGGCTAACGTGAATCGTCGTGTAGGTTTTACGACAACAATACCTGTCGAGGTCATCTTTGCCGCAGGCGATATTCCCTGCGATCTGAACAACCTTTTCATCACTGATCCTGAACCGATGAAATATATCGAACGGGCGGAACGGGACGGCTTTCCCCGGAATATGTGCAACTGGATCAAGGGCATCTATGGTGTGGTGATGGAGTACGGCATCGACCCTGTCATCACGGTCATGGAAGGGGACTGCAGCAATACCCACGGGTTGGCCGAGATCCTCCAGTACCGCGGCGTCCGGACGATCCCCTTTTCCTTCCCTTACGACAGGGATTATGCCGTCGTGAAGAGGGAAATCGAAAAACTTACGATCGCTCTCGGCGCAGACGAAGGGGATGTTGCCCGTGTCTTTTCAGCGGTGAACAGTGTGCGGGCGACGCTCAGGGGGATCGATGATCTGACATGGAAAGAACGAACTGTGTCGGGATACGAGAACCACCTCTGGCTCATCCGGTCCTCGGACATGCTTGGTGATTACATGATGTACGGGCAGATGGCGGAAGAGTTTCTTCAGTCCGCCGGCACACGGGACGCCCTGGAGGGCATACCGGTGGGATATATCGGTGTTCCGCCCATTCTGCTCGATTTCTATGACTTTGTCAGTGACCAGGGCGGGCACATCGTGTTCAATGAAACGCAGCGTCAGTTTTCACTGCCTCAGGGAGGAGAAGATATAGTAGCGGCCTACCGGCAATACACCTATCCCTATGGTATCTTTGAACGGCTCGCTGATATTCGGGAAGAGGTCGCCCGGCGCCGGATCCGGGGGATCATCCATTATGTCCAGGGTTTCTGTTTCAGAATCATGGACGACATCATCCTCAAAGATTCGCTGAAGGTCCCGATCCTGACGATCGAAGGGGAGTTCCCGAAGCCCCTTGATTCGCGGACCAAACTCCGGATAGAGGCGTTTCTTGAGATGCTGAAAGGGCTTGGAGATGGAGAAGACGAAGCGCTACCTCATTGATCCCCGGTCGGTCGGTTTTTTTAAGGCAATCCTTGAATCATACGACGATGTCGCTATCTTTTCCGTCCTCGACGGAAGGGCAGGGCTGATTGAAATCATCTACCCTGTCTTTTTCGAATCCCATGTGAATGGTATCATCGAGAGTATGATCAAAGAGGGCATACAATTCCGGGAGGTGGAATGTGTTTGAAGCAGGAAGGGTTCTCAGGATGGCCATGCGTCGCGACACGCTCTACGGCGATCTGTTTTTTGAACGGAAGGACTATACACAGATCCATCTCGAATCAGGGCGCCTCGAAAAAGTCGAAGAAGCCCACGATTCGGGGACAGGTATCAGGATCATTGTTCCGTGGAAGACCTTCTATGCGTCGACGAACGCTCTCGATGAAAAGAATCTCATGGACATAGCCCGGAACCTCGGGTCTGCCTCAGGCGGTACGGGTCATTTTCTCCTTCCTTCCACCGAATTTATGAGCGGTGTCTATGACTTCTCTATCGGAATTGATCCCCGGTCTGTCGGTCTCAGGGAGAAGGTCGATCTCGTCAGGGGGCTCGAAGCGATGATCCGGAAGATGGAAAAGAGGGTGAAGCAGGTCCGGGCTATCTACCGTGATTCGTGTCAGTTTGTGAGAATCGAAAATTCTCTCGGCGCAACAGTGGAAGACACGCGCACCCAGGTTGTGGTCAGCCTCCTCATTGTGGGCGAAAAGAACGGTGACGTTCAGACGGCTTACGAGGCGATCGGTGGCTTTTCCGGGTTCGACTTCTTTACCGTTGAGCGGATCGAGGAGGTGGCGGCAAAGACGGTAAGGAGACTCGCCGGTCTTCTCGACGCTGTTGAAGCGCCGATGGGAAAGAAGACCGTCGTTCTTGCCTCTGAGGCAGGAGGCACGATGATTCACGAGGCCATCGGCCACGGCCTGGAGGCTGATCTGGCCCTGGAAGGGTTGTCCTGCTACAAGGAGAAAATAGGAGAGCATATCGCATCTCCCCTTATTGATATTGTTGATGACGCAACGGTCCCGAACCTCCGGGGTACCTATGCCTACGATGACGAAGGCGTGGCGGCGGAGCGGACGGTTCTGGTGGAGAAAGGGGTTCTCGGACGGTATCTCGTCGACCGTTTTCACGGATTGAAACATGCCATTCCTCCCACAGGGAACGGACGGCGCGAATCATACCGGCACAGGCCCATCCCGAGGATGAGCAACACAATGATCCTCCCTGGAGAGGATGATCCGGCGGCTATCATCCGGTCTGTCGATGATGGCGTTCTTGTCGTCAAAATGGGTGGCGGCCAGGTCGATACGGTGCGGGGCGATTTTGTCTTTGAAATCTCAGAGGGCTACCTTATCGAAAAAGGGATCGTAGGGCCCATGATCAAGAACGCCACGATGATGGGAAACGGTCTGACGATTCTCAGGGAGATCGATATGGTCGGTTCGGATCTCGGCATAGGCATCGGAACGTGCGGAAAGGATGGCCAGGGTGTCCCGGTGGCAGACGGCCAACCGACGCTCCGTATACCGGAGATCATCGTAGGAGGTAAAGAGAAGGGCTAAGCGACCGTGCCGGGATCATTCTCCGGCAGTCAGGGGACCGGTTGTGGCGGTACTGCCTATCCGTTTCTGTCCCCGCCGTTCCATCAGTTCAGGGAGCAACGGGAGTACGAAGGATCCAAAGGGAAGGAGAAAAATAATGCAGACCGGTATCTTTCGCGATAGCTTCAAAAGGTAGTACTTCAACTCCTCCCGTTCACTTTTTGTCCATTTCCCCCCATAGTTCCTCGTTTTCATCAGGAGGTTCATGAAGTTGCCCATGGCCCGTGCCTCATTGTAGAAGACCGTTTTGTGGGGGGTGAGATGTTTTTTGAGGAAGAGATAAAGGGTACGGGATGACCGGGATCTCAGGAATCTGTCGCCGTTCGACAGGTTGGTCTCATGAAGGATGTTGCGTATCTTCCCGGAACGGTTGTCGGCCATCGTCGATCAGACCCCACTCTTTTGTGCTGCAGTTCTCTCCCAGTACACCACTGCTGCCCCTCTCTTCTATCCCCCGGCCGGGAATCGAAAAGGCATCTCTTTGATCTATGCTAACCTACATGTGAACTATATGCAAGTTGATCCGGTCTGTAAAGAGGGTTCACCTCTGTCTGTGGGACTTTTGCATGGAAGAATTGAAATAATCACCTTCCCTGGAGTATAATACGTTTCCATACAATATTCCCTAAAGGGGAGTAGCTAAAGAGACAAGGTCAACATGCTGGGATGATTCCCTGGCCTTGCCGTTGGTGATACCAATTAGCGAGACCTTTAGTGAGACCGGAGGACAGGTCTCATGAGGTCTCGTTTTTTTATGTCCGGAGGGATGAATGAACGCATATCTGGCTTCCGTTATCTTTGTTGTCCTTGCTGAAATGGGTGACAAAACACAGCTTCTGGCAATGGCCTTTGCCAGCAGATTTAAGTGGCAGACAGTCATGTGGGGCGTCTTTGTCGCCACCCTTGCGAACCATCTTTTTGCCGTGGTCCTGGGAAGCTGGCTCTGCACCGTGGTGCCTCTCCACTATATTCAGATCGCCGCATCCCTCTCTTTCATCGGATTCGGGTTATGGACGTTGCGGGGCGACAGACTGGAAGGGGAAGACAGGCGGTTCAACTTCAGTCCCTTCTGGACGGTTGCTGCAGCCTTTTTCCTTGCTGAGATGGGAGACAAGACGCAGTTGGCGACCGTAGCGCTGGCGACGAAGTACCCGAGCATCCTCTCGGTGTGGCTGGGCACAACGACGGGGATGCTCATAGCTGATGCCATCGGGATCATCGTCGGCATCGTCCTGGGGAAGAAGATACCTGAGCGTTTTATCAAATGGTTTGCGGCAGTCATATTCATTCTTTTCGGGATCATCGGTCTGTATCAGTCTGTGCCGGCATCTTTCTGGACCATGCCCATTCTGATAGGAGCAGCTTTTCTTCTTGTGGTGCTGATCGTTGTAGCGGGAAGGATGAGCGGCAGGAAGCCGTCTCCTGCCGCTGAAAAAGAGATTACAGACTGATTGCTTTCAGCCGTTCGATGGCCTCTTTGATGCGCTCTTCTCCGATGGTGATGGAGATCCTGAAAAAGCCTTCTCCTTCGTCACCGAACCCGTTTCCCGGAGTGACGACGATGCCTGTCTCTTCAATCAGTTTTTCGCAGAATTGCTCCGACGAGTATCCTGCAGGGACTCTCGCCCAGATATAGAACGTGGCCAGCGGTTTTTCCACCGTGATACCGATCGAATTGAGTCCATCGACCATGATATCACGCCGTCTCTGAAAGAGATTCCGGATCTCGTCAACCGTTGACTGGTCGGCGGTCAGCGCCTCGATAGCTGCAACCTGAATCGCCTGGAAGACGCCTGAGTCGATGTTTGTTTTCAGTTTACCCAGATTGGCGATCGCTTCCCGGTTTCCTACAGCGAACCCGATTCTCCACCCTGTCATGCAATAGGTTTTTGAAAGGGAATGAAACTCGACAGAGTACCTCTTCTCCTTGTCGAACTGGAGGATGCTTTTTGGCCTGTAGCCGTCATAAGCTATCTCGCTGTAAGCGGCGTCGTGGCACACAATAATGTCGTGCCGTGCTGCGAAGTCGATCAGTTCTTCGTAGAAACTGTCTGGTGCGTGGGCTCCTGTGGGGTTGTTGGGATAATTGACGAAGATGAGCTTCGCTTTTCGGGCGATGTCTTCCGGTATGTCAGAGAGGCGGGGGAGGAAATTGTTCTCCTCGAGGAGAGGCATGAGGTACGGTGTCCCGTCGGCGAGGTATGTGGCGATTTTGTAAACGGGGTATCCCGGCGAGGGAACGAGAACGACGTCACCGCGGTCGACGTACGCCCAGGGCATATGGGCTATACCCTCTTTTGATCCGATGAGTGCCACCACTTCCGTTGCAGGGTCGAGGGACACATTAAAGCGGCCCAAGTACCAGTCGGCGACTGCCTTCCGGTAGTCGTACATGCCTTCATAGCTGGGATACCGGTGATTGGCCGGGTCACCGGTGGCTTGCTTCATTTTTTCGATGATGTGGCCTGGGGTCGGAATGTCGGGATCGCCGATGCCGAAGTCGATGAGATCACGCCCTTTCTTTCGTGCCTCATCTTTTTTCTTATCGATGCGGGCAAAAAGGTAGGGCGGAATTTTTTCAATACGTGGTGCAGGTTTTGGCATGGTCACGTCTCCTGGTCATCATTTTTTCGCATAATAATGCAATGGAAAGGACTGGAAAGTAAAGGAAAAAGGATCATCATCACCGGACCGTTGAAACGGCGCATCACCAGGGACAGGTGCCTGAAAGGGGGAATTGCGATTGAATCGCCGACCAGGGTTGTGTAAGATAGACAGGATGTCGAAAACGATGAAAATGATCCTGAAGAATGTGCCGGCAGATTTGCCCTGCGTGGAGAGGCCCTATCGTGATATTGCCGAAAAGGCCGGGATGAGCGAAGACGAATTGATCGGCTTCCTGGGACAACTGAAAGCCACGGGAGTCATCAGGCGCATCGCTGCCATCCTGCACCACAGGAAGGCCCGGTACAGCCATAATGCCATGGTGGTCTGGAAGGTCGACAGTGGCCGGGTAGAGGAGGCAGGAACGGAAATGGCAGCTTTTCCTGAAGTGAGTCATTGTTACGAGAGGGAGTGCGGCGGATACTGGGACTACAATCTCTATACGATGATTCACGGCAGGAGTATGGATGATTGCAATGATATTGTCAGACGGATGTCGGAGAAAACGGGGCTTACGGACTTCCGGATCTTTCTCAGTACCCGTGAATTCAAGAAAACGGCTTTGGTGGTGATAGATGAATAGAGAGCGGTCGCAGCGGTTTTTCGAAGAGGCCCGGCGGTACATACCGGGGGGAGTCAACAGCCCCGTCAGGGCATTTGCATCGGTCAATGACACACCTTTCTACGTTGACCATGCCCGGGGTCCGTACCTTGTCGATGTCGACGGAAATACGTATCTCGACTACGTTGCCTCGTGGGGTGCGATCATTCTGGGACACGGCCACGACGGTCTCGTCCGTGAGATTCAGGAGGCGGTGGAAAGGGGAACGAGTTTCGGGGCATGCCACCCGGGAGAGGTAAGGCTTGCCCAGATGATCAGTGAGGCTATTCCGTCGATAGAAGAGGTGAGGCTCACGAGTTCCGGAACGGAGGCTGTCATGAGCGCCATCCGTCTGGCCCGGGGGTATACGGGAAGGAACGGTGTTGTCAAGTTCAGAGGTTGCTACCATGGTCATGTGGACAGCCTTCTCGTGAAGGCGGGATCAGGTCTCGCGACGTTCGCCATGCCCGACAGTGCGGGGGTGCCGAAGGATCTGGCCCGGCACACGTATATCGCTGATTTCAACCATCCCGATTCCCTGTTGTCGATCATATCGGCTGAATCTGACCTTGCCTGCGTCATCCTTGAACCGGTTATGGGAAACATGGGTCTCATTCCTCCGGCCGAAGGCTTCCTTGCTCAGGTGCAGGAGGTTTGCCGGGAAAAGGGTATTCTGCTTATCTGCGACGAAGTCATCACAGGGTTCAGGATGGCCTTCGGAGGAGCCCAGGGGATTTTTGCCATCGAGCCCGACCTTACATGCCTCGGGAAGATCATCGGCGGCGGCTTCCCCATAGGGGCATTTGGAGGGAGACGGGATATCATGGAGCATCTGGCGCCCAGCGGAGACGTCTATCAGGCAGGGACGCTTTCAGGGAATCCTGTCGCTGTCAGGGCAGGTCTCTATGCTCTCCGGTATCTGAAGGAGCATCCCCGTATCTATGACGACATGGCTCGCCGGGGCACCATCCTCAGAGACCAGGTCTCCCTGATTGCCCGGCACCACAGTGTGCCCTATGTGATCAACAGTGTGACAGGTATGTTTACAGGCTTCTTTGTCTCGGGAGATGGGCCTGTGGATGATTACGAATCGGCTCTCCGGGCCGACAGAACCCTCTACGAAAGGTTCTTCAAGGCTATGCTTCAGGAAGGTCTCTTCTTTGCCCCCAGTCAGTTTGAGACGGCCTTTCTCACGCTGGCCCACGGCGACGAAGAGATTGACAAAACAGTGGATGCCTTTGAACGTGTTTTTAGCGGATTGGTGGTGTCGTGAAAGGGCGGGATTGTGTGACAACAGCTCAGGTTATGGCCCGGCGGGTCACTGCCCGGATCGATCTGAACGCCCTTGAAAGAAATGTCGCTGTCATTCGTTCCCGTCTTGCTCCGGAGACGAAGCTTCTTTCTGTGGTAAAGGCCAACGCTTATGGCCACGGAGCCGTAGGGGTATCGAAAAAGCTTGAATCGATCGGTGTCGACTACCTCGGTGTGGCCACAGCGGACGAGGGGATGGAGTTGCGGATCGAAGGCGTCAGGGCGCCGATTCTTGTTCTCAGCGGGCTTCTTCCCTGGGATGAAGCAGCGGACTTTTTCTCCTATGACCTCGTTCCCGTGATTCACGATTTCGATATGATGTCCCGGCTCGCCGCTGAGGCCAGGCTCCGGGGGGAAACGAAGGAGATCCATCTCAAGTTCGATACGGGAATGGGCCGTCTCGGCTTTACGATTCACCAGGCCGACGCCGTAGCCGCAAAGCTCAAGGAAGCCCCGTTTTTGACCGTTCAGGGGATTATCAGCCATTTTGCGTCGTCCGAGTACCGTGATTCCTACGGTCTGGAACAGATCGAAACATTCAGGACCGTTATCCGCCGGATGAAGGAAGAGGGGATCACCCCTCAGATGATCCATATGGCCAACAGCGGAGCCATTACGGTCTATCCCGAGGCTCACTTCACAATGGTGAGAGCGGGAATAAGCCTCTATGGCTACCACCCGGACAGACTTCTCGAAAAAGATCTCCCTGTTACCCCTGTCATGAGCCTCGTCTCTCACATTGCATTCCTGCGGGATATGCCTGCCGGCACGTTTCTCAGCTACGGCCGGACGTTCAGAACGGATCGTGACTCGGTCATCGCCGGGATTCCTGTCGGCTATGCCGATGGCTACCCCCGGATTCTCTCGAACCAGAATACCGTACTCGCCGGAGGACGACCCTGTCCCGTGGCCGGCAGGATCTGCATGGACTGGCTTCTTGTGGATGTGACTGATGTCCCCCATGTCAGGCCCGGCGACGACGTGACCCTCATCGGGCCCGGTGACGGCGGGATCATCGGTGCCGACGACATTGCCGAACGTGCCGGTACGATCCCTTACGAAATTCTCTGCAATATCTCCCAGCGGATCACGAGAACCTTTGTTTAGCGGGACGTTCGTCCCTTCACATGGTTGTAGACGGCGGGCACGATGCTCACGGCGGCCAGAAGGAGCAGGGCGGTGACAACGTTGGCGGAGAGAATATCTTTCGGACTGTCGATGTTTGCGAGCTGACTTCCGGTGAACGTGAAGACGAGATCACCGGGAAGGATTCCTGCCATCGTTGTCCAAATGAAGGTGGAGAGAGGAATCTTTGTCAGTCCGGCGGCGATATTGATGAGAAAGAAAGGAAAAACGGGAATGAGGCGGAGGGAGAGAAGGTAATAGGGACCGTTTTTCGCCAGGTCGGCATTGAATGTTGCGAGGCGGGAGGCATATTTTCTGTTGACCCAGTTTCCGGCGAGATAACGGACGATAAGAAAGGCCAGCGTCGCCCCGCCAGTGGCGCCGATGTTGACGTAAATGGTCGCAGGCACCGTTCCGAAGACAAAACCGGCGGCAAGGGTGAGTACGGCGGCTCCCGGTATGGAGAGAGCGGCCATGACGATAAAGGCGATGATAAATGTTGTGACAGCCGCCAGGTAATTGGCCTGGACAAAGCCCTGGAGCTGGTCTCTGTTGGATTTGAGGTTTTCGAAGGTGAGATGCTCCGTAAGGCCTGTCGTCTGGGCAAGAAGAATGACGGTAATGATCGCGGCGATAAGAAGCACTTTTCCCCTGTGAGCAGAGAACCATCGGATCATAGTTATTTTCCCCCTGTCATGAGAATATCGTCCGGTGGACCTGAAGAAAGGCGAGGGTCCGCCGCGGACCGTTTGTATCGGTTCCGTGAGCATCGAGAAATGCTTTCGCATCGTCGATCGTATCGATGTCCCGTTTTACCGCCAGTTTGGCGAACCTGAGGCCTGCCCCGCTGATACGTTCCGCAGTCTCTCTGTATACGGTGTCTGTACTCCAGGGGATCGCCTCGAATGCATCTTTGAGAAAAGAATCTTTCCTGAAGCCGATGAGATAGTACCCTCCGTCACAGGCCGGTCCGATCACCGAGTCATTCCCATCAAGGAGGCTGAAGGCGTCCTGTACGTCATGGGCCGTGAGATCGGGGGTATCGCTCCCGATGACGACCACCTTTGCAAACCCTCTGGCGAAGGTTTCCTGAAAAGCGTGAACGAGCCTTTCCCCGAGGTCATTACCCTGCTGGAGAAAACAGGGTATGCCTTCCGTTGCCGGCCCCACAGGGGGGAGGGGGCACGGAGAGGAGACAAAAACGGCGAAGTGAAAGACCTGACCCCGGAAGGCATCGGTCAGGTCATCGACAAAACACCGATAAAGACGGGCTGCATGATCGTCCCCGATCGTCGCGGCGAGACGGGTCTTGGCATAACCTGACAGGGGGTTCTTCATCATCATCACGAGACAGGCCGTGTCGTTCATCTTCTCTAATATAACGCACTATCCTTCCTGCGCCATCCCCCACAGTGCCTGGAAGGAGATGTTGTGTATCAGTGCCGCGGGTAGAGGCGGGCGAGTCTCTGCGGAGAGAGACCGGCATAGAAGAGAAGGACGACCAGCCAGTTCCGGACCGTTCCCCGGACGACCCCCTCTTGTTCCCATCGCCTGGCAGATGTCAGGACAGGGCTCGAAAGAATTAAGATGAGATCCCCTCTCTTCCTGATCCGCCGCATGAGATCGACATCTTCGAGGAACGGGATGTTTTTGTAGCCTCCGAGCGACGAAAAGTAATCCCTTCGGATAAAGATCGCCTGGTCACCGTAGGGAATGCCTGTCATCCGGGACCGGTACGACGCCACCTTTTCGATGATCCGGAAAACAGGGCGCGGTGAATCGATCGTGAGATCGAAAGCGCCGCCAACGATCCGGTTGTTGTTCAGCGTCTCTTCGATCAGGCGAAAGCCATCGGGCGGGAGACGGGTGTCGGCGTGGAGAAAGAGAAGGACCGGTGACTGCGCTGTGTTGGCTCCGGCGTTCATTTGCCCGCCTCGTCCCGGTGCTGTGCCCATGACCCTGATCCCCGGGTGGAAGACTGCCTTTGCCGTCTCCTGGTCCGGTGACCCGTCGACGACGATGATCTCTGCTCTGTCCGGTGGGGCCATGGACCGTATGTGACCGATGAGACTGTTGATTCTGTCAGCTTCGTTGTAGACGGGAATTACGACTGAGAAGGTTGGCTGGCCGGCAGGCAATCGATCGTCTGACATTTCAGGACCGGCGAAGACGTCGCCGATGCCGTTATTTTTTTTTGGAAAAAAGCACGTTCCTGATTCCATGGACCACTGCGCCAGGTCTCCGGAGTGCTTTTAACATAACGCTTGGATTGACGGCATTCACCATAAGCATGTAGTAGTTTATCTTGTTTCTGTAGCGCCTGATGTCATCAGGCTGAAGGTATTTCAGCTTGAGGGGAGACCGGTTAAGGACTGCATTCTCAGCGTTGTCATAATCCTCGTAATCGGTGATATTGAGAATGTCGTGTTCTTTTGCGTAGGAGTAAAGATCGTTGCCGGGAAAGGCCGTCGTGGTACAGACGATCCAGCTCCGAGGCTTGATCCGGCGGATGAGGTCGAAGGTCATCTGCATGTCTTCGATCGTTTCTTCCGGTGCGCCGAGCATGATGAAGGCGTGGGGAAGTATCCCCAGTTCATGACACCACCGGAATGCCTGCTCCACCTGGTCGATCTTTGCATGTTTCCGGTAGAATTCGAGCACCTTCGGTGAGCCGCTTTCCACTCCAAACCCGAGTTGTGAACAGCCGCTCTTCCGCATGAGCTTCAGTTTTTCATAGGTTATCGTATCGACACGGGAGTTGGCCTGCCACCGGACTTTCAGCTTTCTTCTTGCCAGTTCCGACGTAAATTCTTCGAACCATGCCGCCGACATGACGGTGAATGTGTCATCCTTGAAGCTGATCTCCTTCGGGCCGACGATGCTGATGGCCTGTTCCATCTCTGCCACGACATTCGTCGCCGACCGGTGGCGGACCTTCCGGCCAAAGAGCTGGTCGACCATCGGTTTACAGTAGAGACAATTGAAGGGACAGCCCCGGCTTGCGATCATGCCGATTGTCGGGTAGTGGGTGTAGTCAAGGAGTTCCCGGGCGGGAAAGGGGAGTGCGTCGAGATCGTCGATAAAATCACACCGCTGGTTGATCCGGATCACTCCGTCCATCTTGGTTGCGACCCCCGGGCACTCGTGGCCCCGGCCTTCGGCAAAAAGGCCCGTAAACTGGGCCACAGTCGTTTCGCTCTCGCCGAGAAAGGCGTAATCGAAACCGTTGTCGAGAGCTTCCTCGGGGACCGTGGTAGCATGCGGACCACCGATAACCGTCGGGACGTGAGGTGCCACGGTCTTCACATGGCGGAGAATCTCGAGGGCTTTGCCAAACAGAGGGGAACTGGAGGAAAAGCCGATCCAGTCGGCATCGCCGAGGTCGGCAGTCATAGCGGTCAGATCGTTCACAAAGCTCAGATCGTGAATACGTACCTCATGCCCCTGAGCCCGGAGGACGGCAGCGATGTACAGGGTCCCGAGCGGTTCTTCGAGACCGCCTGCCATACGTGTCCTGTACCGGGGGTATATCAACACTACCTTCATCAACCATCCTCCAGATTCGTTATACGAAAAACCCGTTACAGAAGACTTCGTCTCCTTTCCTTCTGTAGCGTCAATAACCCATGAACGCTGTCCGTGGAATTGTCAACTGTTTCATATCACACCTCATTTCGGGATACAACAAGAACTTTGTCATCGCTGCGGTGACGGCGGCGAACCTCCCGCCTCGTCGTCGGTGCGATCCTTCATCCTTTCCAGTTCATTTTCGAGAAGAGCGTACCGCTGGGCAAGATCCTTGAGCTGATCCGTCAGTTTTGAAATGACCACGGAGAAATGGAGGCTGATGAGCGTGAGGAAGAGGAAAGCGAAGAAGAAGATCGTCGAAATGGGGGAGATGGCGCCGACGAGGTGGCTCATCCATCTGAGAAGGTCAAACCAGATCATGAGAACGAGAATGGAAACGCCTGTGAGAAACCACAACTGAGAATACTCTTCCCGCAGTTTCCGTCGTCTCACAAGCTCAACAATGAGAAGGAGTATTCCGATGCTTATCGCAAGAGCCACAACCTGGTTTCTCAGTGACATATTCTCCTCCCGTGTGACACTCTCTCTTCTGAAGGGGGACGGTCTTCCGGCCACAATGGAGTCCCTCCCGCAGAAAAGGTCACACTCTCTGTATTTGTAAGACCGTACAGTCTTTCGACGATATGATCGGTCATCAGCTCAGATAGCCCAATCCTTTCAGTTGCTTCTTGATATCCTCCTCCTCGTCGGCCGAATAGGTATGCGAAGGACCGGTCAGATCGCCTGAACTCTCGTCATAGAGAGGAGGGTGGTCATCGAGCCATTCATCCGTCAGGGTCTCCAGAAGGATTCTTCCGTCCATGTCGCCGGGAACAGGAACGCCTGCCAGGTAGAGTGCCGTCGGAGCGATATCGTGGATGGTGGCTCCTGCAAAGTCCGGTGAGTGGCGCACCGCAGGGCCGGACATGATGAAGAGACCTCTCCTGCTGTGTGTCCCCGAACCGAGGATGGCGTCATCGAATCGCTTGTTTGACGAGAACTCGAAATCGCCAGGGTCGAGATATCCTTTTCTCGGGATGAAGACGATATCAGGAAGGACCGACGTGTTCGGCCCCCAGTAAAGTTCTTCTCTCGTGTAGATTTCCTCAACGAGCGGTCCGACCCCGGGAATCATAATCTCCCGGAGGCCCGCGATGATCCGGTCCCGCGCTTCACCGTACGACGCTGTTTCTCCTCCCGACATGGTGGCACCGTCATTCTTCACATTCATATAGATCTGGCCAAACCCCCCAAAGGCAAAGGCTGTCGTCTTTTCCCAGTCCACATCCTCGTAGGAAAGAAAGAGCTTCCGGACAAGCGACTCGGCCGATTCATTTCTCGACACCTTGTTGGTCCAGTTGATGAAGCCCATTTTGAGAAAAAGGCGGTACATGGTGTTGATCGTGAAGCCCCTCCGGAAGGCCCAGTGTTTGAGACCTGAGACGAAGCCTTTTTTGATCTTCATGAAACCGAGATCGATGAGCCAGTTGTTTGTGAAGAATTTCTGGTAAAAAGGGTCGGCTCCATGGTCGGACATGACGATGACCTGCGTGTCTTCACCGGCTTCCCTGAGGTATTCGCCAAGGATCGTATCGATTTTCTCGTAGATCTTTGCCACGCCGTCACCGTATTTGTCGGCCATCTCCTTGACATAAAGGGGATGATGAGGATCGATGAATTTCCAGAACATATGCTGCATGAGGTCGCTTTCGCCGTAGACAATGGTGAAGATATCCCAGGGATGCTCCTTCATGAGGTACATGGTCGCGGCAAACCGCTCGTCGAGGCCCCTGAGGACACTTTCGAAAAAGAGATCTTCCCGTCCCGGTTGATACGTCATGCTGGAGTAAAGGGAGTACTTGCCGAAACGGGCCTCAAGCTCGTCTTTCACTTCCGGAGGATGGACAAAATCTTTGGCCATGGGAGGGGTGAGAAGACCTGTGACCATAATCCCGTCGATCGGTCTGGGGGGATAGGTGGCAGGGACATTGACGACGATGCTCTTCCTTCCCTTCTCCCCTGCGATCTCCCAGAGCATCTTTGCCTTTATGGCGTCGGAACTTGCAAGGGACCACTCCCACTGACCTTCTTTCCTGATGAACCAGTGGACGACCCCGTGTTTTCCTGCATTCTTCCCCGTCATAAAGGAAGGCCAGTTCGGTACGGTAACCGGTGGAAGATCGACGGTCAGTTCGCAACTGACGCCCCGATCCATAAGTCGTTTCAAAGTGGGCAGGCGGCCCTCTCTGATCCAGGGAAGGGCAAGATCAAAGGTCCCGCCGTCTATGCCGAATATGAGAACTTTTGTCGGACGCATAAAAGATATACCTCAGTTCATGAAAGCTATGTCTCTGGCGCTGATGCCGTGATACGTGAACCAGTCCAGGATTTCTCTGTTGCTCAGTACCGTCAATCGTCGTATTGCCAACCGTTTCCGCCACATGACAGGCAGGAGCTGAAAGGCTGACCAGTATGCCTTGAGGAGGATCGGCACAAGAGCGAGGGACGAGTTTTCCGATGCGAACTTTCCTGCCATTCCCCGCTTTGTGAAAACGGCCCAGACCTGAAAAAGATATCTGTACATGGTGAAGAAGGGCGTCATGAGGAGTAGTGGAAGAGGGAATGATTTGACGGCGACCCATATGCGGTTTCTCTCAACATGAAAGGCCTTGAACGCCGAGTATTCTCCTGTCGAACCAGACCGTTTGTGATAGATGACGGCCTTCGGGGCGCAGATGCATTTCCACCCGGCGAGTCTTCCCCTGAGTCCCAGGTCGGTATCTTCACCGTAGGCGAAGAAGTCTTCGTCGAAGAGACCTATCCTCTCCAGCATCTCTTTCCTGTAGAGCGACCCGCATCCCGGAGGAAAGAGAATCTCTGTGTCCTCGTCGTATTGACCGCGGTCCGTCTCAAAGTGGCCCTTCTGTCGGTTCAGACCGTCCCAGTACAACAGTTGACCGACTGCATCTATGCAGGACGGGTCGTTATGAAAGACGATTTTCGATGCACAGAGGCCGATTTCCCGATCTTTTTCTGCGGGCTTGATCAGTTCCTCAAGAAATCTGTTGTCCAGGACCGTGTCATTGTTGACAAGAATCATATATCTTCCCCGGGCGGCCCGTATGGCCTGATTGTTGCCTTCGGCGAAGCCGAGGTTCCTGCTGTTCTCGATAAGCCTAATTGTCTCGCTCTGAATGGTTCTGAGCCATTCCACCGAGCCATCCGTCGACCCGTTGTCCACGATGATCGTTTCGAAGTCGGTGAATGTCTGTTGCGCCAGGGACACAAGACAGTCGGGAAGGAGGTGTTTTCCGTTCCAGTTGAGAATGATGACGGAAGCGGTGCAGGAGGTGGTTCTGGTGGTGGGAGCGTTCATAATGCCTGCCGTTTTTCCATGCCCGACCGGATGTATCCGATGAAATTCGTTCCGAGAGCGAGAATAATGGTAATGGACGAGAAGATGATTCGCTGGCCGACGATGAAGGGTAGCATTGTCGATTCTTTCACGCCGATAAGAGCGAGGGCTCCGTATGTTCCCAGCTCGATGACGCCCAGTCCTGCGGGGGTGACGCTGAGAAGAAAAGAGAGCTGGATTACCGACATGACGAGCATGGCCTGAAAAAACGAGAAATGGGCTCCGAACATGGCACCGAGCAGATAGATCCTGAAGGCTCCCATGAAGTATTTCAGAAAGCTCCACCCGAGAATGGAATAGATCATTCCTGCCGTGTACGTCTCCTCGGCCTCAGGGATCCCCTTCTTTGTCTGGAATCGTGAGCCTATGAGAGGAAGGCGGGAGGCCGTCCTGATCAGGAGCGTGTATGCGGTCATGAAGAGATTGAAGGACCGATCTCTCTTGATGGCCACAAAGAGAGCTATGAGGGCCGAAATGAAAGCGAGACAGAGGACTGTCTGCACAGTATCGATGCACCCCGTGAAAAAAAGGAGGGCCGGAAGGAAAAAGACGAGAAAGACGAGAAGATCGAGACACCTGTCGATGAGGACGGAGAAGAGAGCTGTCCGGGGCAGGAGAATGTTGGAGCGGCGCATGTAAAACATTCTCACCCCGACGAGGCTGATGTCGGCGGGAATGACCATCGCCATGAGGTAACTGTTTGTCAGCCACTGGTAAAAATCGAAGAAGCGGAGCTCACTTCTCTGTCCCGCGGCCATGAGCCCCCTGACGATATCGAGCCACCGGGCGTTATGGACGGCAACGAAGAACATGGAGACGACGAAGAGGACGATAAGAAGATACCAGTCTACAGAGGGAAAACTGGACAAAGACCGCATGTCGCCAAGATAGAAAACAAGGAGAAGGAAGAAGATCCCCACGGTCCACTGTATGATCCGCCGTAATTTCATCTATTTTTTGCATCCAATCTTCAGGAAGTCGACTTCTCTGTAATTAAACATATTCCGGTCTTTCTCGTAAATGGTCAGGGTCCGTCCTCCGTATTCTTTAACCATCGTCTTCATGAGATTAGCATTCATGTAATCCTTAAGTACAGTGGCAGGATTCCTTTCAAGAATTTTCAGGAATATCCTCTGGCTGAGAACATCGCCGACATGGATGCCGTCGGTGCATTCGCAGTCATTTCCTCCGACGTCGTCAATATTGTGAAAGTTATAGATCTCGTAGGGTAGCGTCCCGTAATAATTGTGGAGTTTTCCTATGTACCCGTACTTTTCAGGACTGGACTCCATGGCCTTATAGAATACACCTGACACAGGTGTCACGACAAAGACGAATTTGACCGTATTCTTTTCAAGAAGTTCGACGATTTCCTTCAGCGTCTCCATGGCCTTCGGTGCTATCGGCCCGGTATATTCAAAACGCTTCCGGCCGTCGAGGGCGGGATTCATCTCGAGGAGAGCGTTGCGGGTCTCCAGACCAAAGAGTTTATATGCTGAAAAAGCCGATCCGTCCTTGCGGAAGCCCTCCGATCGTTTCATGGCACGGAGCCCGATGGATTCGTAGTTTGTCAGTCCGCTTCTGATAGTCCCGAATGATATGATCCGGAGGTACTCTCCCAGGGTGATCTTTGAATCGGCGAGAAAGGTAAAAGGTCGGAGAAGGGCTTCAAAGGTCAGATACCCGATGTTTTGATGATAATCGTAGGTCTTCGGTTCGGCGTTCTTCTCGGTGAACCACCAGAAACTGAGGCCGATGATGACGAGTTCAGGCTTGTAGTGTTTCAAAACCTCTTCGAGAAAGATTTTTCCCTCGGTAAGATCGTTCATCGCATTGCCGCAGTTGGCGAAGGACGTGGTGAAAAACTCTTCCCTCATGGCAAGAACGGTCGACGCGCCGAGAGCGAGGATGGCCGGGCGCTTCTCCTTGACGAGTTGAAGTTTGTAGGCAAAGATGTTCTGGTTTGTTGCCGTGCCGTAGAGAGCATTCGTCCGTCCCTGGAGATGCACCACGTCTTTGAAGGGGAGGTTCTCCCGGGCGTTGTGGAGGAAGAGGGCGTTCAATCCGAAAGGGAGGGAGAGAAGGACGAGCATGCAGCCGTAGAGAATGAGGTACCGTTTGTATTTCATCATTTGTCCAAAGGACTAAAATATAGCCGATTTAAGCCCCATCTACAAATGGATTGTCTCTGCCGGCTTCGTCGTGGGAGAGCAAGTTTTCATTGACAGCACTTTCAGGGGATGTAAAACTTGACCATGACGAGATTCGCCGTACTCTTTCTCACCGTTTTTGTCCTGGTTTGTTCCTGCACGAAGGACGGGCGTGACGAGAAGGTTCTCTTCCCTGTTCAGCGGGACGGTAAATACGGCTACATCGACAGCACGGGCGCGGTGCGGATTGCCCCCCGTTTTGATGACGCCTGGATTATGACCGAAGGCTTTGGTCCTGTGAAGGATGGAAACCTCTGGGGGTATGTGGGGACGAACGGCGTCTATCTGATACAGCCCCGGTTTGACGCTGTGAGGCATTTCTTCGGCGGCCGCGCCGTTGTGCGGCAGGGTGACAAGTGGGGATATATCGATAGCACCGGTTCCTTTGTCATTCCTCCCCAGTTTGACAAGGCCTATGGATTCTCCGGTGGCGTCGCCGGTGTACGGAAGGGTGACCGGTGGGCCTTCATCAACGAATCAGGATCATTGGTCATACCGTTCGACTACGAGGCTGTATCGAGGTTTTCCCAGGGATTGTCGCCGGTGAAGAAAGACGGCCGGTGGGGATATATCAATAACGCCGGTTCCTTTGTCATCACTCCCCGTTTCGAAGAGGCCTGGCCTTTCTCCGATGGTCTGTCGGCGGTGAAAGAGGGGGGCAAATGGGGCTATATTGACACGACGGGAGCCTCTGTCATTGCACCCCGCTTTGACGGTGCTGCTGTCTTTTCCGGAGGCCTTGCATCGGTTAAGGAAAAGGGTGCATGGGGATATATCAACAGATCAGGCGCCTTTGTCATCACTCCCCGTTTTGAAGAAGCCTGGCCTTTCTCCGACGGCATATCTGCGGTCAAAAAGGGTGGCAAATGGGGATATATCAACAGATCAGGCTCCTTTGTCATCGAGCCCCGGTTCGACGAGGTGAAGGTCTTCCTTGGCGACATCGCTTCTGTCAGGGTGGGAGAGAAATGGGGGTACATTGATAAAAAAGGTTCGACGGTCTGGGAAGCATCCGATTAGAATGGTGGACCGGATCAGGGGGACATGATTTCATACACGACGGTTCGCTTCCCTGTTCGCCCCTGTTTTTCAAAGACCGGTGCAAGATATCCGGTTCCTGATTTCCGTAAATCCTCTTCGAAAGCAGGTTCATCTTCCATATCCACAACGAGGTAGCGGACACCCCGCTCTTTCGCATAGTCAACGATCGCAGTAAACCCTTTTTTGTTGTGCCAGACCCAGGGCCTCCCGGCATAGAACGATTCGTGGACAGAGATGGCCATGACGGCGCCCGGTTTCGAGAGATGTTCCTTCATCCAGAGTCCGACGTCCCGTTGGATAACACGGTGATCCGTGTCATTGGCGATTACACCGTGGGTTCCGAGCATGATGACAAGGAACAGTGTTCCTGCCGGGAGCCATCGCCTGACGTCCTGTGAGCCGGTCTTTGTCCTATGAAGCCAGGCTATTGCTGTTCCAAGGCCTGCTGCCGCCCAGGGCAGTGTGATAGGGATAAGAGGGATCGTGTACCGTTGGGTGATGAAGAAGAAGGGCAGGACGAAGGCGAAGAAAAAGAGATGGTACGAGCCGAAAAACAGCGTAGTTTTCCACGACCGCCGGCCCTCCCGTTTCCGGAAGAGACCGATCACGGCGAGGAGCGCCAGATAGGGGGTGAGGACCTGCTGGAATTTGTTCAGCGAATCGCCGAGACCCACGACTATCCGTTGCGCCAGATTGAGGGGGTCCTTCAGCAGTGTGGTGAAATAGACATCCTTCGGTTTTGGCCGCGGCATCTTTCCCTGTTCTCCGGGCACACGGAAACGATCCGACTTCTCTCCCACAGAGACAGTGACCTTTTTTGAAATGGTCCATTGTCCTGACTCGTTGCGGAGGTGGAGAAGATAGGGTGAGGCGAAAGCGATGAAGAAGAGAAGGGCCAGACCTGATATGAGTACCCGTTTTGAAAAAGACCGCTGTTCCCCGGGCGGGGACAGGACGAAAGTCCAGGCGCAGAAGACAAGGACAAAGCCGATTGCTTCCGGACGGGTAAGGTAGGCGAGAGTGACAAAAAGGCTGAAAAGGAAAGTCGATATGACCTTCCCCCGGGTGTAAGCCATCCAGCCGAACAGTACGGCGGTGGTGACAAGGAGGGTATAGGTCGATTCGGTGAGGACGGACCCGGAATATTTGTACAGATATGGCTGGAATGCGGCCATGACGGCGGCAATAAAGCCTGTTCCCGGACCGTACAGGGATTTTCCGAGATAGTAGACGGGAATGACGAGGAGCGAACCCATAATGACGGAAATGAGGATCCCTGCG
Source organism: uncultured Pseudomonadota bacterium (assembly GCA_964421445.1). Taxonomy (GTDB): domain Bacteria; phylum Desulfobacterota; class Syntrophorhabdia; order Syntrophorhabdales; family CAYQXL01; genus CAYQXL01. Next base: position 29,790 of record CAYQXL010000029.1, read on the forward strand.
AGTTCGAGGTTTCCTGTTACCGTGCTCGTTGCGGCTATGAGTGACGAATAGAGTGGAGGGATTTCGCCTTCACTCCAGATGCCTCTCAGGATGAATTGGGCTATCCGTATGTATTCGGTGCCGTCGTTCCTGATCACTTCAGGGCTGAGAAGGAGGGGGAGTCGCCAGAGGAATGCCAGAACAAGGCCGACGGAAATATAGACCTTGTCTCCGAACGTCTGACAATCATCAAAGAAGCGAAAAACGACCTTTCGTAACCCCATAATCCTCAATCCTGCCGGTGCCAGGGAAACAGACCGGTTTCGAGGTTTATTGATACCACATTCTCATGGTGCTGTAAATTGCGCCTCTTTTCATGTACTGTCCCGACTCCCGGCTTTTCTCCCGTGCTTTCGTCTGAACGCGTCCTCCCTGCACAGTGTCGCGAATCTTTGCCTGCCTTCGCCCGGCGGTTCGAAGGTGAAACATCCAGTGTATGTCCTCTTTTGGGACGACATACGGTCACTGTCCTTTTTTGGGACGATAATGGTATCCACTCTATCTCGTAAGATAGTGATATTACGTTATTTAATTATTGGCACAATAATTGCTGTGATACCTGCAATGTCACAGAAACATGTGAAGCGGAGCCCCAAAAGGCTGAATCGGTTCGTGCCATGGGGGCAGAGCGGGACACCGGTGTTCGTCAGGTTGGCGGCTTCAGGGAAATGATGTTTGTTGCCCGCCAATCGGCCATGGTGGAGGGGAGGCTGCAACGGATCAATGTGTGACACGAGTCAATCTAAGGCGGGAGGAAGAGAGGATGAAAACGATACACAACGCAGGTCTCGGACATTGGCCAGGGAAAACAGCGGCTGTAATCTTTCTTGTGATGATGATGTCCCTTTTTGGGACGACATGGGCAAAGGCCCAGATCTACGCCAGTAAAGGGTTTCTTTTCGATCCCGGAGGGGCTCCGAGCCAAATGACCCAGCCCTATTTCGTGGGAGCGATCAAGTCGGGAAACAATTATCCCAACACCTACTTTTTGACCGGTATTTGGGACAACTACGGAAATCTGAAGTTCCAGAATCAGACTTCCGTGCTGGACCCGGATAACACGGCATTTAACCCGGATTTCACAATCGGTTCGGCAGTCTACTTCAATAACCTTATCTACGTCTTTGTCCCCTACATTAAAAATCCGGTCAATCCGCCGTTTTACTGGAGAAATACGCTCCACGTCACGGTCATCGATCCTGCCACCTGGCAGGTGAAGGATTCCTTCGATGCAGCGACAACGGGCAGCGATGTCTCGAATGGTCAAGGTAAGAACGGCGTGGGAGCGGTTGTCGCGAACGGAAGTATCTACGTTTTTATGGCTGCCCCAAACAGTCAAACCCAGGTGGTCACAAGTTCCGATGGTCAGAACTGGAGCATTCTCTCCACTGCCAACACGCCACCGTCGCCTTATACGGTGGTCCAGGACGCCGTCACCTTCACCGATCCCACGGACGGCGGAAAAACAAAGGTTTTCGTGATCCTCGGGTGGCAACCATTCAACTACGGATATCCGGCGTCGTTTTCCGTGAGCATCTTCGATCCGGTAGCCGGCTCATGGGGCCCGGTAACCACATTACCGCAGGGTCAACTGCCGGATACCTATGCAATGGCGGCCAGCGCCTGGGTCGGATCGTGGAATACAGTCTTCTCAAGAAGTCAGGCCGGGCCCTGCAATACTTACCACTGGAACTCAGGTAACACCAATGCCTATCTCCACGTGCTGGGGACCGCCTGGATCGGAGGTCCTCAGGGTGCAACCTATCTTGTTCACTGGTATCTTGATCCCGCAACGGGATCGTGGATCTTCGACCCTTCGGGCTGCGCAAATGAGTATCAGGCCATGTGGTGGTCAGGGCCCTGCAGCGGTCGCACCAACGCCACTCCTGTGCCTCTCGGTCCGGGGTACGCCAAAACGACCGCGTCGGGCTGTACAAGCGGCGATGACTGCCTCCAGCAACAGATGTGGGGGCTGAGCTGCGGGTT
>CAYQXL010000030.1:0-8492 GCA_964421445.1 uncultured Pseudomonadota bacterium
TCCCTCGGGCTGCCCAACCGGACGATCCTGATGGCCATTCTCCTTCCCTCCGCTCTCATTCTCATTTCCTGCGGTTTTCCGTTCGTCCTATAATCCCTTCACCCTGTGGCTCCGGCGATTCTGTATAACGTCAATGGGACCTTTGTCGATTTACCCATCCTGGAAGAGGCCGTCTCTGAGCCACAGGTGATTGAGCCCGGCTCTGGTCCTGCCGTTTGTTTGCCGCGGTCTTACAGGCTGGGCCGGTGTTCCGCTCACAACCATTGCAGGTTCGACATCTTTGGTCACGAGCGATCTGGCGGCGACGATCGCCTCGTCTCCGACAGTGACCCCGGCCAGGATGACAGATCCCGAGTAGATCATCGCATAGGCTCCGATGGTCACTTTGCCGTATGTCCGGATCGTGTGATCCGACTCGGAATGGGAATGGGTAAAGATCTGGACATTTTCTCCGAACCCCGCCCTGTCACCGATTTCGATGGTGCCCTTTGAGTCGAGGTAGACACCGCGATTGAAAAAGACGTCATCGCCAATCTCGATGGCCTGACCGAAATTGAAACGGACGTTCTCTTCGGCGATGAAATTTTTGCCACACCTCCGGAAGAGTGCTTTGGCGATGATCCGTCTCATCGGTATGGAAAAGGATGCGTTGAGACAGATGGGACTTTTGTCGAGGGCATCCCAGAGAAAATGGAGGAACCGCTGGCTCTTTGTATACCCGTATTCTGACGCCTTGGGGAGGTACTCACTGTAAAGAGACAATTCGCTGAGCGTTTCCATGGGAAAATTGCTCACCCCCATCAATTCCAGCAGGTCTGCTGTGCCCTTCTCGTCGATGCCGGCGGTAATGATCTTCTCCGCCGCACCGAGTCGGTCGTCAATGGTCATCGTTAGGTCCTCCTGTCGCCTGATTCACAGTCATCTGTGAATCGTACCGTCCGCCTCCTCCTGTGTCAACGGGAAAATCCCCTGCCGGTGAAAAGGAAAGGCGGTTGAAAATACCTCAGTTATTGTGATAGATTACGGCTTGGTGCCGCAAGGTTCTCAGGTGATACGGAATCCCTCAATGAACATTCGAACACGCGTCGAGGACAGAGAAAATTTCCTCCTTTCCCCTTTTGCCCAGAAGAGCAGGGAGAGCCGGGGACGGCTCCGGCCCGAGCCTGAATGCGACATCCGCCCCGCTTTTCAGCATGACCGTGACAGGATTACCCACAGCAAGGCGTTCCGGCGGCTGAAACATAAGACCCAGGTCTTTCTTGCCCCTGCCGGTGACCACTACAGAACCCGGCTGACCCATACACTGGAAGTGAGCCAGATCGCCAGGACAATTGCCCGGTCCCTCTCGCTCAACGAAGATCTGGTGGAAGCGATCTGCCTCGGCCACGACCTGGGCCACACCTGCTTCGGTCATGCAGGTGAGGACAAGCTGAATCAAATACACCCCGGTGGATTCAGGCACTACGAGCAGAGCCTCAGGGTTGTCGATATTCTCGAAAAGGATGGTCAGGGGCTGAACCTGACCCTTGAAGTCCGGGACGGTATCGTGAAGCACTCGAAAGGAAAGGGCGAAATCATTCTCCGAAAGGGTGAGGAAAAGCCTCTTACGAGGGAAGCTGAGGTTGTGAGGGTGGCCGATATCATTGCCTATATCAATCATGATCTCGATGATGCCGAACGGGCGAACGTGATCCGGGAAGAGGATATTCCCCCGACGTGGCGGTCATTTTTGGGGGAGAGCACGTCGGACCGGATAGACACAATGGTCCGCGGCGTGATCGCCGGAAGCATCGATGCCCCCGGTCTCTCCATCTCCTTCGGTGATCCGCTGGAGGAGCACATGATCAAGCTCCGGGATTTTCTCTACGAGCGGGTCTACGACAACGAGATGGTCCATGGAGATTTTCTCAAGTGTTCCAGAATCATTGAGGATCTGTACAGTTATTTTCTCACTAACCCTGATGAATTCCTCAAGGAGACGGAGAGAAATGATTTTTACGATGAACGGGAAAACTGTGTCTGCGATTTCATCGCCGGCATGACCGACCGGTATGCCTTCAATCTTTTTGAAAAGATTTTCCTCCCTTTGCCCTGGAAGATCCAGCTTTGAGCGATAATTCAGCGGAACGGAAGCAACGAAGGAGCGGGGAGTGGGCACCAGAGAGGCTGTCACTGCGGCTCTGGTGTTGACGGAAGATGGACATTATGAAGTGTAAATCAGAACAGGGAGTCGACATAGATGGAAAAGGTATATAACCCTCACGCGATTGAGCAGAGATGGTACAGCTACTGGATGGAGCAGGGATATTTCAAGGGAGAGAGCACGTCGGAGAAACCGTCATTCTCCATGGTGATCCCTCCTCCCAATGTTACGGGATCGCTCCATATGGGTCATGCCCTCAATAATACCCTCCAGGACATCGTTGTCCGCCACAAACGGATGACAGGGTTCAATGCTCTCTGGGTTCCGGGAACGGACCACGCAGGCATCGCGACGCAGAACGTTGTCGAACGGGAACTGGCAAAGGAGAATATCTCCCGGGAAGAACTGGGCCGGGACGAATTTATCCGCCGGGTCTGGGTATGGAAGGAACAGTCAGGGGGAACGATTATCGAACAGCTGAAGAGACTCGGTTGTTCCTGTGACTGGTCCCGGGAGCGGTTTACGATGGATGAGGGGCTTTCGCGGGCTGTGCGGGAAGTCTTTGTCCGTCTCTACAACGAGGGACTCATCTACCGGGACAACTATATCATCAACTGGTGTCCCCGGTGCCGGACAGCCCTGTCGGATCTTGAGGTGGAGCACGAGGAGAGCCCTGGTTATCTCTACCACATCAGGTATCCCCTCGCTGATGGCAGCGGCCACCTGATCGTGGCGACGACACGGCCCGAAACCCTTCTCGGTGACACGGCGGTGGCCGTCAATCCCGACGACGAGCGGTACAGCCGGTACATCGGCACGTTTGTTGTTCTCCCCGTTGTTGGCAAGAAGATTCCCGTCATTGGAGACTCGTACGTCGACATATCCTTCGGCACCGGTGCCCTGAAAGTGACGCCGGCCCATGATCTGAATGACTTCGAAATTGGAAAGCGCCACGGACTTGATGTGGTAAAGGTCATGGATGATTTTGGTGTCATGAATGAGAACGGGGCCCATTACCGGGGCATGGACAGATTTGACTGCCGGACAAAGATCGTGGAAGAACTGAAGGAGACGGGGCTCCTTGAGAAACTTGAACCTTACCCTGTGGGCGTGGGCAAGTGTTACCGCTGCAAGGCGGTTGTTGAACCTGCCCTCTCACTCCAGTGGTTCCTGAAGATGAAGCCTCTCGCTGAACCGGCGATTCAGGCTGCAAGGGACGGCAAGGTTCGCATCATTCCCGAGATGTGGCAGAAGGTCTACTATGAGTGGATGGAGAACATCCGTGACTGGTGCATCTCCCGTCAGATCTGGTGGGGCCACAGGATCCCGGTCTGGTACTGCGATAGCTGTGGCGAGATCCATGTCACCCAGGAAGAGCCGAAGGAATGTTCCAAATGCAAAGGCCCCCTTCGGCAGGAATCGGATGTCCTCGATACATGGTTTTCGTCAGGCCTCTGGCCTTTTTCAACCCTTGGATGGCCTGACGAAACAGACGATCTAAAGACCTTTTACCCTACATCGCTTCTTGTAACAGGCTTTGACATTCTCTTTTTCTGGGTGGCCCGGATGATCATGATGGGCCTCAAGTTCCGCGGTGAGGTGCCCTTCAGCGACGTTTACATCCATGCTCTCGTTCGCGATGCCGAAGGGAAAAAAATGAGCAAGTCAAAGGGGAACGTCATCGATCCCCTCATTATCATCGACAAGTTTGGTACCGATGCCTTTCGCTTTGCCCTCACAGTACTTGCAGCACAGGGAAGGGACGTTCTTCTTTCGGAAGAGCGTATAGAGGCAGGGAGAAACTTTCTCAACAAGCTCTGGAACGCCTCGCGCCTCTCGTTCAGCTTTCTCGGCGACGGGGACGAAAAACCGGTTCTTTCGGGACGATCATCATTTCTGCCGGACCGGTGGATCTATTCACGGTTGCAGCATGTCATCAAAGAGACCTCCGATGCGATCAACCACTATCACTTCAACGATGCTGCCACGATACTCTACTCCTTCGTATGGCACGAGTTCTGCGACTGGTATCTTGAACTGATCAAGCCCAACCTCTACGGAAAGGTGACCGCGTTCGATCAGGACACGACGCGGAAGACACTCGCTCTCACGCTTTCGGCGATTCTTAAGCTTCTCCACCCCATCGTTCCCTTTATTACGGAAGAGATCTACCAGCGCCTGCCGGGAATTAACGGCGAGAGCATTATGGTTTCGAATCTTCCCGATCCCGATCCGGCATTCATTGATGACGAAAGCGAAGAGCAGATGGACCTCGTCATGGGAGTTATCAACGTGATCAGAAATATCCGGGGAGAGACGGGCATTGCACCGAATGTGCGAATTGCCGTAGCCATCCGGGCGGGCAAATGGGAAGAGCTTCTCCAGGCCTATGCCGTCTACGTCAAAGATCTGGCGAAAGTGGAGAGCCTCGAGTTTGTCTCAGGGGAGAATCCGAAAAATGCTGCTGTAGGCCTCTATAAGGGGGCAGAGGTCTTTGTTCCCGTGAAAGGCCTCATTGATGTGGACAAGGAATTGGAGCGAATCGAAAAAGAGGTCGCCAAGATCGATGAGGAGAGCGAAAAGATAGCGAAGAAACTGAGCAACATGTCCTTTCGCGAAAAGGCTCCCCACGATGTCATCGAAAAGAACGAGCTCAAATACGAGGAATTCAGGGAAAAAAGGGAGAAACTCCTCTCGAGCCGGGAGATTCTCCGGAGGGTAACGGACAGATAGATGCCCCTCAACCTGACGATCATCGAACAGTTTCTCAGGGAGTATCAGGATTTTCTGGGAGACAAAACCCTCCTCAGACAGGAGCGCTACCGCATTCTTTCCGAGCTGGACGACAGACTCCAGACGGCCCTCAAGGACTATACGGCTTTTGAGCATGAGCTTGCCTCCCTGATCATGCACAGGGTGGAAACGACGTGGTCCTTTGAGGAGCTGTTCGAATGCCATGCCAGGGCTATTGCGGGGGTCCAGAATTTTTACCTCGAAGAGGATACGGTTGTTGATGTCCATGATCTGTTCAGGATCATCCGGGACAGCATCACCGTTCGCGTCCTTGCTCTCGTAGAGAAAGAGATGATTGATGACGGATTCGGGCAGCCGCCCACTCCCTATGCCTGGGCCGGTCTCGGCAGCGAAGGGAGAGACGAACAGACCCTGATGACCGACCAGGATAACATGATCGTTTTTGAAGGGGATGACCCTGCGAACGAAGCCTATTTCAAAATACTGGCCGGGAAGGCATCGGAGAGACTCGATTCGGTGGGGTTCGAAAAGTGTAAGGGCAATGTGATGCCCACGAACCCGAAATGGCGGGGATCCCTCGATACCTGGAAAAAAAGGATCAACGAACGATTGATGAGTGCCAGGGGTGAGTTTGAGCTTCTCGATGTCATCATTCTCAGTGATGCCCGGCCCATCTTTGGCACAGAGAAACTTGTCGAAGATCTCCTCTTCCATTTCTTTACCAGTCTCAGGGAAAACAAAAGCATTATGAAGGACTTTACCGAGGCTGCTGTCCTTATGCCCACGGCGTTGACCCTGTTTGGAAAGTTCAAGACGGAGAAGACGGGGGAGCAGGCAGGAAAGCTGAATATAAAACTGCTCGGATTGGCACCCCTTGTCCTGTCGGTCCGGATGGCAACCCTGGCTACAGGCATATTTGAACGGAACACGTTAAAGAGGATCAAGGGTTTGGGTGACGCCGGCCTTATCAAGAAAGATATGGAAAAAGACCTGACGGAAGCGTATCTTATATTCGTCAAATACCGGCTTCTGAACCAGATCAGGGCGAGGGAGGACGGAGGAATAGATAAGAATTTCGTCGACCCTCTTACGCTCGGAGATGATGGCGAGGAGAGACTCAGGAAAGCGATGCGGACCGTTGAATCGTTCCAGAAGTTCCTCCAGGAGCTTCTGCTTTTCGGCCAGCCCGTATGAGGTTGGGTCAGGCATTCAACGGGCCGGGTGGAGTATCATATGAGGGGAGAAGGTTATGAAAGTAATTGAGCTCATGAACAAGAACGTGGTGACGTGCCATCCCTCTGAAGCGATTTCAATCATAATCAACAAGTTCGAACTCTTCAAGATCACCGGTATGCCGGTGGTGGAGAAAGGACGGATTGTGGGGATTATCTCCCAGAGCGATGTCATTAAGCATCTCAAGGGCGGGTCCCTGGCGGACCTTCTCGTAAAGGATGTGATGGTGAAGGACGTCGTCTGCGCCAGTCCTGCCGAATCGGCGGTGGTAGTGGCGAAGCTCATGGTGGAACGGGGGGTGAACAGAATTCCTATCGTCGAGAACGATAAGGTCGTGGGAATCGTCACTCGTGGTGATATCATCAAGGCTGTAGCAGAATGCGGATAGGGCCGGCCTGTGAAAATGGGGTCTTGTCTCATGATAATGGCGGAAGAATATGAAGATAACGAAAGAAACGGTTGAGTATGTAGCTCATCTGGCCAGGCTGGAACTTGAGCCCGGCGAGATCGATGAATACACGGGTCAGATAGATTCGATCCTTCAGCACATTGATGCCCTCACCGAACTGCCTACTGAAGGTATCGAGGCAACGAGTCACGCCGTGCCCATACCGTGCGTCATGAGGGATGACAGGGAGAAGCCGTCGCTGGCCGGCGATGCGTCTCTTCAGAATGCTCCGGAAAGGAAGGGTTCTTTCTTTAAGGTGCCGCCGGTCATTGAAGTGGAACCATAGAACTGAGTCTGCGAAGAACAGGAGAAGAAGGAGCGATCGTGCAGAAAGTCCTTGATATGGATATCGTCGACATACGGGAACTTCTCCGGAAACGGGAGATCTCGTCAGAAGAATTGACACGTTTTTATCTTGGCCGCATCGACAGGTATGACAAAGATGTCAATGCATACCTGAGGGTGACGGGGGAGTATGCCCTTGAAATGGCGAGGGATGCAGACAGAAAGCTTGCCCGCGGTGACCAGTCGCCTCTTCTCGGTATCCCCTTTGGTATCAAGGATATCTACTGTACCGACGGCATTGAAACGACCTGTGCATCCCAGATGCTGAAAGGATTTATCCCGCCTTACGATGCAACGGTCATAAGACGGCTGAAGGACGGCGGGTATGTTCATCTCGGCAGGGTGAACATGGATGAATTCGCCATGGGATCATCGACGGAGAACTCATCATACCAGGTGACGAAGAACCCCTGGGATCTGGAGCGGATCCCCGGCGGGTCGAGTGGCGGTTCCGCTGCGGCAACGGGAGCTGGTCTCTGTATGGCGTCGATTGGCACGGATACAGGGGGATCGATCCGCCAACCGGCGGCCCTTTGCGGTGTGGTCGGCATGAAGCCTACCTACGGGAGAGTGTCGCGGTACGGACTCATTGCTTTTGCATCGTCCCTCGACCAGATCGGACCGGTCACGAAGACCGTTTCCGACTGCGCTGTTGTCCTTGGTGTCATTGCAGGCCACGATCCTATGGATTCGACGTCAATCCCTCAGGATGTTCCCGATTATATGTCCTATTGTGGCAGGGATATCAAAGGCCTTCGTATAGGAAAGCCCATAGAGTACTTCAGGGAAGGTATCGAACCTGACGTCAGGAAGGCCGTGGAAGATTCACTGGCCATTTTCGAGGCGCAGGGGGCGACAGTCGTCGACATTTCACTCCCTCATACCGACTATGCCGTTGCCACTTACTACGTCATCTGTACCGCTGAAGCGTCGTCGAATCTGGCGCGGTACGATGGGGTCAAGTACGGACTCAGGGTTGACGGGAAAGACATCATCGACATGTACAAGAAAACCCGGTCAAAGGGCTTCGGGAAAGAGGTGAAGCGGCGCATCATTCTCGGTACCTACGTCCTCTCGTCAGGATACTATGATGCCTATTACGGGAAGGCAGGAAAGGTAAGAACCCTTATCAGGCAGGACTTTGAAGATGCCTTTACCCGCTGTGACGTTGTCGTGACGCCTGTGGCTCCGACGACGGCGTTCAGGATAGGAGAAAAATCCGGCGATCCTCTGACAATGTATCTGTCAGATATCTTTACCATTCCCGTCAATCTGGCCGGACTGCCGGGCATGTCCGTGCCCTGCGGTTTCGACGAGAAGGGGCTCCCGATCGGTCTTCAGATAATAGGACGGCCTCTTGATGAGGGACTGATGCTCCAGACCGCCTATGTCCTTGAAAGAGAGCGGAAGGTCCCGAGACTTCCGCCCCGGTTTACCTGATTCCTATGATTCCTGCCGATGCATCGAGCTTTCTTGCAGCGCTCCGGTCGATGGGGATAGAATCGTACTTTTACGAGAGGCCGGGAGAGACAGCTCTGCCGGAGCTTCAGAAAGCTGTGAGAAAATGTC
>CAYQXL010000030.1:8592-23564 GCA_964421445.1 uncultured Pseudomonadota bacterium
GAGAGGCCGGGAGAGACAGCTCTGCCGGAGCTTCAGAAAGCTGTGAGAAAATGTCAGGCCTGCAGTCTGGCGAAGACGAGAACGAACGTTGTCTTCGGCGAAGGCAATCCTCATGCCCGGCTCCTTTTCATCGGCGAAGCTCCCGGGGAGGAAGAGGATCTGCAGGGCCGCCCTTTCGTCGGAAGGGCGGGGAAAATGCTTGACACGCTGATCGACCGGGTAGGTCTTTCACGGAAGGATGTCTATATATGCAATATTCTCAAGTGCAGGCCTCCGGGCAACCGGGATCCCCAGCCCGATGAAGTGGCGGCCTGTTCAGGGTTTCTCAGGAGTCAGCTCGATCTCGTTGGCCCCGAAATTGTCTGTACACTGGGCAGACATGCCTATAATGGCCTTCTTGGTGTTGATGAGAAGATCACGAAGGTGAGAGGGAAGCTCAGGGATTTTGGGAAGGCAAAGCTGCTCCCCACCTATCACCCGTCGTTTCTCCTTCGTAACCAGACGCGGATAGATGAGGTGTGGGAGGACATGGACCGTCTCAGGGACATGCTGCGGCACTGAGACCTGGCGTCCAACCATCTTATGGTTTAAAGAGATACTTGAAGGGTTCGGAGAATGATCGGTCTGAAACCTCCTTCGAAAGGGACGAGAAAAAAAGTTTCGAAATGGAGAACGGTTTTTCCGAATAGACGAGGGTCGGTTTGCCTTTGATTCCGGCGGTCTTCCCGAGATCGTCGACGGCGTCGTAGAAATTGCCGATGGCATCGACAAGATTGACCCTCTTTGCATGTGACCCCGTATAGATCCGGCCGTCGGAAAGCCGTGCGACAGCGTCCACAGGCATATTCCGTCCCGCAGCGACGTCGGCGATAAACTGGTCGTGAATCTCCTTCATAAACGCATTGAAGTACCGCCGTTCCGCATCGGTCATCTTTCTGAATACAGAACCGGCATCCTTCAAATCACCTGCCTTGAGGGTATTCGACTGGATACCGATCTTCTTGAGAAGGTCTTCGATGACCATCTGCTCCATGATGACACCGATGCTTCCTGTAATGGTCGACGGATTGGCGTAAACCTTGTCTGTCACCGATGCAATGTAGTACCCTCCCGAGGCGCAGACAGAACCCATTGACGTGAATACCTTCTTCTTCTCTTTCAGCTTCTGTATCTCCCTGTAGATTTCCTGGGTCGGGGCGACCGAGCCTCCGGGAGAATTGATCCGGAGAATGACAGCCCGGATGGCATCGTCTTCTTTGTGCCGGACGATCTCCTTCATGACCTGCCTTGAATCGGTAATGACGCCGTCCAGTTCCACGACGCCGATCTTCTCTCCTTTCCGGCCTCCGGACAATAAACCGATGAATGACACGATGAGGATGACCAGAAGAATGGAGAAAACGATCAATGAAACGGTCTTAATTCTGTTGAGTGACATATCCTCTCCGTATGATGACGAGCGGCCCGAAGGGCCTTTTCTGGGCGAGACGGGCAATCTTTCGCTTTGTAAGCTCGAGCATCGCCAGGATAGTGGCTACTTTATCCACAAGGTCATTCCCTTCATTGTGGTCCCAGACCACCTTGCCCGTTGTTTCGAGAGCAGCCAGGAGAATCGCCAATTTTTCCTCCAGCGTCGGTCTTAAATCGGCCACTTCGAGATACCTGCCGTTCCGATTCTTCACGAGCTCGATGAATACGGTACAGAGTGCCATGAGACTGAAATCCTCTTCTCCTTCAAGAGCCTTCATGCCGCTGACGAAAACATCCTCGTTGACGAGAGGGAGGGTTTGCACAGATCGTACCATATTTTTAAGCCGTTCGTACTCAAGGATCCTTTCCACGAGCTCTGTCCGCGGGTCATCGTCATCATCATCGCCTAATCCTCCTGACGGCAACAGCATCTTCGATTTAATATAGATCAAAAGCGATGCCATTTCTATGAAGTCTTCTGCGATCTTCAGGTGAAGTTCCTGCGCAGCTTCCACATACGTGAGAAAACTGTCAGTAATAGGGGCGATGGGGATGTCCCAGATGCTGACCTTATTCCGTTTTATCAGGGTGATGAGAACGGCCAGGGGTCCTTCATAACACTCGAGCTGAATTTCGAGAGTGGTGGCGGAAAACTCCACGTCAATCGTCCTTTGCGAGGAGGTAGGCCTTCACGAAATTGAGTTCTTCCTCCCGTGTTTTGATGTTGTGGTCGATCTTCGCCTCTTTGAGGGCATCGAGAATCTCTTTAAATATAGGCCCTTCCTTGACGCCCAGTCCCTTTACATCCTTTCCTGTAAGGACGGGTCTGAGTGAGTCGATGTAGGTGATGTAATTGGACACGACCTTTCTGATCTCCTGCGATCTGGTCCGGGCCATGAGGAAGAGGCGGGCTTCCTGGGTGAGGGGCTCAAGGATCTTGTACAGTTCACTCTTCTTCATCATGAAGCTGTAGGTGAGGAGCTTGACCATGACGTCCCGGGCCTTGTCTGTGTTGTCGATGACGCTCTTTCTCATCCTTTCCGACATATCCATCGCTTTGCAGAAGTCGACGATCTCCTCAGGCTTGAGATGGTCGATAAGACCGAGAATGTAGAGCTGAAGTCTGTCACAGGGTTTTCCGTTGTAGAGAAGCTCATACCACTGGAGAACGCCCCGGATCTGGGTGAAGAGTCTGTCCTTGTCCTTTGCCGATAGAAGAAGGGGTGAGATGAATTTCAGAAGATTGAGCGCGGCGAGACGCTTCAGGATCTTTTCAGGTTCTTCCTCGAGAAGGATGAGGGAAAGTTCTGTCCAGAGACGTTTCCCCTTGAGTCGGGCGAGAAAATTCATCTTTACTGCATTTCGTATGAGATCAAGGGTATGTTTCGCAATCTGAAACCCGAAGCGATGTTCGAACCGGATCGCCCGGAAGATTCGTGTCGGATCCTCAACGAACGAAAGACTGTGGAGAACTTTTATCGTCTTGTCCTTGATGTCTTTCTGGGCGCCGAAAAAGTCGAGAAGTTCACCAAAGGTGTTTCTGTTGAGGGAGATGGCAAGGGTGTTGATGGTAAAGTCCCTCCGATAGAGATCGAGTTTCAGCGAACTGTGTTCGACGATGGGAAGAGTGGCCGGTGCCCTGTAATATTCGAGCCGTGCGGTGGCGATATCGATCTTGAATTTGTCGGGGTATATAATCTTCGCCGTGGCGAATTCCTTATGGGGGCGGACCTTGACGTTATAGTGCCGGGCCATCTCTTCGGCGAATTTTATACCGTCTCCCTCGATAACGATGTCGATATCCGCGTTGTCGATACGGAGAAGGAGATCTCTCACGAACCCCCCTACGAGATAGGCGTGGTATCCAATGATGTCGGCAAGGTTCCCGATGTTGACCAGTTTCGCCATTGTCTCGTCGTCGAGACGTTCGTTCATGAGATTCCGGACGTTCTTTCGCTTCTGAAAACCCTCGTGGAATTCAAGTTTGCTTGTGATACTCTTCGTGATCTCGCTCTGGAGGACGTTGAGCAAGTCTGTCCTCGTGATCGCTCCGACAAGCTGACCATTCTTGGTAACAGGGAGGAATCGCTGGTTGTCACCGATGATGATCTCTTTTACCCGTTCAAGGGAGTCACCCGGTTCGACGGCCTTGAACTCGGAGAGCATATATTCTTTCACCGGAATCGTTTCCAGTTTGTGGAATGCGGCCTTTTCGCCGATCTGCCGTGTGATGATCCCTGTAACTGTCGATTTGTCCATGACCGGAAGGGCATTGATATTATATTTGACCATCAGATGGGTTGCTTCAGAGAGGGGGCTTGTTTCATCGACTGTTTTGACGGGGAAAAACATGATATCCCTCGCCTTTCGCAAGGGCTTGACATTGTATGTGAGGTGGTTGAGCAGCTTTTCTCTGACCTCGATAAGGGTCATGTCCTTGATGGTACACGATGCCGCTTCCTTGTGCCCTCCGCCGCCCAGAAGGGAAAGGATATGGCCCGTGTCGACCTCGGGGATCCTGCTCCGTGCTATGATGATCACCCTGTTCTCCATGAGGAAGAGGGCGAAGATGACGTTAATGTTTTCGATGTCCCTGAATTTGTGGACGAGAACAGCGAGATCACCTATATACGTCTCGCTTGTTGCTTCGGCAAGAACGATATCGATGCCGTTCACGTTGTACATGGTGGCGCTGGTGATGAGATCATTGAGGAGGGAGACCTGTTCCGGTGTCAGCTCTCTGACGAGCATGTCGGAGACAAGGTTGACGTTTGCCCCCTTGGAAAGGAGGAAGGCTGCAGCGTAATAATCTTCAACCTTTGTTGAGGGAAACTGGAAACTTCCCGTCTCTTCGTAGATCCCGAGCATCATGATCGTCGCCTCTTCCGGCGTGATCTCAATGCCTTTCTCTCTGATAAGGGAGACGAGAATTGTCACGGTGGCGCCAACGCTCCGGATGATTTCGAAATCCCCCTGCACGTCGTCAGGCGATGGCGGATGGTGATCGTAGACGTGAATCTGGAGACCTTCCCTGCCGACAATTTTGCCGAAATCGCCGATACGCCCTTTTTGGCGTGTGTCGACCATGATGAGTGTATCGATGGAATCGTAGTCGATCTCCTTCGGCTTGACGATCCCGTATACGTACAATGTCGAGTGGATGAGAAAATCGCGGAGTGTCTTTTCCTGAGACCCGGGGAAGACGAGGGTTGCATCGGGATAGAGCTTCTTCGCTGCCACCATAGATGAAAGGGAGTCGAAGTCAGCGTTTTTGTGTGATGTTATAACCTTCACGTCAGCCGCGGGGATGATGCTTTTTGTGAATCTCTTTCAACCGTTTGTGGTCAACGTGCGTGTAGATCTGAGTTGTCGATATGTCCTCATGGCCGAGCATCATCTGAACGGACCGCAGATCAGCGCCGCCCTGGAGCAGATGGGTTGCAAAGGTGTGCCGCATGGTATGAGGCGAGACATCGCTTCGGCCAAGGGAGGCGGCATATTTCTTTATGATCTTGAAGACCGCCTGCCGTGACAGGGGGCCCAGCCTCCTGTTGGGAAAGAGATAGGGGCCTTTTGGTTGAAGTGTCTCGAGGTATTCCTTGATTGTTTCCCGTGAATAGGTTCCCAGGGGCACAATCCGTTCCTTTGACCTTTTTCCAAGGGCGATGACGAAGCCGCCCTCAAGGTTGATGTTGCTCCGCTTGAGGTTGATCAGCTCTGAAACCCGGAGGCCTGTGGCGTAGAGAAGCTCGATGATGGTCCGGTCCCTGAGGGACTGTCTTGTTCCTCCGGGAAGTTCTATCAGCTTGAGGACCTCTTCTTCCGAGAGGAACTCGGGAATGGGCCTTTTGTATTTTGGTGTTTCCATGTCTTCCATGGGATTGGTATCGATCTCGCCGATCATCAGAAGGAAGGTAAAAAAGCTTCTGAGAGCCGACATGCTTCTGACGATGGATCGTGTTGCCCGGCCTCTCTCTGAAAGGGCGGTGAGAAACAATTCAACCCCTTTCTGGTCAGGAGCGGCACCATGGTTTTCGATGATCCCGATGAAACGGGTGATGTCACGGGTGTAGGCATCGATCGTGTGAACCGAAGCCCCCCGCTCTGATGCAAGATAGTGAGCAAATCTGTCGAGCCCGCGGTAAAGGTTCATCTGTGAGCCCTATTGTCCTGTTGAACCGAAGCCCCCTTCGCCTCGCTCTGTCGGAGGGAGTGCTTCGACCGTTTCCATCCGTGCCCGTGCAAAGGGGCTGAAGATGATCTGTGCGATCCTGTCGCCATCGTTCACCGTGTAGGGATCGCTGCTGAGATTCACGAGAATCACCTTGATTTCACCGCGATAATCAGAATCGATTGTTCCGGGGCTGTTGAGCACGGTGATGCCGTGACGAAGTGCCAAACCGCTTCTGGGACGGATCTGGCCTTCGTATCCCCCGGGGATGCTGATGGAAAGCCCTGTGGGAATAAGCATCCGTTCGAGTGGTCTGAGGACGGCCGGCCGGGTCAGGGATGCATGAAGATCCATCCCTGAAGAGAGGGGTGTCGCATAGGCCGGTACAGGGATGCCGTCCTGTCTCGTTACGAGAACGGTCAGTTCTTCCATATTGCTTCAACGCGCTCCCGATCCATATTTCCAAGAACCGCCAGCGATATTTTTCCCGGTTCATCGAAAATGGATCGTGCTATCCCGTGGACATCAGATTTCGTGATGCCGTCGATCTCGCGGAGCGTCTCCTTGATCGGGATGTAGTCCTGAAAATATATTTCGTTTTTGGCGAGTCTCCCCATCCGTGCTTCAGAGCCTTCGAGAGAAATGAAGAGATTTCCTTTGATATGTTCTTTTGAAAAAGCGAGTTCACCGTCTGTGATGCCGTGATCTCTGATCCTCACGATTTCGTTTTTGATAAGCTGGAGGACCTCGGGAGCAAACTCATCGGCTGTTGATGTGGCGATGCCGAAGGTCCCGGTGTCATGATAACAGTTGACGTACGAATAGATGTTGTAGACGAGGCCCCGTTGTTCTCTGATTTCCTGAAAGAGATGGGACGACATGCTGCCGCCGAGCAGTGCGTTCAGGATATAGAGGGCGTACCGCTTCCGGTCGACCTGGCTCGCTCCGTCCGTCCCGATACAGAGATAGACCTGTTCCAGATCTTTGTGAAACACATGAACACCGTGATGGGGGACAGGGGTGTCCAGGGACCCTCCCTCTGCGGGAACGGCAGGTGTACGGCCGAAAAGACGGTCTATGACGGCGACGAAAAGATCGTGGTCGATCCTTCCTGCTGCGGTGATAATGAGATTACCCGGTGAATAGAACCGTTTGAAATGATCCACGAGAATGTCACGGGTAAATGATTCGATATTCGATTCTGTTCCCAGGATGGGCAGGCCAAGGGAATGGCCGGGATAGTAGGCGGCATTGAACATTTCGTAAATAGCTTCTTCGGGGCTGTCTTCAACCATCTTGATTTCCTGGGCGATGACATCCTTTTCCTTTTCGATATCATCGTCACTGAAGAGGGAATTCATATACATATCAGCCAGGATTTCGAGGGCAAGATTCATGTCTTTCCGGAGAACCCGGGCGTACATGCAGGTATATTCCTTCCCCGTGAAGGCGTTGATCGTGCCGCCGACAGCGTCGATCTCCCTGGCGATCTCATAGGCTGTTCTCCGGTCCGTTGCCTTGAAGAGCATATGCTCGATGAAATGCGCTATGCCGTTATTGGTGCCGTTCTCCTGTCGGCCCCCGGTTTTCCACCAGAGGCCGAGGGATAGGGATGAATAATAGGGGATTGATTCGGTTACAATGGTAATTCCGTTCGCAAGGGACGTTTTTCTGTACATCTATCCCTGCTGTTCCTTTGTATCTTTCAGAACAGCTTTTCTCGAAAGTTTGATTCTTCCGCTGGGCTCGACTTCCATGACCTTTACCATGATCTCGTCACCTTCCTTGACCACGTCCGAAACCCGTTTCACAAAGGTGTCGGATATCTGGCTTACATGGACGAATCCGTCGGCATTCGGCCCGAGGTCGACGATAGCGCCTGAGTCAAGGACTCTTTTCACCTTGCCCATGCAGACGTCGCCGGCAACATATTCCTTTGTGAGTTTGTTGATGATGTCTATCGCTGCGGCAGCCGAATCTTCATCAGGGGATGCGATCCGTACGATACCTGAGTCTTCGATGTCGATCTTCACGCCTGTCTGATCGATAATGCTCCGGATCATCTTGCCGCCTGGTCCAATAACGTCCCGGATCTTATCGGGCTTGATCGTCAGGGTAAAGATTCTCGGCGCGTAAGGCGAAAGTGCTGGCCGGGGTGCGTCAAGGGTCTCTTTCATGATGCCCAGGATATGCCCGATGCCCTGTTCTGCCTGTTTTACTGCCCTGGACATGGTCTCCCGGGTGAGGCCTTTGATCTTTATATCCATCTGGATGGCGGTGATCCCTTCGCCCGTTCCGGCGATCTTGAAATCCATATCGCCCAGATGGTCTTCGTCGCCGAGAATATCGGAAAGAACGATTTCGCCGTCCTGCTCCTTAACCAGTCCCATGGCGATGCCGGCAACGGGCTTTGCGATGGGCACGCCTGCATCCATGAGGGAGAGGCAGCCGCTGCAGACTGTTGCCATCGAGGATGATCCATTGGAAGAGAGGATTTCGGAAACGATCCTGATCGTGTAAGGGAAATCTTCCTTTGAAGGGAGAATGGGTAAGAGGGAACGTTCGGCCAGGTTACCGTGTCCGATTTCCCGCCGTGACGGTGCCCGTAAAAATGAGACTTCACCTACCGAGAATGGCGGGAAGTTGTAATGGAGAAGGAACGTCTTGAACGTTTCGCCTTCGTGGAGGGATTCGACCTTTTGTTCGTCTTCAGAGGTGCCGAATGTCGTGATGGCAAGGGCCTGAGTCTCTCCCCGGCTAAAAAGGGCTGATCCGTGCGTCCGGGGGAGCATCCCTGTCCGGCAGGTAATTGTCCGTATCTCCTGAGGGAGTCGGCCGTCGATCCTCTTTCCTGTGGCGAAGAGCTGTTTTCGGAGAATTACCCTCGTTGCATCTTCAAAAGCGCTTGAGAGGAGACCTTCTTCCTGTTCAGGATTCTGGCGGGTGATCTCTTCCTGAAGTCCGTCGAGGGCGTTACCACGGCTCTGCTTTTCCCTGATCGAGAAAGCGCTGACAATCTGGTTCTCGAAATCGGCGAGGATCTGATCCTTCAGGGGTTCGATCCGTTCGTCGACTTTCACGTCCCATTTGTCTTTCCCCACTTTCTGACGGAGGTTTTCCTGTATCTCGATAAGGGGCGGCAGGTTGTCGTGGGCAAAGGCGATGGCGTCGATCAGTTCTTCACCTGATACGAACTTTGCCGAGCCTTCGACCATGATGATGCCTTCTTTGGTCCCTGCGACAACGATATCGAGGTCACTTTCCTGAAGGTCTTCCGGCGGGGGATTGAGGATAAATACGCCGTCCTTTCGTCCCACCTTGACCGCTGCTATTGGTCCGTCAAAAGGTATCTCTGAAATCATGAGCGCACAGGAGGCGCCGAGCATTCCGAGGAGCGACGGATCGCCGTTCTGGTCTGCAGACAGGACAGTGGCGATGACCTGCGTTTCGTGTCTGTAACCCTTCGGAAAGGTCGGTCTCAATGGTCTGTCTATGAGCCGGGATGTGAGGACTTCCCTTTCGGAAGGCCGTCCTTCCCGTTTAAAGAATCCACCGGGGAACTTACCTGCTGCATATGTCATTTCCTGATAGTTCACGGTAAGAGGGAGGAAATCACCCTGAGACTCTTTTTTGTCTGCAACGGCTGTTACCAGAACCACCGTGTCGTCGTATTGTACAAGAACGCTCCCGCTTGCCTGGTTTGCCAACTCCCCGGTGCTGATGGTCAGAGTCCGCCCCGCGTATTCAATGGTAATGCTCTCTTTTTTACTCATATACTCCTATCCGTCCTTTACTTTCTCAAGCCTAATTTTTCGACTACCTTTTTGTATCTGTCAGTGTTCTTTGTCTTCAGGTAGTTCAGAAGCCGTCGTCTGCTTCCTACCAGAACAAGAAGACCTCGCCTCGAATTGTGGTCCTTCTGGTGAATCTTGAAATGTTCGGTGAGCGAGCGAATCCGTTCCGTCAACAGGGCAATCTGAACCTCAGGGGATCCTGTGTCACTGTCGTGGGTCTTGAACTGCTCGATAACCGTCTTTTTGTGTGTCACACTTAACGCCATTCCATCCTCCTTACATATTAATCAGTCTCTTAACTTTCACTGTTCGCGAAGCCGCGTCTACCATACCTATGCCGATCATCAATCCCTTCTTGCTGAAGAGACGTATCAGCGTTCCCTGCCTCCAGTCCTTTCCTTCTCCCAGGAGGGGAATAGGCATTCCCTGCCTGAGAAACCGTTCCAAGGCTACCTCGACGACGAAGGCAGGCATCGAGCCCGGAACCTTGTCCAAGGATATCGTATAGTTTAATAGATCCTGCTCCGTTTTGAAAGAGTCAATATTTACGCTCATCGTTTCTGTAAATTCTCCATGCCGTGTCCGCTTCAACGAGAAGAGCGTTGCACCGCATTCCAGAGTCCTTCCGAGATCATTTGCCACAGCACGGATGTATGTTCCCTTTGAACAGGTTATCTCGAGACGGATGTGGGGATGGGTATAGTCGGTGATCCGGATCTGGAAGATCTCCACCTCCTTGGTCTGCGGTTCGACTTCAATACCCTCCCGGGCATACTTATAGAGAGGTTTCCGGTTCAGCTTCTTTGACGAATACATGGGTATCTGCTGGGTAATCTTCCCGAGAAAGGGCTTGAGGGCATTGTCAATAACAGAAAACTCAAAGGGTTCCACGACTGTCTCGGAGAGGATTTTCCCCTCCACATCGTATGTGTCTGTTGTCATGCCGAGGAGAAAATCGGCCTCGTACACCTTTTCCACGTCTTCAAGAAAAGGAATCAGTTTGACGCCTTCGTCCATGGCAACAGGGAGGACGCCCGTTGCATTTCTGTCGAGCGTTCCGATGTACCCGATTTTCTTGAAACGATGGAGCCTTTTAAGCCGCCGGATGATATCATATGACGACATGCCGGGGTTTTTGTCTATGACGAGAAAACCGTCCAGATTATTCACGGTATCTGAAGAGCCTCCTTGATGGTTTGAATTACCTCATCGTTGGTTCCTTCGATTGTACATCCTGCGGCATTCCTGTGGCCGCCGCCGCCAAAAGCGTTACAGAGGGCTGCCACATCGACTGTTCCCTTCGATCTCATGCTTATTTTGAACCGGCGGTCCGGTCCCTCCAGCTCGCGAAGAAGGATGGCGACATCAATGCCCTGAATCTGCTTCAGTTCTTCGGCGAATCCATCGGAATGTTCAGCAGTTGTTCCTGTCTCATCAAACATAGCCCGCGAGAGAAGGCCGAAGACGATTGTGTCGTCCCGGTAGGTCGTAAGGGAGCAGAAGAGCCGTCCCAGGAGAAAAAAACGTTTGAGCGGATGACTTTCGTAGACCATCCGGGCAACATACGCCGGTTCGACACCGGCCTGAACCATCTCCCTGCAGATTTCGAAAGCCCTGATGGTGGCATTGTCGTATCTGAGCGAACCTGTGTCAGTGAAGACAGCGGTGTAGATGGCCACCGCCGCTTCGGCAGGTATGGCCATTCCGGTGCTTTTTGCCAGCCTGTAGATCAGTTCCCCTGTCGATGAAGCATCGGGATCATGATAGTTGATGGTGCCGTACAGATCATTTGTCATATGGTGGTCGATGTTGACCGATGTTCCGAGACGCAAGAGGGTGGTGTGATCCTTCCCGGCCCTGTGAGCATTGCCGCAGTCAAGGAAGAAGACGCAGTCAAACGGTCCCTCAGGAGGTTCTGTGACTGGTTCTGACGGTCGCGGAAGGAATGCGTACCGGTACGGAATGGCATCGGCAAGATAGAGCACAGGCCTCTTCCCGACGCTTTTTAAAAGCCAGGCCATTGCGAGCAATGATCCGATGGCATCACCGTCAGGGTCGACGTGAGTCGTAATGAGAAATCGTTCTCCCCCGGCAATGATCTCTTTAATCGTCGCTGGAATGGACATCTTTCTTAAGTATCTCCTCTATACGGGCCATCTTCTCAAACCTGTCGTCATAGACAAAAGTGAGATCAGGCATGACCCGCAGTTTTACACGTTCGCCGAGAAGGAATTTGACATATCCTGCAGAACGTTTGAGAACCTTTGCCGTCGATTCCCTGACAGTCTCATCACCGTAAACGGAATAGAGAATTTTGGCGTTTTTCAGGTCCGCTGTAACTTTCACTTCGAGAATGGTGACGAATCCCAGTCCCGGGTCTTTTATCTCCCTGAAGAGGATCGATGAAATCTCTTCCCGGAGCAGATCTTCTACTCTCTCCTTTCTATACCGCATCGCCGATCACTATAATCTCTGTTCGTGTGTCGATAATCTCGCCGATATAGAGGGACTCGATAAATTCTATAACCCTTTCAAGAGCCTTGTTTACGTGATCCCGGTTGACCCCGATACTCGCAAAACCTACAACGGCCCTCTGCCAGAGATTGGTCTGCTCGATCTCCATAACAGAGACATTAAACCTCGTCTCTATTTTCTCTACAATTTTACGAATAGCCTGCCTCTTGTCTTTCAGGGAGTGATTCTCCGGAAGGAAGATCTCAACCCTCGTTATTCCGACGACCATAGTCTGTTACCCATCAAGGGTCTGGGTCTCTTTTTCCTCGATGAAGAATTCGAAGAGGTCACCCTCTTTGAGGTCGTTAAAGCCGTCCAGTCCGATGCCGCACTCGTACCCCGACAGAACTTCTCTGACATCGTCCTTGAAACGTTTAAGAGAGGAGAGTTTGCCAGTGAAAAGCACATCGTTGTTCCGAAGGACCCGAACCAGGGAATTTCTCGTGGCCTTGCCTTCCGTTATGTAGCTTCCGGCGATCGTGCCGATCTTTGAGACGGTGAAGACCTGTCGCACTTCGCCTTTTCCCACCGGTGTCTCTTTGATCGTAGGGGCCAGGAGTCCTTCCATGGCTTTTTTCACGTCATCTATCATTTCATAGATGACGGCATAGCTTCTGATCTCGATCTTTTCCTGATCGGCCATTGCCTGCGCTTTACCGATCGGTTTGACATTGAAGCCGACAATAATCGATCCTGTAGCGAGAGCCAGGTTCACATCCGTTTCTGTAATGGCGCCCACGCCGCTATGGATGATCTGAATCTCAACCTTGTCGTTCGAGAGACGTTTCATTGCCTCGACGATCGCATCGATTGTGCCCCGGACATCTCCCTTTATGATGACGTTGAGGCTTGTCTTTTCCGAGCCTCCCATCTTCGAATAGAGGTCTTCAAGGGTTGTTCTGGCACTCCGGGCGATTTCCTTCTCTTTCAACTTCTCCTGGCGGAACTTGGAAAGCTCACGGGCATACCGCTCTTCCGTCGTGACGATGAAGGCGTCGCCTCCGTTGGGTACTTCCTGGAAACCGACAACGACGACAGGCGTCGACGGCGGTGCCTGGAGAACCCTTTTACCCCGGTCATCGATCATGGCCCGAACACGGCCGAACATGCTGCCGGCGATGAAGGGGTCGTGGATCTTGAGCGTTCCTTCCTGGATGATGACGGTCCCCACAGGGCCATGTCCCTTGTCCAGTCTCGATTCAATGATGATACCCTTGGCCAGTTTATCCGGGTTGGCCGTCAGTTCAAGCATCTCGGCCTGAAGAACGATCAGTTCGAGGAGTTCCTGGATGCCGACCTTCTTCTTGGCGGAGATCCTGGCAAAAAGAGTCGTACCGCCCCAGTCCTCGGGTATGAGCCCGTACTCGGACAGGTCTTTTGTCACCTTGTCGGTGTTGGCGTTCGATTTGTCTATTTTATTGACTGCTACAATGATCGGAACCTTCGCTGATTTTGCGTGATTGATTGCTTCAATGGTCTGAGGCATGACGCCGTCGTCAGCAGCAACAACGAGGATGACGATGTCTGTGACAAGAGCACCCCTCGCCCTCATGGACGTAAAGGCTTCGTGGCCCGGTGTATCGATAAACACGATCTCCTTGCCGTCGACCATGACCTTGTAGGCGCCGATATGCTGGGTGATGCCGCCTGCTTCCCGCTCAGCGACATTGGTGTGTCTGATTGTGTCGAGGAGGAGCGTCTTTCCATGGTCTACGTGGCCCATGATGGTGACGACAGGTGACCGTGGCTTGAGGTTTTCGATGCTGTCCTTCTGCTCGTCCTCCTGAGCCTGAAATTCTTCTTCGATAGAAAGGGTTTTTTCCAACTCGAATCCGAACTCAGATGCTACGAGGAATGCAGTGTCAAAATCGAGACTCTTGTTTATTGATGCCATCGTCCCCATGGAGAGAAGCTTCATGATGATCTCCTGGGCTTTTATTCCCATCTTCTTGGCAAGATCGCTCAGGATAACATCATTTCCTACCTTCAAAACCTTTCGCGGAGCCTTCGCTTCCTGTTTTTTGTCCTCTTCGTGACGTCCATCATCGCCGCGGCCCTTTCCTTTTCTCTGAAGGGCCTGTTTTCCCCTCTGTCTTCTGAATGCGTACAGATCTTCCTGTTTTATGACAACCTTGCGCTTCAGAACGCCTTTCTTTTTTGTCTTGACCTCTTCCTGTTCCTGTTCGTCGATGCGGCGGAGGAGTTTTTCGGCCTTCTTCTTTTTTGTCTCCTCTTCGTCTTCGCCAAGCTCGACGCCTTTATCAAGATCCTGCTTGTATGCCTCTTCAAGGACCTTGGTGATCTCCTTTTCCTTTGCTTCGCCGAGCCCTTCGAGTTCGTGTTTCGGCGCCTCTTCTTTCTGCGGCGCCTCCGGTTTAACTTCTCCTGATTCGGCATGGATCTCCTCAGGATGTCCGGGTTCAGGTTCCCTCTCTTCTGCTCCTGAGGCCGGTTCTTTGGCAGGGATCTCCTCCATGACGATGCGGGGCTGATTGTCATCGTGAGGTGGAGGTGCCGTCTCTGTCTGTATCTCTGTCACTTCCTCAGATGGCGGGGGTTGTGTCTCATCAGGTCTCCGTTCCTGAAGTTCTACATGGAACGGTTTTTCTGTGACCGTAACGGTCCGTCGTGTCCCTTCGTCTCGCTTTTCTCCCGTTAAAGGTTGTGCTGGTATCGTATCCGAAACCTCTGAAAAGGTGGCTGACGGGGCGGGTTCGGGTTTTGTGGGGGCTGATGCTCTCCGGCGGATTACTCCGGGGGCTATTTTTTTCTCTGTAACGGTCTCACCGGCGGGAGGAGGGGTTTCCCGTATGTCGTCGTGGGGCGCCTCCTCTTTATTCTTGTCCTTGATTTTTACGCCAAGCCCTTTAAGCTTGCGGAGTATTTCATCATCTCCTGCCTTATCGGTGAGCGTCGTTATTTTCATCTTGGCCATATTCCGAACCTTCCTTGTGCTGCCTGGCTTTTTGCCTTGTTATCGGTGTACGTCTATTCGTTGCTGCCGGAGGCGTTACCGGTGTCTG
>CAYQXL010000030.1:23664-29994 GCA_964421445.1 uncultured Pseudomonadota bacterium
TTCAGTGCCTGCTTCCGGGGGTTGAGGTTGAGTCTTTTCCTGCTCGATGATAGCGATGGCCTTATCAATAATCATACGGCAGTCTTCGACAGCAATGCTTGTGATCTTGTTCATCTCCTCGGGACTCAATTTTGCGATATCCCGGAGGTCCCGGATGTACTCGTCGTAGAGAACACGGGCCAGAATCTCGCTGATCTTCAACCGTGAAACGAGGTCATCGATAATGATCCGGGATGTTTTTTCAATTTCCGACTCACTGTTAATATCGATCTTCCATCCTGTCAATCGTGACGCGAGACGGACATTCTGCCCCTTTTTGCCGATTGCCAGGGAAAGCTGGTCATCGTTGACGATGATTTCCATCGAATGTTCTTCTTCGTTGATGTAGACCTTTGAAACCCTTGCAGGTGCGAGGGTGTTGCAGACGAACTTTGCCGTGTCCCTGCTCCAGGGGATGATATCGATCTTCTCTCCCCGCAGTTCCTGGACTACCGTCTGGACGCGGGAGCCTCTCACGCCGACGCATGCTCCGATGGGATCGATGTCCGGGTCCTGGCTATAGACAGAAATCTTGGCCCGTTCTCCCGGTTCCCGGGCGGCACCGACAATTTTGATAATGCCTTCCTGGATCTCAGGAACTTCCATTTCAAAGAGCTTCATAAGGAAGGCCGGATGGGTCCTGGACAGGAGGATGTTGCATCCTTTCGGGGCCCGCTCGACGTCGAGAATGAGGGCCTTTACCCTGTCTCGTGGCCGGAAGACCTCTCCTGGGATCGATTCCTTCACATAGAGGATGGCGTCGGTCTTTCCGAGATTGACTATGTAATGATTCTTTTCCACGCGCTGAATAACGCCTGTTACAACTTCACCCTTCTTGTGGATGTATTCGTTATAAATTACGTCACTTTCGGCGTTCCTGACCTTCTGGAGGATGACCTGCTTCGCTGTCTGTGCAGCTATCCGGCCGAGAGACGATGTATCCATCTTGATGCCGATACTGTCGCCGGTCATCGATTCGGGATCGACATTCGCCGCTTCCTCAACGGAAATCTCCGTATCAGCCTCATGCACCTCATCAACGACCGTCTTAAACTGGTAGATTTCCACCTCGCCGATCTCTTCGCTGTAGTGGGCTTCAAGGGTAAGATGGGCTCCGAATCTCTTTTTTGCCGCAGCGAGGAGGGCTTCTTCGACAGCAGCGATAATCGTCTGCTTCGGGATACCCTTTTCTTTTCCCACCTGCTCAATGACGTAATTTAAGTCAAAATACATCTGTACCTCTCAGAAATCAAACTCCAAATGTGCCTTTTTTATAGCACAGATTGGGACGTCAAATACATCTATTTTTCCCTTTACTTCCACAGTGTCATCGTTCACAGCCCCTATCTCTCCCCTGAATTCATTCATGCCCTGAATCTCGACAGTCGTGATGATCCGGCAGGGCTTCCCTCTGTGCCGGACGAAGTCCTGCCGTGTTTTCAGAGGCCTGGTCAGTCCGGGAGATGAAACCTCGAGGATGTAGGCATGTTCGATGAAGTCCTCAATCTCAAGGATCCGGGCAAAATCCCGGCTCACCGACTCGCAGTCCGAGATTGTGACCCCTCCCTCTTTATCGATATAGAGCCTTAGAAGCCATCGTTTGCCTGAAGGCTTGAATTCGGTCTCTACAAGTTCGAGGCCGTCTTCCTCGAGAATAGGGGCAAGAAGCTTCTCTATTTTTTCTATGATTTCCCACTCGGGTTGCATTGGCTCAATAATAAAAAAGCGGGCTGAACCCACTAGATCTCTATTCTTACCATAATAAGGGCGTTATTTCAATAGGTTAATAGCCCGATTCACCGGGAGGAAAATGTTCCGTACCCCGGGCCGCTCCAAAGCGTCTTTCCTGTTGACTTTTCAAGCCCTTGCAAGGTAAATAGAACCTCATAAGGAGGGGGTTATGCATATTTCCGTCATCGGTGTTGGATACGTTGGACTTGTTACAGGTGCCTGTTTCGCCGAAACGGGCAACGATGTCGTCTGCATGGACATCGATGAAAAGAAGATCGCCCGGCTCAGAGAGGGAATCATTCCGATTTATGAACCTCAGCTCGAAGAGCTTGTGAAGAATAACCTGGCCGAAGGGCGTCTCACATTTACGACGAGCATGGAGGAGGCGGTAAGGCATGGCCTGATTGTTTTTATCTGTGTCAACACGCCTCAGGACAGTGATGGATCGGCAGACCTTCAGTACGTTATGCAGGTTGCGTCAGAGATCGGAAAATCGATCGAAACCTATCGTATCGTTGTCGTCAAGTCGACTGTTCCCGTGGGAACGTGCGAGAAGGTGAAGGCTGAGATCAATGG
The DNA here is from genome assembly GCA_964421445.1 of uncultured Pseudomonadota bacterium. Classification (GTDB taxonomy): domain Bacteria; phylum Desulfobacterota; class Syntrophorhabdia; order Syntrophorhabdales; family CAYQXL01; genus CAYQXL01. The sequence goes on from CAYQXL010000030.1 coordinate 26,011, forward strand.
TGAACTGGCAAAGCGGAAAGCCGATATCTCCTTTGATGTTGCCAGCAACCCTGAATTCCTCAAGGAGGGCATGGCTGTCGAGGACTGTATGAAACCCGAGAGGGTCGTGATCGGCGTCGAGCACGACAGGGTGGCCGAGATTCTCAAAGAACTCTACGCGCCCTTTGTCCGGACGGGAGCACCGCTTATTACGATGGATGTGCGGTCGAGCGAGATGACCAAGTATTCTGCGAATGCCATGCTGGCCACACGGATCTCTTTCATGAATCAGATCGCCTCCATCTGTGACCGGGTGGGAGCGGACGTCATGATGGTCATGCGGGGGATGGGCTCCGATTCGCGGATTGGACCGAAGTTTCTCTTCCCCGGTGTCGGTTTCGGAGGTTCCTGTTTTCCGAAAGACGTCCGGGCTCTTATCCGCACTGCACAGGATGAAGGGTACGTGCCCTCGATTCTCGAGAAGGTGATGGAGGTGAATGACGGTCAGCGGGAACGGTTCACCGAAAAAATCCTCACTTTTTTCAACAATGACGTGAAGGGGAAGAGATTCGCCCTGTGGGGCCTTGCATTCAAGCCAAATACGGATGACATGCGCGAGGCACCGGCGGTCGATATCGTCGGAACATTGACGGGATTGGGAGCGACGGTGGTGGCATATGACCCGAAGGCGACGGAGATGGCCAGAACGATCTTTGCCGCCAACGGCCGGATCTCCTATGGGAAGAATCAGTATGATGTTCTCCGGGACGCCGATGCCCTTGTGATTATTACAGAATGGCTCTCGTTCCGTGAACCGGATTTTGAGAAAATGAAGACGCTTCTCAGGACACCTGTGGTTTTTGACGGAAGGAACCAGTACAATCCCAGGACCATGGCACGGTTAGGTTTTGTGTATCACTGCATCGGACGGCCCTATGTACCGGTATGAGAGCTATCATAAGCCCAAGAGGATTCTCGTCACCGGAGGGGCTGGTTTTATAGGAAGCCATCTCTGCGAGCGCCTTCTGACCGACGGCCATGACGTTGTCTGTCTGGACAACTTTTTTACCGGCGAGAAGGAGAATATCCTCCGTCTCCTCGATGACCATCATTTCGAACTGATCAGGCACGATATCACCGAGCCTCTCCTTGTCGAGGTCGACTGGATCTTCAACCTTGCCTGCCCGGCGAGCCCCATCCATTATCAGTACAATCCTGTCAAGACGACAAAGGTCAACGTTCTCGGGGCACTCAACATGCTCGGCCTTGCCAAGAGAGTCAGAGCGCGGGTGCTTCAGGCGTCGACGAGCGAGATATACGGCGACCCTGCTGTCCATCCCCAGACAGAGGACTACTGGGGCAATGTGAATCCCATCGGTACGCGGAGCTGTTACGACGAAGGAAAGCGCGTTGCCGAGACCCTTTTCTTTGATTATCTCAGGCAGAACAAGGTGGACATCAAGGTGGTCCGTATTTTCAATACCTATGGTCCCCGGATGCGTCCTGACGACGGAAGGGTTGTCAGTAATTTTATTGTTCAGGCTCTCGCAAATGAACCCATCACCATTTACGGCGATGGTTCCCAGACCAGATCGTTCTGCTATATCAGTGATCTTATCGAAGGGCTAATCCGGATGATGGATTACGAAACAGGGGATCTGTCCCGGGAGAAGGACTATACGAAACCTTATGTCTCCGGGTTTCCCGGACCGATTAATCTCGGCAATCCGGAAGAGGTGACAATCCTCGATATCGCCCGGAGGGTTGTTGCCCTGACAGGTTCGTCGTCGGAAGTGGTCTTCGAGCGGCTCCCTGAGGACGATCCGAAGAAGAGGTGCCCTGATATCACAAAAGCCCGCAATCATCTCGGCTGGTCTCCGGCGATGTCTCTTGACGAGGGACTGAAGAAGACAGTAGAGTATTTTGTCGATACAACAGGCGGGCTGCGATGAAGAGGGAAGAGGATCTCATAAGGGATGGCTGGGAAAGGCGGTTTGTAGCCTGTGAACCGAGGTTGTCCGAGATGGTCGAGTTGTATCAGAGCATCGGGTTCGAGGTTCGCCTCGAGCCTTTGCCGACGAAGGAAGAGGCTGAAGCAGAAGGTGGTTGTGCCGAAAGCGGGTGTACCGTCTGCCTCGATGCCGACAGTGACCGGTACAGAATCATATTTACCCGGGGAGCGGAAAGCAGGGAGACACGCCGGTCCTGACAGGACGATCCATTTTTCTTCCCGGACTACGAAATACCCTCACAACTCAATGGACAGAGCGCAAAGACGATGACGGAGCAGCAGGGACATATGGATAGATTTTTTCATCCTTCATCGGTGGCTGTTTTTGGGGTATCGTCGTCACCACGGAACATGGGGCGGGTGATCATCGAGAATCTCGAACGGTTCGGGTTCGGAGGTATGGTCTACGCCGTAGGGTCCCGGGAGGGCACGGTGGCCGGAAAACCGATCTACCGGACTGTGGAGGAGATTCCAGATGTACCCGATCTGGCGGTTTTTCTCATTCCTGCCCACGATACCCCCCATATTCTCGATGCCTGCGGAAAGAAAGGGGTCAAGGCGGTGATCATCGAGTCAGGAGGATTCTCTGAACTCGACAGATCAAAGAAGGGCCTGGAAAAAGCGATTCGTGCAGCAGCGGAAACATACGGGATGACCATCGTCGGACCGAACTGCTTCGGCATTGTGAATGGAACGAACGGCCTCATTCTCCCTTTTTTCATCTTCGACCCTTCCTACATGAAGCGGGGCACTGTCTCCCTTGTCTCCCAGAGTGGCGGTGTTATCTATGATACGTGCATGCTCTTTTCCTGTGAAAACCTGGGCATTGGCAAATTCGTCAGTGTCGGAAACAAGCTCCTTGTCGATGAAAACGATGTAGTCGACTATCTCGTGAACGATCCTGAAACGTCCGTAATCGCCCTCTACCTTGAACACTTCAGCGGAGGCAGGCGTTTCATGGACATCGTTTCTGCCACCGACAAGCCTGTTGTCCTCCTCAAAGGTAACAGGACCGGGACAGGACGGGAGATCGCCCGTTTTCATACAGCCGCCCTTGCCGGTGATGATGATGTCACGGAAGCGGCCATGAAACAGATCGGGGTCCACAGGGTTCAGAATATGTCCGACATGATCGATTGCTGCAAGATCTTTTCTCTCCCGCTCCTGAAGGGGAGAAGGCTTGCCGTCATCTCCCGTTCAGGAGGACATGGCGTTCTGGCCGCTGACGGGATCACGCGATACGGTTTCGAACTCGCTCCGCTGTCGGAGGATTTCTTTGCCGAGATGAAATCGAAGAAACGGGGTGTCATCAACGCAACAAATCCCCTGGACATTGGCGACGTGTACGATCTGAACGAATATTCCCGTATTGCCGAACTGGCACTTGCAGAGCAGGCGGTCGACGGCGTGGTCTTCGTCGCTACCTACAGTTCCGAAACCGATGGGGACAAGATTACCCGGTTCCTTAAAAATGTCGAGAATCTCGTGGCAACATACGGCAAGCCGGTGGCGCTCTCTGTGGCGACAAACCGGAAGGAGTGGTTCCACCTGAAGACAGCATCGAACGTTCCTGTCTTTCATGATGTTGACCATGTCCTCCATGTTCTCAGGCGAAGCTATGACCACTACCTCTTCCGTACCTCGCCCCGTCGGCAGAGTGGATGGGCTTCGGGAGGAGGTTATCCTGAAGAGGGGATGGCCGAGGGCGGACGACTCCTTCATCCTGCCGAAAGCTTCCGTCTCCTGGAAAAATACGGAATGCCCGTGGCCCCCTTTGCGCGCACCGGGAACGGGGAAGAGTCGGTAAGGGCCGCCCGGGAACTGGGATACCCCGTTGCGCTGAAAATGGCTGTTCCCGAAGTTGTCCACAAGACGGAAAACCGTGGCGTCAGGCTCAATATTCCGGGAGACGACGAACTGGAACAGGCTGTGGCTGAGATGGGCGGAGGGGACTACCTTGTCCAGGCCATGTGCCCCCCGGGATACGAAGTGAT
>CAYQXL010000031.1:0-9825 GCA_964421445.1 uncultured Pseudomonadota bacterium
CCATTCAACCCAAAAAGGCTTTTTGTAATCCGGACGGCCTGGTCGAAGTCCTTACCCCGAAAAAAGGGCCATGTAGCATTGAGGAAGAGGAACGTGAGGGCCACAGCAATCCACCCAGGCATCTTTATCCGGGTTTTATCCCAGAAGTGGTTGACCACCACAGCACACCCATGGAAGAATCCCCAGATAACATAGGTCCACCCTGCCCCATGCCAGAGCCCAAGAATGACAAAGGTCAGAAGAAGATTGAAAACGAGTCTGCTCTCAGAAACACGGTTGCCGCCGAGAGGAATGTAAATGTACTCACGGACAAACCGTCCGAGGGTCATATGCCACCGTCTCCAGAATTCTGAAATGCTCCGCGAACGGTAAGGCGTATCGAAGTTTTCCGGAAGGCGGATATTGAAAAGAAGGGCCGACCCCAGGGCCATGTCCGTATACCCGGAGAAATCAAAATAGAGCTGCATTGAATATCCGAAGACCGCTGCCCAGGCCTCGACGAATGTGAGACTGGCAACCTGATCAAAGGCGCTGTTCGGCCAGGCGGCAATAGCATCGGCAATAACGACCTTCTTAAAAAGACCGACAAAAAACAGAGCCAAACCCTGGGAGATGTTCTTCCAGTTGACAACCTTGTTCCGAATCCTGTCGAACTGGGGCATCATCTCCCGGTGATGGATGATCGGACCGGCAAGGAGATGGGGGAAAAAGGTTACAAAAAGACTGTAGTTGAGAAAACTATATTCCTTGGCATGTCCCCTTGCCGTATCGACGAGGAAGGCTATCTGGGTAAACGTAAAGAAGCTTATGCCGAGCGGCAGGATGATCCTGAGCAGGGGAATATGCAATCCTGTCATGCCGTTCAGGGACAGGATGAAGAAATCCATATATTTGAAATATGCAAGAAGGGCAAGATTCCCCCCAATACCAAAGAAAAGAATCGAACGCTTTCCTTTTGTCGAAACAAGAGTGCTTCCGATAGCATAGTTAAAGAGAATGCTTCCCAACATGACAGGAACATAGACGGGATTCCAGTACCCATAAAAAAAGAGAGACGCAAAAACGAGCCAGGCCTTGGAGGCAATCGTCAGCTTCCGCCTGTTGAGAAAGAAATAGATAAAGAACGAAGCGGGTAGAAAGATAAAGATGTATATATAGGAGTTAAAGAGCATGTCTTCTTTTCTCGTCAATCACTCGGGTCATATTCACACGAATCATTCCCTGACATGTTTTCCCCTTTTTTCCCGGCGGACACATCCGTCCCCCTGACACTCACTTCCGCAACAATGTGACAAATATCGACAAAAACATCTTGAACATATAATACAGAGGCTTGAGTCCACTGTGCATCGATGTGCTCTGCTCGTTGGCATACATCCTGACCGGTACCTCGGTGATCCGGTATCCCGCTCTGCTGAGCATGATGATCACATCGGCGTCAGGATAATCACAGGGGAATCTGTCCGTAGAGAGCCACTCGAAAACCCGGCGGTTCATGGCCTGATAGCCCGATGTCGGATCGGTCACCCTGTGACCGGTAAAGTGGCCGGCAATGGTGCCAAAGATGGTCATGCCGACTCTCCTGGCAAAGGGCACGGGATATGTCCCCTTCGTTCTGCTCTTCCTGCCGTCCCCCAGAAACCGGGATCCTATCGCAACGTCTACAGTCCCGTCTTCAACGGGTTTCACGAGGTCCCCTATGCACGAAGGATCGTGTTGCCCGTCACCGTCGAGCTGTACAACTATATCGTAGCCGTTCCTCACGGCGTACTTGTACCCCGTCTGCAATGCTACGCCATACCCCATATTGAAGGGGTGCCGGAGACTCACAGCTTTGTGTCTCAGCGCCACCCTTACCGTATCGTCCGCTGACCCGTCATCGATAATTACGATGTCCGTAGACGGAAATCCCTTACGGATCCCTTCTATGACCCGGCCGATGGCGCTCTCTTCATTGTAGACCGGAATAATTGTCACGACTCGTCGACTCATGAAACTATCAACCACCCCAGAACATGCTTCTGTCGCTCGGACATCCCGACCTCGTGTTGGGGATATCCGGACAGCCTATAGAACCACTGACCCGCTCCCTGGTTCATCTGTTCCCGTGTTCTCAAGACCTAAGCCATGCGAAGAGAACAAAAAATAATCGTAGCCTGAGGCATTGACCTTTTTCGGGACACGGAGAGACAGGAACCGCTGTTCACTTTTTTGTCGAAGCAGGGCAAAATTCCCGATAAAGTATACCTGACACTCGGTAATGTCAACAATTTTGTACGTGACACAAAACTCCGGCCTCTTCTGCAAAGAAGGGTCCATTCCGTCACTCGAGAAAGATCAAACCCTCATGAATGGCAAGTTTCACGAGGCCGGGAAGATCGCTTACATCGAGTTTGGACATGAGTCTGCTTCTGTACGTTTCAACTGTTTTGGGCGAAAGAAAGAGGATTTTTCCGATCTCGGCACTCGACTTCCCCTCAACCACCAATTGCAGAATCTCCCGTTCCCTGGCGCTGAGCTTTTCCAGGAGCCCTTTCCCGTCGTTGTGTTCCTCAGCTTCCAATCCATCGACAACCTGAGCTTCGATCTTTTCACTCATATACCGACGACCGCCCTGTACTGCCCGGATCGCCTTAATGACCTCCGAACCTGCCGACTCTTTCAATACATAACCCTTTACACCCGCCTTCAGAGCCCGGACAATGTGTTCTTTCGACGAATACATTGAAAGAACAATGATTTTACAGAACGGCAAACCCCCCAGGATTTGACGTGCCGCCTCTATCCCGTTCAGGCCGGGCATGGCTATATCCATGATCACAAAATCGGGGCGCAGCCTCAAAGACTGTCGTACTGCCTCTCTGCCATCTGCCGCCTGACCGACGACGTCAATATCCACCTGCGTTTCAAGAAGGAGCCTCAGGCCGTCACGGACCACCGCATGATCATCGGCAACAAGAACATGGATTTTCACCGGGGAGCCTCTATGTAAACTCTTGTTCCCTTTCCCCTGGTGCTTTCAATGCGGGCTGTCCCGTTTATACCTTCCATTCTCTCTTTCATCGTCACAACACCGAAGGTAGGCAGTACATGGTCACCTATGACCGTATCCATATCAAACCCCTTGCCGTCATCGTCAACTATAAGCACCACATTTCTTTCTGTCGACTGAACACCAATCTTCACCTCACGGGCCTCAGAGTGTTTTGCCACATTATTCATGGCTTCCTGAAAAACCCGAAAAAATACACTTTCTTTCTCAGGCTCCATCCGGGGCTTCATCTCTTCAGCATCAACGGTGACACCAATACCGGTGCGGAGGGAAAAGCGTTCTCCGTACCACCGCAGCGCTGCCACCAGACCAAAATCATCGAGAACAGAAGGTCTCAGGTCAGACATGACATCCCGGACCAACCTTGTCGTCTCTTCGACCAGCATTCGCGAATCCTCGAGACGCCTTCCCACCGCATCATCTGGCTCGGGTGGCATAAGGACTGAAATGAGATTCAGATTGATTCCCAGGGCCGTCAGGTTCTGCCCTACCTTGTCATGAAGGTCCCGGGCCAGCCTTTTCTTCTGATCTTCCTCGATCTGGCCCATCCGTGCTGCGAGATACCGGAGCGCCTCTTTCTGCCCACGGATCTCCTCAAAGAGACGTCCGTTCTCCAAAGCACTTCCAATACGGTCACAGAGGGAAACAAGGGCAGCTATATCGCTGTCTGTAATCTTGTCATCCTCGTCAAGAAAAAGGTAGACAAGGCCTGTTACCTTACCTTTGCTTCTCACCGGAATACAGACATTACAGCCCCGAATGGTCCTACGGCAACGGTTTTCAAAATGGCCATCACCGGTTGTATCGTGAGAAACGATGACCCTGTTTTCCTGAATTGCCACGCCACAGGCACAGTGGCCCATTTTGGGGAGCGTGACAAGACAGGGGAGTTCTTCGGGCATACCCCGATGGGCAACAGGGCGGAATTCATCGGACCATTGACTCGTCAGGAAGATGATTCCTCCCGGTCGTTGACGAAACATATCGAGATGAATAAGCGTGTCGAGGGCACTCTCTGCCATATTCTGGATATCAAGGGTACGATTGAGAGTGGCCGACATCTGGCTTAAGGCTATCAGTTCCCTGTTGCGCCGGTCCATCTCTTCTTCCGCTTTTTTTCTGTCGGTTATATTCGCCATCGCACTCATTACCCCTGACCGTCTGCCCCCGTCATCCACAACGGGATCGATGGTAACAGAATATACGGCCCGCTCCCCGCAGATCCTCGTTTCCACCTGCCCTGAAATCCCGATACCCTGTACCATCGCCTCCTCTTTCATTTTTTCGAGAAGGTGTCCGCCATCATCAGGGAAGATCTCACTATCCTTTTGCCCGATAAATTCATCGTTCGCCATTCCCCGGGGAGCGTTGTAAATCCACGTATAACGGAGGTCTCCATCCTGCGTTGCAACGGTGATGAAGGAGTTTTTCAGGGCTGTCCTGAATCTCTCGTCACTCAACGTCAGACTGGCCTGGATTGCTTTCTGTTCACGCATCAACGTACTCACGATAAGGCCTGTGGCCCCGAGGATCCATATGTAGACTTGCATTGAGAAATACGTATGCCCGAGATCATGGCCGACAAAGGGGCCTGAATCATGCAGCGCCCCCCAGAACGCCATAACCGCTATACATATCGAAACAAAGACTGTCATGAGTGAACCCATCCGGAAGGCTGCCCACAGGAGAAATATCATGAGGACATAGGGGAGCTCCTGAACCACGTCCAGTGATAAAGGATCGCTCAAAACGAGAAAGGCGGCGGCAAAGAGAATGACAAGGAGAATGATCATTTCCCCAACCATGCCCTTCAACGTCGCCACCCCATCTTTCTCGCGACAGAGGAAAACGGTTATCGGAGTAACGATGACGATACCTGCTGAATCGCTGAGCCACCATCGCCACCAGTAGTCATGGAACGCTTCCCATCCCATATATCCGAGAGACCGGAGCATTAAGATCCCCAGAACAGATGTTATAAAACAGGCTCCGGCGGAGATGAGAAGGAAGACCACGACATCCGTTGTCTTGACGAAGGGATTCGATGAATGTGCAAACAGGCCAGCCCCTGCGATGATGAGCACCGCCTCGCCCAGAACCCTGCCCTCAAAAACAATGGGTCCGAGAAAGCCATCTCCGTGAACAAAAACGAGGATCGCAGCACCAAGAAGAATGCCCGGTAACCCTCGGACACCATATAAGAGAACCGCTGCCGCAGCTACGCCAGAAGGGAGCCATGTAACAGCGATATTGACCGGTGGAAGCGAGGCAAAGAGAGAGAGTTTCCCAAGCACAACATACAAGAGGCCGATGGCCGCCGTTACCGCACTAAAGTGAATGAATCCCCCATTCCGCGACAGCTTTACGCTGAATGGGTCCCTCGTATAGTCAGGTTGTTTCATAATCGTGAACATTGTACCCCTAATTATACGTCAATGAAACATTTTGACCGTCTTTTTTCGCAGGTTCGGCAGACTCAGCCTGTCGTTTCTTTCTCGCTGGCAGTGCGGAAGAAAGACTCTCAATAAGTCTTGAACGATTCTGTTTTCAGGCTTATCATAGAAGACATGAGTTTTACCGGTTGTTATTCAGGAAGCCAGGGATGAAACGAGGAATCGTCTTTATCGCCATTATCCTTGTCCTCTCTTCATCATCGGCCTTTGCCCATCCCACAGGGGAAAACCTGGGCAATCTTCCCGGCTGCAAACATTGCGGCATGGATACAAGAGCCCATCCCAACGGGAGGGTTGTCGTGCAGTACAGCGACGGGAGGCCGGAGGGTCTGTGCAGCCTCCATTGCGCTCTCATTGATATCTTCTTAAACTCCCACCGGACTTTGATTGATATCCGCGTTGCAGACTACTACTCCACGAGCCTTATCGAGGCCGAGAATGCATTCTGGGTCATCGGCGGAGGGAAACCCGGCACCATGTCAAAGAGGGCAAAATGGGCCTTTGTACGGAAAGACGATGCTGAGCGTTTTATCCGGATCCACGGAGGGGGACTGGCAAACTTCGATCATGCCATAAAGGCAGCCTTTGATGACATGTATCGCGACACAAAAAGCATCTACCACCGGGCGATTATTCTCAAAAAAATGAGGGAACCCAGGCGTTGACGCATAGAGCGACACGATGAGCATGTCGCCATAACTATTCAGACGGAGGAACGCTATGAAGGGATTTATCGTTATCGCTGTAATATTGTCATGTTTCCTTGTGCCCGTTCCGTTTGCTTACAGTCATGATGACGTAACACAGGTCCCTGCCTGCAAGTACTGCGGTATGAACAGAGAGACATTCGCCCACAGCAGGGTTCTCACCGTCTACGCCGACGGCAAGCCGGAAGGGACATGCAGCCTTCATTGCGCTGCTGTCGATATGGCTCTCAACATCGACAGGGATCCTGTCCAGATAATGGTCGGCGATTACAACAGTAAAACTCTTGTTGATGCAGAAAAGGCTTTCTGGGTGCTCGGCGGTTCGAAGCCTGGGGTCATGACAAAGCGGGGTAAATGGGCATTCAGCACCAAAGAATCCGCCGAAGCATTCATCGCGCAGAATGGTGGTGTCCTGGCGAGCTTTGACACGGTCATTAAGGCAGCCTTCGAGGACATGTATCAGGACACCAAAATGATCCGGGAAAGACGGGCGCAAAAAAGGAAGGCCCTCGACCAGAAAAAGTAGAGAAGAGGGGTGTATCTGAAGATAAGCCGTTTTTCGGTTCTTCTCATTCTGGCGGCTCTGTTGCTCGGGCCAACGCTCAAGCATGACGCGTCAGCCGAAGAACTGCACTCCTTCGGTATCATCGGCGATACAAAGATCGGCGTGACAGAACGGGTATTCAAGAAGTTTCTCAAAACTCTCGACGAACACTCCGCCGATCTTGCCTTCATCGTAGGTGACGTCATCGACGAACCGGGAAACGAGGATGAGTGGAAACGCTTCTCCAGCCTGGTCGGATCAAAGAAGGCGATGTTTCACATCGCTCCGGGGAATCATGACATCAATACGTTTAAATCCCAGGCCGTCTTCCGGAAAGTCACTGGCAGACCTCCGTACTATTCGTTTACGGTCGGGGATACCCAGTTCATCCTCCTTAATACGGAAGATCCTTCAGCGCCGGGCAAGATTACAGGCAAACAGCTTTCCTGGCTCAGACAGGAACTTACCAGACCGGCAGTGCTGAGAATTATCTTTCTTCACCGCCCTCTTTTCCCCGGTCCTCTGGCCCGGGGATATGGCCTTGACCGTCACGGAAAGGAACGGGACGAACTTCACACTCTTTTTGTAGCGGCAGGTGTTGCAGCCGTCTTTTCGGGCCACGAGCATGCCTACGACAGAAGGGAAAAAGATGGTATTCCTTACATCATCACGGGCGGAGGAGGATCGGTTCTCCATCGTTTAAACGAAGAATCTGGCGGTTTTTATCATTATATTATTGCAAAAAGGAAAAATAGAGGTTATCTTTTTACGGTTTTCGACACAACCGGGAAAGCCAGAGATAGATTCTCTATTGATAGATGAGGTGACGAATGGGAAGTGTGCTCAAGTGGCGCAAAAAGAAGATGAGAAAGCACAAACACAAGAAGTTAAGAAGAAGAACCCGGCACCAGCGTCGTAGATAATCGCCGTATCGTTTTCATATTCTGAATATCCATAGTGCCCATCTTCGGTGTCTCCATGACACCGCACAGATGGGCAAATTTTTGGTCTTTGAGAATGGTCGCAAAGGCCTCCTCTCCAATTCGCCCCTGGCCGATGTGCCAGTGTCTGTCGATCCTGCTGCCCAAGGTCGTTTTTGAATCGTTGAGGTGAAAGAGGCCGATCCTTCCCGGTCCGATGCGTTCTTCGATCCGGTCTGTCAGATCCTTCCAGACCGACTGGTCGCGCAGATCATAACCGGCCTGAAAGAGATGTGACGTATCGAGACAGAGAGAGACTCTGTCTTGCCGTGAGATACCGTTCAGGATCTTTTCCAGTTCATTTATCGTTGCGCCCAGGGTATGTCCCTGTCCTGCCGAGTTCTCGAGAAGGATCGAAAGGTCATATCGGTCGAGGATCGTATCGACAGCTTTCGCAACCGATTCCATCCCCCCTTCCCTTGCCTTGTCCGAGCCGCAGTGAACAACGAGTGAACGAATACCCAATCGTTCGCAGATGGCAGCCTCGTCAAGTAGACCGCCACGGTGCTTGTCGTCGCTGGCGAATCGGGCGAGATTCGGCAGATAGGACAGATGGGCAAAGACAGGACAGAAATCGATCAGTTCCTTTATTGATTCAGAGTCACCAGGGCCGTACTCCCTGTTTGTCCATGATCGGGGATTCTTCACAAAGATCTGCACTACTTCGCAGCCCAGTCCCTGCGCCTGTTTCAGAACCGAATCAAAACCACGACTGATAGAGAGGTGCAGTCCGATCTTCACTGTCACTCCTTGAAACATCGCCGCAGGATAGGCTTTCCGCCTCCTGGTCTATTCTGTCATTTTTCCCGGACCAAAGTACAGGGAATAGACCAAAATACCTTGCAAAATTTCTTGGAAACATGCACAATAAATTCCGATGGAAAAAGAGACGGTAGGAATCATCGTTGGCGGGGGACCTGCCCCGGGAATCAACGGCGTTATCAGCGCCGTTACGATAGAAGCGATAAACCACGGAAAAAAGGTTGTGGGGATCGTCGGCGGCTTCACGACGCTCTTTGAAGGCCGGAAAGACGCATTCATGCCTCTGACCATCAATGACGTTTCCCGTATCCATACGTCAGGAGGATCCATACTCCGCACCTCACGTGATACACCGGCAAATGCCAAGGCAAAGTTCAAAATCCTCATGCAGACCTTGAAACAGGCAGGAATCAAGTACCTTGTCACTATTGGCGGCGAAGGTACCCTCTATGTAGCAAACTGGATAGAGCGCGAAGGGCGGGGTTCAGTCAATGTTGTTCACACACCGAAGACAATCGACAACGATATCCCTCTTCCCGGAGGGCTCTCTACATTCGGATATCAGACTGCCCGTCACCTTGGGGTCAAGATTGTCACAAATCTCATGGAAGATGCCCGAACTATGGGGCGATGGTATTTTGTCTCCACGATGGGACGCCACACAGGCCATCTTACCCTCGGTATAGGAAAAGCAGCGGGAGCAACACTCTCTCTCATTCCTGAAGAGTTTCCTGAAAAACAGCTTCCCATACAGAAATTTACCGATATTCTTTGCGGCTCAATCATTAAACGGATCGCCATGGGAAAGGATCACGGCGTCGTCATCATGGCCGAGGGCATCGCAGAGAAATGTGATCCCGAAGAACTGGACCGCTGTCAGGATCTTGAGCGCGACGGAGCAGGACGAGTCAGGCTCTCTGAAATCCAGCTTGCCAGAGCTTTCAAGGCCTTCGTCCAAGACAACCTGGCAAGCCTGGGGATAAAAACCACGATTGTCGACAAGAATATCGGGTACGAACTGAGAGCAGCTCCACCGATCCCCTTCGATGTCGAGTACACGAGGGATCTTGGTTACGGCGCCATACGTTATCTGCTAAAGGGAGGGACAGCTGCAATGATGGCCGTCTACGAGGGCCATATCGTCCCCATACCTTTCGTCCAGACCATGAATAACGACGGAAGCAGCAAGGTTCGAAGGGTGAGGACTGATTCGGAACTCTATGAAGTTGCCCGCAACTATATGATCAGACTTGAACCTGAAGACTTCGACGGTGAACGGCTCAAAGCGCTGGCACAGACGGCGAACATGGCCCCTGACCAGTTCAGG
>CAYQXL010000031.1:9925-26705 GCA_964421445.1 uncultured Pseudomonadota bacterium
TGAACGGCTCAAAGCGCTGGCACAGACGGCGAACATGGCCCCTGACCAGTTCAGGACCCGCTTTGAATACGTTCTCGACGGAGCACGGGGCCATTAGAGGGATTAGGGATTAGGGATTAGTACCGGCCCACGGCCAGTCTCAGACGATCGCCCCCGTTCAACTGCTGCCCCAGCCTGCCGTGCATCCAAAGCAGTGTTCACCTGTCGAAATGGATCTCGTCTTTAGCGTTGGATAATCAAAATTGTTCACATGCTTAGGATTAGGTATCGAGAGACCGACCCCCAACATCTGGTTAAAATCACAGTCATAGAGCGAACCGTCCCACCCTACATTAATCTGGCGGCGGCACATGAGACCGTCCACTGTGGACGCGTTGAAAGACCGCCTGAGCATCTCCGTATAAGACTGAAGGGTCCCGTTCTTCCTGAGAGACTCGCGAAAACGGCCGACTGGCATATTTGTCAGGGCGTACAGCCTGGTGAATTGAATATCATGATCAGCGCTCAGCACCCTCCGGAAGTCCTTCTCCAGAATACGGGGCTCGCCGGGAAGAGATGCATCCTTGGGATTGAACATGAGATTGAGGGCCGGCTGTCCATCGCCTGTGCCAAAACCGACTTCATTGAGTCGCTTCAGCACTTTAAGCCCCTTGCTGAATGTCCCCGTTCCCCTGATTTCATCAACGCCATTTTCAGAATATCCGGGAAACGAAGCGATAATTTCCACATTCCGGGCAAAGAGAAATTCAGGCAGGCCCTTCATTTCCTGTTCAAGAAGAACGGTCAGGTTCGTTCGGACAATGACATGAGAACCGGCTTTCCATGCCTCATCGACAAGATACCGGAAATGGGGATTGAGCTCAGGAGCGCCACCGGTAATATCGACCGTACGAATCCTGTTCTCCCCGACGACTCGAAGAATCAGCCCGGCGACGGTCCGATCCATCATCGCACCACCGTCGGGCCCGGCATTGACATGACAGTGGGCACAAAACATGTTGCATCGCGAGCCTACGTTAACCTGGAGAGTCTCGATATCGACAGCCCGAAGGCCATCACCCTGATGATTCCGGATGAATGAATTAAAATCCGCTTTATTGGATACGCGACGATTCATAGGCTGGCTCGACCATCACCACTAAGAGACAGAACCTGATCGATGCCCCGATAGGTTATAACTGCCCTCCGTTGCCCTTCGTGTTTCTCCGCACGATCTGATATGCTTTTCTCCCGGCCATCATGGCCAATCCACCGCCGGGAACAAATCCTGCCACCTCTTTGGCAAAATCAAAGGCATCATCGCCGGAGAAGGACTTCTTGAGCCTGTCCGTAAGCCGCTCCCCTTTCCGGACTTCACCGGTTACACCATCGAACTCAAGGAGAACCTTTTTGTCCTTCGCGGTCCAGAGGTATTCAAAAATATAGACGGGATAAAAGAAGAGATCGACCATTTCAATAGCGATTTCCTCATTCAGGATCTCATCTGCCTTAAACGGTTTCATCAGGGTTCCAAGAATCTTCCGGACGAGATACGACGCCTTCACATCGATATTCACCACCGTCGAACCGTCGGCGGTAAGAAGATCTGTAGTGTCGATGGAACGGGACGAGCAGGTGAGATATTTGGAAAAATCACCAGATTGCTCTGTCTGGGCATCGACAATTATCTCTTCTCTCAGGTGTTCTTCACACAATTCCGTCCCTGTCACCGCAAAACTCCGGTCATTTCTATTTACAGGGTAATCCCGCCCCTCAACATCCACGGCAATGACACACGCCTCCAGAGGCACCCGATAGGTTGTACTTCTCCGGTATTTCAGGAAGGCCGAACCCACCACCCGCCAGAAGGCCCGATACCGTTTTTCCTCGTACACTATGGCAATGTCGTCGGGCTTGGGATGCATAAACAGCCGGGACAGGGCCCCTATCGCTTTTACGCGGTGGTCAAGCGCCACCTGTCTCATCGCTTCCATGCCAAGGGTATCGTTGATACAGAGAAGCCGTTCTTCTCCCACCATCACCCGGCCGTTGCCGCCGGTCTCTCCCGCCGTCATCGTCACTTCGTCCTCCTTGTTTGCCTGCCTTGGTGGCGCCTGTCCGTCGCGGCAAAACAACGCTCAGTTTTTTGCGCCGAGCCGGAGCACCTGGATAAGGGTCTCTCCCTTTTTTTCATCGCGGATTATATTGACATTGATGGTACCTTTTTCCTTGTTTCCAACGGTAAACATGGCCATTTTCTGGTCACCGGCGCTCTGATTGAGTGTCTGCTCCACGTTTTTAAGATTCGTTTTATAAAATGTGTATACCTTGTCAAAGTCATCCTTTGTACCGAGGTGATACTGGGCATAGGACTTTTCGGTTCCTTCCTTCGAACTATCCATACGTCCCGAGGAAACAACCTTTGCTCCGGGGTACAGGGGAACGCCCAGTTCGGCTTCGGTGACGGTCTGATTCCCAGAAGTGACCGTAACTTTCCCTTCTTTCGTCTCCATCTGAACAACCTGCGTATCTCCGGCACCTTTGGCCGTAATTGTCGCCTTACCGTCTTTGCCCTCAACAACAACTTTTTTTTCGTCCCTGCCGCAACCTGCAACAAGAAGCGACCCTCCAACCATAAGTAGTGCAGCAATACATAAAAACCTCGAGCCGTTTTTCATTCCAGACCTCCTGATGTCCTGTAAATTGAGCCCAACCACAAAGGCATTATAAAATAGAGCCGTCCTGATTACAACAGATTCAGTACTCCCGGCTTCAGTCAGATAATACTGTTCACATCAGAGCGCAATTACCGCTTATCCAGCCACAAGCCCTTGAAGAGAATATGTTTTGTCCCCGGCTGTGATTGTGATAATATACACGACACGGTCCGTACCCATTTATGATAAGGATGTTTTCACATAGCCAATGAGACCTCGCTTTATTCCACCCACGTGCTTTTTCATCATCATGATGGCCATGCTTCTTTGCGCGAAACCATCGCTCGTGTCACACGCAACGTACCCTGTCTTACCACAACAAACCAGTGAGAGTATCTCCGTTGTCGCCGTCGGCGATATCATGATGGGAACGGTTCACCCTGAATCTGTTCTCCCGCCTGACGACGGAAAGGATCTCTTTCTTCCTTTTATCCCAATCTTTGCCCGAAGCGACCTTGTGTTCGGAAACATCGAGGGCCCTCTGGCCGATAAAGGTAAGCCAGACAAATGTAAGGGATCGAAGAGCGGCCGGTGTTTTGAGTTCATGATGCCTCCGCGGTATGCGAAGCACATTGCCGACGCGGGCTTCACCGTTGTAAGCATCGCGAACAACCACGTCTACGATGCCGGTTCAACAGGAGCCCGCCAGACCGTATCGGCTCTTCAGTGGGCTGGCATTGAACCTGCCGGTGGGGAGATAACAGGGATAACCGAAACCAAGGGAAAGAGGATAGCTGTTCTCGGTTTTTCTTTCAAATATACCGACCACTCCTATTCTATTCTCGACATTCCCCTGGCACAGAGGATGGTCAAAAAAGCTCTCGAGGCAAACAACCTCGTTATCGTATCCTTTCATGGCGGCGCCGAAGGGCCGTCGGCGGCCCATATCGGCAAAGGAGCCGAGACATTCCTCGGAGAGAACAGGGGAAACGTTGTCCGTTTTGCCCGAGCCATGATCGATGCCGGGGCAGCCATGGTGATCGGCCATGGGCCTCACGTTTTGAGGGCAGCGGAGATCTATAGAAACAGGCTGATCGCGTACAGTCTTGGCAACTTTCTCACGTACAAGCTTTTTAATGTAAAGGGACCGAGCGGCATCAGCGTGGTCCTCCGGGCCGAAATTGATCCGGAGACAGGGGCATTCAAGAAGGGTCTGGTCGTTCCTGTTCAGCTTTCCCGGGACGGCATCCCCTCGCCCGATGCAGACAGAAAGGCTATAAAGATCCTCAACAATCTTTCGGCCGGTGATCTGCCCTTTACCGGTGTGCATGTAGATCAAAACGGAACTATTATTCCCCGGTTATGACGCATATCTTTTCCGTTGATCTCGAAGACTGGTTCTGTGCATCGATCTTCAGTCATCAACTTCCCCCTTCCCGGTGGGGGTCGATGGAACTCCGAATTGTCGACAATACCCGAAGGCTTCTCGATCTTCTTTCCCGCCATTCGATCGAAGCAACGTTCTTTGTCCTTGGATGGATTGCCCAGAGGGTACCCGACCTTATCCGTGAAATCGATGCCGCAGGACACGAGCTGGCAACCCACGGATACGCGCACCAACTCGTAACGACCATGACGGAAGAGGATTTCAGAGATGACCTTGTCCGCGCCCTTTCGGTTATGAAAACGATCACATCACAGCCAATAGTGGGATACCGGGCGCCTACCTTCACCATAACATCCGAAACGCTCTGGGCAACAGACATCCTCGCATCCTGCGGGATCAAATATGATTCATCGGTTTTTCCCATGAGCCTTATTGCTGATTATACAAAAATACCGGGGCTCTCCGCCGATCCTTTCGTTCTGCCGAACGGCCTTGTCGAAGTCCCCATAGGCTGTGCAGACTACTGGGGGTTCAGAATACCCTTTGCAGGCGGCATGTTTTTCCGCATTCTTCCCCTCTGGTTCACAAAGGCCATGCTCCGGCGGTGCTCCCGCCAGAACAGGTCGATTATGTTTTATATTCATCCCTGGGAGATCGATCCCGGACAGCCGCGCATGACAACCGGAAGACTCCAGGCAGTGCGCCACTACACGAATCTTGACAAAACGCTGGACAGACTGGATGAACTCTTTTCCCGATTCACCTTCACGTCAGCGAGAAAGGTGCTGGGACTATGAACAATGAACTGACTAAGCAGAAAGAATACTGGGATAAGGCTGTAGAGGATTTCGATGCGATCTACTCAAAGGAGAAAAACCCTGCCGGGATCATCATGGACAGACTGGTCAGGTGGGATATGTATAAACGGTTCGAGTACACGATGGCCCACTCTGAGCCCATCCCCGGCCGTTCCTTTCTTGACGTGGGCTGCGGGACGGGACGGTATTCCCTGGAGTACGCATTGAAAGGTGCATCCCTCGTCGTTGGTCTCGACGTCTCGGAGAAGATGATTTCAACATGTATCCAAAGGGCTCACGAACTCGGCTTTTCGCCTGTCACCCGATTCGTTCAGACCGATCTGCTCGATTATCTCCCCGAGGCCTTGTTTGACGTCTGCATCGGCATAGGCCTCTTCGACTATATACAGGACCCCCTGCCCGTTATGAAAAAGATGGCCGCCTCTGTCACAGACCGGGTTATCATGTCCTTTCCCACAATCTGGACCTGGAAAGCTCCGGTCAGGAAGATATGGCTCGGCAGCAGAGGCTGCGGTGTCTATTTTTATAAAAAAGGTGATGTTGAAAACCTCGTAAGAGCGGCCGGGTTTGCCGGATACACCATCGAAAAGGTTGGCCAGCTTTACTGTGTAACCGCTTTTATGTCCCGGTCCGTCGTCTCGCCGCATGGCCCCGGTCATGATACTGGTAAAGATAGCATTTGATACGGCCATTGTAGAGTTTTCTGTTCCGGTCTGCAGTTTTTCCGAAGAACCTTTGAAAATCGGGATGAGCTGAAAGAACGGAGACAGACCATCCGTGCGGCTGAAGCAAGGCTCTGCCCATAGATCTGTACAGACTCTCAATGGTTTCCTGATCCCCTATCCTCTCTCCGTAAGGCGGATTACACACAACCACGCCCTGTTCACCGGGAAGAACAGCCCTTTCAATGGGAACGACCTCGAATCTTACCTCTCTGTCCACCCCTGCTCTCCTGGCATTACGCCGGGCCACCTGTATGGCCTTGTCGTCTGCATCGGCTCCCACTATAACGACCGGTATATTGCGGACGTCGTCCTTCGCCGCTTTCCTCTCTTCATCCCACAGAGCGGCGGGCATGGAAGGCCACGTTTCGGCGACAAAAGAGCGGTAAAGTCCCGGAGCAATATTACGGCCGATGAGTGCCGCTTCAATAGGGATTGTACCCGATCCGCACATAGGATCAACAAACGTCATGTGCCGTCTCCAGCCGCTCAGAAGGACAAGAGCGGCGGCGAGGGTCTCCTTGATCGGCGCATCTCCCGCTTCATCACGGTAGCCCCTCTTGTGAAGACCTGGACCCGACGTGTCGATTGTTACTGAGACCATGTCATTGATCAAAGACACCTCAATGGTATAAAGCGGCCCGTTCTCAGGAAATGAGGCTGTTGCGTACCGTCGCTTCATAGCCTCAATGACCGCCTTCTTTGCAACGGACTGACAATCCCTCACACTCGCCAGAGAAGAGCGAACCGACTTGCCTGTCACATGGATCCGAGCTTCATAGGGGAGCATCTCCTCCCACGGCACAGCCAGCATACCCTGAAAAAGCTCCTCGAAATCCACCGCCCTGAATCGGGCTACCTCGACAAGAACCCGGTCAGCCGTGCGGAGTCGTATGTTGCACCGTGCAACATCGTTGCCGGTGCCGGAAAAGAGAACCCTTCCGTTTTCAACGGCATAACCCTTAAAACCGAGATACTTCAGTTCCCGGGCAACAATCGCCTCCAGTCCGAAAGCTGCGGTAGCAACAATCCTGAGTTGATCACGCCATTCCCGTTCAATCCCCGCTCCCTTCTCAGTCACTGTGACGATCCTCCTTGTCCCATTCCCATCCTTCCTCCGCCGAATAAAAGGTAAGGACTGTATGTCGTTCGAAGCCAAGCTTGCGATATATGTTGAATCCCATTTCCGTTGCCCCCAGGACACCTGTCCTGTACCCCTTTTCTCTGGCATAGAGGAGTGGCACAAGGGTCATTGACCGCCCTATGCCCCTGCCCCGGAATGAGGGCAGTGTTGCTACGTTGTAGATACCGGCACTTTCACCGGTGAAAAAGACAGAACTGATCCCTGCAATCTCATCTCCTGCATATGCCAGGTAGTGACGCCAGGGAAAGGAAAAATCCCCGCTTCGGAAGATACGCATACAGTCCTTTTCGCTATCCTGGGGCAGGCCAAACGATACCCTGAAAACCCTGACCCACTGGGCAAGGGACACATCATCTTCAACAGGACGGATGAACGCCCCGCCCCCCGAAAGGCTTTCGAGCCTATCGAGATCAACCGACATTCCCGTACAGACTGATACGGGCGTCAACCGTGACACTCCCAGAATGTGCGCCATATCCTCAGGTATCGTAGACGGTCCGATACACCAAAGAAAAGGAAGCTTTCTCCTCCTGAAAAAGGTGATGACCTCGTCCGTTCGTGCCTCGACGGTCCCTTCGATAAAATGGGATCGGAAGACACCGTTAAAGAGAGGATGAAGAATCCCTGTTGCATAGAGAAAAAGATCCGCCCTGTCAACACATTCGCCGCCGGAAGGGCCGACCCAGCTCCGGGCAACATCGATAAAATTTGCCTCGATAAGGCGGGCACGGTCAGCATCTATGGGCTGTCTTTCGTTTATCATTGCCTCCCTTCCAGATGTGGTCCGTTTCCTCACCGGTCATACCCGGGAGACCCGCATCTTGAGAACCGTACAGTCCGCCTCGGAAAGATTACATTCGTACCTGCACGGCTCGACGTGGATCACGATATCGATCCGCTTGATCTTCTCTTTTAATTCTTTCTCCGTTTTGCTTGCCCATTGATGGGCCTCGTCAATGGTCAGTTTTCGACAGACAAGAAGGTGAAAATCAATATATTTTCCATCCCCTGCCTGGCGGGTTCTCAGTTTGTGATATCCTGCATAGGGATAAGAGAGGGAGTTGAGGGTCTCTGCAATTTCCCGTTCCACATCAGCCGCAAGACTGGCATCCATGAGACCCGACATGCCTCTGCGGAAGATGCGAACCGCGGAAAAAATGATAAACACGCCGATAATGACGGCAAAGATACTGTCAAAGATGCTCTTTCCTGTGGTTGCGGCGAGAAGGATAGCGAGTACAGCTCCCGAGTTCGAATAGAGATCACTCAGGTAGTGAAGGGCATCAGCCTTGAGGATATTTGAATCGGTTTTCGAACCTACGCGTTTCAGAACGGTTCCGACTACAAAGCTGAACAGGAGGGAGAAGATCATGACCGGAAGATCGAAGGACGAATAGTCTACCTGGATGTCGGCCACATAGTTCTGGACCGCTTTATAGATAATAATGCAACCCGAACCTATGATGACAAGGGACTGGATGACAGAGGCAAGATCCTCCGCCTTCCCGTGGCCGAACTGATGATCCCGGTCCGCCGGTTTCGATGCCTTCCTGATCGCAAAGAGGTTCATGGCAGACATGAACACATCGAGAAGGCTGTCAAGACCTGATGAGATCACCGCCATGGACCCGGAGTTGAGACCGACGACAAATTTCACCAGGGCGAGCAGGGTCGCAGAAACGACTGCAAAGATCGTTACTTTATTCCGGATGTCCATTGTGCAAACCTTTGTCGCCGTCCGGGCCTGGAACTCAATACGTTATTCTGAGCAGAAAGAGTCCGCGGGCGGGGGCAGTGGGGCCCGCCTTATCCCTGTCCCGGAAACCAAGTACGGCGGCAAACCGGTCCCCTGAGAGACGTCCCTCCCCTACCAGCACAAGCGTGCCGACAATATTCCTCACCATATACCGAAGAAAGCCCGTAGCCTCAATGAAAACAACGATCATCGGCCCTTTTCGCCGGACCCTGGCCAGAATAACCTTCCTTACGGGACTTGTATACATCTCACTCTTTTTCTTGAAAGAGGAGAAATCGTGCTCACCCTCGATGCACCTTAGAGCCCGGTCCATTGCCCTGACGTCGAGGACATATGGAACTTGCCACGTATAACGTTCGAAGAATGGAAGCTGAACAGTCCTGTTCATGATACAGTACATATATCGCTTACTCTTTGCCGAATACCGGGAATGGAACGACCCGTCCTCCTCCACCGCATCCTGGACCCTGATGTCCCTGGGGAGGAGGCTGTTCGTTCCCCGTACCAGTCCTGACAGGGGTATCGTTTTCGCCGTGTGAAAGTTTACAACCTGGCCGAGCGCGTGGACACCGCTGTCCGTCCGTCCCGCCCCATAAAGAACGGTTGGGTGGTTGAGAATAGCTGAGAGGGCCTGGGCCAGGGTTTCCTGAACGGTGGCACGTCCGGGCTGACACTGCCATCCATGATATGACGTGCCGTCATATGCCACTTTAAGGACTATGTTTCTCATTTACTCGCTGGTAGCAGATTCACTGGCACCGGAACGGGCAGGAGGAGTGACTGAAGGGTCTTTCGGCGACACAGGACGGGGCTGGGGCTTTGCTGGCGAAGAGACCTTAGGTTTCGCCGTTGACGGTGTTTTAGGCGTTTCACCGGGCTTTACAACCTTCTTCTTGTCAGGCACGGGCTTTTTCTGGGCATTCATCTTCTTCTCCTTCTCTGCAGCCCGCTCCTTCTCTTTTCCTTTCTCAAGCTCTTTCTGTTTGGCCCGTTCTTCAGAGGCCTGCCTGTCGAGTTCTTTCTGCCGCTGAGTGCCCTCGAGCTCCTCAAGCCTCTTGTAGATCTGTTCCCGTTCCTTCTTGATTCCTACGAGTTCAGCCTTCATGTAGCTGTTCTGTTCCCGGAGATTCTTTATCTCTTCCTGCATCTGCTTCGCTTCCTTTTCGGACATACCACATCCTCCCAGAAGCACAAGAAGGACAGCAACAAGGACATACCGGCTCATGGGAACTATTGTCGCCCATGCGTCATTCGTTGTCAACGCCTTTGTCTTTGTGGTAAAGTAAGGCACACTATTAACGAAAGGGGTTTCTCCATGCATCAGTCTATCATCAGCGTGCCAATCGAAGAGGAGATGAAAAAATCCTATCTCGATTATGCCATGAGCACCATAATAGGCCGGGCTCTCCCGGACGCAAGGGACGGGCTTAAACCGGTCCACCGGAGAATTCTGTATGCCATGTATGAGTTGAACAATACCCACGACAAACCCTACAAAAAGTCTGCAAGGGTTGTGGGAGACGTGATTGGCAAGTTCCATCCCCACGGCGATCAGGCAGTGTACGATGCCATTACGAGAATGGTGCAGGATTTTTCTCTCCGCTATCCCCTCGTCGACGGTCAGGGAAACTTTGGCTCTATCGACGGAGATGCCCCAGCAGCCATGAGATACACAGAGGTCCGCTTGTCGAGGATGGCATCGGAAATTCTCAAAGATCTCGAGAAGGAGACCGTATCCTTCAGACCAAATTATGATGATTCTCTCGTAGAACCGATGGTACTTCCGTCGGTCATCCCCAACCTCCTCATAAATGGCTCGTCAGGAATTGCAGTTGGTATGGCGACAAATATCCCGCCCCACAACGTTACTGAAATTACGGATGCCGTCATCGCTCAGATCGACAATCCGGAGGTGACAGTCGACGAGCTCCTTCACATCGTTCCTGGCCCCGACTTTCCCACCTACGGAATAATTTACGGACGGAGGGGTATCCGCGAGGCCTACGAAAACGGCAGAGGCCACATCACCCTCAGGGCGCGGGCCAATATTGAGGCTAACCGGAAAGACGGAAGGGAAGCTATCGTCATTACGGAGATCCCATATCAGGTGAACAAAGCCCGGCTCATTGAAAATATTGCCGAGCTGGTGAACGAAAAGAAGGTTGAAGGCATTGCAAATATCAAGGATGAATCGAGCAGGGAGGGAATGAGGGTTGTAATCGAACTGAAGCGGGGAGAGTTCGCGATCCCGATTCTCAACAAGCTCTACAAACATACCCAGCTCCAGACCACGTTCGGGATCATCTTCCTTGCTATCGTCAATAACGAACCGAAGGTTCTGACCCTGAAGGGAATGATCGGCGAATTCATCAGTTTCCGGAGGGAAGTTGTGACACGGCGATCCCTCTTTGATCTCAACAAGGCAAAGGATAAGCTCCATATCCTCGAAGGCTTGAAGAAAGCCCTTGAGCACATCGACGCGATCATAGCTCTCATAAAGAAGTCCCGGACTACGGCCGAAGCTAAGGCCAGTCTCATGGAAGAGTTCGATTTTTCCGACAAACAGGCGACAAGCATTCTTGAAATGAGATTGCAGCGCCTTACCTCCCTTGAACAGACCAAGATCATCGATGACTACGTCGCCACCACTCAGGAGATCGAGCGGTTGGAAAAAATCCTCGGTGACGATCAGATTCTTCTCAATGTTATCAAGGACGAGCTTCAGGACATCAGAAAGAAATACGGAGACAAAAGAAGAACCGAAATCGTTGACGAAATTCCCGATATATCCATCGAAGATATGATCAAGGAAGAAGATGTGGTCGTAACAATCACATCAAAAGGATATATCAAGAGGACACCTCTCGATCAATACAAACAGCAGTTGCGGGGCGGAAAGGGGAAGATCGGCATCGTGGTGAGAGAAGAAGATTACGTTGATCACCTCTACATCGCTTCAACCCATTCTTTCATCATATTCTTTACAAGTTCCGGTAAAGCACACATTATCAAGGTTCATACAATTCCTGAAGCATCGCTCTCGTCGAAGGGTAAACCAGTGGTAAACCTTGCGGGCATCGAAAAATCTGAACGGGTAACAGCCGTTGCCCATGTTTCCGAATTTCCGGAAAACAAATATCTCTTCTTTGTCACTGCCCGGGGACAGGTCAAAAAAATTACCCTCAGCTCACTGAAGAACCTCCGGTCCCCTGGGATCAGGGTTATCAGCCTCCCGGAGGATGATTATCTTATTGGAGTGCTCGAGACTGAAGGAAATCAGGAAATAATGATCGCCACGCAAAAAGGTATGTCGATCAGGTTTCACGAAGAGGATGTCCGGCCTATGGGTCGCACGGCATATGGAATCAGGGGTATACGCCTTCGCAAGGGTGACGAGGCCGTGGCAGCGGAGATCGTCAGCGAAGACTGCACCGTCTTTACCGTTACAGAAAAAGGGTACGGAAAACGGTCACCCTGCGCTGAATACCGCATTCAGTCACGGGGGGGATCAGGTATCATTAACGTCAGGTGCGGCATTAAGAACGGATATGTGATGAGTCTCAAACGCATTTCAGACTCGGACCAGATTATTCTCGCCACCGACACAGGACGGACAATCCGGTTCAATACACATGAGCTTCCGGTTCAGAAGCGAGGCGGGCTTGGCGTAAAACTGATGGGAATCGTTGAAAATGAGAAGATCAGCAGTGCAGCCCTCGTCAGCGAATAACCCATGATGAATGTTGGCGTTATAGGCGCCGGTGCCTGGGGAACAGCATTTGCTGTACATCTCGCCAGAAAGGGGTATTCGGTCCTTCTGTGGGTATATGAAAAGGATCTTTGCGCCACGCTCAAATCTGACCGTGAAAACAGCCTTTTTCTCCCCGGAGTCTCCCTCTCTCCAGCTATCCGGTTCAGTACCTCCCTTGAAGCGGTCGCCGACTTTGCGGAGGATATTGTTTTAGCCACACCATCTTTCGCCCTCCGGCACGTAGCCGCCCAACTCGGCGAGAGACTCAGACGCAAAAACATCCTCATCCTCACCAAAGGTCTGGAGCGTGATACGCTTCACCCTATGAGCGACGTAGTCGCCTCGTTTACAGCAGACGAAAACAGTATCGCCGTTCTGTCAGGCCCATCTTTTGCGAAAGAAGTCGCCCATGGCGCCTTTACGGCCGTTGTGGCCGCATCGGCCAACATCGTTCTCGCCAGATATTTTCAGAGCGCCTTTCATGATGATAACTTCAGGGTTTACGTAACCGATGACGTCATCGGCGTTGAACTGGGCGGCGCCTTGAAGAATGTCATGGCAATTGGAGCCGGCGTCATTGAAGGCCTCGGCTTGGGAACAAACACATCAGCAGCTTTTGTCACCCGGGCATTAGCCGAGATGAAACGTCTCGGCCGTGCAATCGGGGCACGGGAAGTGACCTTCATGGGCCTCTCCGGCATTGGCGACCTCATTCTCACATCCTATGGAGAGTTAAGCAGAAACCGCCAGTTTGGACGTGCCCTCGCCAGAGGAGGAAAAGCGGCAGAGATCGTAGCCTCTCAGAATACTGTCGTTGAAGGCTACTACACCGTGGAAGCAGTGAAGCGTCTTTCCGAAAAGCTTGGCGTCGCCATGCCCATCACGGACGAACTTTATTCGATCCTCCACGAAGGGAAGGATCTCGCACTCTCTATAGAAGATCTTACACGGCGGGAGTTTAAAGAAGAGGATTATTAGGTACCACATCATGGAGACGGTGCCCGTCTTCTTTAGCGAAGATTATTTTACAGATTACGAAACAGTTGACTGCGAAGACCCTTCCAGGGCATGGGCCATCTGGAAGGAGATCACCCCTGTAGCCGACTTCATTGAACCCCGGCTCTGCGATGAAAACGATCTTTTGCTCTGTCACACGGAACGACTCATACGTTCCGTTCAAAGGGACAGTACCATTTATCACGTTGCACGGAAAGCTGCCGGTGGAGCGATTGATGCTGCCAGAATCGCCCTTGAAAGACAATCGTTTGCCCTTATCAGACCTCCCGGCCATCATGCCGGCCGCAATTTCAACGGCGGTTTCTGTTTCTTCAACAATATGGCGATTGCCATGACACATCTTCTCACAGGCGGGTTCATCCGCAATGGTCTGATTGTGGATATCGATCTCCATTTTGGAAATGGAACACTCGATATCGTGGGGGAAGAGGGCCCGATACATTTTACGAACATCTCTGCCGGAACACGGGAGGAGTTTTTTGAACAACTCACCGGCGCTCTCGAAGGAGCAGACCGGTTTGATATTCTCGGATGTTCTGCAGGGTTTGACACATACGTCCATGACTGGGGGGGCATCCTGCAGACAGACGACTTCCGCAGGGCAGGATCGATGATGAGTAGAGCACACCGCCGGTTCTTTTCCGTGCTCGAAGGGGGGTATTTTATCCCCCATCTGGGACTCAACGTGAAAGCCTTTCTGGAAGGCATTCTTCAGTTGTGATCGTAACGGCAGCGTTCGCCTTTGCTGCAGGAATCTTCTGTCGGGCCACAGATGTACTTTTTTCGGATACAGTAGCACT
This sequence comes from uncultured Pseudomonadota bacterium, assembly GCA_964421445.1. GTDB lineage: Bacteria > Desulfobacterota > Syntrophorhabdia > Syntrophorhabdales > CAYQXL01 > CAYQXL01. Next base: position 23,957 of record CAYQXL010000031.1, read on the forward strand.
CTTCACACTTCTCACTCTCCTCGCCGTCACTCCCCTTATTCTCCCAAAGACCCGACGAATTGGATGGGTTGCACTAATGGTATCGTTCTTTTTGGTCGGCATGGTCAGGTTTGCCATTGTTGTCCCGCCTTCACCGGAGGGTCAGGTGGCAAAAGGTCCCCAAATATTTAAGGGTACTGTAGAGGGATCATCAAAAACAGTATCTTCCATAACCCTTTCAAGCCCCCCTTACCTCTCCCGGTCGAAGGCCGTCGTAAGAAATGATTCGCCTCTTTCTCCGGGATCAGAAATCATGGTCTTCGGCGAGGCAAAAGAACTGGTGCCTTCCTTCAGGAATCCCGGAACCCAGTCCTGGAAACAGATGAAGCGATTTGAAGGGATCACGCTGGAAATTCGGGGAAAAATTATCTCAGTCCAACCCCGCACCAGCCCCATTGAGACTCTCCGGAACATGTTCCGAAACAAGATCGAGAGGTCGGGCGCAAAACAGGCTGCCATTATCACGGCTCTCACCATAGGAGACACTATGGGACTGGAGAAGGACCTGCGGGATCTCTTTATGAGGACGGGCACATCCCATATTCTTGCAATATCAGGATCCCATCTCGCCATTGTCGGAGGATTTTTCTTTCTTCTTTTTAAACTGGTTTTCCGGCTTCGGCTCAGCTTCGCCCTCAGGGGAGATGACACGCGGTATGCCGCCCTCTCAACAATACCCTTCGTCTTTTTCTTCATGCTGATTGGAGGAGGCGGGATACCATTGATCCGGTCTACTATCCTCATTACCGTCTTCATGCTCTCCCTGTTCGTCCGCCGGTCCCGCCATGTCATGAACACCCTTGCCCTGAGCAGCATCATCATTCTTCTCCTCTATCCTCACAGCATCTTCATGCCATCCTTTCAGTTGACCTTCGCCAGCGTGGTCTTCCTCTACGTCTGCGGGAAACAGGTCCTTCCCCGCCTGCGGACCGGGAAGAAGGTACCCGACTTTCTCGTTGGCTCTGTTCTTGCCACCGCTGCCGCCACCATTGGAACGCTCCCCCCTGTACTCTTCCACTTCTTCGGTTTCAACCCCCTTTCCATTATTCACAATCTTGTTGCCGTCCCTCTCATGTGCCTGGCGGCTCTTCCCATTGCGCTCACTGGCCTTGTTCTTCCCTACGGAGAATTGGCGATCGTCCTATCAGGCGAGATCCTTTCCATTACTGTATCACTGCTCACCCTCCTCGATTTCGGGTACCTCTACCCCTTGCCCCGGCCCTCCCTTGCAGAGGCCCTTCTTTTTTATGCAGTCATCCTTTCGTTCTTCATGATCAACAAAAAATTAGTCCCCACACTGTTGTTAGGCATCCTCCTTCCTCTCTCAGCGGGAATGGCAACAGTCTCTGTTTATCAGCGATTTTACAATGAACGCCTTATCGTGAGCCTCATAGATGTCGGTCTCGGCGAATCAATTCTCATTGAAGCCCCTCAAGGAAAACGAATCCTCATCGACGGCGGAGGATCATACAGAAGCGATTTTGACATCGGCAAGGCGGTTATCACCCCTGTTCTTCTTTCCCGCAAGATCCTTACACTCGACTGGGTCATCAACACCCATCCTCACGGCGATCATGTCGGAGGATTGCTCTCCGTTCTCCAGACGTTTCACACCCGGCAAGTTTTAACCGGCATGTATTATGCGAGGGAGCCGGCTTTTTACGATCTTTTGAAAATCTGCCGGGAAAGGGGGATCCCTTTCGGCACTGTCAGGGGTGGTGACATAATTAATCTCGGCAACGGTTCATTGCTGACGATTCTTAGTCCCATTCAAAGCCGCCAGCACGATACACCGAACAACCTTTCTCTTGTCGCCCGCCTTGCCTTCGGCACAACTGCTTTTCTCCTCACGGGAGATATTGACTCGACAATAGAAGAATACCTCATTATGTCCCGGGCACCGCTAAACGCCCATGTCCTCAAGATACCCCATCATGGCAGCCGATACTCAAGTTCTTACGCCTTCCTTGAGACTGTCAACCCATCTGTCGCCATTCTGTCCGTCGGTCCCGGCATTACGGGACTTCCAGGAGACGAGACGCTGGTGCGATACCGATCGCTTCGAATACCGGTTCTCCGCACTGACCGTGACGGCATGATCACCATCGCAACTGACGGCAACATGGTCCGGGTACTACGGCCATAGGGATCCTTTTGCTGACGGACAAAAGAACGGGGCGCGAAAAAATCATCGGGAAGAATCAGACACTACTCAATGATCTGAGATATAAAATCGACGCTCTGCAGAGCAAGACAGTCTTGACTCTGCACGCCACACCTCTGCCAGGCCCCGTCTTCGCTCGCCATAAGTAACCATATAAAATTAAAGGCACTGTGACCTCCATCATCGACTCACCTTAAGATCAGGTCTAAAGTAATACTAACCTGAAAAGGGCAAACCATTCGAAAGGATGGGACGCAAAGCCGCTGGCCTAAGTCCGCTGTGACGGATATGGCAGCAGGGTTGCCAGGCGAAGGCAGCGCTTCTTTGGTGCTGGATTTCGCTGGACTTTTTCGGAATTCACACAAGGAGGTCATATGCCTCTCGGAAAACCAAACCCCACCATTCATGGAAACCGGCATGTCATTTTCTCCCCGTTCTTCATCGCTGCCCTTCTCGTCTGCAGCCTGATTCTCACCTTGCCCGTATCAAACGCCTCCGCCGCCCAGGCCACCCTCGCATGGACTCCCAACACGGAAGCTGACCTGG
>CAYQXL010000032.1:0-26601 GCA_964421445.1 uncultured Pseudomonadota bacterium
GCGGAAGATGCTGAGCCGGTGAATCCGACCATCACTGCCGCAAGAACAAAAGCGATGGTGAAAAGCGTTGCTTTTCCTGTACCCATACTACCTCCTTTGATTGTTTAATGGATAGTCATGACGACGAATATAAGCCTCTGTCACATCCGTGTCAACGAAACGGGGCTTTTGTCCTTTATGCCGGTATGAGGTGAAGGCGTCTCTGCTCGACATCGGCCTCGATGACCCGGATTCGGATCCTGTCACCAAGTGTGTAAGTTTTCTTTCTTCTCCGGCCGACGACCCGGAGTTTTTCTTCCTGAAAAATATAGTAGTCGTCGGCAAGGTCCGAGAGGAGGACGAGGCCTTCAACGAAGATGGAAACGAGTTCAACAAAGATGCCGAAGGACGTGACGTGGGATACGATCCCGTCAAATTCCTCTCCGATCTTTTCCTTCATGAAGAGAATACGGGCCCTTTCATCGATCTCTCTCTCGGCGTCCATGGCGAGACGCTCTCTTTCAGAGAGGTGGGCGGCCATGCTCTCCAGTTTATCTTCTTCCACCGGGGGATGCTGGCCACTCAGAGAGGCCGAGAGGGTCCGGTGGCAGACAAGATCAGGATAGCGTCGGATAGGGGATGTGAAATGAAGGTAGGATGTGAGTGCGAGACCGAAATGACCGCGGTTCTCTGCGGCATACCGGGCCTGCTTCATGGATCTCAGAAGCACCCGGTTGACGAAAAATTCATATTCCGTCCCGTGAACCGTTTTCAGAACGGACTGGAGATATTTATTGAAGTTCCGTTTGCCCCGTTTCGGTCCGGCGGGGATGTATCGGATCAATTGTTCGACGTCCCGTATCTTTTCGGCATCAGGGGATTCATGGACCCGGTAAATGGCAGGGACAGAGTGGCGGTCGCAGTATTCCGCCACGGCATGATTGGCGGCGATCATGAATTCCTCAATGATCCGGTGGGAGAAAAGTCGTGTCGACCGGACGATGTCCTGGATCGTACCGCCCGTATCGGTCAGGATTTCAGGTTCAGGGAGATCGAAATCGAGAGTCCCTTCTTTCTCTCTGTGGCTGATGAGAAGGGATGCCAGTTCAGCCATGATCTCGAGATGCGGCAGGTGAGCAGCGAGACGGCCCCTGGCTTTTCCGTTTCCTCCAAGGAGTGCCTCTTCCACGTCCCGGTATGTAAGCCTTCCGCTGCTTCGGATGCGAGATGGATAAAGAGACGTCTCTGTCCTTCTTCCTGAAAGGTCGTATCCGAGCTGAACGGTCATGGTGAGACGGTCCGCCAGGGGATTCAGGCTGCACAGGTCATTGGAGAGTCTCCGGGGAAGCATGGGAATTACCGTTCCCGGAAGGTAGATGCTGGTGCCCCGGGAAAAGGCCTCGCGATCCAGGTCTGTAAGAGGCGAGACGAATGAACCGACTGCAGCTATGGAAACATAAAGGGTAAACCCCGACCGGTCTTTCACAACGGCCACAGCGTCATCGAAGTCCCTTGCAGACTCACCGTCGATGGTGACATGGTGGACAGCGGAGAGATCGACGTGTTCGACGGCCTGGGGGAGAGAGGGAAGGGCTTTTGTTTCTGTTTCAACCTTCCGGGGGAACCTTGCGGGGAGGTCGTATTTGTACGTGATGAGACGGTTTATATCCTGAATGTGTTCGAGATGCTCGAATGTGGTGAGAACAGAACATTCAGGGAGATTCCGGCCTTCCGGAAACCGCGTTATCCGAGCCGCAGCGAGGGTGCCATCATCCAGGGGGAGATCTTTTTTTGTCTTTGCAACGACAAATTCATAGGGGATCTTTTCGTCTTCCGGGACGAGATAGGTGAGCCCGCCCTGTTTCTTGATAAAACCCACCATATTCCGGTGCTTGCGGCTCAGGACCTCAATGATCTTGCCCTCCCGTTTGCCGCGCTGCCTGTGTTCGACACGGACCACGACCCGGTCGCCGTTCAACGCTCCTGCCATTGACCGGGCAGGGATAAATATGTCGTCACCAGGTTTTTCCTTCTCGACGATGACAAACCCGTTGCCGCTTCGTGTGGCCCAGAGTGCTCCGGTTACAAGATTCATCTCTTTCGGAAGACCGAGGCGGTTATGCCTCAGACGGACGAGTGCTCCTTCCTCAAGGAGGAGGCGGATCTGATGGTTAACGGCCCTTCCATCTCTTTTGGTGAGGTGAAAGTGCGCCTCGATATCTCCCGGTGAGAGGGGGCGGCCCGCTTCTTTGAATAGTGTGATGAGACTGTCTTTGTCGGGTATACGAGATGACTCGTTTTTTTCAGCCATGGTCAGCGGTTCCTCCTTTCTGCCTCTTTCTGTGTCAGAGAGGGGCTGGAGCAGAAAAAAAGCCATTCTCAATGAGTGGCGGAGAGACAGGGATTCGAACCCTGGGTACGGGTTTTTCCGTACACTCGCTTAGCAGGCGAGCACCTTCGGCCTACTCGGTCATCTCTCCGATTGACAAAGTATACGTATTTGCCGTATAAAAAGCAATATGAAAGCCCCTTTCGTTGCGGGGCTTCCTGCTCCATATCTCTTTTCATGAAAGATCTTGCAGCTATCATAGATGCGCGGCACCGCCTTTTCCGGGGGATTCGGGACTTTTTCTCAGCGAGAGACTACGTGGAGGTCGAGACCCCTCTCCTTGGAAAAACAGCGCCACCGGATCCTCATATCGAGCCCGTCAGGGCATTTGTGGGGCGGCGGGGTCCCTTTTATCTCCATACATCCCCCGAGATAGCGATGAAGAAGCTCCTTGCCGAAGGTCTTGATCGAATATTTCAGATCACGAAGGTCTTCCGTGAGGAAGAGATGTCGGATATACACAATGTCGAATTTACCATGCTCGAATGGTACAGACCGGGAACGTATGCCGATACGATGTCCGAAACATCGGACCTCATCCGCTATCTGAGCACCGTTTTTCCCGGGGAGAACAGAGAGATTTTTGCCGGCGATTGGCCTGTCTACGATCTGGAGACCCTTTTTGTTTCCAAGGTCAACATCAACCCGTTCGTACTGACGAGAGATCAGTTTCTTGAACAGTTAAAGGCCCGGGGATCGTGGACGTCGGACGGAAAGGACGAGTGGAACGATCTCTTTTTCAAGGTGTTTATGGAGGACGTGGAACCGTCGATCGTCTCCGAATCGCCGTATTTTGTCGTGGGATGGCCCCGGTCCATATCAACGATGGCGAAAAGCAAAAAAGAGGGAACGGTTGAGCGGTTTGAGGTCTATATCGGGGGGATGGAGATTGCCAACGGATATACAGAACTCGTCGACCCCGTAGAACAGGTGCGCCGCTTTCAGGAGGACAACGGACAGCGACAGACGATGGGAATGGACCTGTTTGTTGTGGACGATGCGTTTATAGAGGCCCTCGGAAAGCTGGAAGGGGAATATACAGGCGTATCCGTCGGTGTCGACCGGCTCCTCATGGCTCTCCTCAACAAACAAAAAATCTCTGATGTCCTCCCGCTTCGTTTCATTCCATAAGGTTTATGAAGGCCTGATCGCCTGTTCCGTCACGTCGGCGGCGTGGACGACCGGAGCGTTGGAGAAAGGCGGTAGAAAAGGATACCGAGATATTCTTTTGCTGCAAGGGATACTGAGAAAAAGCTCGAGGCATCGGGGAGAAAACTGCTGTACCGGTATTTTGTCCGGGAGACACGAAACCCCGTGGGGTACGGCAGAACGGATGAAAAGTATGTCCGGAAAATGAGTAGTGACCGGTTCATGTGGTATGCGCTCGTGATGAGGAGAATTTTCGGGTTCTGTTGTGCCGAAAGGAGTGTCCGGGCGAGCCGTGCGTTGGAAAGGGTGTCGAGATCACCGCTTTTCGGCGACGCGATGATGTCCTCTTTCCGAACGCCCATGGCGATGAGCCACTGTCGTGCATAGTCCGATTCAGACCGGCGCCGGGGATCGGATGTTCCCCCCGTGAGAAGAATAGGGCGGGGGGCAAGGCGGTACAGACGAAGTGCGGTGACTGTCCGTTCCAATCCTCCTTCCGAGAGTGTGCCGGGACCCAGAAGATCGGGAACGTTTTCCGAAAAGCCGCCTCCGAGTACGATATAGACATCACGCTCCCGGACCTGGGAAAGAGAGGGCTGGGTGAGCCCCTGTTCAAGGGGGGTAAGGATGAGATCTTTTACCGGCGCGATGGATGTGGCGTACATGACGGCGGCGATACCGAAAAGGACAATCTTCAGCCGTTTCTGGGCCCACAGGGCGGCGAGGAGGATCAGGACCACGAAGATCCCCGGAGGAGTCAGAAAAGCAGCAGCCGTCTTCTTGAGGAGAAAGAGAAGGGATGATGTGTCCACAGCGCCCTACCGGTCTCGCGATATAAGCGCCCTGATGCGGGGTATGGCCTGTTTTGTCGCCTTCATTCCTTCTTCCATGAGAACCTTCTTCTGGCTGAAATCGAACATCGAAACACCTTTTGTATCAGGTTCAATGACAACGTCGGCCTCTTTGAGCTTGTTCTTCACGTTTTCGTGCATCATGATGTTGACCGACTGACCTATGACGTCAAAAAGGCTTGAAATGTCGGTGTTTCTGATATCTTTCTGGATGTTGACGGCAATAATGACTGTTGCGCCTTTGGAACGTGCAATGTCTGCAGGAAGGTTATCGGTTACGCCGCCGTCGACAAGGGTTCTGTTTCCGAACTGAACAGGTGTGAATATGCCCGGTATTGCCGATGAGGCATGGATCGCCCTGGCAAGGGATCCTTTTTCGAGGGTCACGGTCTCGCCCGTTGTGAGATCCGTTGCCACGGGATAAAACGGTATCTTTGTATCCTCGACCTTCTTGGTCTTTACCGTCTGATCGACAAAGTTTTCAAGCTTCGTGCCCTGGACAGGGCCCAGCTTCGAGTAGATGAGCGATACATCGAGAATATCATTCTTCTCTATTTTGAAAGCTGCCCACTCGAGCTGGAAACTGTCGGGATTGGCGGCATACATGCCGCCTATGAGACTTCCGACACTTGTCCCTATGATCATGTGGATTGGTATCTTCTCCTGCTCCAGAACACGGATAACGCCGACGTGAGCGAACCCTCGGGCAGCTCCTCCACCAAGGACGAGAGCCACCTTCGGCACAGCCTTCGTCTGTGTGCCCGGAAGGGATTGGCAGGACAAAAGAAAAAGGGCGACACTGCACAGAAGCAGGATCGCCGTGCTACCCCGCCCGTGCTCCCACATAAGGGTTATAGACCTTTTCCCGTCCGATGGTACTCTTGGGCGTGTCTCCGTAGTTGTGGCCCGGAGCGACGATCGTTTCGTCAGGGAGGATGAAAAGTCTGTTTCGTATGGACGATGCCAGAACTTCCCACGATCCGCCTGCGAGATCCGTCCGTCCCACTGCGCCCACAAACAGTGTATCACCTGTAAAGACGATACCTTTGTGATAGAGGGAGATGCTCCCGGGTGAGTGGCCCGGTGTATGAATGACCGAAAGGGAAACGTTGCCCACAGAGATCGTATCACCATCGCTGACGGTCCGGTCTGCCGGAGGTGACGGTTCGGCTCCAAACATGGCGAGCGAGTGGGATGTGCCGCCGCCCAGGGCACCTGCTTCTGCGGCGTGAATGATGATCTGGGCCCCGGTGAGATCCTTCATGGCCCTGTTTCCCATTATATGATCAACATGGGAATGGGTGTTGACGATGTACTTGATCGTATAGCCCCGTGCCTTCGCTTCGTTGAATATCCGTTCGCACTCTGCCGCCGGGTCTATAACGAGTGCTTCCTGCGTTGTCTTGCATGCCACGATGTAGGCAAATACTGCGAAACCGCCAACTTCGATCTGTTTCACAAACATGGTGACCTCCTGACGAATACCTTAATACTTTTGCATGCCATTTTTCAAATTTTTTGATAAGATGAGTATGTCAGCCAGCTCACAATAAAGGGGGAACGAATGAAGCCTGTTTTCATCGAGGCCCGGGATCTGCCCGATGCCTGGTTTCAGTGTATCTATCGGGTGTTCGATGACACAGGCACCGGTGTCCATGAATACATCGTTGATCGTGGATCGTTTGAGGGGCATCAACGCCGGGAATTCGATATTGTTATGGTCCACATCAAATACCCCGGAATGCGCCCCCTGATTCCCGATATTCCCTCAGAACTGGGAATTCCTGCGCCAACGAGTATGGATTATGTCGAGGATTACCTTCAGTATCTCATGACTGACCGGAAAATGGAGAATGAGCTTTATACCTACGGAGAACGTCTCACCAATCCAAAGGTGGTGATCGACGGCAAAGAGTTCTGCTGTAACATTGATCCTGTGTCGGAAGTGATCAGGATGTACCGGGACGGATGTCATGGGACCAATCAGGCCATCATGGAAGTGGGGATGCCCCAGGATATTCTCCTCGACGATCCTCCCTGTCTGCGGCTCATCGATACACGCCTTTCAGAAGGGCGGCTCCATTTTATTCTCTACTTCAGGAGCTGGGATCTCTGGGCGGGGTTCCCGTCAAATCTTGCAGCCATTCAACTCCTGAAGGAGTATATGTGTCAGGAGATCGGCGTCGAGGATGGCACGATCACCGCTGTCAGCAAAGGTCTTCACCTTTACGAATATACGTTTGGGCTGGCACTGAAGCGCCTGCGCCGGGAATGATGCATATCTGACCGAAAAGCAGGGGGCTGTCTGTTAACCGCTTGCCTCGACGGCGGCATTTCTGTATTTTTCCCTGATGTCTGCCTGGAGGGCTGCGAGGTCCGATCCTTCCGTCACGATGTGTGTATGGAAACGATGAGAGGTGACATCGAAGATGGTGAAAAAGACCTCATCCTTCTCCGTGGGGATGATTTCCGCAAGGACCTTCCGGTCAAAGATGAAGAGGATTCCGTAGTACGTGGGCAGAACGAAGGTATCCTTGCATTCGTAGGTGGTAAAACTGAGAAGGTCCGTGGCGACGGTGCGAAGTGATTCGGACCCGATCGCATTTAAGATGCTCTTCGCCGACGGTGACTGGTAGGCACCGCAGAGATATCTGCGAAAGGCCTCCCGGTGGAGGGATGTTTTTTCGTTCATCATACGGGAGAGACCGTAAGCATTTTCGATAATCTCAGGGTAAGAAAACGTCTCCTTGTCCCAGAGGCCCTGAAAGATTTCCGTTGCTTCATCCCAGGCCAGATTTCGTGCTGTATCGATGAAGATATTTCTCCTCAGCAGCCGGTCGTAAAAGTTTTCAATCCCTCTCCGGTCGATCCGGCTGTCGACGTAAATGCTCCAGATCTGGTTGTACATATTCCGGGCATCGGGCTCCTTTTCTTCGTCAGGCGCCAGTGCAGGGTTGTACCGGAAGTTACCGTCGAGGACGTCACAGATGTAGAGGAAGAGGTGATACATTCTTCCGAGGGCGAAAGTATCGTCATTCCAGAATGTAAGCTTGACGTCAATCTGCCCCTTTTTTCGCTTGATGAGGGCCTTCTCGTCGAAAGGAGAACTGACGGGCTCGATCACACAATTTTGAATGGAATCGGCGATGCCCAGATCCTGGACGACCGTACGGGCTATCAGGTTATAGTCGGGCAACTAAAATTCGCCCTCTAACTCGTAGAGTTCGAGGAGAAGCTTTCTCGATTTCATCCATGCAGACTGAGGATCGAGGGATACGGGTGATGACTCGATTGTTTCCATGAGGTACTTCTTTGCTTTTTCGCCATCCCCCTTTTTTGCGTACAGGTATCCGAGACCATATGAAGCAGAAAGCTTAATCTCTTTGTACCGTTGGGACAACTGGGCGACACGCTTCAGCTTCAGGTAGATGTTCTCTTTGTCTCCCTGGGACAGAGAGGACTCTTTCATGGCTTTATCGTACTGTTTCTCGAAAAGGGTCGCCACAGCGAGGACGTCAGCGGCGTAACCGTATGCCTTCTCGTAGAGCTTCTGGGCCTTGTCGAATTCCTTGTTTGCTGTATACTCCTGGGCTCTGGTGAGAGCCTGGTGGATGGTTCCATGGGAGACGGCAGGGTCTTTCCGCTGGCCGGCCTGGGTCTGAGGTTTTTTCTCTTTCTTTTCTGCAGCCTCAGTTGACATAGGCGTGACCCCTTCAATGATGACGAAGAAAAAGAGCATGGATAGGAGGATGAACGGGAATCTGAACTGTCGTATGGATGATGTGCTCACAGGCATAGAGTGATGTCCGCTCAGGTGGTTGTATTGGTGGCGGTGCAGGGAGTTGAACCCCGGACACTGCGGATATGAGCCGCATGCTCTGACCAACTGAGCTACACCGCCTTGCCCCATTCATATAAGATATGTACTCCCAGGTTGTCAATAACAAAATGTGGAGAAACATTTTATTTTCCGCAGTCCTTCTTTTGTGATATAGTCGGAAAAACGAAACATTGAGGGGATAATGAAAATACTGGTTACCGGTGGATGCGGATTCATAGGATCACATGTTGTCGATGCCTATATACAGGAAGGACACGACGTGGTTGTTATCGATAACCTGTCGTCGGGAAAGAGAGAAAACCTCAATGACAGGGCCCGGCTTTACGAGACGGACATCTGCGGGGGCGAGATAGGGGAGATAGTTGCAAAGGAGAGCCCGGACATTGTCAATCACCATGCTGCTCAGATATCGGTGCCTCTCTCTGTGGAGATACCGCTCTTCGATGCCGAGGTCAACATCAGGGGAACAATTAATCTTCTTGAAGCGGCCTCAAAGGGAACGGTGAAGCGCTTCATCTTCTCTTCCACCGGAGGGGCTATCTACGGAGAGGCCGAGGTTGTGCCGACTCCTGAGGGTTATATCCCTGAGCCTGCATCACCCTATGCCATATCGAAGCTTTCAGCGGAAAAGTATATCCGCTATTACGAGCGACAGTTCGGACTGCAGTCGACAGTTCTCCGGTACAGCAATGTCTATGGACCGCGGCAGATTCCTCACGGAGAAGCGGGGGTGGTTGCTATTTTCACCGAGAAGATCCTTGCCGGCGAGATACCGACTGTCTATCATTTTCCCGAAGAGCCCCTGGGGATGATCCGCGATTACTGTTATGTCAAAGATATAGCGAGGGCCAGTATTCTCGCGACATACGGCAACTATAACGGCATCGTCAATATCGGAACAGGGAAGGGCACGGCGACCTTTGAGCTTTACGGAAAAGTTCTGGCAGTGGTGAGATCGAAAGGCAAATACGTACCACCAGAGTTTGACAATCCGCCCCGGGGCATGGCCAGGGCCGGCGACATCCGCGTAAGTACACTAAACGCTTCAAAAGCCCTCGATGTGCTGGGATGGAAAGCAGGATACGAAGTGGTGGAAGGCCTGGAAGAGACGATTGACTGGTATATGGGGCATGAGGCTTAGAGTACTCGGTACGGGAACGGCTGAACCGTCCCTTGAACGGGGCTCGTCGTCCTACCTGCTCTTCGCCGGCGGGAGCACGGTTCTCATTGACATAGGACCTGCCGTTGTCCGACGGCTCCTGGAATCGGGCTATCATGTCAATGATGTGGACGTGATCATTCTTACTCACTTTCATATCGATCATGTGAATGACCTTTCAACATTTCTCTTCGTCTCGAACTACGGCGTGACACCGCGGAAGAAACCGCTGACCATTATCGGAGGACGGGGAACAGGACTCTTCTTCCGGCGGATGAAAAGCCTGTACCGATGGGTCGAACCGAAAGGTTTTGGATTGTCCCTTTTCTCTCTCCCCAAGGGAAAGAGGCAGATCGGTGATCTCACCGTTGAAGCGAAACCAGTTGCCCACAACGATGAAAGCATTGCCGTCTCCATACGGGGTGACAAAACGGTTGTATTCTCCGGCGACACAGATTATGCGGAGACGGTCGTAGCCCTGGGACGGTCGTGCGACCTTCTTGTAATGGAGTGTTCTTTTCCGGAAAAGAAGGTGAAAGGGCATCTCAATCTCGCCACGGCGAAGAAGATTGCAGAAGAAGGAAATATAGGGAGAATTATCCTCTCCCATCTCTACCCTGACTGGGATCGCTTTCGGGGCTCGCTCGGGAAACCTTTTCTCCTCGCTGAAGACGGAATGGAAATCGAGATCTGATCAGACTGACACATCAGTGGGTCTGGATCCGTGTCAGAAGAAACATGGTGTCCTGTTTGAGTACACGGTACCGTTTCGATCCCTGAAGACGGGCAAGAACGTCATCCCCTCTGTCACGTGAGAGGATGACCGTGAAAAGCCCGTCGGGCTTGAGATAGGGCATCCCGCGCTTTATGTATGCCTGGAGAGCCTCTCCGAGAGGGAACTCGTCCTCCCAGAGGTAGTTCATGTCAGGCTGGCATATGATGAGATCAAACCCTCTCGTGAGGAGAAAAGGATATTCAATCTCCATATGAAAAAAACCGTGTTTTCTGGAAAGATCTTTCGTCTCGACGAACCAGTCTTTTGACCGGATTCTCTGCCACACCGATTCATCGGCGTTGAGACTGGCGAGCATATCCTGAATCTTTCTATTGTCCACTTTTTTATTGAAGTATGTTGCAGTCATGGCATCGAGGATATCCCGTATCCTCATTCCCGTGATTGTCAACTCACGGGTTAATTCCTTCTTGACCACCGCATCTTCTTTAATCTTTTCCGAGAGCGACCGGTGGAGTTCGTATTTCTTCTGAAACTCCTGTATGACGTCGGCTGGATTCCTGTCAAAAAGGCCCGTCTGGTTCTTTCCGTCGAATCGCCCAAGAAGATCGCTGATCGACATGCCTATGAGGGGATTGCCGAGCTTGAAATTAGCCGAATCAGAGCCATACCGTTCTTTTATGCTCGCTGAAAGTATGTCGAGGGAGAACGGTGACCGTTCGATCCCGAAGAGCATTCTGTCAACGATGTACTGTTTCAGTCGTTTCTCGTTTTCCCATTCTGCAATGAAGGTGTTCTTGTCTTTGTAGGGCAGAAGGAATGAGAGGTAGGCGATATTGTCGACGAGTTGTGTCGGACCTCCGCCAAACCCTGGTGTCATGGTGAGGATTCTCTGGGAAAGAAGCTCGTCTTTTGTGGTGATCCGCTGAATTCCGTGATTGAGCATTTTCTGGAGATCGATGTCACCGGCCACATCCCTCCGGAAAAAGAGGTAGGAGCATATCTGGGGTGTGTCTCCGGCGCCATGACTGGGTGATACTCCCGGAACGCCGGTCACGTCATCGACCTTGCCGCCGAGGAACGGTTCTGTGACAGGAAAGGACTGACCGGAAACGAAGGTATTGTGGATCTGTATGGCCTTAGAGTAGATATCGGCTTTTTTCTTCAGCCCCCTGAGGGACGTTTGAAAGGCCTTTCTCTGGGACTGAAGGGATGAGATGAGATCGATCCGTTCTTTTTCCATAAGCTGCGGTATGACGTTCTTCAAACCATGACAGGAAAAGATATTGAAGAAGACGCGGAAGACGTCAAGGTCGTTGTCTGCGAGATAGGACTCGAGATCTATCTCGAGAAGACGCATCTCCAGGTGGACAGGCCTCTGAAGTACAATCCAGTTCTTTCCGTTTGTCAGAATGCCCCAGGGGGTGCGGGTCTTTTTGAGAAGATAGTAGGTCTGATAGAGGGGGATGCGGTTCTCGAAGTCAAGATAGAATCCACTCACCCCTTCCGTGAGAGGCCTTCCGTAGCGTTTGAGGAGAAGAAAGGCGAGTATCTTTTCGTAATATTCCTCCGTTCCCCATGTTCCGGCGCTCTTGACCATTTCTGCCTCGTCGGCGAAAAGGGCAACGTCGGGACCTTTTATCTGGTCTTCGAAGAACTTCGGTTTTGACTCGTATGTATAGCCGAGAATCTTCAGTAATGGTTTGACGAGATGGGTCTCGGTGTGGATCTCGCTGGCAAACTTTTTCATGTCCTGAAATCGGGTGAATATATCGGCCAGGAGACCGTAGGGACCTTCCCAGGGGGTGACATCGCCGAGCGAATCAAGGCTCTGGGGCGACAGGAGGTTGTTTCTCGTTATAAAGGAATGCATGGCCTATAGTATGACTGGTAAAAGAGGATTATTCAAGAAAAGGAATCTCCTTTTCCTCTTTATTGAGGCCGAGCTTCTGGGTCCTTTCAATCTCTTTCAGCTTCATCCTGATGATGACCACAAGCCCGATAATGGCGAGCCAGAAAATGACGAGATTCTGGTACACGATATACCGGTCATAGGGTGTTTCAGGAAAGAGGGCGATTGCTTCGGCTCCGTAAAGGATCGTGCTTCCTGACGGAACAAGGATGGTGAGCGCCAGAAAAACAAAAAAGTATTTTCTGAAGTAGTGTCTTTTCATGTCACAAATCCTATGATCGTCATGACGACGAAATAGAGGGTGTAGAAGAGACCGATCCAGGTGAAGAGGGTACTTCTTTCGCCCCGGGAAGAAGGTCTGTCGAAGAAGGGGATGAGCAGGAAGAAAAAGATGCCGCCGGAAATGAGAATAATGGCGATGGTCTCGCCATTGAGGCCCATGAGGTCTCCGGGAAAGAGTTTCAGGGTCTGGAAGAGAAAGAGGAAATACCACTCAGGTTTGATGTTTTCCGGTGCCGGAGCAAGAGGGTCGGCTTTTTTTCCGATCTCCGGAGGGAGGAATACAGCGAGCGTGACGACGATTCCAAGGAAAAGAAGCCAAAACATCATATCCTTATAGAGAAGATTGGGAAAAAAAGGCGTTGTTGGGTTGTCTGGCCTTTCGACAGAGACCGGGGTGCTCATGCCGTGATACTGGACGAGAATGACGTGCAGGCCGACGAGAAAGAGGGTGACAAGGGGAAGGATCGAAATGTGAAAGGCATAGAAACGTGTCAATGTCTCACCTGTCACGTCGATGCCGCCACGAAGAAAACCTTTGATGAAGCCGCCCACCACGGGAAGATTGCCAGCCCCTCCTGTTGCCACCTTTACAGCGGCAAATGCCCGTTCATCCCAGATCAGAAGGTAGCCGCTCAGGCCGAAAAAGATCGATATGGCGAGAAGAAAGAAACCGCTGACCCAGATGAGTTCCCTCGGCTTCCGGTATGCTTTCAGAAGGAGAGTGCTGAAAACGTGGATAAAGAGGACCGTGATGGCAAGCTGGGCCCCCCAATGATGGAGGGATCGGAAAAACCAGCCCATATGGAGCTTTGTGACGATTTCGATGATGCTTTTGTTGGCCTGCTCAAAATACGGGATGTAGTAGAGGGCGAGGACGATGCCTGTGATGAACTGAAGGCCGAAAAGGAAGAGACAGAGACCGCCTGTGTAATACCAGATTTCGTATCTGTGGGACGGGACCTGCTTATGCCGCGCCAGTGACGTGAGGGCACGGAAATCGTACCGTTCGTCGAACCAGTTTTTAAGCCTTTGGGAGCTCAACCTTCACACCCTTCCTTGCGATGATCAGTTTTTCACCGTCTATGGTAAAATCAAAAGCCTCGAGAGGTTTAGGCGGAGGACCTTCGATGTTTACGCCTGTATCGCTGAACCAGCCTTTGTGGCAGGCGCAGTAGAATTTCCGTTCTTCGGGCCTGTATGTCACATTGCATTCCATGTGTGTACAGACCCCTTTGAAGGCTTCCATCTTTCCGTCTGTCCGCTTGAGAAAGAGACCCAGCTTCCCTCCCCAGGCGAAGGGTTTTGCCGTGTTCGGCGGAATTGCCGTAAAGTCGGCGGCGTTGAGAACAACGAAATCGGGCTCTTTGCCCAGTGTCGGAAAGGCAAATCTGACGAGGGCATAGGTGGTGCCCGCGAGGAAGGACGCTAGCCAGCCGCCAAAGAGAACATTGAGAAATGTACGGCGGGTGATGGTCGAATAGTCGAGCCTCATTCTGTTCCTTTCCGGAAGAGTCCCGGTATTTTTCTCCGGAGGAGCTCTTTTCTCAATCCGACGATCGAATCGGTCGGCCTTACGTCTTTCGGGCAGGCGTCAATGCACCGGAGAATTGTGTCGCACGCCCAGACCCCGTTTTCCGTGTTCACGATCTCTATGTCCCCACCTGACCGTTCGTCCCGTGAATCGAGGACAAACCGTTCGAGCTTGGCGAGCGCCGCAGGACCGATGTAGTCGCTGTTCCTCGAGAGAACCGGGCAGGCGCCGTAACAGGACGCACAGAGAATGCAGTTGACGAACTGGTCGATTCTTCGTCGTTCTTCCTCGCTCTGGTCGATCTCCTTCTCCGGATCGACACTTTTCCGGATGAGCCACGGTTGCACCTTTTCATACATTGTCCAGAAAGGGGTCATATCGACGACAAGATCTTTGATGATCTCCATATTCGGGAGCGGTTCGAGGACGATGGTATCTGTCCCGAAGGATGCGATCTGGGTGCGGCAGGCGAGATCGATCCTCCCGTTTATTACCATGGCGCAGGATCCGCAGACCGCCGACCGGCATGACGAGCGGAAGGAGAGGGTTCCGTCGATTTCGTCGCGAATGCGGAGGAGTATCGCGAGAACCGTGAGGCCCGGGATGACCCGTATCTGATAGGACTGAAAGGCCGCTTCCCTCGCCGGCTCGTTGCCGTCGTACCTGAGAATCTTGATGGTGTAAGCGCTCTCCCGGATCAATATGTCCTCTCCATAGGCTGAAACCGTGTTATCGTCACGTCCCTGTGGGATATGGACGGCTGTCCCTGACCATTCTGCTGCGCTATCGTATGCTGCATCCAGAGCTCATCGTTCCGTTGCGGAAAGTCACGGCGGAAATGGGCTCCCCGGCTCTCTTCCCTGAGATAGGCCCCGAGGGCAATTGTGTGTGCCACATCGAGCATGTATTCGAGTTCGAGGGCGCTCATCAGCTCATAATTCATATGCCGTGCCGGTGAGGAGACCTTAACGTGTCTGTACATCTCTTTCAGGGCGGCGATGTCGTCAAGTCCCCGGGCGAGTTCATCCTTCTTTCTGAAGATCCCGATATTGGCGCTCATGGTGCGACCCAGGCGGACATGGAGCGTATAGGGCCTGATGTCGCCGTTACCAGTGAGCTGTTCTATCTTCTTCACTGCCGACCTTTCCGTCTGGATGAGGACTGCTTCGTCAGGGAGGTGGCTGTTACTCCCGAGAAACTCGTCAATGGCGAAAGCCCCGAGCCGTCCAAAGACGATCGTGTCGAGGAGCGAGTTGCCGCCGAGCCTGTTGGCTCCGTGGACGCTGACGCAGGCGCACTCACCGGCCGCGTAGAAGCCCTTGACCGTGGTTTCGCACCGTTCGTTCGTATCGATTCCGCCCATGGAGTAATGCTGGCAGGGCATAATGGGGATGGGGTCTCGCACCGGGTCGATTCCGATGAAATCGATGGAGATCTTCCGGATCCCCGGGAGCTTGTCGAGGATCTTCTTCTCTCCGAGATGGCGCAGATCAAGTTGGATATAGTGGCCCAAAGGATGGTCAAAGCCCCGGCCCTCATCGATTTCTGTCTGGATGCTCCGGGAGACGATATCCCGGGGAGCCAGTTCCATAACCTTTGGAGCGTACCGTGCCATGAACCGCTCGCCTCTGTTGTTGACAAGGTATCCGCCTTCTCCGCGACAGGCTTCGGTCATGAGGATATTGGTGCCGATCAATCCTGTCGGGTGAAACTGGACAAACTCCATATCCTTCAGCGGTATCCCGGCGCTGTAGGCGATCCCGATACCGCTGCCCGTATTGATGAGAGCGTTTGTCGAATACTGATAGACACGGCCGTAGCCACCTGTGGCGAAGAGAACAGCCTTCGCCTTTACCGGGACGATTGCCCCCGATACCAGGTCGAGAGCGATGACGCCGTGACATCTGCCGTCTTCGACCGCCAGGCCGATGATATACCATTCAGGGTAGATACGAACACCCTTTGAAACTGTCCGCTCGTAGAGCGTGTTGAGAAGAACGTGGCCTGTCAGGTCGGCCGAGTAACATGTTCTCGGATAGCCGGCGCCACCGAAGGGTCTCTGGGCGATCGATCCGTCGGAAAACCGGCTGAAGGGGCAGCCCCAGTGCTCCATTTCATAGACGATTGTTGGTGCCGAACGGCACATGAGTTCGATTGCGTCCTGATCACCGAGGTAATCGCTCCCCTTTGTTGTGTCAAAAGCGTGTTTCTCCCACGTATCATCCCTGCCGTCGGGGTTATTCGCCAGGGCAGCGTTGATACCCCCCTGTGCGGCAATTGAGTGGGACCTGATGGGATGGACCTTGGAGATAAGGCCGACGTTGTGCGTTTCGCAGAGCCCGACCGCTGCCCGAAGCCCTGCAAGACCTCCACCTACGATGAGAACGTCGTGGGAGAGCATGGGTTTACGAGACGACAGCGTAAAGATAGACAAGGCCGGCAGACAGAACGGCGGCAACGACGGTGGAAAGGACAAAAAGCTGTTTCTCTTTTCGGTATCCCAGGTCGATGATAATCGTTCGTATGCCGTACATGCTGTGGAAGACGAAGAGAACGAGGAGAATGATATCGAGGACAGGCTGGCGGTGCAGGCTCAGCGCCCAATCCGGCTTTGTCTCCTTTGTAAAGAGAAAATAACTGGTCAGTATCTTGATCCCGATAAGGACGACGAGACTTAGGCCGCTTATCCGGTGAAATAGCCAGATGAACATATAGGACTATTTACCGGTATTGAAAATCCTTGTCAAGTTTTTTGTCGTCCACTCATGTCGGTGGTTGGGAAAAATATCTTGACTTCGTCTGGTCCGTCGGTAGTAATATCACCATTATAACGAGAAGAACGGAAGGCAGGGAGGGTAGGCCATGAGTGATTACGATGATGACAGGCCAAACTGGCGGGATATTGACAGAAACCGTGACAAGAGCCGTCATGTGGGAAGCACGGAGAAGAAGGTTCGAAAAGAGGGCCCGGGTAACCGTTATCAGGCAGGACGGGTCAAGGAAGCGCTCGACCGACTGTTCATGGGGGAGAAAGGCACGGTGGAACACGATAAAGCCTATGCCAAAATCCATTCAACCTACGGGACAACGAGATTTCTTTCTGCCGTACAGAAATATGTCGATCTCTACGGATTCCCCGATGATGTAAGGAGCCTGGTGCTCATCCTCGATTCAAAAGATGAGGCCTTTATCATGGGGACGTTGGAGAAGCTGAAGACGATTGCCCCAGGTCTTCCCGCCCGGCAGAAAGAGGATGTGAGACGAAAGCTTTCCATTATGGCCCTTACTGAGAAATCGGCGACCGTCAAGGAAGGAGCCGGTGAGGTTCTTGAACTGGTGAGCAGCTAATAAAGTCAGCAGGGGGGGCCTATCGGATATTCTTCCGGTCCGCTATGAACCGGGAGAAGGAACGGTCGTAGGAAGCCTCGCCTTCGGACGTGAAGAAACACCCGGGAACCTGATTCTTACTGCGGTGGTACGCAACACACTCACAACACTTTCCCCTGCGGGTACATGATGTATATGTGCAGGTACACCCTGCCATATTCTGATCAAAGGAGCATTCCATAGGTCATCCTCTCCTGTTGTGCTAAACTTTGTCGTATCGCCGGAAACAGATGGGCCCGGGATTATGTAAGCCTGCCGGCCCGTGCAGGGCCGGCAGGCGAGAACATTCTGTTCCGATGTAAATACTGTACCTTATCCTATGCTGTAAAAGACGTCTTCGCCGCCGAAGACAGCCATGCTGCCCAGTTCCTCTTCGATCCTCAGGAGCTGATTGTACTTTGCAATTCTTTCGCTCCGTGATGCCGAACCGGTCTTGATCTGGCCTGTGTTTGTGGCGACGGCGAGATCGGCGATGAATGTATCTTCCGTCTCTCCTGACCGGTGAGAGATAACACAGGTATATCCTGCCCGCTTTGCGATCTCTATGGTTGTCAACGTCTCGGTGACTGTTCCGATCTGGTTGAGTTTGATGAGGATGCTGTTGGCAGCTCCCTTGGAGATCCCTTCAAGGAGAATTTTCGGGTTTGTGACGAAAATGTCGTCCCCAACGATCTGGACTTTCTGGGCACACCGGTCGGTCAGTTTTGTCCATCCCTTCCAGTCATTCTGGGCCATTCCGTCCTCAATGGAGATGATGGGGTACGATTTGATCAGATCGTCGTAGAAGTCGACGAGTTTATCGCTCGTGAATGTGTTGCCATCGATGTAATATTTGCCCTTCTTATATGTTTCGCTGGCTGCTACATCGAGGGCGAGGAGAATGTCTTCTCCCGGGGTGAATCCCGCCTTTTCTATGGCGAGGACCAGGACATCGAGGGCTTCCTTTGTTGACTTTATCTGTGGCGCAAAGCCACCTTCATCGCCTACTCCGGTAAGGTGACCTTTTTCCTTCAAGACGCTCTTTAACGTGTGAAAAACTTCCACACCCATCCTCAGGGATTCTCTGAAGTTCTCTGCGCCAACGGGAGCGATCATGAATTCCTGAACATCGAGGGGGTTTTGAGCGTGAGCGCCGCCATTGATGACGTTCATGAGGGGGACGGGAAGCTCGCGGGCTCTCACACCGCCGAGATAACGGTAAAGGGGGAGGTTGCAGAAATCCGCGGCAGCCCGTGCCACAGCCATGGAAACACCGAGAAGAGCGTTGGCGCCGAGGTTGTTCTTGTTCTCTGTTCCGTCGATCTCGATCAGGAGTTCATCGATATAAGGTTGTTCGAGAGCGTCGAGCCCCTCAAGCTTTGGTGCTATGATGTCGTTGACGTTATCGACCGCCTTGAGAACACCTTTTCCCTTATACCGTTTTTCGTCGCCGTCTCTCAGTTCGAGCGCCTCCCGTTCTCCTGTGGATGCTCCCGAGGGAACCATGGCTTTGCCGGTGCAGCCGCTGTCCAGAATAACTTCTACTTCAACGGTGGGGTTTCCCCTGCTGTCGAGAACCTCTCGTGCAAAGACTTCATATATTGCTGACATAACGAGCCTCCTTCCGGATAGATTAAATACCTGTGAGTGTCCATGTTAGAACGCGGTAGATGTACCTGAGAATAACACAGGCCACAAAAACCTTCAAATATTTTGTAAGAAACAACCGGGGCTCTGTGACGGGGAGTTCTCCGGGGCCCGGAAAGCTGCCGGACAAGGATACGGGTGGACTATCCCGGGCCGGACACCGTTCTGATGTGATGGTGATTCCCGGCCGACTGACCGATGGCCGGCCGGGATAAAACTATCTTGACAAATGACGACGATTTTAGACGTATTTGCCGGCGATATAGTTGCTCAGATGTTCAATGAGCAACTCCTGCTCGGCGATGATCGACTTGACAACGTCACCGATGGAGACAACACCGATGAAGGTGTCATCGTCGAATACGGGGAGATGACGGATTTTTTTGCCTGTAATGAGAACCATCGCATCCTCCACAGATGTTTCAGGTTTTACCGTATACATCTGAGGGAAGGGTGTCATAATCTCTTCCACCGCTGTTTCCCGGGATGATTTCCCCCTGAGGATGACCTTACGGGCGTAGTCTCTCTCTGAGACGATTCCGACCACTTTTTCCTTCTCATCGATCACCATAAGTGCACCGATCTCTTTCTCACCCATCAGCTTCAGCGCCTCAAAAACCATGGCTTTCGGGGAGATCCAGAAGGTCTCCTTCGTCTTTGTTTTCAGCATGTCTTTGACAGTCTTCATATTCAATAACCCCCTTGGCAGCGTTTGATTGTAAGTACCCAACCTGTACGATTACTAAGTATAATGGGAAATGGGGGGCCGTGCAAGACCTATTTCCCCTGTTACCCTACAGGAACAGGTCCCGCTCACCCTTTTCCAGCCGCCGCAGACGGTCCTCTGTTGTCTGTCGTGTCGTATCATTCGGAATCAGCTTCAGATGATCCTCGATGGTCTTTTCCCCCAGCACCCGCGTTTCCTCCGATGCGTAATCGAGAAGGAACTCCTTGAAAGTAAGGATGGCATTAGGCTGACAGACGTTCTGTATCTCCCCTGACTTTGCGAGGGGCATAAACCGGTCGCCTGTGCGGCCCTTGCGGTAACAAGCGGTGCAGAAGCTGGGGATATACCCCGATTCACAGATGCTCCGGAGAACCTCGTCAGTCGTTCTGTTGTCTTCCACCTTGAACTGGCCCTGGAAAGCGCCCGAAGGCTTTTCAATATCCTTGTGGTAGCCGCCGACCCCTGTACAGGACCCGGCACTCACCTGGGATATACCGACATTGATCAATTCATCGCGGAGGGATGCGCTTTCCCTGGTGGAAAGAATCATGCCCGTGTAGGGGACGGCTAAGCGAATGACGGCGATCAGCTTTCTGAATTCGTCATCCGATACCATATGGGGGAAACTGGTCAGATCGACACCGGTAGCAGGGCGCATTCTGGGAACGGATATCGTATGACAACCGACGCCGAAACGCTCTTCGAGATGGAGGGAGTGGAGAAGAAGGCTCATGACCTCGAACTTATAATCATAGAGGCCGAAGAGGACGCCGAACCCTACGTCGTCGATCCCGCCTTCCATGGCCCGGTCCATGGCCAAAAGATGGTAGGCATAGTCACGTTTTGGTCCTGCAGGATGCATGCGCTCATAGGTCGGTCTGTGGTATGTTTCCTGGAAGAGGATGTACGTGCCGATTCCCGCTTCCTTTAGTCTCCGGTAATTGTCAACCGTTGTGGCGGCGATATTCACATTCGCCCGCCGGATGCTTCCATGCTTGTCCTTGACGGCGTAAATCGTTCGAAGTGCGTCGAGAACATACTCGATCGGGCAGTTGGCGGGATCTTCACCTGTTTCAAGGGCTATCCGCTTGTGACCCATTGCTTCGAGGGCGATGATTTCCTCCTCGATTTCGCCGGTCGTCAGTCTGCATCTGACGATCTCTTTGTTCGACACCTTGTATCCGCAATAGGAGCAGTTGTTGATGCAATAGTTGCTTATATAGAGGGGAGCGAAGAGAACGAGTCTCTTGCCGTAAATCTTTTCCTTTACCTCATGGGCTGCAGCGAAGAGATCGGACATGACCAACCGGTCGGACAACTGGAGGAGAACAGCGGTCTCTTCAGGGGTGAGACCTTCAGCTTTCCGTCCTTTTTCGATGATTGCCCGGGCTTCGGAAGCCGGGACTTTTGACGCCTTTTCGAGGACAGAGGTGATATATTTTTCATCGATAAAGATGACGTTTTCATTCGTGTTTTTCGTTCTTTCCTTCACGTTTTCCTCCAGTGCCTAAATATATAGTCATGGTCCCCAAAAGTAAATAGCCCGCTCATACAGTCTCAACGATCTCACGGACCTCGGGAAAGGGTGCCAGGGCTCTCTTCAAGATCCCGTGGACATAGGCGATCAGGACCCCGTAATTGACAATCGGAACGCCTGCTCCTCCGGCCTCCATGAGTCGGTGGAGCATCTCCCGGCGATTGATCATGCAGGCTCCGCAGTGAATGACGAGTTTGTAATCACCGATGTTCTTCGGCAGCTCGAGGCCACTGGCATAGTCGAACTCAAGGGGTCCTCCGACGATCTGTCTCAGCCACCGCGGTATCTTGACCGTTCCGATGTCGTCCTCCACCCGGTGGTGGGTGCAGGCCTCGGCAATGAGAACCCTGTCTCCAGGTTCGAGCCTCTCGATCGCCTGAGCCCCCTCTGCGAGGGCCTTCAGGTCACCTTTGTACCGGGCGAACAGAATGGAGAAGGAAGTAAGGGGGATATCCTTTGGTGTGTCTGCGTCAACCTTTAAAAAAGCCTGGGAATCTGTGATGACGAGCTTGGGCTTGACAGCGAGACTCTGGATAGCCGCCTTCAGTTCCCTCTCTTTAACGACGAGGGCCAGGGCATCGTTGTCAAGAATGTCCCGGATTGTCTGAACCTGGGGGAGAATGAGCCGTCCCTTCGGCGCCGCCAGATCGATCGGTACGACGAGGACAACCACATCGCCAGGCGAGACGAGGTCCCCGACAATCGTTGGAACGGTCCAGTCCTTCGGCGCCGATTTTACCATCTCCATCTTCAGTTCCTTTATCCCTTCACCAGTGACAGTGGACACGGCAATGACAGGTACGGAGAGGTTCTGCGACAACTCGTCAGGCTG
The DNA here is from genome assembly GCA_964421445.1 of uncultured Pseudomonadota bacterium. Taxonomy (GTDB): domain Bacteria; phylum Desulfobacterota; class Syntrophorhabdia; order Syntrophorhabdales; family CAYQXL01; genus CAYQXL01. The sequence continues at coordinate 21,936 of CAYQXL010000032.1, forward strand.
TACGGTGTGGTCGAGATCGATCTTGTTCAGGACGCCGACGACAGATACCCCGTTTCTCCGGGCTCGCTGTATGACGTCATCCTCGAAGCTCCCCGCTCCCGTCGCCGGATCGATGACGAGAAGAACGAGATCGGTTTTTGCCAGTACTGCGAAGGCCTTTTCTATGCGGAGGGACCCGAGTTCACCTGTATCGTCGATGCCTGCGGTGTCGATAAGAACAACAGGTCCGAGAGGGAGTATCTCCATCGACTTGTAGACCGGATCGGTCGTTGTTCCCGGTATTTCAGAAACAATAGCGAGGTTCTGATTGGTGAGAGCGTTGATGAGACTCGATTTTCCGGCATTACGCCTGCCGAAGATTGCGATGTGGAGGCGGCTGCCCCGTGGCGTATCATTGAGTGTTCCCGTATCCATCTCTATTCGGTCCTTTTTGATTTCAGTTTTTGTATCCGCCCCATGCCAGGGCGGGTGAGTTCCCGGGAAGAAAAGATGCGATCCAACTCGTCAGGGGAGAACAGATGCTCCTCCAGAGCAACGTCCCTGATCGTCTTGCCCGTCTCCCGTGCTTTCCTGGAGATCTCGGCCGCTTTTTCATGCCCCGTATAAGGTGTGAGGGCCGTGGCAAGACAGAGGCTTTTTTCGAGCCATTGTGCACATGTCTCTCTGTTTGCCTCAATTCCATCGATACAGTGGGTCCGGAAAAGGACCGTGCCCCTGGTCATCATCGTTATTCCGTGAAGGAGGTTGAACGTGATGGAGGGAAGAAATGGATTGAGATCGAGCTGTCCTGAGAATGCCGCCAGGGTGATTGCCTGATCGAAGCTCATGATCTGAAAAGCGATCTGGGACATCATTTCAGGGATGACGGGGTTGACCTTGTTGGGCATGATCGATGATCCCGCCTGAAGGGGGGGCAGGGAGAGTTCGCCGATTCCGCCCCGTGGTCCTGACGAGAGCAACCGGAGGTCGCCGGCGATCTTGGCGAGATTGACGGCGAGAGCTTTGAGGAGGCCCGAAACTTCGGCGAAGACATCGGTGTTCTGAGTACAATCGACCATATTTTCAGCCCGGGCGATACCAAGGCCCGTGATGGTCTGCAACTCGTCAATGGCCGCGTAGATGTAGTCGCGCCGGGCATTGAGCCCAGTGCCTACGGCCGTTCCCCCGAGGTTTACCTGTCTGAGCCGTTCTTCCACCTTGAAGAGCCGCCACCGGTCCCGGGCAACCGCTTCGGCCCAGGCACCGAATTCCTGACCGACAGTTATGGGGACGGCGTCCTGGAGTTCCGTCCGGCCGAGCTTGAGAATGGCTGCAAAGTCACTCTCCTTTTTCTGCAAGGATCCCTGGAGAAGGGCGATGCTCCCGCTGAGCCCGAGGACAAGGCGTATGGCGGCGATCTTCAGCGCCGTCGGATAGACATCGTTCGTCGACTGGGAAAGATTCACGTGGTCCAGGGGGTGAATGAGCGAATAATCCCCCTTTGTGCCTCCCAGGATCTCGATGGCCCTGTTGGCGATGACCTCATTCATGTTCATGTTGGTCGATGTGCCCGCCCCGCCCTGAAAAGGATCGACGACAAACTGGTCAGACAATTCCCCTGCTGCTATGTCACCGGCGGCGGCGCAGATAGCATCTCCGACAGCCTTGTCCAGAAGTCCTGTACGGATGTTTGCCCTGGTGCAGGCCAGTTTGACCTCGGCGAGGGCCCGAATAAATTCTTGAGGAAGGGGCAGGCCGGAAACGGCAAAATTCTCCATCGCCCTCTGTGTGTGAATACCCCAGTAGGCATCTGCAGGAACCTGAACCTCACCGAGAAAGTCTTGCTCTGTCCGGTAGGACATGGTGCACTCCTTTTTTGTATCATACTATATAATGGGACAGGTCGGCATCATCTATGTTTCGTCTGATCCTGCCTGTGCCACTGCGTGTCTGAAGGTGAAAAAAGCAAAAGAAGGCTGACATGGGATGGAATACATCCCATGTCAGTTCGGTGCGACTGGTAAATGCTTAAAACCTGCTTCGTGGCGTATACGTGGTGTGAAGGAGATGGTGCGATTGTTCGCCCAGAGGCTCTCCGAGGAATTCTTCATAGATTCTCTTGATAGCGGGGTTTTCGTGTGACTTTCTGTACGTCAGGCTGCAATCCTCCATGTAGAGGGCCTGAGCCCGGGCCGTCCGTATTTCGTCACTCACAGGAATGGGCTGACCTCCGCCACCGACACAGCCACCGGGACAGGCCATGATTTCAATGAAGTGGTAATCTGCTGTGCCTTCACGTATCCTGTCGAGGAGTTTTCTCGCGTTGCCGAGACCGTGGGCAACGGCAACCTTGACATCGCCGATACCTTCAACGGGAACGGAAGCCTCCTTGATACCTTCGAGGCCGCGAACAGCGGCGAATTCGACGTTGTCGAGTGTTTTCCCTGTGGCAACCTCGTAAGCTGTCCTTAAGGCCGCCTCCATAACCCCGCCCGTTGCGCCGAAGATCGTTGCGGCGCCTGTATACTCGCCCATGGGGTCATCGTACGACTCGTCCTTCAGATTCTCGAAATCTATCCCTGCCTGTTTGATCATTTTGGCGAGTTCCCGTGTTGTCAGTACGTAGTCAACGTCCTTGAATCCACTGTCTGTCATCTCGGGCCTGTTACATTCGAATTTCTTCGCTGTGCAGGGCATGACCGAAACGACCACCATGTCTTTCGGGTCGACGCCGGCCTTCTTGGCAAAGTAGGTCTTGCTCAGGGCACCGAGCATCTGGTGGGGTGATTTGCATGTCGAAAGGTGCGGGATGAGGTCAGGATAGAAATGTTCGATGAATTTGATCCATCCGGGACTGCAGCTCGTTATCAGGGGGAGTGTTCCCCCTTCCTTCACCCGTTTGAGCAGTTCCGAGCCCTCTTCCAGAATCGTAAGATCGGCGGCGTAATTGGTATCGAAGACCTTGTCGAAGCCCAGTTTCCGGACTGCTGCCAGCATCTTTCCTGTGACGAGGGTCCCCGGGGCATATCCGAACTCTTCCCCCAGTGCTGCCCTGACTGCAGGTGCGTCCTGGGCAACAACAAATTTTGACGGGTCATTGAGGGCCTGCCATACGTCGTCGATATACTCTCGTTCCGTGATGGCTCCCACAGGACAGACGATCGAGCACTGGCCACAATTGGTACAGGCTATGTCCCCGATCTCCTGGTTAAATGCCGGTTCAACCCGCGAATCAAAGCCTCTGCCCTGGGTAAAGAGGGCTGTGACTGTCTGGATCTCCTGACAGACGGTGACGCAGCGGCGGCAGAGAATACATTTGGTCTGATCCCGCCTGATCGACGGTGATGATTCATCGATGCGGCCACCGCTCTTGTCCCCTGAAAACCGTATATTTCTCACCTGCAGGTCGTAGGCGAGCTTCTGAAGTTCACAATTAAGGTTCTTTACACACGTGAGACACTCGAAGGGATGGTTGGATAAGAGAAGCTCAACGGAAAAACGGCGTGCCTTTCTCACACGGTCAGTGTTGGTGAGAATCACCTGTCCGGTGCTTACAGGCGAAACACAAGCTGCCTGAAGAGACTTGTTTCCCTCTATTTCAACGAGACAGACCCGGCAGGCCCCGATAGCCTGGACTTCAGGAAGGTAGCACAGCGTGGGAATGTGTACGTCTGCTTTTCGGGCGGCTTCAAGAATCGTTGTCCCCTCTTCGACCTCGACTTTTCGTCCATCTATGGTCAAACTTATCATACTCTGTACACTCCTTGTATGGTCTTCGGCATGCGGGCCTTGCTATGTTTCCTCGTCCTTCACGTAACAATGCAGACACCGTTTTGCTTCGTCTGAAGCCATCTTTGCGTCATATCCAAGAACGACCTCGTTAAAATTTCTGTCTCGTTTTGGAAGAGACAGATGGGGGACGTCAATTCGAGGCACTTTATCCTGGTAGGGCTCCTCGTCATAGGTGACCCGGAATTTGAGCAGTTCGTCACGGAGACCGGTTATCTCCATTCCATCCCCTCCGAGATACTTGTCAACGGAGATGGCGGCCTTTTTTCCGTCTGCCACAGCCTCAACGACACTTGCCGGTCCTCTGACGCTGTCTCCCGCTGCAAATACGCCTTCCCTGGCCGTTGCCATTGAACCCCAGTCGATGTCGATCGTGTTCCCCCGCCCAATCTTTATCCCGTCGCCGTTCACGTAGGAGACATCAGGTGCCTGTCCGACAGCGGCGATGACGAGATGTGCCGGGACCGAAAAGGCAGAGCCCGAAATCGGCTGCGGAGAGCGGCGGCCGCTTCTGTCGAAGGGGCCGAGAGCCATTCTGACACATTCGACGGCAGATGCCGAGCCGTCTTTCGAAATAATCGTTGTCGGAGCGACGAGGGTATGAATCTTGACCCCTTCTTTTTCCGCTTCCTCAATCTCTTCCATGTATGCAGGCATGTCGGCCCGTTCTCTGCGGTAGAGGACCGAAACGCTCGATGCGCCAAGCCTCAGTGCCGACCGGGCTGCATCGATAGCCACATTCCCGCCTCCGATGACGACTACCGAGCCTTCGAGCTTCATCGTCTCGTTGAGATTCACTTTTCTCAGGAACGTCACGCCGTCGGCCACACCTGCCGAATCTTCACCGGGTATGCCCAGTTTCTGACCCTGATGGGCTCCTGTGGCGATAATGATTGCC
>CAYQXL010000033.1:0-6108 GCA_964421445.1 uncultured Pseudomonadota bacterium
GGGGAAGATGTCCTTGACATCACCGCCTCCTCTTTGTAAAAATTAAAAAGAGCACGGCACCGAATACAAAGGGGGCACCATGAAGAGAAGAGATTTCCTTCGATACGCGGCGGTTTTGGGAGCGGCGGCGACTTTGGGGAGCAGGACGGCTCATGCTGGATGGTTGCGGGATGACGGGACGACCCGCTTCCCCCAGGGCATGTACATCCTCGATGCCCACGGCCATCCCGATATTTATCCCTGCACCCCGTCCTTCTGCGATACCACCTCAACCATCGAAAAGATCAGACAGGTGGGAATGAACGGGAGCGCATTCGCCGTGACCGAGGATCTGAGCGGTCTCCAGGGTCTTCTCGACCACTGTGATATCGTCGTGAACTTTGAAGATGAAGGCCGTATCAGGATCATCAAACGATATTCCGATCTTGCCCTCTCCCGGCCTCCCTATTTCTTTAGCCCGTTTCGATCGTTACCGGCCGCTCTTTTTTCCGTTGAAGGTGCGACACCCCTCGGAACGGATGTGGAAAACGTTGACCTTCTCTATCGCCTCGGGGTGCGGCTCATTACACCGATGCACAAGATGACGAACCAGTTCGGGTACGTCATGAAATACGGTCAGCCTCCCGATCCGCCCCTTCCTGCCGATCTTCCTCCACCGACGGCCAACGGCCTCACCGAAGCGGGAGATCTGATGATCGACAGGATGATGAAGCGGGGCATCATCGTCGACGGCGCTCATGCCTATATAGCCACCCTCCGGGGTATGGCGGAGGTTGCCCTGAGAAACGGTGTTCCCATCATCGATTCACACACAAGTCTGACACACATGGAGAATCCTTACGGCACGACGCGGGCCCGGACGATCGACGAGATGAAGATCATCGCGTCCACAGGGGGCGTTGTATGCACCTGGCCTCTTGGCCACGAAGGGAGGAGAACCTTTCTTGACTGGGCAGAAGAGACGAGGGAAATTGCAGGGGAAATCGGCATCGATCATGTCGGTCTCGGCACCGACGGCGGAGGTGGTCTCCCTGAGTTGATTGACGGATATACAAGCATTCTCGATCTCCCGAAACTGGTGGAAGCCATGGACCAGGTGGGATTCAAACGGAGCGAGATCGCCGCCTACATGGGCGGCAATATTGCCCGGATCATAAGGAAGTGCATCGGATAGATTCTATCCAAAATACTTGAGGTAGACCGCCTCAACGGCTTCACGGACTTCGGCCCTGAAACCTTCATACTGCTTTATGAATGCCTTTCCTGCGACAGTGAGGCCCGACCCCCCTCCCGAATGGCCGCCGACACGACGGTCGAGAAGGGCGAATCCGAGCCGCTTCTCACAGCTATTGATGGTGATCCAGGCCTTTCGGTACGACATGCCCATTTCGATTGCCGCCTTGTGGAGGGAACCTGTTTTTTCAACACCCTTCAGGAGACGGTACGGGCCTTCCCCGAAGGCCTTTCCCTCATTGTCGAACCATGCTTTAAAAGCCACTTTCATCACTGTAAGCACCCTATTATATTGTAATAACCATAACGACATTACACGATACACAGGTGAAAGTCAAGATGGCCTCCTGCATTCAGACCATCATCTTGACTCACGTTATTTATCATGATATATAACCAAAAGATTGCTCTTAGCCCCGGGAGGACCGTGTGAAACATTTTCATATCGCTGTTGTAATCGTTATTCTCGCTCTTTTTTCCGTACCGGGAATCGCCATGGGTTCAGAAAAGTCGATTATGGCCTTTTGCGGGGCGGCAAGCAAACCTGCCATGGAGGAGGCTGCAAAAGCCTTCACATCAAAGACCGGCATCGTCGTCCATCTCCAGTTCGGCGGATCAGGAACAATGCTCTCCCAGATGAAGCTCGCCCGGAGGGGTGATCTCTATATCCCCGGCAGTCCCGATTACATGGCCAAGGCCATTCGTGAAGGTCTGGCAGATACGAGGACCGAAAAGATCATCGCCTATCTTGTACCGGCAATCGCCGTGCAACCGGGAAATCCGAAAGGGATAACGTCTCTCAGAGACCTGGCAAAACCGGGAATGAAGGTTGGTATCGGCAACCCTGAGGCGGTCTGCGTCGGTCTCTACGCCGTAGAGATTCTGGAGAGGGAGAAGCTTCTTTCCCTTGTCACCGCAAACATCGTTACCCATGCCCATAGCTGCGGGGCAACGGAGAATCTGGTGGTCATGAAAAAGGTGGATGCCGTTATGGGCTGGGATGTTTTCTCCCACTGGAATCCGGGTAAAATCGAAACAATACATCTTAAGGCAGCCGAAATTTCCCGCATCGCCTATATTCCTGCAGCAGTTTCATCATTTTCCGCCGATCCCCTCTCCGCCCGGTCGTTCATCGAATTCCTGACCTCCCCCGAAGGACAGAGGATCTTCACGAAATGGGGCTACATTACAACAGAGGCCGAAGCGAGGAAGTTCGCTCCGAAGGCCAGGATAGGCGGTGAATATATTCTTCCCCCGGAGTATCTGAAAAAGAGCAAAACCGGCCGTTAGGGCGGTGAAAAATGGCATGGAGGAAATAAAGGCCCGGTGAAGCAAAAACGATGAGCAGGCACCGATCGAACAACGAATTTCTCAACGCCGGCCCTTTCCGGCTTGCCACGGTGACCGTTCTCGGTCTCCTCACTCTCTTTTTCGTCGTTATCCTCCTCTCTCTCCTTACCTGCACCAGTCTTTCGACCCTTCTGACCGTTCTCACCTCGCCTGAGATCCTCTTTGCCGTCCGGTTAAGCCTCACAACCGCCACCATTGCCGCCGTGATCTCCATGCTCGTCGCCATACCCGTTGCCTATGCCTTGAGCCAGACAACCTTTCCCGGCAAAGCGATCATCGACACGATTCTCGACCTTCCTATCGTCGTGTCACCGATCGCCCTCGGCGCCGCCCTTCTCGTCTTCTTCAACACCGCCGCCGGCGAGGCCATAGAGAACCGGCTGATGCGCTTTGTCTTCGAGGTCCCGGGCATTGTCCTCGCTCAGTTTACGATCGTCAACGCCCTCGCCATACGGCTCCTCAAGTCGACCTTTGACAGCATCGATCCCCGTTACGAGCAGGTCGGAAGAACCCTGGGGTACACCAAAACAGGGGCTTTCATCAGGATCACCCTTCCCCTTGCCCGTAACGGCCTCATAGCAGCCTTCGTCCTGACCTGGGCCCGGGCTCTCGGTGAATTCGGCGCCACGGTGACCCTTGCAGGGGCCATGAAGATGAAAACAGAAACCCTTCCTGTGGCAATCTTTCTCAACCTCGCCACGGCAGACGTGGAGAAAGCGGTGGCTGTCGTTTGCATCCTCATTGTCATCGCACTCGGTGCCCTTCTCATTCTCCGGAAAACAACGGGACGGAGGGAGAATCTGTGATCCGGCTCGACAACATCTCCGTTCGTGCAGGCTCGTTCCTTCTCTCCGACATCTCCTTGTCGGTGGCGGAACGGGAATACCTCGTCATTCTCGGCCCCACGGGATCGGGCAAGACGGTCCTTCTCGAAGCTGTCGCAGGACTGCGCCCCCCCCACACGGGCAGGATAAAGGCGGACGGAAAGGAGATCACTTCCCTGCCGCCGGAAAAGAGGGGGTTTGCCTATGTCCCTCAGGATTATGCCCTCTTCCCCTTTCTCGACGTAACAGGGAACATTCTCTTCGGCATCAAGGCACGCCATCGCCGGGAGGAGGCTGTGAGCAGACGTCTCGGAGAACTCGCCCACCTTCTCGGTATCACCCACCTTCTGACCCGGCAGGTCACAACCCTGAGCGGTGGCGAGAAACAGCGTGTGGCACTCGCCCGGGCTCTTATCACGTCACCACGGATGCTTCTGCTCGACGAACCGATGGCAAGCCTCGACGTACGGACAGCAAAGTATCTCCGCCTTGAACTCAAAAGACTTCACGATGAACTGGGCATTACAACGATCCACGTAACACACAACCTCATAGAGGCGGAAGAGATGGGAGACCGGATCGGCGTTATGAACGCCGGACGTCTGGAGCAGGTGGGTAAACCGGAAGAGATCCTCTTTCATCCCGTCAATCAGACCGTCTCCGATTTTCTGGGAACGCCGAACATTCTCGACTGCGAGAACTGCCGCCCCTTGGGTCACGGTCTCACGGAAGTAACGTGCAGGGATATGTCGATCGTTCTGCCATACCACAGGGAGGACCTGAGAAAGATCGCCCTCTTCCCTCAGGATATATATATTTCCACATCAAAGCCGCCAGGTCCCGAACTCAACCGCTTCACAGGTGTCGTCTCAGATATCGGCGTATTTTCATCGGTCGTGAGACTCCAGATTGAAGTGGGACGGAACAGTCTCGTGTCCGAACTCCCTCAGGATATTTACCAGGAACTGGAGATCACGAAAGGGAGTGAGGTTTACCTCATCCTCAAGCTCCGAAGCATCAAGGTCTACTGACCAGGTCTTGCCCTCGCCGGCCCCCCGTGGGAGAACCTGATCCCTGTTATTCTCTTATTCCCTGCCTTCCACGTTTTCGCCGCTCGCCACGAAGGACGTTGAAAAATCATCCTGACCGGCTGACGGGAAGACAACACAGTTCCTCCCCACGCTCACCCCTTCCGGCACGAACGCCCGCTTCCCGCAGAGCGTAATACCTGAATAAAGATGTTGAGGGAAGATCTTGTTCACTACCGTCATCTCGATTCCCGAACCAACGACAGCGCCTGAACCGACCACAACCTCCTTGTCGAGAACAGCCCGGTCTACAACGCCATTCCTCCCGATACGGCAATCGTGCATGACCACCGAATCAGCGACCACCGCCCCTTCGTCCACAACAACACCGGGGGAAAGGACCGAGTTTTTCACCATCCCCCTGATTACACATCCCGGTGATACGATCGAATTGACGACAGAGGCACCTCCCCCTATCCGTGCCGGCGGCCGGTCATAGGCCAGACCCTCGGCAGAGAGGTTCGTCATGATCCGCCACTGTTCGGGATCGATTCCCGATAAAGGGTCAAGGAGGTCCATGTTTGCGTCCCAGTATGCCTGGATCGTCCCCACATCCCTCCAGTACCCATCAAAAGGGAAGGCAAAGACCGCCGCCTCCCGGAGGGCCTTTGGGATAATGTGATGGCCGAAATCAGCCTCTTTCGTCTCTTCGAGCGTTCTGACAAGGTACTCCCTGTTAAATACGTAAATACCCATGGACGCAAGGTTTGACTTTGCTTTCGGTGACTTCTCCTCCCACTCCACTATCCGGCCTTTCCTGTCCACAATCGCCGTTCCGAACTGATGGGTCTCTTCCCAGGGCACACCTATCATGGCGATGGTGACCTCGGCATTCTGTTCCCGGTGAAACGTGATCATCTCCCTGTAGTCCATATGGTAGACATGATCGCCGGAGACGATGAGGACATAGTCGTTCGTCTTTGACGTGAGAAAACTGAGATTCTGGCGTACAGCGTCAGCAGTGCCCCGGTACCAGTCCCAGTCTTCCTCCCCCGTTTTTGGCGGGAGGATCCGTATCCCTCTGTTTCGGCCAGCCAGGTCCCACGATGATCCGTTTCCGATATGATCCATCAGAGAGAGCGGCCTGTACTGGGTCAGGACCGCCACGAGGTCGATACCTGAATTGGCCACACTGCTCAGGGTGAAGTCGATAATCCGGTAAACCCCTCCGAAGGGCACTGCAGGCTTCGCCCTGTGGCGGACAAGAACGTTCAGTCTGGTGCCGACACCGCCGGCAAGAAGTATGGCTACCGTGTCCCTCATTGAATAACCTCTCCTTCTTCATAGTGATACTTGAAAAAACTGCCCCGTTTAAGGTTGGGGTAGACCGTCACACCGCCATCTATCCGGACAGTATCAGGGATCTCGGCACCACGGCCCACGATGGTCAGAGCTTCCGGACCACCGCCGACTACGCTTCCCGGGCCGACGGAAGAATCGACATCAGCGATAACCCGCCGTATCTGCGACTTTTCTCCTATCGCTGAATCAAAAAAGAGGATCGAATCCTCCACCACTGCATCCTTCCCCACCACAACGCCGGGAAAAAGGATGGATCGCGAGACCCGCCCGAACACCTTGCACCCCGAGTATACGAGGCTATCCCCGACAGA
>CAYQXL010000033.1:6208-25469 GCA_964421445.1 uncultured Pseudomonadota bacterium
GCGAGACCCGCCCGAACACCTTGCACCCCGAGTATACGAGGCTATCCCCGACAGAACCTCTGGGACCTATGAACGCCGGTTTCCTGTCCCTGATATTACGGTGGGCCAGGTTCGTCCTGATATTCCAGTGCTCCATATCGAGACGGGGTGACGGACCGAGAAGGTCCATACTCGTCTGGTAGTATTCTTCCTTTGTTCTCGTATACCCCCAGTATCCCCTGTGTTTGAAACCATAGACCTTGTGGTCCCTCAGGAAGATCGGGACAATGTCCTTCCCGAATTCCCAGGACGACTTTCTCGCATTCTCCCTGAGCGCATCGAGGAGAAGAGGCGTCCTGAAGAGATAGACGGTGAGCGACGCCCAGTTATAGAGGGGATTTCTCGGCTTTTCGACATAATCCGTCACCCTCCCGCCCCGTTCGTCCTCTTCGTCGATCGCTCCAAGACCAAACCGGGAAGCACCTTCTTTCGGGACCTGTGTGAAGGCGACGGTCAGATCGGCCTTCTTTTCAATATGGAACTCGACAAGTTTCCGGTAGTCCATCTGGTAGATATGATCGCCGGAGAGAATCATCACCATATCCGGTTTGTGCATGGTGATGAAATCGATATTCTGATAGATAGCGTCTGCCGTTCCCTTGTACCAGTCGGACGCCCCCCTGCCCTGAAAGGGCGGCAGAATGGTGGCAAACCGGTTTCTGCCTACCATATCCCAGGGCTCTCCGTTTGCGATGTGGTTGATGAGGCGGAAAGGCCGGTACTGAGAGAGTATGCCGACTTTCTCGATTCCCGACGACATAAGGCCGGTCATAGGAAAATCGATGATACGGTAGACCCCGCCAAAGGGCAGGACAGACTTGGGGCGAAAAAACGTGAGCACATCGAGTTCATCGACCCGCCCCCCTGCAAGAACCATAGCCAGAACATTTGTCATCGTTTCGTCTCCCCCTATAGACTCATTCGGCAGCAGGCACGCTGAAAAGAGGCATCAGAATGGCACTGAAATTGAGCATTACGCCGATTCTCCGTAAACGGTCCGTTTCCCCTTCTCGCCTGACAGAATCCCCCCCGTTGCCGACCATCGACAGCGGACGGCCTGACAGGGCCGTATAGAAGATGTTCTGTGCTTTCCACATATCGAGTTCACACTCGGCACGGGCCATCATGGAAAGGAAACCTTCCAGCCGTTCACATACAACCGTGTCTGACGGGTCACGGGCAAAATCGTCCACAACCGCGTCCAGAGCTTTTTTGATCTGGAGGCGGATCTCAGGGGCCATGGCTGAACGCTTCCACCGGGCCATCTCTCCGAAAATGCGGCGTGCTGCACCAAGGTCGACGGGGTGGGCTGAGAAGGCCTTCTTGAGATCTGTGTTATGGATAAACTCGGCAGACCCTGTGAATGCCGCAGGAACGGGAATCCCTGAGTCGGCGAGAAAGTTCATCAGAATCCGGTTATTTTCGTAGACATTCCGGCAGAGGACCTCGAACTCGTCGAGGGTTTCGGCGATGATTACGGCGAGGACCTTTCGCTGCTCGTCCCTGAAAAGACTGAGAAAGGAGTAGCTGTGCATGCCGAAGTGGACATCCATGAGCCGGACAACTTCGGCAAAATCACCGATCTCGAATGCCTGCATCATGTCCCTCTTCATGATCCCGTACGTCTCATCGGAAATAAAGCGCCTGACTCCGCCATTGAACGTATGCCCTCCGAGGTGGAGTACGGCAAACCCCAGGTCCGCCCCGTCTTTGGTGATTCGGGACTTTGCGGCGGCCTTGCCCAGAACGAGGGCTTTCTTTCCTCCGTCAAGCCTCTGGAAATCGAGGTTCTTCATGTCGAAACAGAAGAGCCCCGTCTCAGGGGGATAGTCCTTTACAACAGACGTAATGGCATAATGGGCGGCGACATCCTCTATCGTTATCATATCCTGTTTGATCTCTTTGAGGAAAAGCCGTCCACCGTCTCCGATCTCAGGGATATTGCTCTTTGCCCTCACAAGCCTTTCGAGGAATCGCGGCTCAAGGCGCCGGCCCGAGAGTTCCTCGCCGAGCTGGAGAGCCCGTGCCGCATATTCGAGAATCTGAACCGTCTCGATCCCTGACAGTTCGTCAAAAAACCAGCCGCAGCTCGTGTACATGAGGAGGGCATGGCGCTCCATCTCCATGAGTTTGAGGAACGGAATGGCATCCTTTCTGCCGGCCATCCTGTCCGCATGTCCGGCGATGAAACGGTCGATAGCTTCGTCGGAACGGTCGAGAATGACATCGATGTAATGATCCCGCACACTCCACGGGTCGGAGCAATAGTCGAGCCCTTTTGTTTCGAAGATGACGGCAAGCTCATCCCTGAGCCAGTCGAGGGCTTCCCTCAGAGGACCGCGCCAGGACTGGTTCCACCCTGGTTTCCCGCCACTGTTGCATCCGCAATCGGATCTCCACCGCTCGATACCGTGAAAACAGCTCCACGACGTATTCTCAACGATCTGAACCTCGTGAAGCGGCGGATACCTGTCGAGAAACTCGCCGTAGTTTGTGAGGACCGCCTCACCTTTTTTGCTCACATAATCGAGGGCATAGGCTAACGCCATCTCCCCGAATTTGTGATGATGGCCGTATGTCTCGCCGTCTGTGGCAATATGCATGAGCTGAGGCCAGGTGCGGATACCGGAAAATCCTGCAACCAGCCTGTCGGCAAAAACCTCGCCCCGGGAAAGAAGTCCTTCGAAAGCTACGGCCCGGGAGATCGGTCCGTCATAAAAGAAAAGGTTCATCTCCCGTCCTGACGGAAGCCGGGTCACATAGGACCGGCTCGGGTCTATCCTGCCGCCCGATATGTCCTTCCACCGCCCTGCCCCCTTCTTCCGGACCTTACCGGCCTGGTGGGGAGCGAGGATAGTATAACGGATGCCTGCCTCTGCCATGAGATCGAGGGATTCAGAATCTACCGCTGTTTCAGGGAGCCACATCCCTTCCGGAAACCGCCCGAATCGATGGACAAAGTCTGCGATCCCCCAGGCAATCTGGGTCTCCTTGTCCCGTCTCGTGGCGAGCGGCATGATAATATGGTTGTATGCCTGGGCAAGGGCGTTGCCGTGACCTGACCGGGATTCACGGCTTCTCCGGTCGGCATCGAGGATCGCCCGGTACGTTTCCGGCGACTCGGTCTCCATCCACGACAGAAGGGTGGGACCGACGTTGAAACTGATCTTTTCGTAATTGCTGACGATCTCGCAGATCTTCCCGCCACTGTCGAGGATCCGGGCGGCCCGGTTCGGCGAGTAGGACTCGGCATCGATTCTCTCATTCCAGTCGTGATAGGGATGAGCCGAATCCTGGACCTCGATCGCTTCAAGCCAGGGATTTTCCCTGGGTGGTTGATAAAAATGGCCATGAATACAAAGAAACCGGTCCATCAATCCTCCCTGAGATACCTGACAGGTCCGCTCCGGAAAGGACCTCCGGAGACGAGTCCCGTCGATACAACCTCGACATGTTCGAGCCGGAACGGAGGCTCACACCCGGGCCTCTCGGCACAGACGTCAGGGGGAATGCTCACCGGCGGGATACAGGTTGACGGGTAGCGATAGCGGCTCTTTGTGACAGTGTACGTTCGGGATGGAACGTTGAACCTGTGAGTAAACATCTCGATCACCCCTCCCTCTCCTGATCCTCCATAACCCCAACTCTCCCAGACAACATCGACAAACCGCACGATCGCCGTATCACCCTTCCCCGCAGCGTAAGCGCTGTAGACAGCCCTGTTGCATCCTCCGGAAAAATGGCACTCACCGACCGGAAAGGTCTCCCTCATGGTACCGTCGATATACTGAAGTTCAAAGTACCACCGCGGTATTATCCTCCCTTCGCCGAGCCATCCTGCCTTCCACCAGACCTGGAGCCGATCCCCGGAACGGGAGGCGATTTCGTGTTTCACACCCCGCGATGTGAGGGGACCTGCAGGGGGAAGCTCAATCGTCCCGGTCACGACCTCTCCTCCGTCCTCCCCCGCTCCGTTTCCGGCCCCGAGAGAAGGGCAGGACACGGCGAACAGCAGGGCGCACAGAACAGCCACCATCGAAAAACGACAAAACATAACCGTCACAACCGCCCGGAAGGGGAAGGCCGTGACACATCTTTTTCCTCTTTGAGAATCACCGTCTTCTGGGGAAGCTGAACACCTTCCGCCCGGAACCTTCGGAGGATCCTCTTTCTCAACTCGTGCTGAACAAGATACTGATCGGTAATCTCGCCAACCGAACAGATGAGGGTAAAATCGAGAGACCCTGCCCCAAACCCGGGAGAAAACCGTCCAACCGGTTCGGGATCGCCGAGAAGCCCCGGAAGGACGCCGATACAGGCCTTCGCCTCTTCCACAAGGATTCGCTCAACGAGATCAGGATCGGCATCCGTATCGACTGCAACGGACAGGGTGACCGACATCTGCCGCCCCGGGAGATAATAATTGGTGACAATGCTTTCAGAAAGCTTCTTGTTGGGAATGACAACCATATTGTTGGGGAGCATACGGATTCTCGTCGTCCGCCATGTGATATCATCGACAAAGCCTTCCTGTCCGTTCTCGAGGCGGACAAAATCGCCGACCCTGACCGACTTCTCCAGAAGGATGTGCATTCCGGCAAAGAGATTCGCCAAAGTATCCTGAAGGGCAAGGGCAACAGCGAGACCGCCTACCCCGAGGGCAGTAATGAGGGGGGCGATGGAAACACCGAGAATCGTGAGAATAATGAGGAATCCGAAGATATAGACGGCACCCTTGATGATACCCCCTGCGAGCCCCGTTGTAGGAATGGGAAGGTCAGAGGACTGGATATAGTTGCGGAAAATCTTGCCGACCAGGGTGGCCGTGGCGAGGGTAAAGGACAGAACGAGAATGACATCGATCGTCTTGTTGATGTGCCGGGCATACCGCAGAGGCATATCGGAAAGATCGACACCAATATAGAGTCCCACCGCAAGACACCAATAGACGGAAGGAACACCGAAGGACTTGAGAAGGATGTCGCCGGGCGTGGAGCCCGTCTTCCTCGACCATGCCCTGAGGAGGCGAAAGATCACGGTACGGAGGACCACAAGAACGAGGAACGACCCTATGGTAATGAGACCGGGAACGAGAAACCTTTTCATCACCAGATCCATATTACCCTTCTCCTTCTCCCCTGTCCCCTCTCCCGTTGTCCACAGGGCCTCTTCCGAGAGGCCCTTTTAACAGTCTACAGAAGCACCGCCGTTCCGTCAATGACGAACCATCGGGACTGTGAAGATTCACGATTCCATCCTTTTCTCGCACAATCGTTGCGGAGGCACCTGATATCTTTTCTTAACATATCGTTATCATTAACTTTTAACACTTCTCTTTTGATGTTGATTAAAGGACTGGTCCGTGATATGAATAGTGAAATAATTCACCTTGGGAGGGTTTCATGAAGAAGTCTGCTTGTATCGCGGGATGTACCTGTTTGTTCCTGTTTGCCTTTGCCGTAAGCCTCTTTGCGGTGGAGCTGACTGCTGATATGGTGTCGAAGGAAGGAAAGATCACACGGAACGGCAAGATCTATGTCAAAGCGAACAAAGTCCGCGTCGAAAAAGGAAGCACACCTCTTTACATTATCGTGAGAGGCGACAAGGGACTGCTCTGGCAGATCAACAATGCAGAAAAAACATACGTAGAAGCGAAGCTGACGCCGGAGATGAAGCCGATGATCGAAGAGAAGCTTCCCGGCGAGACGGGCAGGAAACCGCTGGCCACTGAGACGGTCAACGGGTATTCGGCAAAGAAGTACGAAGTGACGGTCGCACGGGGAAAGAAGTCTGAAACAATAACCCAGTGGTACTCTCCAGAGTACGGGTTTACCGTCAAGGTCGCCGGCGGCAACTGGAGCACTGAATACAAGAATATCAAGAAAGGTGCTGTTGCTGACAACCTCTTTGACCTTGCTCCGGGACTGGTCAAGGATACCTCGGAAGTCCCTGACGTACTCCATTAATATACTGGACTTATTGAAACAAGGATAGATACACCGTGAGGCCAGGACCGGCGGCAAAGCCGGTCCTGGCCTTTCCGTATCGGACAGAGCAACGGGGCGAAAGATCCCGGTCACCTCGTAGATGTTCTCTATAATTCAGGACAAAGGGGCACGAAAATGGCAGGAGAAATAAAACAGCGGCACCATATGAAGGCTATTATTGTTACAGGGTTCATGCTCATTGTCTGTATCTTTTTTTTCATGTGGCTTAAAGGACAGGCAGAACGACAGCCCATACCGGCAGATGCGGTGGGCGAGGTAAAAAGCACAGACTGGAAACAGTTCGGGGTCGATAAGGACGGTGACCACTTCTACAGGTTTGACAGCTCAAGCAAGGCCTTTCCCGACATCCTGAGCGTTAAGACGCGCCTCATATACAGCGAGGAAGGAAAAAAGCGATACATCGATGCCCGGCAGCAGGCCAAGCTTTCTCTCTCGGGATTCGACCGTCTCGATTCGAGAACCGTCCTCTATGGTCTGAATTGTGTCAGCAAGAAGAAAGAACTCTGTGTTCTCGAGGTTTTCGAACTGACAAAGGACGGTAAGACACTCGATTATGCCAAGGCCGGTTCGTACAAGCAATGGAGTGAAGTACCACCGGGCACGGTCTACGAGGAGCTTCATCGGATCATTTGTCCCGAGAAGAAGGAGTAGATCATTCCTTTTCAGGACTGTTTCTCTGGAGAACGGTTCACCACTGTCCTTGGTCGACAGGCATTGCTTTTATTTTAAACAAAAAAACAGGGAGGCTCTCGCCTCCCTGTTTTTCATCCTGTCATTGGTCTTAGGAGTTTTAGTCCGCCTGCTTCGACCAAAGCATATCGATAAGTTTCTGTGACGGTGGTTTTGTGACAAGACTGACGATAAAGTAGATAGCCCCGCAGCTTAGGACAAGGAACCACTCGTAGCTACCCATACCGTACATCTTCTTGAAGAGGACGGCCCAGCTTCCGTAGAGGGTAAAGATCGTTCCCCAGATAACGCAGGCACCGGCGCCCCACTTCGTGGCCCCTTTCCAGAAGTACGAAATGGCCGTGACGAAGAAGAAGACCGCGCCCATGCCCATAGCCGCCATACCCATGAAGATGGAGAGAAGGGGCGGCGGGTTGACGAGAACGAAGTAGAAGGGCAGGAAGAGGAAGAGAGCGATAAGGAAGTATCCGAGATAGAGCATTGACTTATCGGATGTCTTCGGCCACCAGAGTTTGATGATGTCTTTCGTCACATTTGCGCTCATGATGAAGACCATGCCGGCAAGGGTCGAAAGTGCAGCGGAGAAGAGACCTGCCGTATAGGCAGCGAGCATCCACGACCCACCAAGGGCGTGGGCCAGGTATGGCGCTGCAAGGTCAGCTTTGAAGACGTTCGGCTGGCCGTGGATCGTAGCAGCCTGGAGAAAGCTCGGGCCATAGAGGAGCCGGGCCACAAGGCCGTTCGACGAGCAGTCGAGCATGATGGGAATACCGGTGAAGAGCCATACGATGAAGATCAGCCACCAGTAGTCCTTCTTGGTAACCTTCTTCATACCGAGGAACCGGCTTACGTTGTGCGGGAAGCCGACAGCCATGGTGAAGAAGATGACCGGCGTAGCCAGGATACCAACCCAGCTCGACATGAGCTGTGTGAATCCGAGTTGGGGAAGTTTCGGGTTGATGAGTTGCATGAGGCTCGGGTTCTGGGCAGCGAGACCTTCCGTTACAGCACGGAAACCACCGACGTGGATGATGGCCCAGACACCGAGCATCGTACCGACAACACAGAAAACTGCGCCCTGCAGGGCCCCGGCATACTGGTTGCCGATGTAACCGCCCAGGACCATGTAGAGCCAGGCGATAAAGATTGACAGAAGAAGGCAGTACAGAGGCGACAGACCGGTCATGGCGAACCAGACCGTGGCACCTGCTTTCAACTGACCCACAGAGTAGAGAAAGAGGAAGAAGAGCATCGAGATGGCGACGACCGTTTGAAGGCCTTTGGATTCAAACCTCCTGCCGATCGTTTCAGGGAGCGTCGCCGCACCCAACTTTTTCGAAAAGTCCCGTGTCTTCATGGCGCCAAGCCAGATACAGGGGATGATACCGATGAGGCTCCAGATACCGGCAAACCACATGCCGGAAAAACCAAGTGCATAGACGATGCCCGTGCTTCCGCAGAAGGCCCACCCTGAAATATAGGTGGCAGCAAGGGCGGCGCCGGTGATGACGGGACCGATATCGCGTTTTCCGACGAGGTACTCATCGAAGTTCCCTTTGGTCATCTTCTTTCTTCCCATAAGGCCAAGAAGCACACAAAGGATGAGTAAGATGCCGACGGCAATACTACCCGTGACAATCATCTCCGTCGTTGGTGTTGGTATTGGTAAAAATTTCGATGCTGTCGGATTCATTCCTCCCACCCCCTCGTCACAAGAAACGTACCTACGATGGTAAAGATAAAAGCGAAGGCGAAGACCGACGCCCAGACGTACCATGATAACATCAATTCTTCAACCAAAGCTGGATCCACCGGTTGCATAAAAACCCCTCCTTTTGCGTATTATAAACAAACCCCAGATTGTTTCACGCGAATATGTTCGACGTCACCCCCTTTCAAACGAATTTTTTAAAGGAAACCAGACAATCTTTTCAATCCAGATTCCTGAATAATAAAAAACTTCAGGGCTTCTCAATTCCCCTTCCCCAAAACTTATGTTTATAAATCATAGATATATGGGCCTAAATGTCAAGCAAAATCTGTCAGGGAAAATTGTTTCTTATTTTAAACAGTAAGAAAATTAAAAGGTTAGAAGATAAAGAAAAATAGCGCGTTTTGTATACAGGATACTGTATACAAAATACAGATCAGAGGCGGACCGAGATTGTTTTTGAAATTCCCTCCTCCTCCATGGTGATACCATAGATCGTATGGGACGATCCCATGGTGATTCTGTTGTGGGTGATGAAGACAATCTGAGTCTGGCGGCTCATATCTTTGATCACATCGAGAAGACCGACGAGGTTTGCATCGTCAAGGGGTGCATCGATCTCATCGAGGAGGGAGAAAGGGCTCGGCCGTGTTTCCATGAGAGAGAGGAGAAAGGAAAGGGAGATGAGCGCCTTTTCCCCTCCTGAGAGCAGGTCCATCCGGGTGACCCGTTTGCCCGGAGGCTGAACGAAGAGTTCGATGCCCCCCGAGTCGGGAAGGAGCGAGAGGTGGCCCCGGCCTCCCTTGAAGAGTCTCGAACTCACATCCTTGAAGAAACTGGCGACCCGCTCAAACGTTTCGAGAAACATATCCTGAGACAGACCTTCGATCCGGGAGATCGTCTTTTTCAGTGACTCGGCCGATCCGCTCAGATCATCCTTCTGTTTCCTGAGAAAGGCCAGCCGGTCCTTAAGGTCACCATACTCTTTCTCTGCACGGAAATTGACCTCACCCAGGGCCCTGATCTCTTTCTCGATGCGCTCTTTATCCCGGTCGAGCTGCGTCTGAGGCGGAACGGTCATGCCGTTCGGGTCGGTGACGTTGTAAACGTCGCTCAGCCGTTCGGTGATGATACGGATCTTCTCACCGTGCCCTTCCAGTTCGGCCAGAGCCCCCTGCCGCTGGAGAAGCATCATCTCCCGTTCTTTTTCCGCCCCACCGATGGCATTCTCACTCTCCCGCTTTCCCCCGTGAATCTCTTCGACCGCGGCCCTGACCTCGTCGAGCCTTTTCTGGTTCTTCTCCCCCTGTTTACTCACATCAGCCCACTCACCTTCGAGGATCGCCTTTTTTGATACGAGACGGTCCGTTTCGTTCACGAGGACCTTTATCTGCGCCGACCGTGATTCCATCTCGGCCATGAGCGCCTGGTGCAGTTCACCGTGACGGGCAAGACCGGCCTCGGTGGACTGAAGAAGATTCTTCTTTCTCTCCCGTTCGAGCGTTGCTCCGTGCCATTCTGCATGGCATTGCCCGTATCCGGCCTCTGCATCATCTGCCTCGGCCTTCAGCCGTGCCATTCTCGTTTCCACAGCCTCTTTTTCCTTCTCTCTTTCTGAAAGCTCCCCGATCAGAACCGCACCGTCAGGTCCGTTCTGATCGTACAACGGATCATTGTCCTCCTTAAGCGCCCTGATACGTTCATTCACCCCCCGCTTTTCCGCCTCCAGCGCCGCCAGATCCCTTTCGTGAGTCCTGACGATTTTTTCCGCACCATTCTTCCTTTCGTTCAGGACACGGAGTTTTCTCATCAGATCGTCGAGCTTCAGAGACGCCTCTTTCGCCCTTTTTCCTTCCACCTCAATGGAAACAGCAAGGGCTCCGATCTCTTTCTCGAGACGGACACGGTCCTTCAACCTTTTGAAGATACGGGACCTCTCCTGCGTTGAGGCCATGATGAAGCCCCGGGAATCGATACAGACCCCTCCGGCCACAAAGAGCCCTTCTTCACCGTCATCGATACGGCGGAGAGCCTCATCCACCGAGTCGACCTTCATCGACCGGATTACCACACCCCGGTCACCGGGGAGGAAGAAGCCCCGGGGAGAAAAGAAGATGAGGTTGTCATTATACCGGCCGACAATCTCGGGAATACGACCGGTACTCTCCTCGGGAACAACATAATAGTCCATCTCATTGACAAAGAACCGTGCCGCTCCCTCTCCTTCTTCGTCAGCCGACGACGGGATAAGTTCGATCAGCTTCTTCGCTCCCTGAAGCACGGGCCTCCTCTGGGGACTTCCTTTGCCCGTCTCTGCAAGAAAGGCTTCCTTTCCCGTCTTCTCGCCCTTCAGTCGTTCAATGGTCTGGCGCGTCCTTTCCGCCTCCCTCCTCTGCATATCCGCCTGATCCCTGAGATCTTTTTCCCCGGCCATGGCCCCAGACAGTTCGGCCCGTGCCGTTTCGTTCTCCTTCCGGAGGCGATCTTCCCGTGCGCCGAGGGCCGTCAGTCTCTCCCCAAGTGTCATGAGTTCCGCCGCCTGCCGCTCCTGTCTCCTCTTGCGCTCAGCCGCCTGCCGCTCACTTTCCCTTATGCGGTTCCGCACATCCGATACGGCTGCAGCAGCAACGAAAAGGGCCGTCCGTTCCCTGTCAAGACGGTCTCCGCACTCTTTTCGCCGGGCGCTCAACCCTTCCAGTCTCTCTTCAAGGCCTCTCACCACGCCGTCATCACCGGCAAGGGTCGCAGTCATTGTCTCTATCCGCTCCCTCAGACTACGGGCCTCACCCTCCGCACGGGCGATCTTGTCGCCGAGGGTCTTCAGTTCCCCTGTGAGACGATCGGTTTCGGACCTGTTCCGCTTCAGTCCGTCCTCAACGTACCCGATCTCCCTGATTTTCCCTTCCAGTTCCTTCTCTCTCCCTTTGACATCGATCTCCAGGTTTCTCAGGACACCGTCCATGAGTTCGTATTCCTTTGCCTTTGCGCTCCGCTGTTCTTTAAGGAGAGCGATCTCGTCATCTTTGTTCCTGATCTTCGTCTCAATATCTCTGAGCCGTTCCTCTGTCTTCTCCATCCTCCGGGAGATCTTTTTGTACCCATCGACGAGAAGATGACACTCGATGGCAGTGAGGGACAGGGAAAGCTCTCTGTATGCCTTCCACCGCTCCCACTCCTGTGCGGCGCTGGCACAATTCTTCTCCACTTCCAGGAAAAGATCCTCCACCCGCTCAAGGTTGACCCTCGTCTCTTCAAGGCGCATGACAGCTTCCCGTTTCTTTTCCTCAAAACGGGTGATACCGCTTGCCTCCTCGATGAGGAGGCGCCGTTCGACAGGTTTCATGTGGATGAAATGTTCGATCCTCCCCTGCTCAACAATGGCGTATGAATTGGGACCTATACCTGTACCGAGAAAGAATTCGTGGACATCCTTCAGACGGACCGGGCTGCCGTTGAGAAAGTACTCATTCACACCGTCCCGGAAGATCCGTCTCCGGACCGAGTATTCGCCTTGCCCGTCAGAGAGATCGAGGGTGACCTCGGCCATATTGACGGGCCTCTTCCCGTTGGAGCCGTGAAAGATCACGTCTCCCATATCCTTGACGCGGAGGGACTTGGTTCCCCGTTCACCGAGAACCCAGACGAAGGCATCGACAATGTTGCTCTTGCCACAGCCGTTGGGTCCGACGAGAGACGTGATACCTTCGTTGAAGTGAAAGACCGTTCTGTTCAGGAATGACTTGAATCCGAAGAGTTCGAGCCTGAGAAGCTTCATTGAATCGAGTCTATTGCTCTCTTCAGCCTCGTCTCGACTCGTTTTCTTCCAAGGATCTCAATAACTTCGAAGATGCCAGGGCTTACGGTTCTCCCCGTAAGGGCCACCCGGACCGGTTGGATAATGGCGACAAGTTTCTTTTCATAACGCCCTGCAAGCTCATCGACGATCGCTTTCTGGGATTCGAGATCGAGAGTGTCGAGACCGGTGAGTCGTTCCAGAAAATCGATGAGGATCGGCTTCGTCTCTTCTGTGAGAAACTTCGCCTCTGCCGCCTGATCGCAGGGGTAATCCTCGGTGAAAAAATAGGACGCCATGGACGCCATATCGACGAGCGTTCTGGCCCGTTCCCTCAGATTGACCACCATCGACAGAAGGGCCTCTCTGTCATAGAGATCGGCCGCACCGGCAGGAAGGAACGGCATTAAACGTTCGAGAACCGTGTCCGGCGGAAGGGTCTTCATGTAGTGGCCGTTGAGCCAGGTCAGTTTGTCCATATCGAAGACGGACGGTGATTTCCCCACATGGTCGAGGTCGAATTTTTCCATCAGTTCGTCTTTCGAGAAGACCTCCTGATCGCCGGAAGCCCAGCCGAGACGGGAGAGATAGTTGACGAGTGCCTCAGGAAAGAATCCGCTTTCCCGGTATTCGAGAACCGACGTGGCGCCGTGCCGCTTGCTGAGACGGCCTTTGTCTTTCCCGTGAATGAGGGGAACATGGGCAAAGAACGGCACAGGATAGTCGAGGGCCCGGTAGATGAGAATCTGGCGCGGTGTGTTGTTGATATGATCGTCACCCCTGATGACATGGGTTATCCCCATGAGGGCATCATCGACAACAACGGTAAAATTATATGTCGGCGTATTGTCTGTCCGGAGGATCACCAAGTCATCGAGCTCTTCGCACCGGAACGTGATATCGCCCCGGACGAGGTCGGTAAACGTCACCTCGCCTGACAGAGGATTCTTGAAACGTATGACAAAGGGGCCTTCACGGCCGTCGGTGCCGTCACGGCAGGTCCTGTCATAGACAGGCTTCCTCCCCTCTTTCAAGGCCTTCTCCCGCTTCTCTTCCAGTTCGGCAGGACTGCAGTAACAGCGGTACGCAAGTCCCTTTTCGAGAAGCTTCAGGGCATGGGCCCGGTACATCTCCATGTTGTCTTTCTGGTAAAACGGCCCTTCATCCCAGTCGATACCCAACCACCGGAGACCGCCGAGAATACCTTCGACAAACTCGTCTTTCGACCGTTCGATATCCGTATCTTCAATACGAAGAACAAAGACACCGTGATGGTGCCGTGCATAGAGCCAGTTAAAGAGTCCTGTTCTCGCCCCACCGATGTGAAGATGACCCGTTGGGCTTGGTGCAAATCGAGTTTTTATCACTGAGAGTACCTCCCGACAGACTGGAATGATTATAATGGAAAAGATCACGATCATCAACGCCTTTTTCCGCACTGTATACAAAACAGACCAGACGAAGCGACAAATGGCCCTGTCGAATTGTTTTGTGAAAACGATTACTTATTGAATTTAACTTCCAATTCTGGTAGAATAAAAGCGGATAAATCTTAGAGTAAGAATTGAACGGAGGAATGATGTTCAAGGTTGGAGAAGTAGCTGTTTATCCCGGCCACGGCGTGGGAAAGATCGAATCGATCGAGGACAAGGAGTTTTCCGGAACACGGCAATCCTTTTACGTGATGCGCATACTCGACACGGATATGACCATCATGATCCCTGTCGATGGCGAACGGAACGCAGGCTTGCGGTGTATCATAGGTGACGGAGAGGTAACACGGGTATATGATATCCTGAAAGAACGGAACCTCGTTCACGACAACGCCCCCTGGAACCGGCGGTACAAGGAGTACATGGAGCGGATCAAGAGCGGCTCGATCTTTGAAGTCGCCACGGTCCTGAGAGAACTGTACAGCCTCAAGGTGGGCAAAGAACTTTCGTTCGGTGAGAAGAAGATGTTCGAAATAGCCCGGAACCTCATCAAAAAAGAACTCTCCATCGCATTATCGAAGGAAGAGGACGTTATCGAACAGGAAATTGAGAGCATCTATCTGACTAACTACAAAGGGTAACCCCCTTGAACCTGATTGTACAGATGATCCTGGCCACCGTCACAGCGGTGACCGGATACTTCATCGCCCGGGAGATATTCACGAGCGGCCTTCTCGGCTGGGTCGGAGCAATCTTCGGCCTGGCCCTGGGGTACATCATCATCAAGCTCGAAGAGCGGCTGAAGAATATCCCTCTCAAGACAATATTCGGCAGTATAATCGGTGTCACCATCAGCCTCATCGTCACAAACCTCTTCATATCGAAGCTGCTTCTCGAACTGGTTGACATCAACATATCCCTTCCCATCTATATTCTCCTCTACTTTGTTGCGGGCTACCTCGGATTCCGGATAGGAGGAAACAGGAGCCAGGCGGTGGATCTCTCAAAGATACCCCTCTTTCAGAAATACGAGGGAGGAGAGAAGGTCAAGATACTCGACACAAGTACGATTATCGACGGCCGGATCGCCGACATCTGTGAGACGGGATTCATCGACGGAACATTCATCATCCCCCAATTCGTGCTCTATGAAATCCAGCACATCGCCGATCACCAGGACCCTCTCCGCAGGACGAGGGGAAGACGGGGTCTCGATGTACTGAACCACCTTCAGAAACAGAACATCGTCACCGTACGGATCGTGGATGACGACTTTCCTGCGCTGAGGGATGTGGATTCAAAACTCGTGGCTCTGGCCACCCAACTGAACGGCTCGATTATCACCAACGATTTCAATCTGACGAAGGTCGCCGAACTTCAGGGGGTCAAGGTCCTCAACATCAATCTTCTCGCCACAGCCATCAAACCGATCATTCTCCCCGGCGAACAGATGACCCTGAAGATTGTCAAGGAAGGGAAGGAACCGGGACAGGGCGTCGGCTATCTCGACGACGGAACAATGGTTGTAACGGACGAGGCAAGACGGCTGATCGGACGATCGGTTGACATCACCGTCACCAGCGTTCTCCAGACAACGTCAGGGAGAATGATATTCGCCCGGGTGAAGGAGCAGGGAAACGGAGAGACACCCCCCTCAGAGGGACAGATTCCAACTATTGACGAACAGGTAAAATAAGCATGAGAACGGTCGCAATCATATTGGCAGGCGGCGCCGGCAAGCGCATGGGAGCCCCTACAAACAAACAGTTTCTTCTTCTCGACAATAAGCCGATTATCGTCCACACCCTCGAGGTCTTCGAAGAGTGCCGGGCCATAGACGGCATCTATCTTGTGGTAAACCAGAAGGATCTCTCCATCTTTCAGGAAGAGATTCTCGAAACATACCGGTTTCCGAAGCTCATGAAGCTTGTGATCGGCGGACGACTGAGGCAGGACTCGGTACGAAACGGGCTTGAGGCGATCGACAACTCGTGCAACACCGTTGTCATTCACGATGGTGCCCGTCCTTTTCTCACCCCCTCCTTCGTCGAAAAGGGCATCTCCCTCATGGAGATGTTTGATGCCATCATACCGGCCGTTCCCGTGAAGGATACGATCAAGGTGATCTCCAAAGAAGGATTCGTTGTCAAAACGCTGGAAAGAGATTCGCTGTGGCACATCCAGACGCCGCAGCTCTTTAAGTTCGATCTCATCCTCAAAGCCTACAGGGAGGGGATGGCACGGAAACTCTACGGGTACGACGACGCCACATTCCTCGAATCCCTGGGAACGCGGATAAAGGTCATCGAGGGATCACCGTATAATATCAAGATCACCACCCCGGAGGATCTTGTCATCGCCCAGGGCATGCTCTCCCGGTTCAAAGGCGAAGCATGAGGATCGGCATCGGGTACGACGTCCATCCCCTGGTGGAAGGCCGGAAACTCTTTCTCGGCGGGATTGAGATCCCCTATAGCCGGGGCCTTGCCGGCCATTCGGACGGCGACGTTCTCATCCATGCCATCTGCGACGCCCTTCTCGGCGCTGCGGCGGAAGGCGACATAGGTGTCCACTTTCCCGACACGGATATGACAATCAGGGGGATAGCCAGCGAAAGGATACTGGCCCAGGTCATGGCGATCGTCAGAAGCAAAGGCTTCGAAATCGCCAATATCGACGCCGTCGTCGCAGCGATGGAACCAAAGATCGCCCCCTACCGGCAGGCAATCCGTACAAACCTTGCAAGGATCACCGGCCTTACGGAGGACCGGATCATGGTCAAGGGAAAGACGACGGAAGGGCTCGGTTTTGTCGGGAGAAAGGAGGGAATCGAGGTCTATGCGACGGCCCTCCTCGAATAGACGTTATAGAGCCCCGCAGATCTTCCTGGTAAACGGAAAAGACCGAGACAAGGACGAGAGGGGATGACAAAAGTCCGCTTTGCTCCCAGTCCGACCGGTGATCTCCACATAGGGAATGTCAGAATAGCCCTCATGAACCACCTTTTCGCACAGAAGGAAGGAGGACGGTTTATCCTCCGGATTGAAGATACCGATCTGGACCGGTCAGACAGGTCATTTGAGGCATCTATCCTGAGCGATCTTCGCTGGCTCGCCATCAACTGGGATGAAGGACCGTTCCGCCAATCAGACCGTTGGCCCGTCTACCGGTCTTTCGCCGACGGGCTTATGGAGCGGGACTGTGCCTACAAATGCTTCTGTTCCCGGGAAGACCTGGAAGAGATGCGGAAGAACGACCTTTCCCGGGGCAGGGCACCCCGTTACTCAGGAGCCTGTGCCGCCCTTTCACCTGATGACATCAGGAGAAATGAGGCGATGGGAAAAAGCCATGTTGTCCGGATCAGATCCCTCAAAGAGGAGATCTCCTTTACCGATGGTGTTTTCGGCCCTATTTCCTTCCCTCCAGACCACATCGATGATTTCATCATCATGAGGCAGGACGGAAGACCGTCATACAACTTTGCTGCCGCCGTCGACGACATGGAGATGGCGATCACCCACGTCATCCGCGGTTCCGATCATCTCTCGAATACACCGAAACAGATCATGCTCTTCCGTCTCTTCGGCCTGACACCGCCGGCATACAGCCATCTCTCCATGCTCACCGGTGACGACGGCAAGCCTCTCAGCAAGCGGCACGGCGTTACGAGCATCGCCGGACTGCGCGAAGAAGGTTTTCTCAGCGGTGCCATCGTCAATTACCTCGCTGTTGCAGGACGGAAGGTCGCAGACGAACTGATGTCACCGGAGGAGATGGTCTCCACCTTCGCCCTTTCGACGTTTTCATCGTCAGACACACTCTTCGATCTGAAAAAACTTCTCTGGTTCAACAAAGAATACCTGCGCCGGCTCTCCGAAA
This sequence comes from uncultured Pseudomonadota bacterium, assembly GCA_964421445.1. Lineage (GTDB taxonomy): Bacteria > Desulfobacterota > Syntrophorhabdia > Syntrophorhabdales > CAYQXL01 > CAYQXL01. The sequence goes on from CAYQXL010000033.1 coordinate 23,762, forward strand.
AAGACCTCCTGTCTGAATTGGGGCTCTCAGGGGAATGGGCGGGAAGGGTTGCTGTCCTCCGGGAGAACGGAGCGACACTGAAGGAACTGAGAGACCTCCTCGACATCTTCACAGGGGAAGAGACAAAGGCTGATGCCCTCGAATTTCTTGGCCGGGAGACCCATCTCACATCACACATCCCCATAGTCGCCGCAATGGCCGCCGACGGCGCCGGGTCGTCGTTTGACAACCTGATTGGCTGTTCCATGGAGAAGACGGGCCTTAAAAAAAGGGAGGTCATGATGCTTACACGGATCGTCCTGACAGGACGGCTCAAAGGCCCACCCCTGTCCACCCTCTACGAATTTATATCAAGAGATAGTATAATGAAGCGTCTCGCATGGTTAAAACAAAACTGTCCCGGTTTTTGAGTGACGGGTTAAAAGCCTTTTCCCTCAGGACCCAGTTACTCCTCATTCTTCTTATTCTCCTCGCCCTCTCCATCACTGCCCTCACGGTGATCTATTCGCGGAGCGAAGACATGCTCATCGACAAGGTCACGGAGAATATGGACGACATAACCAAGGCCATTCAGATAAGCATGGAGGAGATGACCCTCAGGGGCGAGACAACGGAACGCCTGAAAGGCTACGTCGACATGCTCAATCAGAAAGGGATCAACGAGATTTCGATCCTCAGCGACACGTCGGAGGTCATTGCCAGTTCGAATCCCCAGAAGATCGGAACACAGGCGAAAATAGGCAAAAAGAAGGACTTCCTCATTACGGCCAAAATGGGCGAAACAAGTACCGACGGGCCCCAGCGTCTCTACAACGTCATCCTGCCGGTCCTCGTACAGGGCCAGAATGTGGGGTATATCCATATCAGCATGGTTCTCGACGATTACCGCCTCATCCAGAGGAAAAATCATCTGAAACGGATACTGAGCACGATCTTCGCCTTCACTATCGGCATCATCATCTGCCTGATCCTCGCAGAAAAATATACCGAACCGATCAAAAAAATGGCCAACGCCGCCCGGCGGATAGCTCATGGCGAACTCGTCGAGATTCCTCAGAGCGCCAGGAAAGATGAGATCGGTGTACTGGAGGAGAGCTTCAATGAAATGGTGGAAAAACTGAAAGAGAGGAAAGCTCTCGAGGACAAGCTCAAACGTTCGGAACAACTCTCCATCATCGGCCAGCTCTCGTCGGGTGTTGCCCACGAGATCAGGAACCCGCTCAATTTCCTCCTTCTCTCCATAGGACATGTCAAGGAGCGGATCGCCGGGTCATCGATGGACGAGAAGAAAGCCCTTGTCGAACTCCTTGATGACTCATCCCGGGAAATCCACAGAATGAACGAGCTGATTCACAACTTTCTCCTTCTCGGGCGGCCTGTAACGTTGAGAAAAGAACCTGTGGAGATCCGGACGCTCATCGAAGAGGCCCTCTACATCGTCAAGGATAAGGTCCGCCCCGCCGTGCGGATCGTCCTCGAGTGCGACAACACCGGAGGCTCTATCATCTGTGACAGGGAATATATGCGGATCTGTCTTCTCAATCTCATCCTGAATGCCATCCAGGCTATCGATGCAGACGGTGTTGTCACTGTCGGCTGCACCATGGACGAAAATACAGCCGTCGTCACCGTAACGGACACAGGAACAGGGATCGCCGAAGATGATCTCGCCCGGGTCTTTGAGCCCTATTACTCCACAAAAACCTCA
>CAYQXL010000034.1:0-2033 GCA_964421445.1 uncultured Pseudomonadota bacterium
ACCGGGTATGCCCAGTTTCTGACCCTGATGGGCTCCTGTGGCGATAATGATTGCCTTATACCCCTCTGAAAAGAGTCCTTCCACGGTGATATCCTTTCCGAGCGCCGTATTGTATGCAACGGCAACGCCTAAGTCGGTAATGGTCTTGATCTCGGCGTTAAGGACCTCCCGGGGAAGCCTGTAGTCAGGGATGCCGACGGCCAGCATGCCGCCGGGAACGGGCAATGATTCGAAGACCTTGACCGTATAGCCTTTCCGGGCGAGAAAATATGCGGCACTCAGACCTGCTGGTCCCGCTCCGATGACGGCTACGCTGATATCCTTCGGTTTTTCAACAGGGGGACGGTAGGACGGGAATGAGTTCATATCGGTATCGGCTGCAAACCGTTTGAGGGAACAGATGGCGATGGCATCATCGAGCTGTCCGCGCCTGCACTTGTTTTCGCAGGGATGATAGCAGACCCGTCCGAGAACCGCAGGAAATGGATTAGCTTCCTTTATGACAGCGATCGCATCTTTCAGCTTGCCCTCGCTGATGAGAGTCACATATCCCCAGGCATTCTGGTCGGTGGGGCAGGCATTCTGACAAGGGGCGTCGAAAAGGGATGAACAGATGCCTGCCCGGCAGTGTTTCTCCTCGATATGCTCAAGATATTCGTGTTTGAAGTACCGGAGCGTCGACAGGACCGGGTTCGGTGCTGTCTGACCCAACCCGCAGAGGGCAGAGTCTTTGATCCGTGCAGACAACTCGACGAGATCATCGATGTCCGACGGTCTTCCCTCGCCATGGGTGATCCTTTTGAGGATTTCGAGCATCCGCTTGGTGCCGATCCTGCAGGGAGGGCACTTTCCGCATGATTCATGCTGGGTGAAATCGAGGAAGAAACGGGCGAAGTCGACCATGCATGTATCTTCGTCGGCGACGATCAATCCACCTGACCCAACGATGGCGCCGAGTTCAATGACTGATTCGTAATCGACAGGGGTGTTGAGGTATTCAATAGGCACACAGCCGCCGGATGGTCCGCCGAGTTGGGCTGCCTTGTATTTCTTCCCGTCTTTTATGCCGCCACCGATATTGAAGATGATATCGCCGAGGGGGGTACCCATGGGGACCTCGACGAGACCAGTGTTATTGACCGATCCGGCAAGGGCGAACACTTTCGTTCCCCGGCTCTTTTCCGTTCCGTACTGGGCATACCATGCGGCGCCCTTGAGAACAATCGGAGCGATATTTGCATAGGTTTCAACGTTATTGAGGAGGGTCGGGGCATCGAAGAGACCACGGACCACGGGAAAGGGTGGCCTGGGACGGGGTTCTCCCCGTTTGCCTTCGATAGAGAACATAAGCGCCGTCTCTTCACCACAGACAAAGGCCCCGGCACCGATGCGGATATCGAGGTCGAAGTCGAAACCTGCCTCAAGTATGTTCTTCCCGAGAAATTTATACTCTCTCGCCTGGCCGATGGCCCAGACCAGTCGTTCGATGGCGAGGGGATATTCAGCACGGATGTATATGTATCCCTGTTTTGCCCCGATGGCATATGCAGCTATGGCCATAGCCTCGATGACGCTGTGGGGATCGCCTTCGAGGACGCTCCTGTCCATGAACGCACCAGGGTCTCCTTCGTCGGCATTGCAGACGACGTACTTCACGTCGCCGGGAGATTGGAAGGCGAACTTCCATTTAATGCCTGTTGGAAAACCACCGCCTCCCCGTCCCCTCAGGCCGGCCTTGGTCACCTCGTCGATGACCTGTTCCCGTGTCATGGACGTGAGGGCCTTGCCCAATGCGAGATAGCCGTCGCGGGCGATATATTCTTCGATGTTCAAAGGGTTTATGACGCCACAGTTCCGCAGAACGATCTTGACCTGGTTCTTGAAAAACCCGATCTCCTTCATAGCCGGAATCGATTCGGATGATATGGGCTCTCTATAGAGGAGCCTTTCGACGATTCTGCCTTTCAGGAGATGTTCAGTGACGATCTCTTCTGCATCGACCGGTTTAAGCTTCTGGTAGAGTACGCCTTCGG
>CAYQXL010000034.1:2133-25114 GCA_964421445.1 uncultured Pseudomonadota bacterium
GTGACGATCTCTTCTGCATCGACCGGTTTAAGCTTCTGGTAGAGTACGCCTTCGGGATAGATCAATACGAGAGGACCGAGATCGCAGGATCCGATACACCCCGTCTCGATTATCTTGATTTCATCCTGCAGCTTTTCTTCGACAACCTTGTTGACGATGGCATCCCGTATCTGGCGGCAGCCAGATGAGACACAAGCAGCTCCGGCGCAGACCAATACATGAGCACGCGCTGACTCCATATTTTCTCTCCCTCCTTATTCGTACTGCTCGATGATGTCCATGACATTGTTCGATTTTACCCTTCCGTACACGTCATCATCGACGAGCATGGCGGGAGCCAGGCCGCACGCTCCTATGCACCGGACAACGTCGAGGGAATACCGTCTATCTTCTGTTGTCTCTCCAACTTTGATACCCAGTTCCTTCTGTGCCTTGTCGAGCACTTCCTGGCTTCCACGGACATAACAGGCTGTACCGAGACAGACTTTAACGCTATGTCTTCCCTGGGGGACGGTGGAAAAGAAGTTGTAAAATGTAACGACGCCATACACTTCCTGCAGTGATACATTCAGGCCTTCAGACACCATCTCCTGTACCCGCCGGGGCAGGTACCCGAAAAGATTCTGTGCCTTGTGAAGCACCATGATCAGATCTTCCGGTTTCTTGCTATGCTCGGCAATTACTTCCACCAGCCTCGGATACAATTCTTCCTCGTCGACCGGGGCACAATGACACTGATTCTCAGCAACCATTTCCTTCTCCTCCCTTCATTTCAGTGCGTGTTCATCTTATGCGTTCTCGTCAGCCATCACTTTGCCGTCGACGGTGCTTCTCTTTGAATACGAGGTATGGAGAAGCTTGTGAGCCACATCGGAATTCGGATGTTTCAGAAACTTCTCGTACACAGCGGTGATTGACGGATTTTCGTGGGACCTCCGCAGCGGCAGTGATTTATCTTCAGCATACAACGATTCACCCCGCCGGGCCCTTTTTGCCATATTACTTCCCCAGGACTGGCCACCGCCACCGACACATCCGCCGGGACAGGCCATGACTTCAATGAACTGATATTCGCTCTCCCCTGTTGATTCCAGTTGTCCCTGTACCTTTTCAAGGAGAGCCCTGGCCTGGCCGCAACTGTGGGCAACGGCCACCTTGATTTTCGTTCCTTCAATATCTATTTCAGCTTCCTTCGTTCCTTTCAGTCCCCTGACAGGAGCGACCTCAACGTTTTCGAGTTCGTGGCCGGTGACCAGAAAATATGCTGATCGCAATGCAGCCTCCATAACGCCACCTGTTGCACCGAAGATCGTTGCTGCTCCGGTGTAGTCGCCCAGTATATCGTCGGCGCCTTCTTCCGGCATGTCTCTGATATCGATACCCGCTTCCCTCATCATTCTCCCCAGTTCCCTGGTTGTGAGGACGTAATCTACATCCCGGAAACCGCTTGCCTTCATCTCGGGACGCTGGCACTCAAATTTCTTTGCCGTGCAGGGCATGATGGAGACAGAAACAATTTTCTCAGGCGGAATATCCTTTATCTGTGCATAATATGTTTTCGTCAGGGCGCCGAACATCTGCTGCGGTGATTTCGCTGTTGACATGTGGGGAATCATGTCATGGAAGAACGTTTCCATGAATTTGATCCACCCCGGACTGCAGGATGTGATAAGTGGCAGGCTTTTGCCCGATTTGAGCCGGGAAACCAGCTCGGCCCCTTCCTCCATGATCGTCAGATCGGCGGTGAAGTTTGTCTCAAGGACGGCATCAAATCCGAGGCGCCGCAGGGCAGCATGCATTTTCCCCGTTACAAGCGATCCGGGAGGCATATCGAATTCTTCCCCGAGCATGGCCCGGACTGCCGGTGCCTCCTGGACGACGACGAATTTATCGGGATCATGGATCGCATCCCAGACGTCCTCGGTCTGGCTGTTCTCATAGAGAGCTCCTACGGGACAATGGACAACACACTGGCCGCAGTTGATACAGGGACTGTTTCCGAGGCCTGCATCGAATGCAGTGGTGATCAGCGTGTCGTATCCCCGGTGGTTGACCGCCAGTGCGTTGACTGTCTGGACATTGGAGCAGACCTGGATGCACCGGCCGCAGAGGATGCATTTATTGGGGTCTCTCACAATCGCCACGCTTGTCCGGTCGATGGGAAGCTTCTCCTCGAACTTCGGGTACTCGATCGTGTTGATACCCAGTGTTGCCGCGAGACGCTGAAGCTCGCAATGGTTGTTCTTCATGCAGGTAAGACAGTCCGTATCGTGGTTGGAGAGAATCAATTCAACGAGCTGTTTCCGGACTTTCATGACCTTGGGTGTATGGGTGTGTATCTTCCACCCTTCGCCCACCGGTGTCATGCACGCCCGTTTGAGCCCCGGTATCCCTTCCACTTCTACGACACAGATACCGCACTGTCCCTCCGGCTTGAGATCAGGATGTTGACAGAGTGTCGGAATGTTGAAGTTCGCTTTTTTGGCGGCCCAGAGGATCGATGTCCCTTCAGGAACCTCTATCGGCACATTATTAATGGTTACATTCGTCATCGCGTGTCTTTTAAACCTCCGTCGTACGGTTGCTGGTGTTCGTTTACTGAACCCTGGCGAGAATCTCGTCGCCGAAATATTTGAGAGAACTTGAAATCGGGAGATACAGCGACTGTCCCAGAGGGCAGAATGATGTATCTTTCATGGCCTCCGATATGGAGAGCATTTTGTCGAGGTCCTCCTTCGATCCTTTCGATGATGCCACCCGGTCCATGAGTTTGACAAGCTGTGCTGTTCCGAGACGGCAGGGTACGCAATGACCGCACGATTCATGTTTGAAGAAGTGGAGAACATTGTTGAGCATACCTACCATATCCGCATCTTCATCCATGACGAGAATGGCCCCTGAACCGAGAACCGCAGCGTAGTCGCGGAGATTGACAAAATCCATCTGAACATCAAGCATGTCAGGGCCGATAAATGCTCCTGCCGCACCGCCGATGAGGGCCCCCTTGAACTTCTTTCCGTCTTTTATGCCACCGGCATATTCAAAGATGATATCCCTGAGCGGTGTTCCCATCTCCGCTTCAATGAGCCCCGGAGTGGCTACGTTTCCTATAATGGTGAAGACTTTTGTTCCGGGACATTTGTCCGTTCCGTAACTCCTGAACCAGGCTGCTCCGTTTCTCATGATCTCCGGTACGTTTGCCAGGGTTTCAACATTATTGACGACAGTAGGTTTTGCCCAGAGTCCTTCGGTGACAGGGTAGGGTGGTTTGTTTCTTGGGTGACCCCGTTTCCCTTCGAGGGATTCGATGAGTGCAGTCTCCTCGCCGCAGACGTACGCACCGGCACCCTTCATGATCTTGATGTCGAAACTGAAGGTGCTTTCAAAGATGTTGACACCGAGGATGCCGTATTCCCGGGCTGCGTTTATGGCTGTTTCAAGGCGCTGAATCGACAGGGAATACTCTCCCCTTATATAAACGAAACCGCTTTGAGCTCCAACGGCGAAACCTGCCAGAAGCATCCCTTCGATCAGTTTGTGGGGATCTCCCTCCAGGATAAGTCTGTCTTTGAATGTTCCCGGTTCCCCTTCATCAGCGTTGCAGATGATATATTTTACGTCTCCCGGGGCTTTGCGGGCAAAATCCCACTTCATGCCCGTTGAGAAGGAGGCACCGCCCCTTCCCGTGAGACCGGAGTTCTTGATCTCTTCGATAACCTGGACAGGGGTCGAATTGGTTATTGCGTTCGCAATTGCCTCGTACCCACCGCCGGCGATGTATTCGTCTATGCTTTCAGGGTTGATGATACCGCTGTTCCGGAGGACGATACGGGGCTGTTCCTTCAGGAGTCCCGTCTTCTCCCGTTTGACAACGTGCTGCTTTGGTACATCAGGGAAAAGGAGCCGTGTCAGGGGCCGGCCCTTGAGCAGGTGCTCCTCTACAAACTCAGGGACGTCAGCCGGCGTGACATTGCAATAGTATGTCCCTTCCGGATAGACGACCAGAATAACGCCCTTGCCTGTTGTTCCGATGCTCCCCGTCTCGAGGACGGCAATCTCATCGCGCAGACCCTGTTTGGCAATCTCATCGATGAGAGCCTTTTCGACGGCCCGGGCTCCTGCCATAATTGTTCCTGCATCAATACTGATGAGTACATGATTTCTGACGAGGTTCATAGTTCTTTTCTCCTGTTCTCCAGAATGGCGTCAATCTTTTCCGGGGTGAGGTTCCCAAACATTTCGTCATTCAGCATCATTGCCGGGGCGACACCGCAGGCCCCGAGGCAACTGGTTGTTTCAAGGGTAAAGGCCCCGTCAGAAGTTGTGGTACCGATATCGATACCGAGAGACGTCTTCAGATAGTCGAGAAGCGATGTAGACCCCATAAGGTAACAGGGCGGCGAATCACAGAGCCGTATGATGTTTCTGCCGCGAGGTTTGAGGCTAAACATGGTATAGAAGCTCGCCACACTGTGAACATAACTGTAAGGTACCTGAAGGTAATCGGCACAGACCTTCAGATCTTCCTTGGATACGTAACGCTGCGGATTGCTGTCTTGCAGGTCATGAAGAATATAGAGGATGTTATCGAGACTAGGCCGAAATTTTCTAAGAACCGCTTCTCTTTCCACGTTCCCCGCCCTCCTTTTTACAGTACTTCGATGGCGAATTCAGTGACGGGATTTCCGTTCACAATATGCTCGACCACCACGCGCTTTGATTTTTCCGCGGTCATACTGCCGTACACAACAACCGGTTTTCCTTCCTCGAAGACCTCGACAAGAGGTTCCTGTGATGCGAGCCCCTTTTCCCCTGTCTGGGTCACGACGACATCGCCGAGATTCCTTCTGCTCACTTCTTCGACGAAGGTTTTGAGAACTTCCCGTGCTCCGGCGGCTATACCACTTGTCCCCATGCCGACGGTGACCCTGATCCGGGCCTGTTTCTGACGTAATTCCACATCCTTTTGCGCCTTCTCTCTGATTCTCTTAAGTTCCTCTAAGTTCATGGGTTTTCCTCCTTTAAAACTCCATTAATCTATCTAAATGAAACATGTTCGTCAAGATAATTGGTGAGAAAATTCACGACCTCCGGATGATTGATTGGGAGCCCATCCAGAACGGTTTTCATCTCTTTTGTGTCGAGGGTGAAGTCAGTCCCGGCTATCTGAATCTGAAAGATAAAATCGACAGTGGGATTTCCCGCCACAAGGACCAGGATCGTATCTTTCAGGTTTCCCACAGGAGGCCGGTCGGGGTGTTCCAGGCCGAACTGTGCTTTGATGAAGGTCCCCTCGCCGGGGGCACTCTTCAGTAAAAATGTTCCTCCCGTCGTTTCGGCGGTTCCTCTCAGCAGGGCAATGCCAAGACCGACGGACTTCCCTGATTTTGTCGTGAAGAAGGGATCCTGTATCCTCTGTGCCAGCGCTGTATCCATTCCTTTTCCATTATCTGCAATAGTGAGGGTCAGGGTCTGTGCATCCCTGTCTTCGATGATCGATATCCGGACGACCGTGGCATGGGCTGTGACCGAGTTGACTGCGATATCCATGATATGGGAACAGATTTCATCCATCATAGCGAATGCACCACCGGTTCGCTCCCTGACAGGGCCTTAAGGGCTCGCTCCGCTTCCCGGCAGGTCGGTCTGTCCATGGTGAGTACTGTTTTCCGCCGTCCGATATCCCCGGGGTAATGGGCGTCGGAAAAGGTGACGAAAGGGACATCAGTACGGGGAATGAGGGGCTGGAGATCGGGAATCTTTGTGATGTCCCGGACTTCGAGGGCATCGAACGGAAGATCTGCCGGCACAAAACCGAGCTGACTGATAACGCTGAACGTCGGGCTGTCGATGTGGGACGGAATGGCAAGTCCCCCGCGGTTCTTGATCCACCACGTCGCGTCCTCGAGGGTGATGGCTGCTGAATTGAGAAGGAGACGGTGTTCGAAACGGACAATCTCGTCATTCTCATCGACCACCACCTGGTCACCAAAGAAATCGATGTCATTGTCAACGTCAGGGAGAAGGTCGTATATATACTCCTGAAATCCCAACGCAGTTTCCCGATCGTCGAATATGGCCAGGACGTGTATTTCTTCCATGGTCTGAACCTCCATCCCGAAGAGGACGTCGATCCCGAGGTCTTCAGCGCACTTCTGCGCATAGATGTTGTTTTCCGTCATGTTGTGGTCTGTGATCGCAATGACATCGAGCCCCGCCATTTTTGCTGCCCTAATAATGTTTCTCGGTGACATGCCGAGATCCCCGCAGGGCGAGAGTGTAGAATGGATGTGAAAGTCACAGGAAAACCCTGCCACTTCCCGTCAACCTTTCTCAAGCGCCTTGTACAACAATCCCGAAAGCTCGAATGCTGATGCCTGTCCCCGGAGAATCGCCACCCCTTCTTCCCTGGCCTTGGCGACGACCTGATCATCGAGGGAAAGGCCTCGGGGAATGATGATGGCCGGAACATCCTTCAGTTTGGCCACGCCGAGTATGTTGATGTGTCGCTGTATTGTTATCCAGGCAGATCCTTCGTCGATATTCCCGATGACATCAGAGAGAAGATCCGATGTATAGCCCCCCTGTACCTCTCTGTCGAGATTAACGTCTCCTGTGAGAATCTCAAGCCCGAGAGTCGTTGCCACGTCCCTCACTTTCATGTTGCCTCCCTGCGCGTACGAATTAACGCAACCCGTTCCCTTTTTATAGTTTTAAGACGTACCCTTCTTCTTCGAATTGTCGGCCATGACAGGAGGTACGATTCTCGCAAGATCAAGAATCTCCTCGGCGAGGGTTTTCACGCGCTCCCTCAGCTTGATCACACAATCCGATTCGAATGAGTATCCCCGTATGATATCTTCTGCCAGAGCCCTGCAACTCGGCGAACCGCAGGCGCCGCAGTCAAGTCCCGGCAATTCTTCCGTGATGCGGTCAAGGCGCTCCATCTTGACCAATGCCTTTGAAACGTCGTCATCGAGGACGATTATTGAGCGCGGTTGAATCGGTTCTGTCGATTCGAAGTGGCCCGACGCATACATGGCGGCGAGTTCTTCGTCTGAAAAATAGGGCGTCTTTTCGCCAAATCGTTTTATCAGATCCCTCAGTCTTACTCTGCCCACGAAAAGATTCTGAAGATTGAGCGGCCCGCCGACACAGCCTCCGGTGCAGGCCTGAAGCTCAATAAAGTCAACGTCTTTCAGTTCCCCCCGTTCAATCTCTTCAAGGAGGCTCATGACGTTGTGAATGCCGCTCACTGCGAGGGTTGTTCCAACGCTTATAGTTTTTGATTCGCCCGTTACATAGCCCCAGGCCATGCCGCTTCGCGTTGCCTTCTGGCGAGGCGTGTCACCGTGAAACGATTCATGGGTGAGCTGTTTGAGAATGTCTTTGTAAAGGAGATTGACGCCGATAACCCCGTTGACTGCCGAATGTTTGGTGCTCATGGGGTTTCTCTGTTCTGTCACCTTTGCCGGACAGGGAGAGATAAAAAATGTTCCGATCTCCTCGTATGGGATCCCTGTCTTCCTGTGGGCTTCGTCCTTCGCTATTCGGGCCGCCACTTCCATAGGTGTCAGGACATGGGCAACCTGCTCGATGAGGTCCGGGAACTTCGTTTGGATCAGCCGGAGAACAGCGGGGCAGGCGGAGGAAAAGAGCGGTTTCTTCAGGTCTTTTTTGTTCAGTTGTTCGTGAACGATCCGCCCGACGATCTCGGCGGCGAGCCCTACCTCAAAGACTTCGTCAAACCCGATCCCTGAAAATGCGTTCAGAATATCTTCGATATGTTCCTGATTCTTGAACTGGCCGAAAAAGGAGGGCGCCGGGAGTGCTATGTTATATGCGTATTCCGAGAGCCGTTCCAGCGTGTCTGTCACGGCGATCTTGGCATGGTTGGGGCAGCAGCGTATGCACTCTCCGCAATCGATGCACCGCTCCTCCATAATCGTCGCCTTGCCGTCGTGAACACGGATAGCCTCCATCGGGCAGCGCTTTATGCAGTTGGTACATCCCTTGCACTTCTCGGTATCCAGCCGTACCGAATGAAAATAGCGGGACATAGTGTCACGTGTCCTTTTATTCAGGTTTTTGGGTTCAGATATACCTTTGTGATCAAGGTTGTCCCAGCCCCCAGTCGTGTTTCCAAAACCATTTCGTCCGAATTCTGCTTGATATTCGACAGGCCCATCCCTGCGCCGAAACCCATTTCCCTTACCTCCGGAGAGGCTGTCGAATACCCCTCCTTCATGGCAAGATCGACATCGGGGATCCCTGGTCCCCTGTCTTCCGTCTCGAGGGTGATCTTCTCCGGATCGATGTTTACTCTCAACACGCCGCTGTCGGCGTGGATGGCAACGTTCATGGCCGCTTCATAGATGACAACAGCAACACGCTTTATGACTTCCTGTCGAAGGCCGAGCTGCTGAAGTGTTTTTTTGACCCGTGATGCCGACTCGCCTGCAACGAAAAAATCTTTTTCGCCGATCTCGAACTGGAGGGTGATCTGGGGCGTATACTGGAAACTGTCCACGTGGTCCATCCTAAGGAGCCTCGTCCGCGCTGATGCCCTGTAATCCCTGTGAATAAAGGAGGCCGCAACACTGGAAGACAAGATGCCTTGTCGAAAGAAGAGGTATGTTATTCCGGTCACTCTCTTCGATGAATGACTGATCCGGTTTTTTGCCACCTACAAATACGACGCCGCAGGCGTCCATTACCTGGGCGGTGTGGAGCACATGGGCGTTTGTGAGCGAGGTGATCAGAAGTGCCCCCGATGTGACGTACAGGAGCATTTCGCTGATCATGTCACAGGCGAAGCAACTCTTGACGTCCCGGTCGAGCCAGTGCTGTCCGCAGAGAACTTCAGCTTCGAGGTATTCTTTAACGTCTCTTAAGGTCATAGTAAAATTTTTTGAGAATATGCCGAGAGTATAGAGAATTTCAACGTCAAAGTAAAATCAAAAATCTCCGCCAGTCCACTTTTCCATTGGGAAAGACGGACCATGAACCGTGAAGCGAAAGGGCACGGGGGAAATGATACGATTAGTCTTGACAAGATAAACTTATATCGATATATTTTTATAGATAAAAACTTATAGATAATGAGGAACGAAGCGGGAGGCGATTATATGACGGAGCTTGAAATAAAGAAAGAAGGACCACCGAAACCGATTCCCGAGCCTACGCTCAGGAGACTTCCTGTCTATCATCAATATTTGAAAAAAATGAAGGCCGAAAGGAATGTCGATTTTATCTCATGCACGCAGATCGGCAACGATCTGAAGATTGTCCCCATACAGGTCCGGAAGGATCTCGAGATTACCGATGCCGTAGGCAAGCCCAAACTTGGTTACAGTGTGGACGAACTCATCCATATGATCGAAGACTTTCTGGGCTGGAACAATACGAGTGAAGCCTTTCTTGTGGGAGCGGGGAATCTCGGAACCGCTCTTCTGGGGTACAACGGCTTCAGGAATTATGGTCTCTACATTGTGGCCGCCTTTGACAACAATGAGCGGAAAGTGGGGACCCAGATCGAGGGACGGCAGGTATTTCCTGTGAGCAAGCTCACTGAAATGGTCAGGAGGATGAACATCAGGATGGGTATCCTTACAGTACCGGCTCAGGCGGCCCAGGAAATAGCTGATACCATGGTCCGCGCAGGTATCCTGGGGATCTGGAATTTTTCCCCCATGAAGATTGATGTCCCTGCCGGGATAATCGTCCAGCACGAAAACCTCGCTTCGTCCCTCGTCGTGCTGTCGAAAAAACTTGCTCTCACGATGCAACAAAATCTTGAAGGAACGAGGTAGAGACGATGGAGTCATTACGGAAATTTGAACGGGTGATGGAAATCGTGGATCAAAACGGACGAAGCTCTTCGCGGCTGATCCCGATTCTCCAGGCTGTGCAGGCGGAGTACAGATATCTCCCTGAAGAGATTCTCACATTTGTGGCCACATCGCTGGGCATCTCGCCTGCCAGGGTGTACGGAGTGGCGACGTTCTATTCTCTTTTCACCCTGAAGCCGAAAGGCAAGTATGTCATAAGGGTTTGTAACGGAACGGCATGCCACGTCAAAGGGTCGATGGACATCTATTATGCCATTGCCCGCAAGCTGAATCTTGGCGATGATGATGATACAACACGGGACATGCTCTTCAGTTTCGAGACGGTCAACTGTCTCGGTGCCTGTGGTATAGCCCCGGCCATGGTGGTAAATGAGGAGGTTTTTGGCCAGCTCACGCCCGAAAAGGCTGTAGCGATTATTGATGAGATTATGCAGAAGGAGGCGGAGAATGGATCTGGCCCTGGCAGAGCTTAAGAGACTGAAAGAAGATTTTATTTCACGGGAAAAAGGGATATCCCGGAGGGTGATCGTTTGTGCCGGAACCGGATGCCTTGTCAAGGGCTCCCTCAAGATCTACGAAGAGTTCCGGAAAGCGATTGGCGCCTCGGGGCTCACGGTAAAGGTGGATCTGAAGACCGAGAAAGAGGGCACATATCTGTCCAGAAGCGGGTGCCAGGGTTTTTGTCAGATAGGCCCCCTTGTCACGATCTTTCCTGATGAAATCTTTTATACCCAGGTAACGGTAAAGGATGTGGCAGATATCGTCGAGACGACCCTGAAAAAAGGGGAGATTCTCCATCGTCTTCTCTATATTGAACCGGGAACAAAAAAAGTGTGCCGTTCAACAGAAGAGATACCTTTCTACCAGAGACAGTGCCGGTTCGTGCTCGCCAATTGCGGATACATCGATCCTGAAGATATGAGCGAGTATATTGCCCGGGATGGATACTCTGCCGCAGCCCGGGCATGTCTCCAGATGACACCTGAAGAGATCTGCGCCACCGTGAGTGCTTCCGGTCTCCGGGGAAGAGGGGGCGGTGGTTTTCAGACGGGAAAGAAATGGGAGATGGCCAGACAGGAAGAAGGGCCGAAGAAATATGTTATCTGCAACGGTGACGAAGGTGATCCGGGGGCGTTCATGGATATGGGTATCATGGAAGGCAATCCCCACAGCGTCATTGAAGGTATGATTATAGCCTCCAGGGCCATCGGTGCCGATGAAGGATATGTGTACGTCCGTGCCGAGTATCCCCTGGCAGTGAAGCGCATACGAAAGGCCATAGGTGACGCATACGCTGTGGGCATTCTCGGGAAACGGGCATTCGGTTCGGACCACAGTTTCAATCTTCAGGTGATGGAAGGCGCCGGAGCATTTGTGTGCGGTGAAGAGACGGCGCTTATGGCATCGATTGAAGGAAAGAGGGGGATGCCCTCGCCGAAGCCGCCGTTTCCGTCTCAGAGCGGCCTCTGGGGAAAGCCTACCATCATAAACAATGTGGAGACATTCTCCCAGGTTCCCCTTATTCTGGCCCACGGTGTGGAGCGGTATCGGTCGATGGGCACAGAGAGTTCACCGGGGACAAAAACGTTCGCCGTGACCGGTCATGTGGCCAACACCGGTCTCATCGAGATGCCCCTCGGATCGACGCTCCGGGAGATCATCTATGGTGTTGCCGGAGGCATTACGACCCGTGACGGGAAACCGATGAGCCAGGGATTCAAGGCTGCACAGATAGGAGGGCCCTCGGGAGGTTGTCTTACAGAGGATCATCTCGATCTTCCCCTCGATTTCGATTCTCTGAGATCCGTCGGGGCGATGGTCGGTTCGGGCGGTCTTGTGGTTATGAACAAAAATACCTGCATGGTGAGTGTTGCACGGTTTTTCATGCAGTTTACCCAGAGTGAATCGTGCGGCAAATGTGTTCTTTGCCGGGAAGGAACAAAGCAGATGCTCGCTCTTCTCGACGACATAATCGAGGGGAGGGCGACGGAGACGACCCTGGAGATTCTCGAAGACCTGGCGCGGGCGGTACAGAAAGGATCGCTCTGCGGCCTCGGTAAAACAGCTCCCAATCCTGTTCTCTCGACGCTAACCCATTTTCGCCATGAGTATGAATCCCATGTAAAGGACAAGTATTGTCCTGCGGGAAAGTGTAAAGCCCTCGTGAGGTTTTATATTGATCAGGAGGATTGCAAGGGGTGTATGGTCTGTGCAAAAAAATGTCCCTCCGGGGCGATCTCCGGTGAAAAGGGAAAACCCCACTGGATTGACGAGAGGCTCTGCACGAAATGCGGTGCCTGTGTCGAGGTCTGTAAATTTCAGGCGATACAAGGAGAGAAACCATGAATGATGACCGCATGATCTATATAGATAAACGAGCCGTACCGATCGGCGACGAGCAGAATCTTCTCGAACTGGTCCGAAAGGCCCGAATCGACCTGCCGACGTTCTGCTATCATTCAGAACTGAGCGTTTATGGAGCCTGCCGGCTCTGTATGGTTGACGTTGAAGGTATGGGGCTTGTCCCTGCCTGTTCCACCCCTCCTGTGCCAGGGATGAAGGTGAAGACGAATACGGAAGAGACACGGAAGATGCGGCGGATCATCGTTGAGTTGCTCCTTGCCAACCACAGCCAGAACTGCCCGACCTGTCAGAAGAATTCGACCTGTCAGCTCCAGGCCTTGGCCCGGCGACTCGGGATCACCGAGGTCCGTTTTAAGAAACAGAACCGCGACATGCCTCTCGACGGATCGTCACCCTCTCTGGTCCGCGATCCGAATAAGTGTGTTCTCTGCGGTGACTGTGTCCGGATCTGCTCCGAGGTTCAATCTGTCGGTGCCATCGATTTTGCGTTCCGTGGTGCGGCGACGATGGTCATTCCGAGCTTCGGGAAGGATCTCGACACGGTGGAATGCGTCAACTGCGGTCAGTGTGCACGAATCTGTCCCACAGGAGCCCTGACCCCCCGGTCCGATGTCGATGATGTCTGGAAGGCCCTGCACAATCCCGACAAGGTCGTTGTTGCCCAGGTGGCGCCGGCTGTCCGTGTCGCTGTCGGAGAAATATTCGGCCTCGAGCCTGGAGTGACGACACCTGGCCAGATAGCGGCTGCCCTCAAGGCGATAGGTTTTGACCGGGTTTTTGATACATGTTTTACCGCTGACCTTACGGTTATCGAAGAGAGTAATGAATTCATAAAGCGGATAGAAAACAAAGGAGCAATCCCTCAGTTTACATCCTGTTGTCCTGCCTGGGTCAAGTTCGTGGAACAGTATTATCCCGAATATGTGACCAATCTTTCGAGTTGCCGGTCTCCCCAGCAGATGTTCGGTGCCCTGGCAAAGGAAATGATCGCTGCCGACCTGAAGGTCGACCGGAAGGATGTGATCGTCGTGTCGATCATGCCCTGTACGGCAAAGAAGTTTGAAGCGCGCCGTCCCGAGTTTAACAGGGATGGTGTCGCCGATGTCGACTATGTGCTCACGACCCAGGAACTGGGGCGAATGATCGAGGAAGCGGGCCTCCATTTCAAGGAGCTTGATCCTGAATCGTTCCATCTTCCTTTCGGGTTCAAAACGGGCGCAGGCGTCATTTTTGGTAATTCAGGAGGTGTCTCGGAAGCGGTACTCCGGTACGTTACAGAGAAGCTGACCGGGGAAAAGAGGGAAAACTACGAGTTTTCCGTTGTCCGCGGTGACGATGGGGTCCGGGAAGCCCGCCTCCAGGTAAACGGTGCAGAATTCTCCCTGGCTGTGGTGAGTGGCCTGGGCAATGCGAGAAAGGTTATCGAGAAGATAAAGTCCGGCGATGTCCACTACGATCTCGTCGAGGTGATGGCCTGTCCGGGAGGGTGTATAGGAGGGGCAGGCCAGCCGGTCTCGACCGATCCTGCAGTGAAACAGAAAAGGACAAAAGGGGTCTATGAGACGGACAGGATGCTTGAGCTCCACAAGTCTCAGGAGAATCCCTATGTGAACGAACTGTATCAGAATTTTCTCGGCGATGTGGGCGGTCACAAAGCGCACGCCCTGCTCCATACGGGGTACAAAACGCGGAAGAGGATTTCCGACGAAGGTGTTGCATTGAGTGGAACGGAAGGGGACGAGAGTGTTCCTGTCAATGTCTGTTTCGGCACGGGATGTTTTTTGAAGGGCTCCCAGAAATTGCTCCACGATATCCTTGACCATATCAGAAACAAGGATCTCGGCGCTTCTGTCAATGTCAGTGCATCGTTTTGTTTTGAGCAGTGTGACAAGGGGCCGACAATCATGGTCGGCGACACGGTGATTCAGGGCTGTACCATAGAGAAGGCTGCAGCGGCCATAGAGCGGGAGGTTGCTGCCTCTGCAAGGAGGTAAGGAGAGATGGCTGATAAGGGAATGAGTCAGATCGTTTTTACGCTCACCGCCCGGTGCATGGACTGTTACCGGTGCCTGAGAAGTTGTCCCGTCAAAGCTATCAGAATGCAGAAGGGACAGGCCTACGTTGACGAGAAACGGTGCATCGCCTGCGGTACCTGTATCCGCGAGTGTCCCCAGCAGGCAAAGTCGTTCCGCCACGACATCGATGTCGCCCAGCGGCTCATCGAGGACGGAAATCTTGTTGCCGCCAGCGTGGCTCCGTCTTTTGCGGCGGTCTTTTCGGGGTGGCAGAGAAAACGGCTCCCCTCGGCTCTCAGGGCCCTCGGATTTCGCTACATCGGTCAGACGAGCCACGGAGCCTATGAGATATCCGCCCAGACGGCTCGGATCATGACGGGGAATTCGACAAGCGCCCGCGTTGCCACGGCCTGTCCGGCCCTGGTCAACTATGTAGAGAAGTATATGCCCGATCTCGTGCCGAATCTCCTGCCTCTCGTCTCCCCCATGGTGGCTCACGGGAGGATGTTGAAAGAGAAACTCGGTGCAGGGACGAAGGTAGTCTTTCTTGGACCCTGTGTGGCCAAAAAGTCGGAACTGGGAAGGCCCGGGGTGGAAGGATCAGTCGATTGTGTGCTGACGTTCCGGGAACTCGAAATGTGGCTTGAGCAGAGAGGAATCGACCTTGCCACCTGCGAGGAGAGTAATTTCGATGAAAAACCGGTCCCGACAGCCCAGCTCTATCCTCTCCCCGGCGGTCTTATCAAGACGGCGGGACTCGAGGATGACGGGTTCAATCTCCAGATGGTCAGGGTTGACGGCATGTCGAATGTCCGGGAAATTCTCGAGGATATTCCCTCCGATTCAACGTATACGCTGATCGAGCCTCTGTTCTGCCATCAGGGGTGTATCAACGGACCGGGTATAGGGAGGGACAAGAATCTCTTCGAACGGAGAAAGGACATAATCGAGTACGACACCGAATCGGTTGACAACGGAGAACCGCCCTCTGTTTGTGACCCGGCAATGACGAAAGGCGTATACCAGCCTCAGGAAGGGATTCTCGCGACTGTCTCTGAAGAAGATATCCAGCGGGTTCTCGACAAGACGGGAAAATCCGATCCCCAGCAACAGCTCAACTGCGGAGCGTGCGGATATGACAGTTGCCGGGAGAAGGCGATCGCAGTTGTCTGCGGAATGGCCGAACCGGAGATGTGTATACCGTATATGAGACGCCTGGCGGAGAGGAGAACGGATCAGATCTTCAACACTACACCGAATGGTGTCATTATTCTCGATGAAGAACTGAATATTCTCAGCACGAATCCGGCATTCAAGAAGTTCTTTTCCTGTTCCGACGCGATCCTGGGACGGCGCATCTCCTATTTGATGGACCCCGAGCCTTTTGAAAAACTGATTACCGGTGTGGCGGACAGCCTTGACATTACCGTCCATCACCGCCATTATAATCTTCTCTGCCGCGAGCACCTCTATATTCTGAAACAGGAGAGACAGATTGTCGGTATATTCATCAATATTACGAGTCAGAAGGAACAGGAGAAGAAGTTGAAAGAGATCCGCTCGCAAACGGTAGAACAGGCCCATGAGCTTCTCGAGCATCAGATCAAGATGGCTCAGAACATGGCCCAGTTCCTCGGTGAGAGCACGGCACGAGGGGAAGAACTGGTTCGGAAACTGATGAAGCTGAGCGAAGGCGATGAAACCAGATCTGAGTGATCCGAGGAAGTACGTCGAGGTCATCCTGGCCCAGGCCGCAAAGAAGACAGGCCGGGTCTGCGGGGACTATGTTATCACTGACCGGACGACGGAGGCGATGACATGCATCGTCGCCGACGGAATAGGAACGGGAATAAAAGCGAGGGTGGCCGCTGTCATGTGCGCATCGAGGCTGATGGAACTGATCCGCCTCGGGTTCACGCTCCGTGAAGCCTGCCAGAAGATGGTCGACACGATGCACGAAGCGCGGACAAAGGATATTCCCTTTTCCGCATTCAGCGTGTGCCGCATCCTCAACAATGGTCATGCCACCATCATCTCCTATGAGATCCCGTCACCGATTCTCCTGAACAAGAGGCTTGCCGCCTATCACCCCAAACAGCGCCATTTCTCCATGGGTCTCGAGATGCTCTCCGAAACGGATTACATGTTGGACTATGGAGACGCGATCATTCTTGTCAGTGACGGCGTGAGCCAGGCAGGCCTGGGACGTCAGTACCGGATGGGATGGGGTACCCAGGGTGCCTGCGACTTCATTAACGGCTGTCTCGTTCAGGGAGTGGATGTGAAGGACATTCCTGGGCGGATTCTTGCCAAAGTGAAGGATATATCGGGGTCAACGTACGGTGATGATACAACGGCCCTTCTCCTGCTTTGCAGGGAGGGACGGACGCTGAATATCCTCACCGGTCCTCCGGGGAGCAAGAAAAACGATGGGAAGGTTGTGGCGGCGTTCATGGAGATGCAGGGGACAAAGGTTGTCTGCGGGTCGACGACAGCAGAGATGGTAGCAAAAAATTTAGGGAAAAAGATCGATATGCAGGCCGTCTCCGATGCCTATCACAACCCTCCGGCCTATACGATTGACGGCATCGATTTTACGACAGAGGGAGCGATCACCCTCAATCAACTCTACAATATTCTTGATGAAGCACCCGAGAGACTTGAACCTCACTCCTCGGTGTCAAAGCTCTACCGGATTTTTCACGCATCAGATACGGTCAATTTCATCGTAGGGTCGGCGGTCAATCCGGGCCATCAGAATATTGTTTTCCGTCAGATGGGTGTTTTTCCCCGGGAGATCATTGTCACCCTTCTTGCGGAGAAGCTGAAAAAGCTGGGAAAACTGGTCAATATCGAATATGTGTAGGAGTATGACAGGACACCATGTCACCGTCGCAGACGGTTTCAAGAGATGATAACAACGAAGGAGGATATATGACGCAGGAAACACCGAATGATTTTTTTAACGCAGCAGATTACTTCATGGATCGAAACATCCGGCAGGGCCGGGGCCACAAGATTGCCGTATACACAGAGAACCGTACTTACACCTACAATGATCTTCAGAAAATGACCAACAAGACGGCGAACGGGTTCAGAGAACTGGGCGTCCGGGTAGACGACAGGATCATGATACTCATGCTCGATGTGCCCCAGTTCTATGCGGTCTTTTGGGGGGCGATGAAGATAGGGGCTGTACCAATTCCGGTGAACAATATGCTTACCCCTGCCGATTATGAGTTCTATCTGAACGACAGCCGAGCCAAGACGCTTGTCGTTTCGGAACAATTGCTTCCGCTTGTGACAAAGATAAAGGGTGATCTCCTGTATCTCCGTGATATGATAGTCATTTCTGAGACTACCGGCGCCCATATCCCTTTCAAACAGAAATACCGCCATGCACCGGCTACCCTCAAAACTGAGTACACGACAAAGGATGACGTGGGATTCTGGCTCTACAGCTCGGGATCGACAGGATCACCGAAGGGCGCCATCCACTCACAGTATGACATGGTCGTAACATCGGATGCTTTTGGAAAACAGGTTCTCGGTCTCACCGAGGACGACATTTGCTTCTCCGCTGCCCGGCTCTTTTTCGCCTATGGCCTGGGAAATGGAATGTATTTTCCCCTTGCTGTAGGCGGTGCGGCGGTTCTCAACTCAGGGCCTCCAAATCCGGAGAGTGTTTTTCGGCACCTCGTCAAATTCCGGCCCACTGTCTTTTTTGGTATTCCCACCCTCTATGGCCAGATGCTCGAATATAAGGAAAAAGAAGACAGAGAGAAGGGTGCCACGGCAGATGCAAATTCAGAACATGAGCTTTCATCTGTCAGAATCTGTGTGTCGGCAGGGGAGGCTCTTCCGCCGGATATTTTCTACCGCTGGAAAAAGCGGTTCGGCATAGAGATTATCGACGGAATAGGGTCAACCGAACTGCTTCATATTTTCCTCTCGAATCGTCCGGGGGAGATCAGGCCGGGGTCGACGGGAAAGCCTGTGCCGGGATATGAACTGAAGCTTGTCGACGAAGAGGGGCAGGAAGTGCCGAAAGGCGAGATCGGAACCCTTCACGTTAAGGGTGACAGCATGGCCCAGCAGTACTGGAGAAAGCGGGAAAAGACGCGGTCGACGATGCAGGGCGAGTGGATCAATACGGGAGATAAGTATTACGTGGACGATGACGGTTTTTACTGGTGTGCCGGGAGGGCCGACGATATGCTGAAAGTTGGAGGCATCTGGGTATCGCCGGTAGAGGTTGAGAACTGCCTGAGTCAACACCCTGACGTTCTCGAATGTGCTGTCGTCGGTCACAATGATGAAAAGGGCCTGGCCAAGCCAAAGGCCTATGTGGTCCTGAAGGACGGAGCCAAGCCCTCCGAAGAACTTGCTGAAGAACTGAAAACGTGGGTTCTCGAGAGACTTGCAAAGTTCAAGTACCCCCGGTGGATCGAGTTTATCGATGAACTACCCAAGAGCACAACGGGAAAAATTCAACGATTCAAACTCCGCTAATCAGCAATGAGAGCGCGTCGCGTGATCTTCTTTCCGCGGCGCGCTATTTTTTTTAGATTCTTGTTGAAAAAGACCATAAAAAGGATGTTTACTGTTCGAAAATAATACTGCAACCCATGTGGTGTGGTGAAGAAATAAAAAGGGGAGATGCTCTATGGATGAAGTTCGTTTCTTTATAGACGGCCATGAAGTGTGGGGACAAAGACATCAGACAGTTCTGGATGTTGCGCTTGCGAACGGGATCGATATCCCGCACCTCTGCTATCATCCCAGACTCAGCGCTGTCGGCGCCTGCCGGCTCTGTCTCGTTAGGGTTGACGGTCGGATGCTCCGGCCTGCCTGTACCGAATTTGTCATACCTGATATGCAGATTGTGACGGAAGACGAAGGTATCCGGAAGTCGCGGAGATGGATACTTGAATCTCTGCTCATGGAAGGGGAGCATAATTGCCTCTACTGTGATGCAAGTGGTGAATGTCTCCTGCAGCGGTATGTTCAGATGTATGATGTGAAGATGCCTACCGAAACCCTGATCAACGGCCCCCGGACCATTGACCTTTCGTCCAGTAAAGCGCTGAGACGGGACGAGACGCGGTGCATTCTCTGTGGCCGGTGCGTAAGGGCCTGCAGGGAAGTACAGGTGTCGAATGTATGGGGTTTTGGCCAGAGAGGCGCCCAGACGCGGCTCATTGCCGATGACGACAAACCGATCGGTGATTCGAGCTGCATGAAATGCGGACTCTGTGCCCAGATGTGTCCCACAGGGGCGCTGACGCTTCAGCCCGTGCTCGGCCGGGGTGCGACGTGGGATCAGAAGAAGGAATCGACGATCTGTATCTATTGCGGCGTCGGATGTAAGATCGACTATCATACGAACCTGAGAGGCGAACTGGTAAGAGCCACGGGAAACATGAGTGGTCCCAACACCGGTCATCTCTGCGTGAAGGGACGGTTTGGTTTTGATTTTGCCCAGAGCGACAAACGGCTCACGAAACCCCTCCTCAAGAAGGGAGAGCGGTTCAAGGAGGTCGAATGGGATGAAGCCCTTGACTTTGTGGCCCGCCGCCTCGGGGAGATCAGGGATGCAAACGGCGCCGATTCCATCGGTGCCCTGTCATCAGCTAAATGCACCAACGAAGAGAACTATGTTCTCCAGAAATTTCTGAGGGCGATCATAGGCACGAATAATGTCGATCACTGTGCCCGTCTCTGACACAGCTCCACCGTCGCCGGTCTGGCGACAGTTTTTGGTTCAGGGGCCATGACGAACTCTATCCGTGAAATACCCCAGAGCGAAGGATTTTTTGTTATCGGTTCGAACACGACAGAGAATCACCCGGTTATCGGCTCAATGATCAAGAACGCCGTCATCAACCACAAGAAAAAGCTCATTGTTGTCGATCCGAGAAATATCGAGCTGGCGAAATATGCCGATTACTGGTTTCAGATCAAGCCGGGAACGAATATCGCGATCCTTAACGGATTGATGCACGTTATCGTGAAAGAGAAACTCTACGATGCAACCTTCGTGGAGGGACGGACGGAAGGTTTTGAGGAACTGGCAAAGAAGCTGGAGATGTACACGCCAGACTATGTTGCTGACATCTGCGGTATCGACAATGCTGCCGATATCATTGCTGCAGCGCGGCTGATGGCAGGCCTGAAGCCGATGGCTCTTTATTATTCGATGGGTATCACCCAGTTTGTGTCGGGAGTGAACGGCGTCAAGTCAACGGCGAACCTCCAGATGCTTCTCGGGAACATGGGTGTGCCAGGGGGAGGTGTCAATCCCCTCCGGGGACAGAACAATGTGCAGGGTGCCTGCGATATGGGTGCCCTTCCCAATGTCTACCCGGCCTACCAGCCGGTGACAACGGAAGAGAACCGGGCGAAATTCCAAACAGCATGGGGTGTTGACGGCCTTTCAACCCAGCCGGGCCTGACCCTCATGGAAATGTTCAATGGAGCGACGGCGGGAAAGGTAAAAGCGATCTACTGTATGGGTGAAAATCCCGTTCTCTCGGACCCGAACACCCACCACGTGATCGAGGCGCTTCAGGCACTCGAATTGTTTGTAGTTCAGGATATTTTTCTTACCGAAACGGCTCAGTATGCCCACGTTGTCTTTCCTGCCCGGTCGTTTCTCGAAAAGGATGGGACGGTCACAAATACGGAACGGCGCGTTCAGCCCATGCATAAGGTTATCGAGCCCCGTGGCGAAAGCAGGGATGACTGGTGGATTGTAACGGAGATTGCGAACCGCATGGGTGCGAACTGGGATTATGAAAAACCGGAGGATATTTTCCGGGAGATGAGAAAGGTAACGCCCTCCTATAACGGGATCACGTACGACCGGATCGAAAAGGAACTGATCCAGTGGCCCTGTCCTACAACGGGCCACCCGGGAACCCAGTATCTCCACAGGGATGTGTTTTCCCGGGGAAAGGGGCTCTTTACGGCGATAGATTATACGCCGCCGGCTGAAGAGACCGACCATGAATACCCTATCGTTCTTACAACAGGCCGTCTTCTCGAACATTTCCACACCGGTACGATGAGCAGGAATTCCCGCATCCTCGACGAGCTTGTTCCCGAAGG
This sequence comes from uncultured Pseudomonadota bacterium, assembly GCA_964421445.1. Lineage (GTDB taxonomy): Bacteria > Desulfobacterota > Syntrophorhabdia > Syntrophorhabdales > CAYQXL01 > CAYQXL01. The sequence goes on from CAYQXL010000034.1 coordinate 23,474, forward strand.
GTATATTGAAATTCATCCTGCCGATGCCGGCGCATGGGATGTCGGAGACGGTGAAGTGATCTCTGTGTCGTCACGGCGGGGGAGTGTCAGAATAAAAGCGAAGGTTACGGAGAAGACAAAACCTGGCGTTGCCTTTATTCCTTTCCATTTCTTTGAGGCCGGGGCAAATGTCCTCACCATCGATGCCCTCGACCCTGGGTGCAAGATACCGGAATTTAAAGTCTGTTCCTGCAAGATTGAAAAGATTCACCCCTAAGACCGGCAGAAAGGTGTGGTGGTGTGTGCCGGTGAAAAGATTATGTGTACGGTATGGCCACAGCGTCTCAGGCGACGGTGTGGCCATTTTTTGGCTCACCTGGGAGTATCGGGAAAAAGGTATCTGTCGTGAATCATTCTGATGCAAAGGGCAGGGTGTCTGTGCTATGCTAACAAATTTCCATTTGAGGAACAGAGGAAATATTCTCCCTTCCCCGCCGGATTCGGGACGAGGTCGGTCCGCATAAAGGGTGAGGAATGGAGGATAATAACAATTTAAGGGAGGAAAGAGATGGCTAATGAGAATTTGGAGTCAAAAAGGTGGGCGCTCGCCATTGCCGGTGTGGTGATCATGCTGATATTGGGTACTGTTTACGCCTGGTCGGTTTTTGTGAAACCGATCGTGGCCGCCCAGGGCTGGGAGGCCAAAATGGTGGCGCGGGTGTTCATGCTGATCATCGGTGTCATCGGCGTTTCCGCCGCCTTCGGTGGTATGCTCGTCGATAAGAAAGGGCCGAAGTTTGTCGCCATACTGGGTGCCTGCTTCTACGGTGTCGGCGTTTTGTTGGGCGGTGTAGCTCTCAAAGTCGGCAGCTTCTGGTTCCTTCTTCTGGGATATGGGGTCATCGCGGGCATTGGCAACGGTCTCGCCTATGTCGTTCCGATCGCCACCCTGATCCGCTGGTTTCCGGACAAACGGGGCATGATCACGGGCCTCGCCGTCATGGGGTTCGGTTTTGGCGCGTTCTTCATCGGGATGATTATCCCCGGTCTCATCAATAAGGTCGGCGTGGCCAACTCGTTTTTCATCCTCGGTGTCGTGTACCTGGTGCTGAACCTGATCTGCTCTTCGACCCTGAAGAACCCGCCTGCGGGCTGGCTTCCCAAGGGCTTTACGCCGGCAGCTACAACGGTCAGCGCGGCAGATTCATTCAGTTGGACCGAAGCGAAGCGTACCCGCCAGTGGTATATGCTCTGGGGCATGCTCTTTTTGAACGTCACGGCAGGTATGGGCCTTCTGTCAAAGCTTTCCCCCATGGCGCAGGAAGTTATCAAGGTTGCCCAGAACGTCGATGATCCGGCAAAACTGGCAGTGCTTGGCGGCAGCGTCCTGGCGACGGCATCTATATTCAACGGGTTGGGCCGTCTTTTCTGGGCTGCCGTTTCCGACAAGATCGGCCGGAAAGGCACCTATATGGTGATGTTTATTACACAGGCAATTCTTTACGTCCTCCTTCCCCAGATCAGCAGCGTGCTTGTTTTTACGATCATTGCCTGCTATCTTCTCGCATGCCTGGGCGGTGGTTTTGCTGTCATGCCGGCTTTTTCCGCGGACTCGTTCGGCCCGACCTATATTGGCAGGATCTATGGCTTTCTGCTTACAGC
>CAYQXL010000035.1:0-3571 GCA_964421445.1 uncultured Pseudomonadota bacterium
ACCCAGAAGGTTGTCCGGACGCCGTAGTTTTCCCGTATGAGGTCAGCGAGCCCTTTCCCTGTAACCATGCCCATCCGCGCCGACATCTCGTGAAAGATGGCAAGAAGGAAGACCGTTGGGACCAATGTCCAGAGCAGATTGTAGCCGTACCGGGCTCCGGCGATCGAATAGATCGCGATTCCGCCGGCGTCGTTGTCGATGTTGGACGTTATGATTGCAGGGCCGATAAGTGAGAGTAATAAGAGCATTCTTTTCCACAAAAACATGCCTTCTTATACCACAGAGGTCAGGGGCTGACAATTCAAAAAACCGCTTGACAAAGGGGCAACCTGCCGGTATATTGGGTACTAAGTGGTAAAGTGTGTTATAAGGTGGGAAGATGTTCGCCGGTCGATACGAATATGCCATAGACAACAAGAGCAGGGTCAGCATTCCGGCAAAGTTTCGCGAAACTCTGGCTTCCCAGTATGACCTGAGACTGGGGCTCACGAACCTCGACGGATGCATCGTCGCATACCCGGTAAGGGAATGGACCGATCTTCAGGAAAGGTTGTCGGCGAGGGATTTCCAGGGATCTCCGCAGGCGAGGGATTTTCTCCGTTTTTACTATGGCGGGTACACCGAGTGCCCCGTGGACAGGCTGGGCCGGATTCTTCTCCCTCAGTCACTGAAGAATTACGCAGGCATTACGAAGAATGTAACGATAATCGGTATGAACCGTAGCATAGAGATCTGGGCTCAGGAGGTCTGGGAGGACCTGATGGCAAAGACGACGTCCGACAGAGGACAGATGCAGACGATTCTGTCGGAACTCGGTCTTTGATGGCCGTCGAGCATATATCGGTTCTCGTTGAAGAAATTGTAGCGAATCTCGTCGTTGCTGAAAATTCACTGATTGTTGATGCCACCCTTGGTGGCGGGGGACATGCCTTTGCGATCCTCAACAGGTTCGAGGGTATCTCCCTTATAGGTATGGATGCAGACGAAGAAGCCCTCGAGAGGGCAGAGAAGCGGCTCCATATGTTCGGGGATAGAGTGAGCCTGATGAAGGGAAATTTCGGAAATCTGAAGAACAACCTTTCCGCCCTTGGTTTTACGGCTGTAGACGGAATCATCTTCGATCTCGGATTTTCGACGTACCAGATGATGGGGAACAGGGGATTCAGTTTCTCTGACGACGGGGCCCTCGATATGAGAATGGACAGATCGCAGAGTCTGACAGCCTACGACGTGGTCAATGCGTACGGTTTTGAAGATCTGAAAAGGGTTATCGGTGATTTTGGCGAAGAGAACAGGGCGACCCAGATTGCCCGGGCGATCCTGGAGGCCCGGAAGAAACGACCCGTTGACTCAGGACGGGAACTTGCCGGTGTGGTGGAGACGGTGAAGAGGAGAACGGGGAAGATTCATCCTGCCACGAAGGTTTTCCAGGCTCTCCGGATGGAAGTGAACGATGAACTGGGAAACCTGCAGAGAGGACTTTCGGAGGCGATAGAAATCCTGAGGCCCTCGGGGCGGGCACTCGTCATATCGTTTCATTCCCTTGAGGACAGGGTGGTGAAAACGATGTTCCGCCAGTCACCGGACGTGACCGTCGTTCACAAAAAAGCCGTCAGACCGTCGAGGGATGAAGTCCGGAGAAACCCGAGAGCGCGGAGTGCAAAGCTGAGGGTAGCGGAAAAGATATAAGGGGGGGTACACCATGCGTCATCCTGTGTATGTTACGTCGGGAAGCGTGAGGAGGGCTGGAGCGTCGTCCGTCGCGCTCTTTGTTGTCCTCGGTCTGGTCGCTTTTGTTGTCTCGTCGTATTTCCTCAGGTGCGCCTATTGCGATCTGAGAGAGAGTTTCATGATTCAGCTTCACAAAGAGCGCCAGGTTTCGGAGGCAAACACCGTGCTGAAGACTGAGCTGTCGGCCATAACCCAGTCCCGGTACCTTGAGTTGAAAGCCCGGGAGAGACTCGGCTTGAAGAAGGCGAAAGATGAAGAGGTTTTTGTGGTGAGATGAACAAAGGGGCCAAACGAAGAGCATTTTTCGTTACCCTTTTTGTATGTGTTATCTACCTCTGTGTCTTCATGAAGTGGCAGGACAGGATCGGGGTGGGCAGAACGACCGCTGCGGAAGTTCCCTCTGCCCGGTCTGCGGCAGGCTTATCTCACGGGCCCGCCGCAGGTCCTGAGAGTACGATCGGAAATCCCGGAAATGATGACGATAGTGGCGATGCGGGCCCTGTACCCGTTGCAGCACAGGAAAAGGAATCGCCTCCAGGGGAGGGTCATCGCCCTGACGAGCCCTCCTTCTTTGTCGCTGTGCCTATCGTTGTTCATGCACTTCGCCAGGGGTGGATTGAAAAAGATGGTCTTATTCCCGTCTCCGACGGGGAGAAATGTCAGACACGATGGAGAAAAGCGGAAGAGATCCTGCTTGACAAGGACGAAAAAGGCCTGAAGAGGATCGGAGCCGCTATCGGCCGAAAACGGCTCGTTGAAGTGCTCGAACAGGAAGGCGTATCTGTCGGCAAGGATGCTACGGCGGAAGAGATTATTAATGGTCGCGGATATTCAATGGATAAGGAGAAACTCATCGCTTTTTTTACCCGGTATGTAACGTCCGACTACGACAGACTCTTTCCCTATACCGTCCGGGAGAAAACGATCGTCCGGGGGTCATCGGGGTTTCAGTTTGTCCAGAGCAGAAGGGCAGGACAGGTGAAGGGCGAGAAAGATGTCCACGAATGGACCGTCCCTGATGTTGTCAATATGCCCATAAGGGCAGCGATTGAAAAGATGGGTGCCCATACGGCACAGGTAAAGGTATACGGAAGCGGAACAGTGACTGACCAGCGACCAAGGGCCTCTGAAAAGGTTAAAGGGGAAGGGGAGGTTGTTCTGTTCGGGAGGGCGCAGAAACGGTGAGACTGTCCGATCTCTTTTCAGGAATGACCGTCCTGACGGTCACCGGAGACGATAACGTCGAGATCACGTCCCTGACAAAGGATTCGCGGGAGGTGAGGCCGGGCTGTCTCTTCTTCGTAACCGAATCGAGCGAAAGGTTCCTCTCCGATGTAGCCGGCAAGGGCGTATCTGCTGTTGTTTCAGATAGATACGTCACCGAGGCCTTTCCGGCTGTTGTAATGGTTTCTGACGTGACCTTCGCCATGGGTGAGGTCGCCGCCCGGTTTTACGACAATCCTTCTGAAAAGCTCCACGTTACCGGTGTTACAGGGACAAACGGAAAAACAACGGTGACCTACCTCATCGAATCTATTCTCTATGCCGGAAGAAAGAACCCCGGTGTCATCGGCACCATCGCCTACCGGTACGGAGGGCGGTCGTTCGAAGCGAAGAATACGACCCCCGGGGCGATTGAACTGCAGGCCCTCCTCGATGACATGGTTGCCGGAGGAACGGATCACGCGGTCATGGAGGTTTCGTCCCATGCACTTCACCAGCACAGGGTTGAACGGATCGCCTTTGATGTAGCTGTCTTTACCAACCTTACCCACGATCACCTCGATTATCACGGAAGTTTCGACCGGTACCGCGATGCGAAGGCAATGCTCTTCCATTA
>CAYQXL010000035.1:3671-19354 GCA_964421445.1 uncultured Pseudomonadota bacterium
ATTATCACGGAAGTTTCGACCGGTACCGCGATGCGAAGGCAATGCTCTTCCATTATTATCTCCACGAGAGTGGCAAAAAAGCCAGGTATGCCATTCTGAACAGGGATGACCCTCATGTTTCGTCGTTTATCCCTGGGGAAGGAGTGTCGAGTCTCTTCTTCAGCACGACCGGTGAAGCCGATGCATCGCTTACGGGTATGGAAGAATCTGTGTCCGGTATGAAGCTGGAGGTGATTCTTCAAGGGACGGCCGTAACGGTCCAGACATCCCTTATCGGCTCCTTCAACGCATCGAACATCCTGGCAGCCATGCTCTGCGGAGTCGTCTGCGGCTGCTCGATCCAGGAGATCGTCCGGGGCATCAGCGTCCTGGACGGTGTACCGGGGAGGCTTGAAAGGGTGAGAAGCACGAACGGTGTCTTCATATTTGTCGATTATGCCCACACACCTGATGCCCTTGAAAGGGTTCTGACGATACTGGGAGACCTGAAGAGGGGACGGCTCATCGTTGTTTTCGGGTGCGGAGGTGACAGGGACAGGGAGAAGCGGCCCATTATGGGCAGGCTGGCTGCGAAACATGCCGATATCCCGATCGTGACATCGGACAATCCGAGAAGCGAAGATCCGTTGTCTATTATTGATGAGATAACGGCCGGGATGGAAGGTGAAGTGTTCGAGGTCATTGCAGACAGAAGAGAAGCGATCTTCCGGGCCGTGGGAATGGCGAAAGAGGGAGACATTCTTCTCGTAGCAGGCAAGGGGCACGAGGATTATCAGGTCGTCGGAGAGACGGTGTTCCATTTCAGCGACAAGGAAGTGATCAGGGAGGCTCTTGGTGTGGTCACTGGATGATATTGTGAAGGCAACGGGTGGAAGGCCGGTGCAGATCGGGGAACGATCGTTTCCGGCCATCTCAACCGACTCGAGGACAGTGGAGGCGAAAGAACTCTTTATTCCGCTGCACGGGCCGAACTTCGAAGGTCACCGGTTTCTCGGTGATGCCATGAAACGGTCGGCAGGAGGGTGTCTCTGCGAAGCGTCGAAAGCAGAATTCTGCACCGGTCTGAAAGGGACGGTCATTCTTGTCGACGATTCGCTCAAGGCGCTGACAAGGCTTGCGGCATTCCGCCGCAACCTCTTTACAGGGACCGTTGTCGGCATCACAGGGAGCAACGGAAAGACAACAACGAAAGAAATTCTTGCCGACATGGTGAAAGACGATGTGACCTGTGCGTACAACGAGAAGAATTTCAACAATATCATCGGCGTGTCGAAGAGTATTATCGCCTTCGAAACGACGAAGGAGTGTTATATTCTTGAGGTAGGTACGAACAGTCCCGGTGAGATCAGGATGCTCACCGAACTGATCCGGCCCCATATTGCCCTCATTACCAATGTCAATCCTTCCCACCTCGAAGGTCTCGGTGATGTCGAAGGCGTTCTCGACGAGAAGCTCGATCTTTTCCGGTTCACCATGACAGGGGGAACGATCATCGTCAATGCCGACGACCCGGCTCTTGGTCCCGCCGTGACCGGTGATCCGGACCGGAAGGTTCTCCGGTACGGAATACGGGAGGAAGCCGATTTCAGACTCTCTGTTGTGAATGAACTGGGATGGGAGGGATATGAACTCTCCCTCGCCCTTCCCAATGGCACGGTGAGAGCGAAAACGCCGCTCCTCGGAATCCACAATCTCTATAATATTCTCGCCGCAGCATCGATAGCGGCGACACTCGGTATCCCGGCGCCGTCGATCCGCCGGAGTATCGAACGGTTCCAATCGTTTTCCATGCGTTTCCGTCCTCTGACATCATCGAAAGGGTACGTCATCATCGACGACGCATACAATGCCAATCCGGCCTCTATGGAGATGGCCATCAACGCCTTCTCCCGGCTTCCGGTAAAAGGGAGAAAGATAGCCGTCATCGGTGACATGCGCGAACTGGGCGACAAGACCCTCTTTTACCACAGAGAACTGGGGACGTGGCTTAAACAAAGCACGATCGACGAGATTCTCCTCTGTGGCGAATATGTGGCGGAGGCGCTCAACGAGGCGAAGGATGTCCGGATCCGGTTTTTCGCCGACAAGAAAGGGCTCGTCAGTCATCTCAAAAAGACCGTCTCCCCGGGCGATGCGATCCTGGTGAAGGCGTCGAGGGCGGGAAAAATGGAAGACATCGTGGAGGCTATGCTCTAAATGCTCTATCATCTCCTTTACCCTCTCTCTGCAACCCTATCGGCTTTCAACGTCTTCCGGTACATCACGTTTCGTACGGTCCTGGCGATTCTGTCCGCTCTCATCATCAGTTTTGTCCTCACGCCCCTCATGATCCGGAAATTTCACGAATGGAAGATCAGGACGGAGAAGCGGGAAGACGTCCCTGACAGACACGATGAAAAGCGCGGGACGCCGACGATGGGCGGTTTTATCATCCTTGTGGCGACAATCGTGCCGACCCTTGTCTGGGCGGACCTGAGAAATGCCTACATCTGGATCGTGACGCTGGCTCTTGTCTCTTTCGGGGCAATCGGTTTTATGGATGACGTGAGGAAGCTGAAAAACACGAAAGGCAAGGGCATTTCGGCGAGAACCAAGTTTCTCCTCCAGGCCTTCTTTGCGCTCATCATCAGTATCCTCATCTATACACGGCCCGACTTTAATTCTGAGCTGACCATACCGTTTTTCAAAAACATCACACCCAATCTCGGTATCTTCTATATCGCCTTCTGTGCCTTCATGATCGTTGGGACGTCGAACGGTGTCAACCTCACCGACGGCCTGGACGGTCTGGCCATCGGTCCTGTGCTGACCGTTTCATCGACATTCCTCCTCTTTGCCTATCTCGTGGGGAACGTCAAGTTTGCCCAGTATCTGCAGATATTCAATGTGAAAGGGGCCGGCGAACTGACGATTCTCTGCGGCGCCATGCTCGGCGCCGGCATCGGTTTCCTCTGGTATAACGCCTATCCTGCAGAACTCTTCATGGGAGACACAGGATCCCTCTCCCTGGGAGCCTCCCTGGCTACCATCGCTGTCATCATCAAACAGGAGTTCCTCCTCATCATTGTCGGCGGTATCTTTGTCATTGAAACCCTCTCGGTCATTGTCCAGGTTCTCTCGTTCAAGTGGAGAGGAAAGAGGGTCTTCCGTATGGCCCCGATCCACCACCACTACGAACTGAAGGGATGGAACGAAGAGAAGATCGTTGTCAGGTTCTGGATCATTTCGGTGATCCTTGGTCTCATTGCCATCAGCACGCTGAAACTGAGGTGATATGGAAGTACCGCAGAACATTCTCGTAGTCGGTCTCGGTGCATCGGGCATAGCCGTTGCCGAATATCTCATGACCCTCGGAAGGATCCCTGTTCTTACGGACCAGAAGAGTGAAAAGGACGTGGAGCAGGCCCTTGCCCGTCTCAACGCACAGTCGTACAGGGGATCTTTCGGCGGCCACAGGCGGGAAGACTTTCTTGCCGCCGATCTGATTGTGATCAGCCCCGGTGTCGATACGGAGATGACTTTGCTCAGAGAGGCACGGGAAAGAGGTATCCCGGTCATCGGAGAGATCGAACTGGCTGCTTCCCTGATCAGCCAGCCTATCGTTGCGGTGACCGGAACGAACGGTAAAACGACGACAACGGCCCTGACCGGCGAGATCTTCTCCCGGGCCTTCGGGAATGTCTTTGTCGGCGGGAATATCGGCAATCCCCTCATCCGCTATGTCACAGACGGTGCCCTGTCACCGTACCTCATCGTTGAGATAAGCAGTTTTCAGCTTGAAACAATCAGGACGTTCCGCCCCTGGCTGGCCATGCTTCTCAATATTACCGAAGACCATCTCGACAGGTACCGGTCCTACGATGAGTACATCGATGCAAAGTGGCGTATCTTTGAAAACCAGGGATCTGATGATTATGCCCTTCTCAACGATACGATCGAGAACCCCCGGCCTCTCGCAGGGCGGAAACTCCTCTTTTCCGTCCGCAGTGATGTAAAGGAGGGGGCATTTTACCGGGACGGGAAGATCTATGTCAGGATGATGGGGCAAGAGTGGGTCTATGACCGCCGCCTCTCTCCCCTCTACGGGATCCACAACACGGAAAATATCCTCGCAGCCCTCATTGCCGCTCACTCCGCCGCCATTCCTCAGGAGACGATCGAGACCGTTCTTGCGGGATTCAGAGGCCTTGCCCACAGGGTCGAGTTTGTCCGGACGGTGAAGGGCGTGACCTTTCTCAACGACTCGAAGGCAACGAACGTCGATGCGACACGTCGGGCTCTCGAAAGTGTCGACGGCACCGTGGTTCTCATTGCCGGCGGTAAGGACAAAGGCGGCAGCTATGACGCCATCCGCCATTTCGAAGGAAAGATACGGTCCCTTGTCCTCATTGGAGAGGCACGGGAGAGAATTGCCCGGGAGATCGGTGATCTCTACCCCGTTTCTCATGAGGAGAGTCTCGAAGGCGCCGTGGAGCGGGCATTTTCCCGGGCTGCCGACGGCGATGTCGTTCTCTTCTCTCCTATGTGCAGCAGTTTCGATATGTTCCGCGACTATAAGGACCGGGGGAATCAATTCAAGGAGATCGTGGGGAAGCTATGAAGAGAATCGTCTTTCTCGTTTTGTCCGCCATCTTTCTCTACGCCTTCCTCCGGGATTTCAGTATCGTCAGGACCCTCCTCCTCTCTGTGGGGATAGCAGGGATCTACGCCGTCTGTCAGGTGCCTTCAAGGTTCATTCTGAACGCACGGTATCCCTTGATTGGCCTCTCACTTGCCCTGTCGGTCCTCTTCTTTTTCTATCCCCGGTTCATCACGGCCTGGCATCTCGATCCGGCTCTCATATTCGTCTCATTTTACGCCCTTGCCCTCTACCTTGCCGCCCTCGAAACCCAGACGAAAGGATTTGTCAAAGAGGCAGTTGCCATGGCAGCCCTCCTCTTGTCCGTTTTTCTCAATCTCTCCATGGCCGGAAGAATCCAGCTTGCCCTTCCTGTCTCTCTCGCTGTCCTGCTTTTTCTCTTTATTCTGAACAGGGTAAGACTGCTCCCGATCGCCGCCCTTTTTGGCCTGGCAGCGATCGTTTTTGCCAAAAAAGAGATGTTTGTTGGCGGTACCGCTTTCTTCAATGAAGAGCAACGGTATCTTGTCCTCGCGATGACCTTGCTCTTTCTCGTTCTGAGTTTCATATCGATGGTGAAAGAGTCGACGCCGATGAAACTGATAAGCTTCTTCGGTTTTCTCTGTATTGCCCTCGATGTTCTCCTCGTGGTGGGCTTTAAGTTTTCTGCCGGTCTTGCGACGACACCGGTGACAGTGGTTATACTTTCCATCCCCCTTCTCGGGGTGACGCTCAAGTCTGAAGCGGGGGGGAGGGCATGAAGCTTCTCATCGCGGCAGGAGGAACGGGCGGTCACGTATTTCCGGGGCTTGCAGTGGCAGAGGCCCTCGGCCGTATGGACGGAAAGAGCGAAGCCCTGTTCATCGGAACTGCCCGTGGTCTTGAAAACAGGGTTATCCCGGAGGCGGGATTCAGGCTTCTTCGTATTGAGGCCCACCAGTTCATCGGGAGAAATCCCCTCTACAAGGTTCTCACCCTTGCGAGACTCATGAAGGGAATCTCCGCTGCGCGAAAGCTCCTGAAAGCGGAAAGACCGTCGGCTATTCTCGGAATGGGCGGTTTCACATCCGTTCCGGTCATTCTGGCCGGTGTTCTCTCACGGATTCCCTGCTTTCTCCACGAACAGAACGTGGACCCGGGCTTGGCCAACAAGCTTCTGTGCCGTTTTGCCAGAGCCACATTCGTCAGTTTCGCCGATTCAGGAAAGTACCTGAAGGGGTCGAAGATTGTCCATACGGGCAATCCTGTGAGGACGTCGCTGGCGTCACAGACGGCAAGACAGGAGAAAGGGGCCTTCAGTATCTTCGTATTCGGTGGGAGCCGGGGAGCGAGGAGTATCAATGAAGCGGTCATCAATCTTCTGCCTCTCCTTGAACCCCGGGAAGAGGTTATTCTCTATCACCAGACCGGTTCCGAAGACTACGATACGGTGAAGAAAGCGTACGGAAAAACAAAGGTCCGCCATGAAGTATTTTCGTTCACCGACAGTATGGAAAAGTATTATACTATGTCTGATTTAGTGATCTGCAGGGCAGGAGCGACGACAATTTTCGAACTTGCGTTTTTCAGAAAGGCGGCCATCCTGATCCCCTATCCCTACTCGGCAGGCCAGCATCAGTGGAAAAACGCCTCCTACATCGAAACCATCGGAGGCGGTTATCTCGTAGGCAACGCAGAGGCGACGGCGGACAGGCTCTACGGCGTCATTGCATCGGTCATGAAAGACCGGTCTTTGCTCAGGGAGATGGGGGAGAGGATAGGGACTCTCTATATCGCCGACGCAGGGGAACGAATCATTAAGGGTATACATGATGGTATTTCATAATATTGACAGAATACACTTTGTAGGTATCGGCGGCATCGGGATGAGCGGAATTGCCGAGGTCTTGCTCAACCTCAATTTTACCGTCTCCGGGTCGGATGCGAGGCGGACGGATATCACGGACAGGCTCGAAGCGCTCGGAGCGGTGATCTTCTACGAACACAAGGGAGAGAACGTCGAGAACGTTGATGTTGTTGTCGTCTCGTCGGCCATACGGCCCGACAACCCGGAGGTGAAAAGAGCGAAGGAGTCGTTCATCCCCGTTATTCAGCGGGCTGAGATGCTCGCCGAACTGATGCGGATGAAATACAGTATCGCTGTTGCCGGTGCACACGGGAAGACGACGACAACATCGATCGTGTCATCGGTCATGGGACATGCCGGCCTCGACCCAACCTGTGTGATCGGCGGGAGGCTGAACAGCCTCGGGAGCAACGCAAAGCTTGGGGGAAGCAAGTATCTCGTCGCTGAAGCCGATGAGAGCGACGGAACATTTCTCCTCCTCTATCCGACCCTTGCCGTTGTAACGAATATCGATCTCGAACATCTCGACTTCTATCACGGGATGGAAGACATAAAGGCCGCCTTCCTTGCCTTTCTCAACAAGGTGCCCTTCTATGGTCTTGTGATCCTCTGCATCGACAATCCCAACCTTCAGAGTCTGATCCCCCAGTTGAAGAGAAAGTACATGACCTACGGCCTCTCGAAGCAGGCCGATCTAAGGGCGGAAAATGTCTCTTTCGACGGATTCGTGTCGACGTTTACGGTCATGTACAAAGACGAGAAGCTTGGCACCGTGCGCCTCTCCCTCCCCGGTATCCATAATGTGGTCAACGCCCTCGCCGCCTGCGGTGTTGCCATAGAACTCGACATTCCCTTTGCCACCGTTCAGGAGGCACTGGAGGGTTTTTCAGGGATTCACCGCCGGCTGGAGGTCAAGTGGAACGGCGAGATCAAACTGCTCGACGACTACGGCCACCATCCAACGGAGATAAGGGCAACCCTCTCCGCTCTCCGTCAGGTCGACGGGGGACGGGTCATTGTTGTCTTCCAACCCCACCGGTATACACGGACAAGGGCGCTCATGGACGAGTTTGTCACCTCGTTCAATGAGGCGGACATACTGATTATTACAGAGATCTATGGTGCATCGGAAGAAAAGATTCCCGGCGTGACAGGAGAATTCCTCGCCGAAAGGATCAGGGAAAGCGGTCACAAACACGTCATCTATGCAGGGACGAAAGAGGATGCTGCTGAACGGGTCATTGAGACGGCAAAGGCGGGAGATGTTGTCATCACCCTCGGAGCAGGCGATATCTATCGGATAGGAGAGAGGCTGAAAGCTGCATGGAGTGGAGAGGCATAAAAGGGACGGTCCTCGGGAACGTCTCCATGAAACGGTATACATCGATGAAGGTCGGCGGCCCTGTCCGTTACATGGTCTATCCCCGTGACGAGGCCGACCTCGCCGCTGCCCTGTCGTTGCTCAAAGCGGAAGGCATGGCCTGTCGTTTCCTCGGGAATGGAACGAATGTCATTGTCCATGACAGAGGGCTCACCTGTGCTGTTATCCGGACGACAAAGATGGGCTGGACACGGTACACGAAGAATCGGGAGGGAGCGACTGTCGATGCCGGCGGCGGTGTCTCGCTCAAATCGCTCATTGCCGATACGGCCCGCCGCGGTCTTGCCGGTCTGGAGAAGCTCTACTGGATTCCGGGAACGGTTGGTGGCGCAGTGAAGATGAACGCCGGAAGCTTCGGTGTCTCCATCTCTTCCTCTCTTGTCGGGCTTCAGGTGCTCCGTGGCGACGGGCGGTCCGACACGATCGAAGGAAAGGATCTCTCCTTTGGGTACCGGTCGTCACCTCTATCGTCGTCCGACTGTGTCGTCGGTGCGGTCTTCAGCCTCCAAAACGGTGACCGGCAGTCGATAGAGATGGAAATGGACCATGTGTACCAGGAGCGGAGAAAACGCCATCCCATGGACTATCCTTCCGCCGGTTCGGTCTTTAAGGGGGTAAACGGAGAACCTGCATGGAAGTTCATCGATGCCGCCGGATTCAGGGGTTTTCGCCTTGGCAACGCCTCTGTCTCCGAGAAGCACGCAAACTTCGTGATCAATCTCGGGTCGGCGAAGGCGGAGGATATCAGGCGCCTCGTCGATCTTGTCAAAAAAGGGGTCTTTGAGAAGACAGGTGTTTCACTGGAAGAGGAGGTCGAATTCTGGGGGTTTGATGACTAAGGCAGAACTGAAAGAGAGAAGAATCGCCGTCCTTATGGGTGGCATATCATCGGAGCGGGATGTTTCCCTCAGAAGCGGTGCCGCCGTTCTCGGTGCCCTGACGAACGGCGGATATGATGCTGTCGGTATCGACGTCAATAACGATATCGGCAGGGAACTGGAGCTTTCCCGTGCCCAGGTCGCCTTTGTTGCCCTCCACGGCCGGTGGGGGGAAGACGGGATCATTCAGGGTGTCCTTGAAATGATGAAGATCCCCTATACGGGACCGGGTGTTCTCGGATCGGCCGCCGCCCTCGATAAGGCGGTCATGAAGTATATCCTCCGGGGACGCCATATTCCCACCCCGCCGTACGCTGTCGTGAGGAAAGGAGAACCGTGCCCGTTTCCTCTCCCCTTTGTTGCCAAACCTGCCCGGGAAGGATCAACGATCGGCATATCTGTGGTAAGAGAGGAAAAAGAGATCAAAAGGGCCCTGGAAACGGCCTTCCGGTACGACAAGACCGTTGTTGTGGAGAAGTTCATAAAGGGGCGGGAGATCACCGTCGGCATGGTGAACGGCATGGTCCTCCCTGTCGTCGAGGTGAAGCCGTCATCGGGATTTTACGACTACGAGGCGAAATATACAAAAGGAATGACCGAATACATCGTCCCTGCGAGGATCAGCGCCGCCACAGCCCACAAGGCGGCGGCCATCGCGGCCGATGTTTACGATGCCTTCGATCTGAGCGGGTGCGTGCGAACGGATATGCTCATCGACAGGGGAATCCCGTATGTTATCGATATCAACACTTCACCGGGAATGACGGAAACATCCCTCGTGCCCAAAGCCTGGGCGCATCAGGGAGGAACGTTCACGACACTCGTTGAAGAGATTCTCACAGGAGCAGGACTGAAAGGATGAAAAAGGTTCTCACCGGTCTCTTCCTGATTCCCGTCGGCCTTCTTTCCATTCTGATGGTCGCCTACGTTGCGGTAAAGAGCGAATCGTTCTTCGCCATAGACAACGTAAAGATTACGGGAACAAAACAGCTCACCGACCAGGATGTCATGACCAGGGCAACACCATTGCTCAGAGAGAACATGTTTCGCGTTGACGTGCAGAAGATCAGCGATGCCCTCACCGGTCATCCCTATGTGAGGGAAGTCAGGGTGAAGAGGGTCTTTCCTTTTGCCATTGTCATCGACGTGAGGGAAAAGAAGCCGTCGGCCCTCTGGGTGAACGGCGAAGGCGATGTCCAGGTGGTTGATGAAGAAGGTGTTCCCTACAGGAAGATGGTCCGCGGTGACGAACAGGGTCTCTTTGTCATCAATGCCCTGAGGCAGGAAGAGGTCAAACGGGCTTTCAGCGAAGTCTCGAAATGGACGAAAGAGGGAACGGTCAAAAAGGAGTATGTTTCCGAAGTTGCCTGTCACGATGGTGGTTTTACCCTCTTCGGCGAAGGCGACGGTGTGGAGATCATACTCGGCAAAGAGGATTACCAGCAGAGACTGAAACGGGCTCTCGCCATCCTTAACGACGCGAAAAAACGAGGGCTCCTGATCCGCTGCATCGATGCGCGGTTCGAGAAGGGAGCCATAATCCAGGAAAGGAAGGGTTAGATATGGTACGGGATGACGAGATAATTGTCGGACTCGATGTTGGTACTACAAAGATCTGTATTGTCGTGGCCCGCATAGAAGAAGGCAAGGTGAGCATCATCGGGATCGGATCCCATCCGTCTACCGGACTTCGGAAAGGTGTTGTGGTCAACATGGACAGCACGGTCAATTCGATCAGGAAAGCTGTCGAAGAAGCGGAACTGATGGCAGGAGTGAAGATCGAAGGGTGTATTGCCGGTATCGCCGGTGCCCACATAAAGAGCTTCAGCAGCAACGGAGTCGTTGCAATAAAAGACAAAGAGGTGAAGGCCGACGACGTAGCCCGGGCCATTGATGCTGCAAAGGCTGTCCGGATTTCGGCAGACAGGGAGATCATCCACGTCATTCCCCAGGAATTCATCGTCGACGATCAGGACGGCATCAGAGACCCTGTTGGTATCGCCGGTGTGAGGCTCGAGGTGAAGGTCCACATTGTCACCGGCAGCATTTCATCGGAACAGAATATCATCAAGTGCTGCAAGCTCGCAGGTCTTGTCGTCGATGAACTGATCCTGAACCAGCTTGCGTCGTCTGAGGCTGTTCTCACAGCGGAGGAGAAGGAGATCGGCGTCGCCCTTGTCGATATCGGTGGAGGCACAGGGGATATCGCCGTCTTTTCCGGAGGGAGCATCAAATATACATCGATTCTCTCGCTCGGCGGAAACAATATCACCAACGACATTGCCATCGGTTTGCGCACACCCCTCGAAGAGGCGGAGAAGATAAAGAAGAAATACGGCTCGGCCTATTCGAACATGGTCAATGCCAATGAGACGATCGATGTTCCCAGCGTCGGCGGGAGAAAGCCGCGGACACTCATGAGGAAGACCCTTGCCGATATCATCGAGCCAAGGGCCGAGGAGATCTGCACCCTCATCTATGAGGAGATCAAGAAGTCGGGGTATGAAAAGCTTCTCGCCTCAGGGGTCGTTCTCACCGGCGGCTGTGCCAACCTTGAAGGCATTACGGAGCTTGCCGAGGGGATCTTTAATCTTCCGACCAGGAGAGGGTATCCGACGGGAATCAGCGGTCTCAAGGATGTGGTCGACAATCCTCTGTATGCAACGGGCGTCGGTCTCGCATTGTATGGATACAAGAATGCGAAGACACGGAAAAGACGGTACCCGAAGGGCGAGAGCCTGGTAAAATTGTTCAATCACGGTTCGATTGTGGAAAAGATAACCAAATGGTTTAAAGAAATATTCTGAGGAGGTGCGGGGTGAGCAATATGTTCTACATGGATGAAAACAACGATTTTCTGGCAAAGCTCAAAGTCATCGGTGTGGGAGGGGGCGGCTGCAATGCTTTGAACAATATGGTTGAGGCCGGCATCCAGGGTGTCGAATTCATCGGCGTCAATACGGATGTCAAGTCGCTCAGTATGTGCAAGGCGCCGGTAAAGATCCAGATCGGTTCAAAGCTGACACGGGGTCTGGGTGCCGGAGCAGAACCTGAAGTGGGGAAAAAGGCTGCGATGGAAGATATCGACAGGCTGAGCGAACACCTGCGGGGATCGGACATGGTCTTCATAACCTGCGGTCTCGGCGGTGGGACAGGGACCGGTGCATCGCCCGTGATCGCGGCCATCGCAAAGGAACTCGGTGCACTGACTGTTGCAATCGTGACGAAACCCTTTGCCTTCGAGGCGAAGGACCGGATGCTCCAGGCGGAAAACGGTGTTTCCCAGTTGAAGTCCCAGGTCGACTCGCTCATCACCATTCCGAACCAGCGCCTTTTGTCCATAGGCGGGAAGCACATGACCGTCATGGAGGCGTTTCTGAAGGCCGACGAGGTTCTTCTCAACGCGGTGAGAAGCATCTCCGACCTGATTGTCGGATCAGGTCATGTTGTTGTCGACTTCGCTGACGTGAAGACAATCATGGCGGCGAGGGGCATGGCGATCATGGGTATAGGCCAGGCATCGGGCGAGAACAGGGCCCGCGATGCGGCCCAGAAAGCCATATCGAGCCCTTTGCTCGAGGATATTTCGATCCATGGTGCCAGAGGGGTTCTCATCAACGTGACCGGTAATGCTGATATGACACTCCACGAGGTGAACGAGGCGTCAGGCCTTATCCAGGAACAGGCCCACGAGGATGCCAAGGTCATCTGGGGTCTCGTCTTTAATGATTCCATGCAGGATGCGATGCGGATCACAGTCATTGCAACAGGGTTCGAAGAGGCCGTCAAAAAGCCTGTCGACAGGGTAGAATCCATCGAAAGGACGACCCTTTTTTCCGGTGAAGATGTCCCCCCCTTTATCCGGAACAAGGTGAAGATTGATTACAAAGAGTCGAGATCGAGGAGTGAGATCATCGACATCGACGATGAGCGGTATGATATTCCCACATTCCTGAGGAAGCAGGCCGACTGATGGGGCGATTCTGAGACCGGCAGGTCCAGGCTGCTGACCATCGGGCCCAAGGCAGGTTGGAATGAGGCTCACCCCCTCATTCCAACCTTTTTTATAGGGCGGCGATGACAGAAAAAAGAGGAAAGAAAGGGCCGGCGGGAAAGGACCTTCTGTCGTTCGAGCAGGGGCCGGTCGTCCGCGCCTGGCGGGGAAGAATCCCGGTCTGTGTCGTCTATCCGAACAGTTACTATATCGGCATGTCGAGCCTCGCGACCCACATGCTCTATGACAGGCTCAACGACAGCGACGAGTTCGTCTGCGAGCGATCCTTCTTCGAACCCCACGAACCGCTCCGGAGCCTCGAGACGGGCCGCCCTCTCGGAGATTTCGAGATCCTCTTCTTTCCCCTCTCCTTTGAACTCGATTACCCCAATATTCCCCGCATCCTTGAAGAATCAGGTATTCCCCTCCCTGCCCGCAGCAGGCGGTCCGGTGATCCCCTGATCGTAGCCGGCGGTATCTGTGTCATGGCGAATCCCGAACCGCTGGCCGGCCTTTTCGACCTCTTTATCATGGGCGATATCGAGGCCGTGATTCCTCCCTTTATGAGCCGTTTCCTTGAGGCGAGGGAAGAAGGGGGCGGCAGGGAGGGTCTTGTCGAAGCGCTCAGCGGGTTCGAATGGGTCTATAATCCCCGCCATCTCGACGTCAGATACGGGGAGGATGGACGAATCAATGCCTTTGTCCCTCCAGACTATTCGGTCACGATCAAATGGCACCGGGGAAAAGATCTCGGTGTCTCGTCGATTCTCTCGTCGAAGACGGAATTTGCCGACATGCTTCTCGTTGAGGGGACCCGGGGGTGTCCGTCCGTCTGTCCCTTCTGTCTCATGGGCACCACCTATCCTCTCCGATACGACCCCCTTCAGGAGATCGAGACGGATGCGGATCACATCGGTATTCTCGGTGGAGGCGTCTCCTTCCACCCCCGTCTTGCCGAGATCATTGCCGACTTCCACAGGAAAGGGAAGAGGGTTCACCTCCCCTCTCTCAGGATCGACGAGGTTCCCATCGAGGTTCTTGGTATGATCGCTCCCGACATCAAGACGCTCACCTTCGGTGTCGAAGCGGGAACGGAACGGATGAGGGCTTTTCTCGGAAAGGCACTTACCGACGATGCCCTTCTCGGGAAGATCGATGCCATTCTTGCCATCAAGCCCTTTAACCTGAAGGTCTATTTCATGATCGGTCTTCCTGGCGAGACAATGGCTGATGTGGAGGCCATTGTTGATCTGACCAGGAGGATACACCACAGGATGGTGAAGAGTGGCGCCCCGAAGGGGGCCGTAGGGAGCATAACGGTCCACGTGAGTCCCTTTGTCCCGAAGGCAGCGACACCGTTTCAGTGGCTCCCCATGGACGATATGGCGACACTCACGGCGAAGATAACGTGGCTCAAAAAGGCCCTGTCCCCGGTGGATAACACATATTTCACGAACGAGTCGGTCAAATTCAGCTTCATCCAGGGGATTCTGGCCCGCGGTGACAGACGGACGGCAGAGATGATCGTCAGGCTTTCCGCAGGCGAGACAGTCCAGAAGCTTCTCCGCGACTATCCCGTCAATCCGAATTTCTATGTTTTGCGGGAGCGACCGGAAGACGAGATCTTCCCCTGGGATTTCATTCGCCGGTCTCAGTCGGGCCAACGGCTCTACGGAAAGCTCGGCACGTATCTCGCCACTCTCCGGTGAGACGAACAAGGCACCTCAGGACCCTTTTCACTCCCTGCTCTCAGCCTTCCGCCAATCCACCTCCCCCCTGCTTCCGGTTGTGAATGATAGCCCGGGAGAGACAGATGTACCCTGGTCGCTCGCTCCTGTGATAAAACGGGGAAAGACAGAAAGAGAAGAGGGCTATGCTCTGTCAGTCTCTTTTCGAACGACCACAGCGAGGGGAGATATAGCCGGAGGGGGGCGGGTTATGGAGTGTTTCATGTCGTACATCCGTCCGTCTGCATGACGAAGTAAAGATTCGGGATCGTACCCGTCACGGGGAAAGACTGCTGTTCCGGCGCTCGCACCGATCTGACAGATGTATCCTTTAATCCTGAGGGGTTTGTTGATCCTGGCGAGGAGTTTGCCCACCGTGTCAGGAAGTTTCTCGATCGATTTCAGTTCGGGAAGGATGACGACAAACTCATCCCCTCCGATCCGGGCAACTGTATCCGATTCGCGGACACCGGATCTGATCTGCCTGGCCACTGTCTGAAGGAGTGTGTCACCTGCTTCATGACCGGCAGTATCGTTCACCTCCTTGAATCCGTCGAGATCGATGTAGATGACGGCGACCATCGTACGATCCCGTCTGGCGCGGGCGAGGGACTGGACGAGGCGGTCGAAGAAGAGGGACCGGTTCGGCAGTTTTGTCAGGATGTCGTAATATGCGAGGTTCTGAAGTTTCCCCTCGAGGATCTTTCGTTCCGTTATGTCGGTGGCGATGCTGAGGATCGCCGTTGTCCCTTTCCATGTGATCCGCCGGGCATCGACCCAGAGAGGGATCGTTGTTCCATCTTTGCGGTAATGGCTGACTTCGAAGGATGCCCATCCCCGTTCGGCGGCTTGCTTCAATCGTGCCGAAATGCGGCGCCGGCTTTCAGGGGTATCGAGGGTGGCGAGGTTCAATGACATGAACTCCTGCCGGTCATACCCGTGAAGGGCGATCGTCTTGTCATTGGCGTAGAGAAAATTGCCTTTCAGGTCATGGACGGTTATGGAGGCAGGCGAAACATCGACGATAGCCGCCAGGGCCTGCCGGTTCTCCTCGGACAGTTTGGCTGCCGTTATATCTTTCACTGTCGTGATCATTCCGTCAAAGAGACTGTCCCTGACGATGGGGATGATCCGCCCTGCCTGCCATGTCCTGCGGCCGGCGGGCGTCACGACCTGTGCTTCGTAGTCCACAGGAATGAGGGATTCTTTTGCCTTCATATAGGAGACACGGAAGTCGCC
>CAYQXL010000035.1:19454-23295 GCA_964421445.1 uncultured Pseudomonadota bacterium
GAAGGGGGGGCTGTCCCCGGTTTTTTCATTGGCATGATCCTCGCAGGGAAAAAGGCGACACATTTTTACCTGGTGAAGGGATGGTATCACAGATACCTTTTTTGTCAAGTGATCACCGGGACGGAAAGCCGGAAACAGAAGAACAGTACCCCTTCCGGGGGACCGGGAAGATGGTGGAAAAAGGTCCCCTGCCGTGATGGGGACCGGAGGTACTGAGCGACCTCCCCCCCGTCTTCTCGCGAGGGGGAGGTCGTCGCATATCTTACTTGGACTGTGTTGCTGTCCAGACCTTATCGCCGATGGCAACGGCAGCATTCCGGCTGACGCCTGTTGTATTGGGCGTTGCGGTGATCCGTACCGTACCCTTGTTGATACTCCACGAATACTGACTCCAGGTCTGGCGGGTTGCGGTGATCCAGTCTTTTCCCTGAAGAACCTCGACAACCGGTGCAGGGCATCGTGCCTGACCACTTCCCACGACCGAGAGGTTGGCCGTAAGTCCCCACTTTGCCGGAAAGACCTTGGTTGCCGGAGTAATTACGTAGGTGCAGGCAGGAGCGAAATTGGCGGTGACCGAAATGTTGGTGTTCATGACGACGGTGCATGTTCCCGTTCCGGTACATCCCCCGGACCAGCCGGTAAATGTCGAATATGTATCAGGTGTGGCTGTGAGAGTGACCGTTGTTCCCCTGCTGAAAAATGCGCTGCAGCCAGTACCGCAGGCGATACCCGCCGGAACGCTTGTCACCGTCCCCGTACCTGTCCCGGTCTTCGACACGGAGAGGATCAGGTTGCCGAATGCGCTGCCGCCCCGGACCGGCCATACGTAGGCGCCACCCGTTTTTGCCCCGGCCGTAACATACCCGCCGGCCATCTCCATGATCCATGCGCTGTTCGTACTGAAGGGAAGGGTGGTGGAGGACCAGTAGTAGCCTGACCGGACATTGGAAAACCCCCGTGCCGCCAGCCACGCTGCACTGTCCGCTTCTCCGGCATTGTAGACGCTTTCCAGTTCGTTCCTGTTGGGGAGGCGCCAGTCCGAATACCCGCAGAGAAAGAGGGTGTTGGCAAAATCGACGGCATCGGCCCAGCTTCTCATGCGAAGGGGAAGGTCGGCATTTTTCGGCCACATGAGACCGGTCAGCGTATCCTGGCTGCAATCGGCCTCGTCACCGGTACCGGAAAGGAAGCGGGGTACGGGCCAGGAAGCTCCGGCCTGGATATCGCCATCCTGGCCTGTGCCGGCACAGGCGATCTCGTCGTACGGGGAGACCCCACGGTAGCATATCGTCTGTCCTGTCTGCGGCAGATCGATTACGCCTTGTGCCAGGCCCTGGGATACGGCCACGGCGAGGAGCATGACAATGCAAAATACGATTGCTGCTGGTTTCATGGGACACCTCCGACAGATAGCATTCATAGTGACATGCTATCGTTCCCGGGGGCCCAAGTCAATGAAAAAGCACGATAGCCGTGATGAATTGCCTCAATGCCTTGCTGATATGACCATGTGATTGTGAATTAGCGTTCCTCCTGCTCCATTTGTTTCTTTTGCTGCTCGATCCTCTGTTTTTCCAGCTCCCACTGGTATTGTTGTCGTTGAATCTCAAGCTGTTGTTGCTGCAACTCAAGACGTTGTCGTTGAATCTCAAGCTGTTGTTGCTGCAACTCAAGTTGCATCTCAATCTGCCGTTGTCTGTACATCTCCCATGAAACCGCTTCCGATCCTTTTTCAACCTGATTGGAACCGATGGGCTGTGCATTGCCCACTGTCGTGAACAAAGCAACGATAACCACGATGATCAACACTGCTGACGCTCGAACCATAACCGCCCCTTTTTTACATTGATTTGGGTACATTAATTCAACTATGGCGCTCCATTAGACAAATGTCAACACGATGCCCGTTGTAACGGTAAAGGAGGAAAACCCTGACCGTTCCGCCGAAGAGGTCGCCCATGACGAAGCCCGGTGGCGCATATATGACAGGATAGATTTCTCTGTCAATGGGAAAGAAGACTGAACAGGCATATGGTGCGTTTGTGACGGATCGGAGGGAGTCTTCCAAAACGGCTCGGGCATGAACCCCGTCAGGCTCCGGACAGGGTATTGGGGAAGGTAAAGAAGAATGTGGCCCCCTTGCCCGGTTCGCTCTCCGCCCAGATTGAGCCGCCGTGTTTGCGGATGATCCGTTCCACTGTGGCCAGTCCGATGCCCGTGCCCTCGAATTCGGCAACTCCGTGAAGCCTCTGGAAAGGGGTGAAGAGTTTGCCTGAATAGGCCATATCGAACCCGACACCATTATCCCGGATGAAATAGACAACCCCCTGCTGGTCCGGCGTCATGCCGAAGGTGATCTCGGGAACGGGAACATCCCTGGTGAATTTGTAGCTATTCTGGAAAAGGTTTTCGAGGGCGATCCTCATGAGGCTGGGATCGCCGTCGGTTGTCATGTCCGGCACTATGGTAAGGGAGACGGAGCGGTCCCGGTCCATACGGGACAGGTGAGTGACTACCGTCTGTGCCAGGGCGCTCAGGTCGATTGTCTCCCGTTTCAACTGGGCCCGGGAGACACGGGCGAGCCGCAGGAGATCGTCGATAAGCTGACCCATCCGCTGACTTGCCTCTCGGACGAGGGTAAGGTAGCGTTTGCCGTCGGCATCCATCCTTTCTTGCCAGTCTTCCAATAGAACCTGGCTGTACCCGTCTATGGCCCGAAGCGGTGCCCGGAGGTCGTGGGAAACGGAATAGGAGAATGCCTCCAGTTCTTTGTTCGCTTCTTCCAGTTCGGCCGTCCGGATTCTGACCCTCTCCTCCAATGCTGCATTGAGGGTGCGGATCTCGTCTTCTCTCTTTTTCCTCTCGGTGATGTCGATCATGGCGCCGACCATGCGGATAGGTTGTCCTGTTTCATCATGGATCACGAATCCCCGGTCAAGGATGTGAACGTACGACCCATCGGCCCGGAGAAACCGGTATTCGGCGGACCATGCCGTCTCCCGTCGGTCAATGGTGTCGTGGATGCCGGCAATGATGCTCTCCCTTTCGTCGGGGTGGATGCGGCCGTACCAGGAGTGGGCGGTGAGTTCCGCTGCTTCCTCGTAACCGAACAATCGCTGAAAACCTTCTCCCCACCAGATACGATCGGTCAGCAGGTTCCAGTCCCAGACAACATCGTTTGTCGCCTTTGTGACGAGCCGGAAACGGTCTTCGCTCTCGGCGAGGGCTTTCTGGGACTTTACCTGATCTTTGAGCTGCTGCGTAATGATGCCCCTTTTCAGATAGACGAGAGCAAAGGTGGCGATGAGAAAGAGGAGCAGGGCGATGGCCCCTGTCTGGACGTAGTACCATGTCTCGGACAGAATGATCGTTCCGGCATCCCGGCCGACAAAAACGGTCCAGGACAGACCCTCCACGGGAGCGAAAGAGACGTATAGTTTCTGCCCGTCGGCTGTTGAATCGCGAACGGCGGCAGAATGGATTTTCTTTGTGTCCTTTCCCGCGAGGACCGAATAGAAGGGGTAGGGTTCAATCGTCTTGTCAAAGGGGTACCGGCTGCTGTACACCATCTGTCCTTTGGTGTCGGCGACGGAGACCGATGAACCTTCATCAAGCGGCACCCGTCTGATGATCGACGCCAGTTCGACGGTCCGTTGATTGTTGACGAGAATGCCCAGGACTTCGCCCCCGTTGTCAAGAACCGGTACGGCTATCTGAATCGCCACGTCCTTTTCGGCGACGACCCTGAGTGTAGCGTCGGAAATATAGGGTTTCCAGTTTCTGCTGATGCCCCTGTACCACTCTCTCCGGGAGAGATCCTTCACATAAAGTTCCGGACGGT
>CAYQXL010000036.1:0-2897 GCA_964421445.1 uncultured Pseudomonadota bacterium
CAGTTGTCGGTATATTCCCTGTCGACTATGTCAGTTGGACACAGAGATTTGCACAAAAAGAGATGGCAGTTTCTGCCGCCATTATGAAGATGCCGAATGTGAAAGGAAAAGAACTCTGGATTGCCGGTGCTGTGACTCCAACGGCCCGGAAAGCTCTTGAAGCAAAGGGGTGGAAGATAGAAGAAAGATTTGGAGAAGCGCTTCTCAGGGAAATGGTGGCAAAGGGTATGGCGAAGTAAAGGGTATACCGTAGAGACGAGCCCGTAGTAATAGCTTGTGCAAGTAATGGGCGGAGCCGGGTCACATTCACTGGAAACACTTGGCACGCTTATCTCAACACCGGGTAAAGGAGGAAAAAAGATGGTGAATAAGAACGCTGTTCTCCGTGCAGCGGTGGTCGTCATTTCGGCCATTATGTTTGTCAGCATTGCAGTGCCGGGGTGGACGGCATCGCCCGCAATGAAGATGACCACAACCGTTCCGCCTGGCATCGCTTTGCCGGACAAGGTCGAGACCCGCCTTGGCACACTGGAGTTCTTTGACGGTTTTCCGGACAATGCTACGGTCGAAAGGCTTTACGACAACCTGGACTTTCAGCGAGCGGTACAGGCCTATCTGCTCGGGCTTGCACCAGTGAGCCAGGTAGCGAATCGAAAGGGGATTCTTGAAGTGGGACCGGTGAATATCACCGTGCCAATCTTCGAGACAATGATGAACGCCCGGTCGATCTTCCTGACACCGAACAACAACACGCCCTACACCTGGTTCTGGCTCGACCTGCGGAACGGCCCGCTCGTTGTCGAGGTTCCACCAAAGGTCCTCGGTCTGCTCGACGACATGTGGTATCACTTTGTTACCGACATCGGCATGGTGGGGCCTGACAAAGGCGAGGGCGGCAAGTATCTGCTCCTGCCCCCTGGCTATAAAGGCGAGGTCCCGAAAGGTTACTTTGTGGTGCGGTCGGCGACCTACAGCAACTGGATAGCGTGGCGCACCTTCCTGGAAAACGGTGATCCGAAGCCCGGCGTGGACAGGGTGAAGAAGTTCACGAAGATCTACCCGTTGTCACAGGCCGCCAATCCGCCAAAATTGAATTTCGTCAACGTATCCGGGCGGGATTTCAATACCGTCGGTCCTGCAGATTATCCGTTCTGGGAATATCTCAACCAGGTGGTCCAGGATGAGCCGACAGAGTCTGTGGACCCCACGACGCTGGGTCTCTGGGCATCCATCGGTATTCAGAAGGGCAAACCATTCAACCCTGATGCCCGGATGAAGAAGATCCTCGCCGAGGCGGCACTGGTGGGCGATGCAACGGCGCGCGCCATCATGTACCGCTGGCGGACACCCAAGGGATACTACTATCCGGACACCAAAAGCGCATGGCGCGTGGGATTTGTGGGAGGCTACAAGTTCGAGGAGAACGGCGCCCGTGTTCTGGACGCATACTCGGGCTTCTTTTTCTACGCCACCGGCGTAACACCGGCCATGGATTCGAAGGCGGTCGGACAGGGGTCGCAGTATATGGCTGCCTTTGTCGACTCAAAAGGTAACCCGCTGGACGGGGGCAAGAATTACAGGCTGCACCTGCCCCCCAACATCCCGGTCAATAACTTCTGGTCGGTGATCCTCTACGACAACCAGACCCGTTCCATGCTCCAGACCGACCAGCAGTGGCCCGCGGTGAGCAGCCAGACCAAGGGATTGATGGTCAACGCGGACAGTTCGGTGGACATCTATTTCGGGCCGAAACCCCCGAAGGGCAAGGAGAACAACTGGGTGCAAACGATTCCCGGCAAGGGCTGGAACACGCTCCTGCGCCTTTATGGTCCACTGGAGGCGTGGTTCAACAAAACCTGGCGCCCCGGTGAGATTGAAGAAGTGAAGTGAGAATAAACCGTCGGAGGATTAAAATGTTCAGAACCTGTCTCCTCGTGGTGGCATGTTTGTGCGTGCTTGCCGTCCCTGCCGCCAGGGCTGGTGACGATCCGAAGGCAGATCTCTCTGCCAGGGAGACGGAACTGGCCAAAGAGACGCAGAATCCCGTAGCCGATCTCATCAGCATTCCCATCCAGAACAATACAAATTTCCGGTACGGGCCGGGAAACAACACTCAGAATGTCACAAACATCCAGCCTGTCATCCCCATACGCCTCGGCACGGACTGGAACCTTATTACAAGAACGATCATTCCTGTCACCGATCAGCCCATTCCCGACAGGAAGTTCGGCCTCGGAGACGTCCAACTCTCCCTGTTTCTCTCTCCTGCCAAGCCCGGCACGTTTATCTGGGGCATAGGTCCGGCCTTTCAGTTCCCCACGGCCACAGGGGATCAACTCGGTCAGGGGAAGTGGGCCGCAGGACCGACGGTGGTGGGGCTTCTCATGACAGGCCCCTGGGTGGTGGGGTTATTGGCAAACAACCTCTGGTCCTATGCAGGTGAGTCCAACCGCCCTGAAGTCAACCAGTTCATGGCTCAGCCCTTTATCAATTACAATCTTCCCAAAGGATGGTACATTTCCGTCTCGCCCATTATCACTGCGGACTGGAAGGCTGATCGCACGAGCGACCGGTGGACGGTTCCCCTCGGTGGTGGCGTAGGAAAGGTTTTTAAGATCGGTAAACTGCCGTTTAACGGCTCCCTTGCCGTCTACAGTAACGTCGTAAAGCCGGAGAACGGCCCGGATTGGACCATACGGGCCCAGCTTGCATTGCTTCTGCCCAAGGTTCTTTTTGATTGAAGAGGAGCCCCCCATGGATCGTGAACAGACTTCGCCGTGTCCCTGCTCAGCGGAAGGACGCCAGCGGACGGCGTGGCACCCCCCATGGTTGGACCCGGAAAGGACGCCCCTGTGGTATGTAGATACCCCTGTGGTATGTAGATACCCCTGTGGTAT
>CAYQXL010000036.1:2997-22168 GCA_964421445.1 uncultured Pseudomonadota bacterium
CCCCTGTGGTATGTAGATACCCCTGTGGTATGTAGATACCCCTGTGGTATAATTCTTAAATTATAATGGACAATAAATACAGTACTTCTTCAGGAGGATCAGAATGAAAGGAAAAATTGGACAGGTAACCATGATCGCCACCGTAGCCGTATTCCTGTTTCTTTGTGCAGGATATGCTTCGGCCCAGGACAGACCGGCCACAACGGGCCAACTCGTGATTGAGAAGATCAAAGCGGACAAGAAACTCCTTGTTGCAGAGAACATGCAACTGACCGAGGCGGAAGCAAAGGCCTTCTGGCCGGTCTATGACCAGTACCAGGCGGAACTCTTTCTCCTCCGCACCCGCACACTGAAGCTCCTCAAAGACTATGCGGCGTCCTACGAGACCATGACCAACGCTACCGCCAAAAGGCTCCTCGATGAGTACATGACGATTGAGACCCTTCAGCTCAAACTCCGCCAGTCTTATCTGCCAAAGTTCCGGAAGGCATTGTCTGATGCCAAAACCGTCCGCTATTACCAGATCGAAAACAAGATCCAGGCGGTCCTCGTCAATGATCTTGCCGAGACCATTCCATTGATCAAAACCGATACCAAATAAGAGAGGACGAAAATGAAACACATTTATACAACGATACTTTTCTGTGTGTTCGTACTGGTTGCCGGTCTGTTCGTGAACCCGAACCCCGCTGAATCGGCATCTGCCGCAGAGATCAACCGGAACGCAAAGCAGGCGTTGGAAAAACTGTATGAAGATACGCCTTCAGCAAAAATACTTGGTGAGAAGGCCCGGGCCATCCTCGTGTTTCCTGCCATCACCAAAGGCGGCTTCATTGTGGGCGGTCAGTACGGCGAGGGAGTGCTTCTGCAGCACGGTAAAAGCATGGCCTACTACAACACTGTGTCGCTCTCCTACGGTCTCCAGGCCGGCCTTCAGAAGTACGGCTATGTTCTCTTCTTCATGACCGACGCGGCATACGGGTACCTCGACCGGAGCGACGGCTGGGAACTGGGAACAGGACCGAGTATCGTCATCGTCGACAAGGGAGCCGCCGGCAGTCTCTCTACCACCACGGCCCGGTCGGATATCTATGCCTTCTTCTTTGACCAGAAGGGGCTGATGGCAGGGCTCGGTCTTCAGGGGACGAAGGTTACGAGAATTAATAAGTAAGGACAGAGAGGAAATGAAATGAACCGTTTGCTCAGGTTTCTCCTGGTGATGATCGTCCTTGTTGCCGTAGCCACCGGGTGCGCCCACTATCCCGTTAACGCCCCTTTGGGCAAATATGACCCTGACTACGGGTACCGGGGTAAGAATATGCGTGACTCTGAAAAAAAGGTGAACGTTTTTGTGGGCCTCACCTTTTCCGGTGGCGGGACACGGGCAGCGGCCTTTTCCTACGGAGTGCTGGAGGAGTTAAAGAAAACAGAGGTAACAGTTGACGGCAAAAGGAGCCGCCTCATCGATGAAGTCGATGCCATTAGCGGTGTATCGGGTGGCAGTTTTACCGCCGCCTATTATGGTCTTTTCGGTGACCGGATATTCACCGATTTTGAGGAGAAGTTCCTGAAAAAGAACATTCAGGGTGACCTCATTTCAGCCATGTTTTTTAATCCCTATAACTGGGGCAGACTCTTTTCGGGATATTTTGACAGAAGTGATCTGGCTGCGGATTACTACGATAAACACGTTTTCGAAGGCGCTACGTTTGGCGATATGATGAAAAGAAAGGGCACCATGGTCTTTATCAATGCCACCGATATGGTCCATGGAACGCGGGTGAGCTTCACCCAGGATGCCTTTGATCTGCTCTGTTCCGATCTTTCTTCCTTTTCTGTTGCCCGGGCCTGCGCGGCGTCGTCGGCAGTCCCTATAGTCCTGACCCCGATTTCGCTCAGAAACTATGCGGGATCGTGTGGCTACAAAATGCCCGATGTTCTCAAAAACGCCATGGAAGCACGAAAGCTTCCCGACCGAACCTTCGATTTGGCCAACAATATTCTTCCTTTCCTCGATGCCAAGGAAAAACCCTATCTCCACCTTGTTGACGGAGGGGTTGCGGACAATCTTGGGCTTCGTGTTCTTGTCGAGCGGGTTACGCTCCTCGGGGATGCCTGGAAAGCGCTCCAGGCGGGCGGGCTGGCTGATGTCCACAAATTTGTGGTGATTATTGTTAACGCGGAGACAGAAATTGATACGAAATGGGACCGGCAGGAGTTTATCCCGCCTTTCGCCGCCATGCTCGATTCATACTCATCCATCGCTATTTCACGGTACAACATAGAAACGGTGGCTCTTTTCCGGGAGATGATGCCGCGGTGGGCTGAAGAGATACGCCGGGGACGGTGCGGGTCAGGGGAGATCTCTTCCGGGCCTGGCTCGTGCGGTGATATCCAGTTCTACGTCGTTGAAGTCAAATTTGATGCCCTGAAAGACGAAGCGGAACGTTCCTACTTTAAACGTCTGCCCACGTCCTTTGCCTTGCAGCCCGATGAGGTCGATAAACTTCGCGATGCAGCCCGGAGGATCATGACCGAATCTGCCGAATTCCAGCGGTTGGTGCGGGATCTGCGATGAGTCCCGATTCCGTAGGAAATAGCTCCAGGGAGAACTGACGTGTCGGACAAGTGGAGATACAGGATTCTGATCGTTGCGATTGCCGGTGTGGTGCTTTACGGTATGTTGTCGATGCCTGCGGCCCAGGCCCCTCCGGTAAGCGGTGCAGGGAGGCCGTCTTTTTCCTGGGATCAAAACGAAGCGTGGGAGATGCTGGAGACGAGGTTCCGGGGTGCACGGTCCGCCGGATGTTCCGGGGTAAATGGAGAAATCGGGCAACGCCTTCAAGAGGGGAGCCGACAGCTTACCCTTCTGGCGGCTGGACAATTCGAGCCCACTGCTTGGCTGTTCGACGGCATGGAGTCGAACATGTTTGCTCTCGGCCCCCTGATGGCGGCCTGTCCCGGACGTATAGACGAGTATTTAAACCTGGTTACGTCTATGCGGGATGCTCTCAAAAAACAGTCCCTGATGTGGGATGTGGGCGACAGGAAGGTCCGTGACCGTCTCTACCGGTTGTTGTATGGTGGCAGGATTGCTCTTGAAGGGGTGATGCTGCAGGCCCCAAAAGGTACCCTTCCAGCCATCGTGCCGGGTGTGAACGAACCCTCAAAGAGTCCGTCATTTCACTATGCCGGAGTTGAACTGCACAGCGGCGATATCCTTATGTCGCGAGGGGGAGCGCCAACATCTGCTCTTATTGCACGGGGCAATGATTACCCCGGGAACTTTTCGCACATCGCACTGCTCTATGTGGATGAGGCCACCGGTATACCCAGCGTTATCGAGGCGCACATTGAACGGGGGGTGGTCATATCGTCATGGGAAGAGTACCTGAAGGACGTAAAACTCCGTATCATGGTGATGAGAGTCAGGGCTGATCACCCGCTTCTGGTGAAAGACCCGATGCTTCCCCATCGTGCTGCACAGGCGGCATACGATGGTGTGAGGAAGAAACATATACCCTATGACTTTGCCATGGATTTCAAGGACCCGTCCAAACAATTCTGTTCTGAGGTCGCATCGCATGCCTATTCCACCTTTGGGATACATCTCTGGAGTATCATCACAACAATGTCTTCACCGGGGGTAGTGACATGGCTGGGCGACTTCGGTGTTCGTAATTTTGAGACCCAGGCCCCCGCTGATCTTGAGTATGATCCGCAACTCTCGGTGGTAGCTGAATGGCGGGACAGGGATGCCCTCTGGCTGGCCCATGTTGATGATGCCGTTGAAGATGCCATGCTTGAGGGAGCCGACAGGGGAAGCCGGCTTCGCTATCCGTGGTATCTCCTTGCTCCTGCCAGACTGGCGAAAGCGTACAGCCTGTTACTTAATGTTTTTGGAAAAGCCGGGCCTGTTCCTGAGGGCATGGATGCTGCGACAGCGCTTAAAAGCATGGAGCTCGACACGATGCACAAACGGTTGAAACAGGAAGTCCTTGCGTCTGCAGCCCTGTTTGAGAAAAAGAACGGCTATCGTCCACCTTATTGGGAACTGGTGCGCATGGCGAGGAGGGCTCACGGGCTTTAACGGGAATAACGTGGATGAAGCCCGGGGCGAACGCAGATGTTCCGGCTTGTCTATGTCCTGATTAAAGTACGGTGGCGCGGAGATGAGCTGTCATATTATCGACGGAAGGGAGTGATCGTTCGGCCGTTGTCGTGTTCAATATTTGCACGGTAATTCGAAATAATCGAGTTCCATAGGGGTCATCGAGTCACGTGGTGAGTGTACAAATAGGAAAGGAAGGAGGAAAGGTTATGAAACGAATTCTGCATGTCTATGCGATCTGCCTCGCTATGGTTATGCTATTTTCAGTGACGGTGGCAGGACCGGCCGGTGCCCAGGGGGTTCCGGCTGCGACCATCGTGGTGCCGACCGACCGTACGGTCCTGCCTATCCCGGAGCCGAGTTACCCCCATAGCACCGTGGTCGATGTCCGGAATGCTACGCCGCCCCCGCAATTCGAGGTCAAGGCGCCTGCAGGGGCTCCGAATGTCCTCATTGTCCTCATTGATGACATGGGGTTCGGACAGTCCAGTGCTTTTGGCGGGCCCATCAACATGCCAACGGTGGACCGCCTGGCCAACAACGGGCTTCGGTATAACCAATTCCATACGACTGCCCTCTGTTCGCCTACCCGTATGGCATTGCTGACGGGGCGGAACCATCATATGGGAAACACGGGATCCATCATGGAGACATCTACCGCCTTTCCTGGCAATACGGGGAAACGCCCTGAGAATGTTGCTCCCCTGGCGACTATGTTGCGATATAACGGTTACTCTACTGCCATGTTCGGCAAGAATCACGAGACCGCTGCATGGGAGGTCAGTCCATCCGGCCCGACTGACCGCTGGCCCACCCGTTCAGGTTTCGACAAGTTCTACGGGTTCATGGGTGGAGAGACGAACCAGTGGGCACCGGCCATCTATGACGGCATGACCAAGATCGAAACGCCGAAGGACCCCAACTACCACTTTATGACCGATATGACTAATCAGGCCATCAACTGGATGCGGTTCCAGAAATCACTTACGCCGGATAAGCCGTTCTTCATCTACTTTGCTCCCGGTGCCACCCATGCGCCGCACCACGTGCCAAAAGAATGGATCGCCAAGTACAAGGGCAAGTTTGACCAGGGATGGGATAAGCTACGCGAAGAGACCCTGGCCCGGCAGAAGAGACTTGGTGTAGTCCCTGCAGAGACGAAGCTGGCAGCGAAGCCTGGGGCTATCAAGGACTGGGACAAGTTGACTGGAGACGAGAAGAAGCTCTTTGCGAGACAGATGGAGGTATTCGCCGGGTTCGGAGAATATACGGACACAGAGATCGGCCGACTGGTCAAGGCCATCGAGGACATGGGTCAATTAGATAATACACTCGTTTTCTATATCGTCGGTGACAACGGGGCGAGTGCCGAGGGTGGCATGGCCGGCATGTTCAATGAAATGACCTATTTTAACGGAGTGAATGAAACGGTCAAGGACGTGCTCAAGTATTACGACGAACTGGGCGGTCCCAAGACGTACGGCCATTATGCAGCAGGATGGGCTGTGGCAGGAAATACACCCTTCATGTGGACGAAGCAGGTTGCCTCGAACTATGGCGGCACCAGAAACGGTATGGTTATCCACTGGCCCAAGACAGTCAAGGCAAAAGGTGAGGTCCGTTCCCATTGGCACCATGTTATCGATGTTGCACCGACAATTCTCGAGGCAGCGGGACTGCCCGAGCCCAAAGCAGTGAACGGTATCACTCAGGCTCCAATCGAGGGTACGAGCATGATCTACACCCTGAACGATGCCAAGGCCAAAGACCGCCATCTGACCCAGTATTTTGAGATCTTCGCCAACCGAGCCGTCTACAATGACGGCTGGTATGCCGGTACGGTTCACAAGGCGCCGTGGGAACCAAAACCACGGGCAACGTTTGAGAATGACACGTGGGAACTTTACGATACAAGGAATGACTTTGCCCTGACCAACGATCTGTCTCAGAAGAATCCCGAGAAGTTGAAAGAAATGCAGGAACTGTTCTTGAAAGAGGCGGTCAAATATAGCGTCCTGCCCCTGGATGACCGGGTTTTTGAGCGCCTTAACGCTTCCCTTGTGGGGCGGCCCGACATCATGGCAGGCAAGACGTCGCTCACGGTCTACGAGGGGATGGTTGGGATGTCGGAGAATGTTTTCCTCAACCTTAAGAACAAGTCGCACACGATCACCGCCGAGGTGCGGGTCCCAAAAGGCGGAGCAAAGGGCGTAATGCTGGCCCAGGCCGGCCGGTTCGGTGGCTGGAGCCTCTACATGAAGAATGGAAAGCCAACGTATACCTATAACTTTCTAGGACTCAACCGTTTCACCATTGCCGCCAAGAATCCTTTACCCTCTGGCAAGGCAACGATCCGCTTCGAGTTTGTATATGATGGCGGAGGTTTTGGCAATGGCGGCACAGGAATGCTCTTTGTGAATGGAAAAAAAGTGGCTCAGGGACGGATCGAACGCACACAGCCGTTCATTTTTTCGGCTGACGAAGGCGCAGATGTGGGGGAGGATGGAGAGACACCGGTTGTCGAAGACTACGGGATCCGGCCACCCTATAAATTTACCGGGAAGATCGACAAGATTACCATTGATCTGAAAGAAATAAAAACCACAGACAAGGAAAGAGCGGATAAGGCGCAAAAAGAAGCTCGCCTGAAAAAAGCTCTGTCTGACTGACAGAGCGCTCGTAAAAATGGCGCACAAAGTCTGGTGGATGTCCGGCAGGCTTTGTGCGGCTCTGCGATATATGGGAGGAACGGATAACGACAGACACAACGGCTGTTGAACAGGGGGAAGAACGACTGATTGCATCGGAAGAGAGTCTTCAGGAACGGCTGAGATTTGAGACGCTGCTCTTTAACCTTTCTGCACGGTTCATGGCAACTCCTTTCGATAAGGTTGACAGCGAGATTGACAATGCCTTGCGGCAGATAAAGGAGTTCTTCCAGGTCGCCCTGTGTGGTCTCCTGGAAGTCCATGAAGACAAGGCCGTTGTCAGAGTTTCTCATGCCGTGTATGGCGAAGGCATTGAGCATGTTTCGGGGGAGATTAACCTTGTCGAATTGTATCCGTGGACCTACGAGAGGTTGATGCAGGGGGAATATGTCGCCATTAATGAGGTGGAGGATTATCCCGATGAAGCCCTGAGAGACAGGGAATCATTTGCGGCAACGGGCACAGGATCCAGGCTGGCCATACCTGTGGCAGTTGGCGGGCGCATTTCGAGAATAATCACCATACATCAGGCGGAGAGACGCAGGACTTGGCCGGAAGAGTATATTCCCCGGCTCCGTTTGCTGGGAGAGATCCTCGTGAATGCGTTGGAGCGGAGACGGGATGGTCTGCAATTGGAGGAGCAACTCCGGTTCGAGATGCTCCTTGCAGAGATCTCGGGTCGTTTTATCAATCTGTCTGCAGACAGGGTTGATGGTGAAATTGAAGACGCCCAGCGCCGTGTCTGTGAATGCCTGGGGCTCGATCTCTCTTCGCTCTGGCAGTGGTCGACGGAAACGCCTCATATCGCCAGTATGACGCACATCTATCGACCCCTTGGAGGTCCACCGCTTCCCGAGCCGATGCATGCTCGTGACCATTTTCCCTGGTGCCAGAAGCAGTTGGAAGCGGGCAAGATAGTCGTTGTTTCATCGGTTGAGGATGTCCCTGCGGAGGCGGCCCGGGACCAGGAGGTATGG
This sequence comes from uncultured Pseudomonadota bacterium, assembly GCA_964421445.1. Taxonomy (GTDB): domain Bacteria; phylum Desulfobacterota; class Syntrophorhabdia; order Syntrophorhabdales; family CAYQXL01; genus CAYQXL01. The sequence continues at coordinate 10,794 of CAYQXL010000036.1, forward strand.
CGTCAACTCGGTATCAAGACCACACTGACTTTTCCGTTGTCTCCCGGGGGAGGTCCGATTATCGGTGCGTTATCGTTCAATACCATGCAGCACGAACGCACCTGGCCGGGACCCCTTGTTCAAAGGCTCCAACTGGTAGCCCAGATGTTTACCAATGCCCTTATTCGCAAGCGGGACGAGACGGCCCTGCGTGAAAGCGAGACCCGTTTGAGTCTGACTACCGATGCGGTGGGGGCAGGTCTGTGGATCATGGATGTTGATACCCGTAGGGTTTGGGTTTCGCCGCAGACCCGAGAGCTCTTTCATTTTGCTCCTGATGAGCAAGTTGACTATGAACGTTACGTAAAAGTTATCCATCCTGACGATCGGGAGCGGGTCCACCGGGATGTGGAGCACGTTCTCCGATCTGGGGAGAACCTTCAATGCGATTTCCGGATACTGCTTCCTGACGGAAACATCAGATGGATCCTGGCCCGGGGGCAACGTTTTGTCAAATCGACGGGGGAACCGGATCGTTTAATGGGGCTGTCGTTTGACATCACTGAACGGAAAGGAATGGAACTCCAACTGGGTGAGTCACAGACGCTGCTGACGTCCCTGGTCAACAGTACGTCCGACATGATCTGGTCAGTCGATTCGGAGCACTTCGGTCTTCTCACCTTCAATCGCGGCCTTGCCGAATATTTCCTCCATGACCACGGCATTCATCTCAAGACTGGCATGTCCCCTGAAGATCTCCTACCCGCCGACTTCGCTCGCCAGTGGCATGCGTTCTACCGGCAGGCCATAGCACAGGGCACCTTCACAACAGAGTACTCGACTTCCGGAGGAAATCGGGTATTGCGACTGAATGTGAATAGCCTGAAGAGCACTGAGGGTGTGTATGGTGTATCAGTATTTGCCCAGGATATCACCGGGCGCAAGAAGCTTGAGAAGCAGCTCAAAGAGCAACTCAGCGAGATCGAAACCCTCAAACAGAGGCTTCAAAGAGACAATATCTATCTCCAGGAGGAGATTAAACTTCTTGCTGAACATACGGGGATTGTAGGGCAGAGTCACATAATGAGAAAGGTTCTGGAACAGGCCAGACAGGTGGCTCTGACGGACTCGACTGTCCTGCTTCTTGGAGAAACGGGTACGGGCAAAGAACTGCTGGCCCGGGCCATTCACCAGATGAGCGATAAAAAAGACCGTCCCCTGATAACGGTCAATTGCGCCTCGCTCCCGCCCACCCTGATTGAGAGCGAACTGTTTGGCCGGGAAAGAGGGGCTTATACCGGTGCCATGACCAGAATGATCGGCCGGTTCGAAATCGCCGATGGATCAACGCTCTTTCTTGATGAAATCGGGGAGCTTCCCCTTGAGCTGCAGGGAAAATTGCTCCGGGTCATCGAGGAAGGTATTTTTGAGCGCCTGGGATCGACCAAACCAATCCACGTCAATGTCCGTATCATTGCTGCCACGAACCGGGATATTGAACAGGAGGTGAGAAACCGTAAATTCAGGCAGGACCTCTATTACCGGCTGAATGTTTTCCCCATCGTGATTCGTCCGCTCCGTGAGCGGCCTGAAGATATACCTCTTTTGGTCTGGGCGTTTGTCAACGAATTCCAAAAGAGAATGGGAAAAACGATTGAAAGTGTGTCAAGGGCAAGTCTTGAAGCCCTCCAATCCTATTCATGGCCCGGTAATGTTCGGGAATTGAGGAATGTCATCGAGCGTGCGATGATTCTCAATAGAAGCAAAATCCTCGTTGTTCAACCGCCCAGATTTCAATCGTTAAGACCAGAAACCCCCCGCGATCTCGAGGATATGGAACGGAGACATATTATCGGCGTCCTGGAGAGTACCGGTTGGCGTGTCTCCGGAAAAGGAGGCGCCGCCGAGGTTCTTGGGCTGAAAAGATCAACCCTCGTCTCGAAAATGACGAAACTTGGTATTAGCCGTCCTTCTTCCTAATGCTGATATGAAAGCATTTTGGCGAAATACCGACAGCCAATCGCATTCTTTCCTCCCCTGTACACAAGATCAATAAAAAGTAAACCGTCATAAATTTAGACTAGTTACCTATCGATCCACGAGAAACCTCAAGTCTGGCACATGGTATGCATTAATGCTGTCATGGCTTCAGGAGATATTTCATTGCCAATAGCACAGGGAGTCTGACTCCTTGGTGTCTACAGGACTATGTACGGGCATCAGTTTATGATGCCAAGGAGAACGAACAGATGGTGCTTGTAACGATACGAATGGCCATGCCTCCGGCAAAGCAAAGTGAAGCACTTAGGATACTAAGGTCACTGGCAGAGATGAACAAAGTCCATCTTGAATGTGAAAGGTGCGGGATTTACCAGGACATACCGGATAGGAATGTCCTCATATTTGAGGAACGGTGGAGGAGCGAAGAAGCTCTGGAAGAACATCTCCGGTCAGATGAATTCAGGAATCTTCTTCTTATCCTCGATGGGGCAGCCAAACAGCCGGAGATACGGTTCGACGTAATCACAAGTTCTACAGGTATTGAGACCATTGAAAGAGCGAGAAGGGCGGCGAGGTGAACGGGACCGGCCAAAATGGCTCGTCGTGCGGCTCCGGAGTTAGCCAGGGCTGTACGACGTCGCGCCGGTGATATGGGGAGCGTGGTATGACCGGGAGGTCCGCCGGTACGATTATTTTGTTGAGTATCTGCAACCAAGGAAAGGAGTGGTCATGAAAAAAAAGAAAGGTTGTTTCATTGTTTTGGTCTGTGTTCTCGTGGTAACCCTGATAGCACCGCCCTATTCATATTCCCAGGGGTCTCAGCCGCCGCAGGTATTCAAGGCCGAAGAGCTTGAGCAGGTCCTCGCGCCTGTTGCCCTTTACCCTGACTCCCTGCTTACCCAAGTGCTTATGGCATCCACCTATCCCCTTGAGGTTGTGCAGGCTGATCGTTGGGCAAAACAGAACAAAAACACAAAGGGCGATGCATTGGCAAAGGCTCTTGAAGCCCAGCCCTGGGATCCGAGCGTCAAAAGCCTTGTGAACTTTCCCCAGGTTCTTGCCATGATGAGCGAGAAACTCGACTGGACACAAAAACTGGGCGATGCATTCCTTGCCCAGCAAAAGGATGTACTGGGGACTGTCCAGAAGCTTCGGGCAAAAGCCCAGGCTTCGGGCAACCTGAAGACCACCAAGGAACAGGTCGTCAAGGTTGAAAAAGAGGTTATTGTTATAGAACCTGCCAGCCCCCAGGTCATCTATGTGCCGGCATATAACCCTACCGTAGTATATGGTGCATGGCCATACCCGGCCTATCCGCCTTATCCGGTCTATCCTCCGGGATATGTTGCTACAACGGCAGCCTTTTCCTTTGCCGCCGGTGCTGCTGTTGGTGCGGCATGGGGATATGCATGGGGGAATGCCAACTGGCACGGAGGTAATGTGAACGTCAACGTTTATCAGAATGCCAATATCAACAGCAATATTAACCGCGGAAAATATGCCACCCAATATCAGGGAGCAGGCCGGGCAGGTCAGGGCCAATGGCAGCATGATGCAGGCCACCGCGGTGGAGTCGCCTACAGGGATCAGGGAACTGCACAGAAGTACAATAGAGGAACGGGCGGCGATGCGGCAAAGTCCCGGGAGGCCTATCGAGGCAAGACAGGCCAGGGCGCAGGAGGTGTTTCCACCCAGCCTGCAGGAGCCGGTGCCCGGCAGGGAACGATGGATCGCGGCGGACAGACTGGTAGCGCCGGAGCCGCGGACCGCGGAGGAAAACCAGGAGCCTCGACGATGGACAGCGGAGGAAAGCAGGGTGCTTTCAGCGGCATGGATAAAGGGAGTACTGCAAAAATGGAGAGTAATCGCGGACAGACAAGCCGACAGGGTATGGGCATGTCCTCCGCCCAGTCGATGCAGAGAGGTGGCGGTGGTTTCGGCGGAGGTGCCAGTGGCGGCGGTTCTCGTGGCGGCGGCGGTGGCCGTGGCGGCGGAAGAAGATAAGGAGGATAAGGATATGAGTTCATACATGCAGAAAAAAGAAACGTGGTTATCGTTGACGGTGTGCTCAGTCGCACTTGCGATGATGCTTATAGTCTTGGCGTTCCCGTCCCAGGGTTGTGCTGCACGGGAGAAGCAAAAAATGTTTGCCTCGCCCGAGGAAGCGGTGAACACTCTGGTCGGTGCAATGAAAGCGGGGAACATGGACGAATTACTTGCCATCTTCGGCCCTGCGGGGAAAGAAGTCCTCAGTTCCGGCGATCCTGTCGGGGATAAGACAGGAAGAGAGCGGTTCCTTGGGGCGTATGAAAAGAAGAATGCCATTGTCCGGGAAAGCGATGGAAAGGCTGTTCTTGAAATAGGCGCAGAGGAATGGCCCTTCCCCATCCCTATCGTGAAACGGGGCGAAACATGGTTTTTCGACACAAAGCAAGGCAAAGAAGAGCTGATCAACCGGCGCATTGGAAAAAACGAGTTGAATACCATCCAGGCCTGCCTGGCATATGTTGATGGGCAACGGGAATATGCCGCCAAAGACCGGGACGGCGATGGTCTTTTACAGTATGCACAGAAATTTGTCAGTACCCCCGGTATGAAAGATGGTCTTTATTGGGAAGCAAAAGATGGTGAGGATGAAAGCCCCTTTGGCGATCTTTTTGTCCGGGCTGTCAGCGAAGGATACAAGAAGACAGGAGACAAGCCGGTAGCGTACCATGGGTATTACTTCAAGATCCTCAAAGCGCAGGGGAAAAATGCTCCCGGAGGCGTCTATGATTACATGGTAAAAGGTAAGATGGTCGGAGGCTTTGCCCTTGTTGCGTGGCCTGCAAGATATGGCGTCTCCGGGGTTGTGACCTTTCTTGTCAACCATGATGGTGTGGTTTACCAGAAAGACCTTGGCAGAAATACCACCAAGATTGCCGGTGCGATGAAAAGGTTTGATCCTGACAAAACATGGAAGAAGGCGGAATAGCAGAAAGTGAGAGAGACGCGGCTCCTCCACGAAGAAGACAGAAAAAGAGAAAAGGAGGAACCAACAGAATGAAAAATACAACAAAGAGCATAGTCCTGGTTTTTGTTACCCTGTTCATACTGGGTGGGTCGATAGCGCATGGTCAGGTTACCCCACCCCCTGTGGGCAGCACTGTTCCGCCGGACAGTAAATGGGATTTTACAGTTGTTCCCTATCTATGGGCAGTGGGAATTGACGGAAAAGTGGAGGTAGGCGGATATAGTGCTGATTTTAATGTATCCTTTTCGGACATCTGGAAAGGCCTCAAGTCTGCCGCGCTTGTGCACATGGAGGCCCGGAAGGACAAATGGGGACTCTTTTTTAATTCCCTGTATATGAATCCCGCCTTCGATGGTACGTTCAGGCGCGCGCGTACTATCCTGCCCGGCGTAACGCCTCCAGTCAGAGATGTCACCCTCGATTTCCAGCAATGGGGCGTGGAGGCGGGGGCCCTGTACCAGATCGGTTCGTGGCCTCTTGAAGAGAAGGGACAGTCAATTACGCTTGACGTGCTGGCTGGTGCCCGCTACTGGTGGCTGAGTGCTGACCTTGATACAAGCACATTCGTAAATCCTTCCAAGTCGACGGAGTGGGTTGATCCCTTCATAGGTCTTCGCGTCACGACGGACATTACAAAGAAATGTATCTTCACATTGAGGGGAGATGTTGGCGGTTTTGGTGTAGGTTCGGATTTCTCCTGGAATGGTTCTGGTCTCTTTGGATATCGGTTTACCAGGAACATTCAAGCCCTTGCGGGATACAAGGCTGTGTATATAAACTACAAGGCCGGTTCGAGTAGTCTGAGATGGAATGCGACCTACCATGGTCCGCTGATGGGCCTTGCCATTACCTGGTGAATGAAAACCTTGCACAACCTCCACTTTCCTTCGGAGGTTGTGCTTTCTCTTGAGCCCGTGCATCCTTTTTCGAACCGGGAAACGTTCGTTTCGTGAAGAGGAAGATCACCGTCCTGTTCTTGTAATGACAAACCTCCCATGGCATACTGAGCTTTGGGATGATGCATACCATGGATGGGATTATGTCAAAGGAAAACTGCCTGGAGAACGGTGATGTGTTGCATGGTAGTCCCCCGCTCTCCACCGCTCCGCCGCCGGCAGGGAGGCGGACATAGACTGGGCATTTACAGGTATAACCTGGCAACTCGGTTGTAGAAGGGAGGGTCGAACCGCTTGTTACATCCTGGAATAAAAAATTGATGTTCTCGTCAGGAGCGGGCAGACCTTCATGTGGTCACGGAGGAGGCCATCATGACAGAAAGGAAGACCAAAGGGAAAATCCCCCCTGACATTCCGGTGAGATACCCGGCGAAACAGGGGAAGACGATAGCTGAAAGTCGTGCCTGGAAGGCACTGGCGGCACATCATCTAAAAATCAGGGATATACACCTGAGGACGTTATTTGCCAGGGACTCCGCCCGGGGTGAGCGCTTTTCATTGAGGGCGGCAGGGTTATATCTCGATTACTCAAAGCATCGTATCACCGGCGAGACCATCCGGCTGTTGTTGAACCTTGCAGACAAAAGTGGTCTCCGCGGAAAGATTGACGCCATGTTCCGGGGAGAACGGATCAACCGCACCGAGAACAGGGCGGTGCTTCACGTGGCCCTCCGAGCCCCCCGGGACGAACAGATTCTGATGGATGGCGAGGATGTGGTTCCGGAAGTACAGGGAGTAGTGGACAAGATGGCCCGTTTTGCTGCGTCAGTCCGTGATGGCGAATGGAAGGGGTATACGGGCAAACGTATCCGGAATGTGGTAAATATCGGTATCGGAGGATCAGACCTTGGTCCGGTCATGGCCTACGAGGCGCTCCGCCACTATTCGGCCCGGGACATAACCTTCCGCTTTATCTCCAATGTGGATGGTACTGATTTCGCCGAGGCCACCGGTGATCTTGATGCGGCGGAGACATTGTTTATTGTCGTATCCAAGACGTTTACGACGGTGGAAACGATGACCAACGCCCATACGGCCAGGACCTGGGTGCTGGCAACACTCGGAGATGACGCCGCAATAGCGAAACATTTTGTCGCTGTGTCCACCAATGCCGGGGAGGTTTCGAGGTTTGGCATAGATACTGGGAACATGTTCGGTTTCTGGGACTGGGTGGGTGGCCGTTACTCAATGGATTCGGCTGTCGGGCTCTCAACCATGCTGGCTGTCGGGCCGGAAAACTTCCGGTTGCTCCTGAGAGGTTTCCGCGCGATGGATGAACACTTCCGGACGGCTCCCTTCGGAAAGAATATGCCCGTGCTGATGGGCCTGCTCTCTGTCTGGTACACCGACTTCTTTAAGGCTCAGACGGTGGCCGTGCTCCCGTATGACCAGTATCTCAAGCGGTTTCCGGCATATCTGCAGCAGTTGGCGATGGAAAGCAACGGCAAGGGTGTGACGATCGATGGTGCTCAAATTAGCACGTATGAAACGGGGCCGGTCTACTGGGGTGAGCCGGGTACGAACGGGCAACACTCGTTCTACCAGTTGATCCACCAGGGGACGAAGCTGATCCCCTGTGACTTTATCGGTTTTGCGAATACGCTCAATCCGATCGGAAACCACCACGCTATTCTGATGTCCAATATTTTTGCCCAAGCCGAAGCGCTGGCATTCGGCAGAACAGGGGAAGAGGTACGGGCTGAAGGAACGGCCGATTGGCTGGTGCCCCATCGCACCTTTGAGGGGAACCGTCCGAGTACGGTCATTCTCGCTGACCGGCTTACTCCGGAAACGCTGGGAACGCTCGTTGCCCTGTATGAACACAGCGTTTTTACCCAGGGCGCTATCTGGAACATAGACTCGTTTGATCAGTGGGGTGTGGAATTGGGCAAAATGCTGGCGAACCGCATCATCCCTGAGCTGGAAAGCCGTACAACCCCTCGACTGAAACACGACAGTTCGACGAACGCCCTGATTCGCCGGTACAGGGCGATGAGGAGGATCGAGCGGGAGTACTCAAAAGATGGATCGAAATGCCGGATCACCTTCTGGCTCCCCGGGGAATTTGCTCCCGGGGCGCGGTCTATTGCGGTGGCGGGGAGTTTTAATGACTGGAACCCCCGCTCCCATCTGCTCAGGAAACTGAAGAATGGGGACTATAGGCTCGTCGTTGAGGTTGCAGCGGGAAGAGAGTACCAGTTCCGTTTTGTTGTTGACGAGTCGGGCTGGGTCAATGCCACAAATGCTGACAGATATGTCTGGTCAGAGGTTGGGGGGTGTGAGAATTCGGTGATTGTTACCTGAGAAAAGGGCCTGGTGAATCGTATGACGACCATTGCACATGGAAGATCGTGACCTCCGTCGGCCCGATCGTCGGGGCATTGTACGGTGATCGTAACGAGGGAAGGAGAATAATACATCCCCGCTCCTTCAATCCTTTGATTCCCCCGATCTTCTTCCGGGCTGGAAGGGACTGAACAATCCCGTGGGAATAATGGGGCAGCAAGCTGATATCGTAAACCGGATGTTTTTCCGGACAGGAGGTAATGGTGAACAGAAAACAGATCGTTATTGTGATCAGTGGCCTTGTGGTTTTGGCGTTAATTGTGTGGCATGATCTCCCCATCGATTTCCCCGGAATGATTGTCAAGTTTGTTATGCTTTTTGTCAAGCTGTTTATCGTAATAGCGGTGACTGTAATAGCGTGTGTATTCACAGGTGGGAAGAAGAAGTCGTCATGAATAAACGGGCGAGTATCCTCCCTGCGGCAGGGACCGGAAGGATTGCGAAGGAGGGGGTCGGCCGGATCGGTTTGCAGATTCAGGGAAAGAGCGGCAACAGGCCTGTATGTACAAACTTGAAAACAACAAAGAACCCATCCCGAAAGATGGCTGGACTATCTGAGAAACATTGGTGGGCCGTCAAGGATTCGAACCTTGGACCAATTGATTAAGAGTCAACTGCTCTGCCGGACTGAGCTAACGGCCCTCGGGACTTTTTTATAACACACCGGAGAGGAAAAATCCAAAAAATAATTTCCCTCCGAAATGAGGCATACTTCTTTTTAAACAAGCAAAATGAAACAGTTTTAAATACCAAAAATACGTTGACTATCGGACACCTCTATGTTAAAAAAATGCTGGTAAACGGAACATTGATGACCCTTCAAGACAGCAAGAAAGACACATACAGGACGCTTTTAAATTATAGCTCCCTTGGCCTTGAAATGGGTTTTAGTGTTGTCATTGGTCTCGCGGCTGGTTTTTATCTCGATAAGTATATAGGCACGTACCCTTATTTTACGTTTGTTTTTATGCTTTTCGGAATGGCAGCCGCTTTCCGGGCGGTTTACCGGGCATACAGGAAGCTCAAAAAGGATGACGATGCGGGAAATTTCAATAACAGAAGTTGAACGGTTGAATATAGCCGTTCTCGTTCTCGTTGCCATCGGCATAGTGATAGCCACCAGGGACGTTATGTCCTTTTTCAGCTTTGTTGTTGCAAGTGCCATCGCAACGCTCAATTTCCGGCTCCTGAAGAAAATCATAGAGAAACTGATTCTTAAGAAAACCTTCGACAAGAAGGATATGTTCTTTGTGATTCCGCTCAAGTTCCTCCTTCTCTTGGGGGTTCTCACCGTTGTCGTTATATACGGAAACATCCGGGTTGGCTATTTTCTGCTCGGCCTTTCGACAGTCGTTGTATCCATCATCATAAGTCAATTACGACCGGTATTTACGTCCGGTGCTCAAAGGAGACAGAATCATGGGGCATGAATCTTTCGCGTGGGCATCATACATACCTTTTCTCAGCACACTACCGCCGCATGTATCGAACGCCATCATCGTTTCAGTCATTCTTCTCGTTATCGTATTTCTCGGCTATAAGCAGGTCAGGAAGGCCGAAGACCAGATCATCCCCGATGAGAAACTGACATTTCGGAACGCCGTCGAACTGATCGTCGAGCTTATCAGAAGTTTCGTCATTGACACTATGGGTCCCCGTGGTCCCCAGTTCATGCTCATCATCGGGACGCTGGCACTCTTCATCCTGTTCAATAACCTCTCGGGACTTATTCCCGGTTTTCTTCCGGCTACGGACAATGTCAACACCACGTTCGCCTGTTCCCTTACCGTCTTTGTTCTTACCCACTACTACGGACTCCGTGAGCACGGTTTCAGATATCTTAAGCAGTTTATCTTTGTCAGTGACTCCATGCCTTGGTATGCCAACGTCATTCTGAGCATCCTCATGTGCCCCATCGAGCTCATCAGCCACATAGCACGGCCCATGTCCCTTGGCATCAGGCTTTTCGGTAACATAACCGGTGACCACCTTGTAACGGCGATATTTTTCGGTCTCGTTCCGCTCCTCGTTCCTGTGATCTTCATGTTCCTCGGCCTTTTCGTTGCCTTTGTTCAGACCTTTGTTTTCTCCCTGCTGTCCATGGTCTATTTTGCGGGTGCCATTTCCCATGAAGAACATTAAATCCGATACAAAAATTAAAACAAGAAAGGAGTGAAATGTTATGAAAAAGGTTGTGACAGTCTTAATGCTCAGCGGTATCATCCTTGTTTTCGCATGCGGTTTTGTACTTGCAGCGGAAGACGCCAAAGCTCCTCTCGATTCATCGGTGAAACAGATGCTGGCCATCGGTGCAGGTGCAGCCATCGGTATTGCCGCCCTGGGTGGTGCAATTGGCCAGGGTAAAGCCGCAGCAGCAGCGCTCGAAGGTATTGCCAGAAACCCTGGAGCGTCAGGGAAGATCTTTGCGCCAATGATCATCGGTCTTGCACTTATCGAATCTCTGGTCATCTACGCTCTGGTTATCGCATTCATTTTCGTCGGCAAACTGTAATCAACAGGACGGGGATGGGCTGCAGGAAAAGACTGCAGACCATCCTCCTGCCTTTTTACCTTTTACCCGGCGAAGTACGCTGTGGTTCCGCCTTGGTTAGCTGCAGTCGGTATGATCTTTGTGAACGTACGCTTGGTTTCCCTTGGTTATTCTGAGGAAACATAATGGTCCTTTTTCGGGCTGATGAAGATTGAACTATCTGAGAGCAGCAGAATCGGGTTCTCTATTCAGCGAGAAGGCAGAGAGGGTCGGCTCGCCGACCAGATCAGCAGAGCCTTGCGAAGATGCGCTTAAGACGAACCTGACGGAATCGCGGTAAGTTTCTATCATTGTTCTATATTCGCGGAAACGTTCAGTCTTCGCTCATCGCCGACCCTGTTCGGCTGGACGTAAGACAGACAGTTAACCCCATGCGCTGTCACTGCTTTTCTTTGTAGCGGAGAGATAATAGAATAATTACGGGCCTTTTTCCCTGTGGAAAAAGGCCTTTTGTTTTTGGGTGATGAAGGGGAAAACGGAAAGGCACGGGTCGTCTGCTCATGGCACGATACGTGCTCTTTTTGAAGCC
>CAYQXL010000037.1:0-21787 GCA_964421445.1 uncultured Pseudomonadota bacterium
GATAAGGCGGTAGTACTTGTTGTCGATGGTGTGGAGGAGAATCTTGATCTCCTTCTCGAAACGCTCGGATCCGATTATACGGTGCAGGTTGCCCTCGATGGCGAGTCGGCCCTTGCTGCCGCAGCCAGATCGATTCCCGATCTCATCCTTCTCGATGTTGTCATGTCAGGAATCGACGGGTTCGAGGTCTGCCGGAGGATGAAGGAGAGTGAGATTACCAGGGATATTCCGGTCATATTCCTCACGGCTCTTTCCGATGAGACCGATGAAACCTGCGGTCTTGGGCTCGGGGCTGTCGATTACATCACAAAACCCTTCAGTCCTGCCGTTCTTCGGGCGCGGGTTTCGAACCATATCGGGCTAAAGCGGCATAAAGATAACCTTGAGGCCCTTGTCCGGCTGAAGACGTATGATCTGGAACGGACGAAAGACGCGACGATCGCAAGCCTGGCTTTTCTGGCCGAGCATCGTGACCCTGAAACAGAGGGGCATATCCGCCGTATACGGTACTACGTCCGGTCGATGGCCAAGGATCTGTCGTCCGTCTATCCCGACGAACTTGGACCTGTTGCGATAGAGCTTTTGTCCCGGTCGGCCCAACTCCACGATATCGGAAAGGTCGGCGTTCGGGATTCGATCCTGCTGAAGCCCGGCGATCTTGACGAAGAGGAATTCAAAGAGATAAAGACCCATACCCTGATCGGTAGTGAGGTTGTCAGGAAAACGGAAGCATACCTTGGAACGAACTCGTTTCTTCGTATGGCCCGGGAGATCGCCGAGTTCCACCATGAGCGATGGGATGGGTCAGGCTATCCTCACGGCCTGAGAGGAGAAGAGATCCCGCTCTGTGCACGGATCGTTGCAATTGCCGATGTCTATGATGCGCTCGTGACCCACAGGCCGTACAAGAGGATTTTTTCATACGACGAGGCGTTCCGTATCATCAGTGCCGGGGATCGTTTTACAAAGCCTGAGCACTTTTCTCCGGTGATTCTCGATTCATTCCGGAGGGTTTACAAGGAATGGGAACATATAGCCGGCACCCTGGCCGATTGGCCCGGATCGGCGGAAGGGGCCTCAGAGGTACTGGCGAAAAAGGGGTTCGTGCCGCAAGGTAGCCCCGGCGAACACGAGCTGTTTTGCATTGACAACGAAAAAGAGCCTGTCTTATAATCGGATCGCGAAAAATCCCGGCTTAGGGGTTGGGTGCTACGAAACATGGTTCGGTGATAAAAGCCGATCCGACCATGGTTCCTGAGCGCCACCAGTGACCCCAGGCAGCGCCGGACCGGGATAGTGTGAGGAGAGGACTCTTATGGAACTCATTGTAAACGGCGAGACACACGAACACCTGGGCGACGGATCAGTCGCATCTCTTGTGGCGGAACTCGGGGCCCGAGAAGGGCAGGCGGCGGTCACCGTCAATGGTGATCTGGTCTTTGCCCAACGTTGGAAGGATACAATTCTCGCCGAAGGGGACAGGGTGGAAGTCCTCACGTTTGCAGGAGGTGGATGAGGTGGACCGGACGACCGATAAGCTGATCCTGGGTGGCCACGAATTCCGGTCAAGGCTCATTCTGGGAACAGGAAAATTCTCCGATACGGCGACGATGATTGAAGCCATTCAGAACTCGGGGACCGGCCTGGTCACCGTGGCCCTCCGGCGGTTCAACCGTGATAAACAGGACGATGACCTCTCCATACCCCTCATGGCTCTGAAAAACGTCAAGATTATGCCCAATACATCAGGGGCGCAGAATGCCTCAGAGGCTGTCCGTGCAGCTCAGATAGGCCGTGAGTTGTCGGGAAGTCCTTTTGTGAAGGTCGAGATTCATCCCAACCCTCACCACCTGATGCCCGATCCCGTGGAAACATACTTTGCTGCCAGGGAACTGGCGGCCGACGGGTTTGTTGTTTTGCCCTACATTTCTGCTGACCCCGTCCTTGCAAAGAAGCTCGAGGATGTCGGGTGTGCTGCCGTCATGCCCCTTGGAGCGGCTATCGGAAGCGGGGGAGGGCTGACGACAGGGGAGATGATACGGTTGATCATCCGCGACAGCCGTATCCCGGTGATTGTGGACGCAGGGCTGCGGGCGCCGTCAGAGGCGGCGAAGGCCATGGAAATGGGCTGTGACGCCGTACTCGTCAACTCGGCGATCGCTGCCGCCGGTAATCCGGTTGCCATGGCAAAGGCCTTTGCTCTCGGTGTGGAAACAGGGTATGCCGCACGTTGTGCGGGACTTATGTCGAAATCGGACGGCCCTGTGGCGACCAGTCCTCTTACGTCATTTCTCCGATGAACCGGAAACTCCCTGAGTGGCTTGACGTCACGCCATGGATCAACAGAACGTATACGGCCGCTGATGTGAGGCGGGCCCTGATCACGGAGGACCCCGATGAATCGACCCTCGCGGCCCTTCTCTCGGACGAAGGACGGGATCTTCTCGAACAGATGGCCGCCAGAGCCCAGGCTCTGACATATCGCCATTTTGGGCGGACCATCCAGCTCTATGTTCCTCTCTATCTCTCCAGTTACTGTTCAGGAGGCTGCGCGTACTGCGGTTTTGCTGCCGACCGTCAGGATGTCCGGCATGTTCTTTCCTTCCAGTCGGTCGAGGGGGAACTGGAAGCGATCAAGACCATGGGCTTTGATGAAGTCCTCCTTCTGACCGGTGAACGTTCGTCCAGGGCTGATTTCTCGTACATCGAGGAATGTGTCAGAATGGCTGCCAGACGGTTTCACACAGTCGCCGTAGAAGTCTTTCCTATGACGGAAGACGAGTACAGGGGTCTTGCCAGGGCTGGGTGCACCTCTGTCACGCTCTATCAGGAAACGTACCATTATGAAACGTACGATGTGATGCACCGGTGGGGCCCGAAAAAGGACTACTGGAAAAGACTCGACGGACCGTCACGGGCGCTGGGAGGCGGACTGCGGTTCGCGGGCCTCGGGGTGCTGTTGGGTCTTGCGGACCGGCGGTACGACATGCTGGCCCTGTACCGTCATGCCCGGTATCTCCAGAAGCAGTACTGGCAGGCAGGGGTAACGATCTCCTTTCCCCGGATCCGCAGTGAGGCGGGAGGATTCTCTCCTCCCCATCCGGTAACCGACAGAGAACTTGCCCAGATTGTCTTTGCATTCCGGATCTGTCTTCCCGATGTTCCCCTGGTCCTCTCGACCAGGGAGGCCGAAGGCTTCCGGAACGGCATGGCGGGGCTCGGCATATCGAAGATGAGTGTGGCCAGCAGGACCACGGTCGGCGGATACGGCGGGGAAGGTTCGAAGGAGGGCCAGTTCGATGTGAGTGACGGTCGCAGCCTCGAAGAGTTTTGTTCCATGCTTCGTCAGAAGGGCCTCGAACCTGTGTTCAAGAACTGGGACCTTGTCTACCGCATGACCTCAGGGGAAAGACGTGTCGGGAGCGGTGACTGACGATGGACCGTCGATTCCGATATTCGGCCCAAAACTGAGGATGCGCAGAGCAGAGTGGAAGGTGATCACTATGAAAGAATGTTTCGGACTCTATCTGGTCATGACTGATCCCCTTGTGGGGTATGAAGCCTGTGCCCGGACAGCAGTCTCATGCGGGGTGCGGTATGTCCAGTTGCGGATGAAGGAGGGGGCGCGGGAGGATGTTGTGCGAACCGCTCGGAAGATCAGAGGGGTGACCCGGGGAACAGGGACCCTCTTCATCGTCAACGACGACGTATCGGTAGCCATGGAGGTCGATGCCGACGGCGTTCATCTCGGTCAGGAGGATATGCCGTTACCCGAAGCCCGCCGTATCTGGAACGTCCCGGGAAAGATCTTCGGCCTTTCCACCCACAGTGAAGAACAGGCAGAAACTGCGGTCGCCCTGAGACCTGATTACATTGGTGTGGGGCCGGTCTTTCCCACACCGACCAAGGCTGTGCCCGACCCCGATCTCGGTGTTTCTCGGGCCGGAGCGATCGTACAACGTTCACCCCTCACTGCCGTAGCAATCGGTGGGCTGAACGAAGAGAATCTTCCTGACGTTCTGAGGGCGGGAGCGGTCAATTTCTGCGCTGTCAGGGCGGTGATGACGAGTACAGACCCGGGAAAAATCATCCGGTCTCTTCAGGGGATCTGGCGGTCTTTCCGGCAAGGACATGGAACAGACACGTTTTGTTGATACCTGCCTGCTGCCGGGACGTCTCCTTTTTCATGGTGGAGCGACTGTTCGGCGAGTCATCGATTCGATGAATGTTCTCCGGGGAACATTTTGCCGGCGGCAAGCTGAATATCCTCGTGACCTCTGATGCGATCGTTGTCACCGCCTTCGAAGATGCCCGGTTCGCCATGATAAGCGTTGTCATTTTTCCTGTTCTCATACGTAAAGGCCGAAAACCGGGGGGCTGATGCACTTCGGAAAACAGCAAGTTTTTGTCCCGGGACGACTGGTGCTCAGGTGGACCAGGGAGATTCAAAAAGCTGATAGCCGTCTGTCGATGGGGGACGGGGTCGGAGGAATATCCCGAGGGGGTTTTTAATTCAGTCTGCGCAGCGGACGAGGGCGTATGTCTTTCTCTTCATGACCATCGTCACCCGTTCCTCTACAATAATGGCGCCACCCTTTTCAGCACATTTGAGGCCTGAATCGGGGAGATCGACCTCTTCTCCCGTTGCAAGGCGTACCGAGAGGATCTTTTTTGGACCAACCTCGGTGGCCGGTGTGCGGACTGCGATGACTGTCGCCGTAAGGGATGTTCCCGATGAACCTGGTGGATCGAAGGCTATGATGACGATAGCGGCGAGGACGAGAACGATGAGGACTCCGTACTGAAGAATGATGACCTTCTCGCTCCGCTGTTTCCTGAGGTTGTTGTCTGCTGCTTTAGGGCCTGACACGTGGATACCTTATCAGATGATCATTGCGAATGCAACGTTCCTCTGTCAAAACAACGGAGAGGAAGGATGTCATGCCGTGATCTCGGTGGCTATGGTGTATAGACGCGCCCCGTAGGATCAACACAGACCTCGTCCGAATCGGCTGTCTTGAAGCATCCCGTGCAATGACCTTCACAGTCGTAATAGAGGGCATCGCAGGCAGAGGCTGCCTGGGAGGGCTTGACGAAATCGGCTGTCCCGATGAACTCGTTGTTGGTGGGGTCACCGACGTAGCAGTAGACCTGAACCGTCTCGGCTGCTCGTGCCGGTGTCCCGGTCAGCGATGTGAGTAATCCGACCATAGAAAGAAATAGCATGGCGAAAAAAATGCGTTTCGACACCATTATTGCGCTCCTTTTGCTGCTGTCCGGCAGGGATCGGGGCCAGTTTTCCACCGGAATGGGCACTATGTCATCCTGCTCTCTACAGTCCGATCATATCAGCGATCTCAGGGCCTTGTCAAGGCCCTGAGCGTTGCGGTTTGCAGCTCGGTTGTCTCGTTTCTCCACAGACAGACGGAGAAAACAGCTTGACAAAATAAAACAAATGTTTGAAACTAATATTTCAAACATTTGTTTTATACGGATAGACTATGGAAACGAGCAGGGAAGTGACTCTGGAAACACGGCAAAGGATCCTTGAAACGGCAGGAGAGGTCTTTGCAGAGGAAGGTTTCCGTCACGGCACTGTTCGCGAGATCTGCCGAAGGGCGGGTGCAAATGTGGCTGCTGTCAATTACTATTTCGGAAGCAAGGAGAGACTCTATGTCGAGACTCTCCGGTTCTGGAGAGAGGTGGCCTTCCGCCATCTTCCTTATCTCGATCCTGGCAGCGAAGGACCTGCGGAAGAGCGCCTTGGAACGTTTATCCGAATGTTTCTGACGGGAGTTTTCCAGAAAGGAGAGGTGGCGCCTTTTGGCAGGTTGGTCGCGAGAGAGTATATTCAACCGACCCACGCCCTCGACATGCTTATGGACGAGACGATCAGGCCGACATATGAGCTGTTGTCAGGTGTGATCCGTGAACTGGGAGACTTCTCCGGGAACGATGAGTCCGTTCGTCTTGTCTGTGCGAGCATCGTTGGCCAGTGTCTCTTCTATGTCTATGCCCGCCCCGTGATTACGCGACTTTATAGTGATATGACCTTTGGTGCGGGCGAGATGGAGGTGATTGCTGCTCACGTCACCAAGTTTTCTCTCCACGCTATCAAGGGGATGGTGAACGAAACGAGCAATGGGGGTCATTGATGAAAAAGAGGATGACGTGTGCCGTCTGTACGGCGATGATGATCTTCCTGATTCAATTTTTAACAACACCTGCAATAGCGGAGGCCCAAGGCCCTGTTCTTTCGGGAATGGCGGCAGGAGACGGCGGGGATGGATTGCCGGTTCAGTCGCTGAAGTTCAGCTTGTCCGAACTCATCGATTATGCTCTGAAGAACAGTCCCAGGGTTCGGATGTCCGAGAGAACTGTCGATTCGGAAGGGTATGGTATTGATGGCGCGAAGGCTGTCATGCTGCCGAGAATCGACGGGACGAGTGGCCTTACGCGGTACCGTTATCCCATGCCCCTCACACCCATTGTGATCAAGGGACCCCTCCTCTCTCAATCTGAGATACCTGAATTCGAGCGGACGATTTACGACAGCGGCCTCTCGCTGAGAATGCCTCTCTTCCGGGGCGGAAGACTCTTCAGAAATCTGAAGATTGCCGAAATACGAAAAGCCGTTGCCGAGGACAGCCTCGATTTCACAAAACAGGACCAGATCTACACGATCACCGCCCTGTATTACAAGATCTTTCACCTCGAACGCCTGCTTGAAGCGACAAATCAATCGGTCCGGCAACTCGGGGCCCACAAAAAGGATGTGGAACTTTTGCTCCGGACGGGAACAGTCCCAAAGCTCGATCTGCTCAAGACGGACGTTCAGCTTTCCCAGGTCGAGGAGAGTTCCCTTCAGGTGAAAAACAGCCTTGAAAGTTCGTACGAGGTGATGAAGACACTCATTGGGTATGATGAACAGCAGGGAGCGATAGGACTCAGGTATGAAGAGCCGGTGCCGATGAGGGAGACGGCCGTTGATGGTGATCTTCGGAAGGCTTACGGGAAGAGGGCCGATCTCCGTGCCCTTCAGAAAAGGAAGCAGATCGGTGAGGAACGGCTCAAGATAGCCAGGGCCCAGAGACTCCCCGATGTGACGGCCGGAGGGCAGTATGGGGGCCAGGCGGGGACGATCCTCAGTTTTAAGGAAAACTGGTATCTCGGCGTTCGCCTGACCGTTCCCATTTTTGATGGAGGACTCATTACGTCCGACATTAACAGGGAGAAGGTTGAACTGGCCAAACTCCACGAGGAGGAGCGTCTGTTGAAACTCTCCATTGGCCGGGAGGTGCGTGATGCCCATCTCTCCCTCCGGAATGCGAGGGAGCGGATCGTCGTCACAGCGAAGACGATCGGAAGCGCAAAGGAAAACCTCCGGGTCGAGACGCTGAAGTATGGAACCGGCGCAGGTACAACGACCGATGTCATTGATGCCCAGACGGCTCTTCTCCGGGCCGAAAGTAGTTATTATCAGGCCCTCTACGACGAACAGGTGGCGTATGCCTACCTCTGGAAGGTTCTCGGCGAGGACCAGCCCCTGTCTGCCCGAAGAACAGAAAACAGCAGTGGTTTACAGTGAGTCAGGTTATGGCAGGAGGTGAGAGATGAAGAAAAAGGTACGTGTGATCCTGATTGTTGCCGCATTCATCGTAGCGACGGTTCTTGTGATACGGATGATTGTGAAGAGCGGTGAAGACGGAGCGATGAAACTGTCGGGAAATATCGAGGTGACTGAGTCGAATGTCGGTTTCAAGATCCCCGGGCGGATAGTCCGCCTTCTCGTTGACGAGGGAGCGGTCGTGAAAGCCGGTGATTGTCTTGCCGTTCTTGACAGCGGGGAGCTTGAAAAGGTTGTCAGTCAGCAGACAGCGATCCTGGGGGAGGCGGAGACCAGGCTTGGCGAACTCAGGGCGGGGTCGAGACCGCAGGAGATAGGTCAGGCACAAGCCTCTGTCATTGCCTCTGAGGCTGAACTGACGCGAACAAAGAAAGACTTTGACAGAGCTCAGGTCCTCTTTGAGAACGGTGCCATATCAGCGGCTCAATACGATGGGGCAAAGAGTCTCTATGAATCGCGGAAGGCATCCTTTGAGGGGTCAGCCGACAGACTGAGCCTTGTCCGGGAGGGGCCGAGACAGGAAGATATTCGCGCCGGAGCCTACCGTGTCGAACAGGCCCGGTCCGCTCTCGGTGTTGCGGAGAAAAGGTTGGCCGATACCCGGATCCACGCCCCCATGGACGGTGTTGTGCTGCGAAAAAACGTCGAAGTGGGCGAGACGGTCGGCGCCGGGACACCTGTCTTCACCATCGGCAATCTCATGGATCCCTGGGTCAAGGTGTACGTCAAGGAAGATAAGCTGGGCCTTGTCAGGCTGGGACAGAAGGCTTCCGTTACCGTTGATTCGCTGAAGAACAGATCCTTTGACGGGACAGTGACCTTCGTCTCGTCGGAAGCGGAGTTTACGCCGAAGACGGTGCAAACCGATGAAGAAAGGGTGAAACTTGTCTTCGGGATCAAGGTGAAAGTTGCCAATCCCGGCGGAGAGCTGAAACCGGGTATGCCGGCAGATGTGAGAATACCGGTGAAATGAGGAGGAAATGAGGGAGAACGGTAGTGCCGCCATACGAACCGCAGGCCTCACGAAGACCTTCGGGCCGACGGTCGCTGTGGACAGCATAGACCTTGAGGTGAGCCAGGGGGAACTCTTTGGTCTCGTTGGCCCCGATGGTGCCGGAAAGACAACGACCATGAGGCTCCTTGCAGCCATTCTGTCGCCGACGTCAGGAGAGGCCTTTGTTTCCGGTTTTTCGATCCTGTCGGAAGGGGAGCAGATCAAGGAGAGGATTGGATACATGGCACAGCGGTTCGGTCTTTATGAAGACCTGACGGTTATGGAAAACATTGATTTCTATGCCGATCTCTATGAGGTCCCGTCGCGGGAGAGACCGGAACGGATCGAGCGGCTCCTCGGGTTCAGCAATCTGACCCCTTTCAGGAAAAGGCTGGCCGGGAACCTCTCGGGAGGTATGAAGCAGAAACTCGGTCTTGCCTGTGCTCTCATACACAGACCTGAAGTTCTTTTTCTCGACGAACCGACCTGTGGTGTCGACCCCGTCTCCCGGAGGGATTTCTGGCGGATCCTCTACAGTCTGTTGAAAGAGGGCATCACGGTCTTTATCTCGACGGCCTATCTTGACGAGGCTGAACGGTGCACGCGGATCGGTCTCATGAATAAAGGGGAGATACTCGAGGTCGATGAGCCTGGGAGCATGAGACGGCGTCTCCCGGTCACGATGGTCGAAATTGTCTCCCCTCAGGCCCGGTCAGCCCGTGATATTCTTACGGAAAGCAGCGAGGTCAGGCGGGTGAGCATGTATGGCGAACGGCTCCATGTTTCAGTGACCGATCCAGCGGCTGTGGCGCGGGTCAGGGGTCTTCTCGCTGAAGCCCGAATTCCCTGTCTCGGTATCAGGTCGATCACGCCGTCTCTCGAAGACGTTTTCATCGAGTTTGTCGAAGAAGGACGGGCAGGGAAGGAGACTCATGGATAAGACGGCACCAGGACCCCTTGCTGTCAGCATCGAAAGGCTTTCCCGGAGATTCGGCGACTTCGTCGCTGTTGACGATATCAGCCTCAACGTTGCCCGGGGCGAGATTTTCGGCTTTCTCGGACCCAACGGTGCCGGAAAATCGACGACGATACGGATGCTCTGCGGCCTGCTTATGCCATCAGGGGGAGATGGTACGGTAGGGGGGTATGATATTCTCCGTGAGCCTGAGTCGATCAAGAAGATCATCGGGTATATGTCACAGAGGTTCTCCCTCTACGATGATCTCACTGTCGAGGAGAACATCAACTTTTACAGCGGAGTCTACGGTGTGTCGAAGGATAAACGGCAGGCCCGGAAGGAATGGGTGCTCACGATGGCAGGGCTGGAAGACAGCCGTTCCGCTGTAACGGTGAACCTCGCCGGCGGTTTCAAACAGCGTCTTGCCCTCGGATGCGCCATACTTCATGAACCGTCGATCATCTTTCTCGACGAACCGACCTCCGGCGTGGACCCCGTATCGAGACGGAATTTCTGGCGACTTATTGACGACATGTCCCAGCAGGGCGCAACGGTCTTTGTTACGACACACTACATGGACGAGGCCGATTACTGTGACAGGCTGGCCCTCATCTACAGAGGAAAGATTGTTGCCGGGGGAACGCCCGGTGAACTGAGAAAGACCTATATGCGCCGCCAGGTCCTCGAGATTGACGTCGACAAGCCTGTAGAGGCCCTCGAGTGCCTCTCCGGCGAAGGGATTGAGGGGGCGATATTTGGAAGTACGATCCATACGATGACAGATGATGTGCAGGTTCTTACGGGTAGGATCGCCGCCGTCCTTGCGAGAGATAATATCGACATCAAGCGGATGGAGCGGATCGAACCGTCGCTTGAGGATGTCTTTGTTGCGCTTGTGGAGGAGGCGTGATGGTGGGGCCCTTATCCGTGCTGCGGCCCGGAGCATTACGCCGTTCTTTCCTGTTGACGGCCCGGGAGGGTGAATGGCTGTAAACCTGAGCCGTATCAAGGCCGTAGCGAAAAAGGAGTCTATCCAGGTGTGGCGGGACCCCTTTAGCCTGGCCATGGCTCTTCTGATGCCTGTCATACTCCTTTTCATCTTCGCCTATGCCATAACCTTCGATGTGGACCGCATATCGACGGTCGTCTATGATATGGACAGAAGCAGCGCCAGCAGGGATCTTGTTTCCCTGTTCCGTGACTCGGGGTATTTCACGGTCCTTCGGAACGTCGGGACATATGGCGAGATCGACAGGGCCATCGATGGAGGCGATGCGAAGGTGGCCATCGCCATCCCTCCCGACTTCTCAAAAAAACTGAGAAAGGGAGATAATGTCAGTATCGGCATCATGCTTGATGGAAGCGATTCGAATACCGCCGCCATTGCAACGGGGTACATTAATGCCATCGCCGCCCGTTTCAGCACAGGGATCCACGGTGTCACCATTACGCCTGCCATAGACGGAAGGACCAGGGTCTGGTACAACAGGGAACTGAAGTCGAGAAACTTCATTATTCCAGGACTCATCGCCGTCATCATGGCGGTCATCATCTCTCTCCTCACTTCTCTGACAATCGCCAAGGAATGGGATAAGGGCACGATGGAACAGCTCATCTCGACGCCCATAAAGGTTCCCGAACTGATTATCGGGAAACTTATCCCCTATTTTGTCATAGGATTGGCGGACACGATTCTTTCCATCCTCCTTGGTACGCTGTTCTTTAAGGTTCCTCTTGAGGGGAGCGTCGTTCTGCTTCTCTTTCTGTCGGCCATATTCCTTTTCGGAGGTCTCTGTACAGGGGTGCTGATCTCTGTTGTCGCCAGAACGCAGCTTCTCGCGAGTCAGATTGCCATGATCAGTTCGTTTCTTCCTGCCTTCATGCTGTCAGGCTTCGTCTTCGCCATCTCCAACATGCCCCGGCCTCTCCAGCTCTTCACGTATATAATCCCGGCCCGGTATTTTGTGACCATCCTGAAGGGTGTCTTTCTCAAAGGGAACGGGCTTCGGCTTCTCGTTCTCGAAACGGCACTCCTTTCAATCTATGCGGTCGTCGTTTTTGTGGCTGCGAACCGGGCGTTCAGGAAAAGGATCGACTGACCATGTACGAAAGGGTCAAACAATTGGTCATCAAGGAACTGATCCAGTTCTTCAGAACGAAGCGCACACTGTTCTTCATTACCGTCACCCCTCTCATGCAGCTCATGCTCTTTGGTTATGTGGCAACGATGGATGTGAACAATGTGACCACAGCGGTCTACGATCTCGACAGGACCTCGGAAAGCCGGGAACTCGTCAGACGGCTCGAGGCATCGGGTTACTTCACGATAACCCATAGACCTGAATCGCCGGAGGCAGTGCGCGATTTGCTCGACAGGGGAAAGGTGCTCGCTGTTGTCCAGATCGATCCCGATTTTGGCCGGGATATCCGGAAAAGCGTACCGACGGAGGTCCAGGTCATTGTCGACGGTACGGACTCGAACACGGCGATGATCGCCATGGGCTACATCAATCTGGTCATTGCACGGTATGGCAGGGATCTGAGTCCCGCCTTACGGGTTCTCGCCAAAGGGCAGGCCATGACGGTTGATTTCAGAACCCGTACATGGTTCAACCCCGATCTCAAGAGCAGAAACTATAATGTCCCCGGTGTCATGGCATCGATTGTCATGCTCATGTGTCTTATCCTTACGTCGATGGCAATCGTGAGGGAGAGGGAAGTGGGAACTATGGAACAGCTCATGGTGACCCCCATCAGGCCAATAGAATTGATGCTCGGAAAAACGATCCCCGTTGCAGCTATAGGTTTTTTCGACATGGCCCTTGTGCTGACCGTCGGCATGTTCTGGTTTGCCGTTCCCCTGAAAGGGAGCCTTCTCCTCCTTGTGCTCTGCACCGCCGTCTATCTCCTGTCCGTTCTCGGTATCGGCCTGTTCATATCGACCATTTCCCGGACCCAGCAGCAGGCGATGATGGGTTCATTTTTCTTCTTCATGCCTGCCATCCTCCTTTCCGGTTTTGCCTTTCCTATAGAAAATATGCCCCTTGTTTTCCAGTACACCACCTACGCAAATCCCCTGAGATATTTTCTCGTGATCGTACGGGGAATATTTCTCAAAGGGGCAGGGATCTCGGTCTTGTGGCCCCAGATACTCGCCCTCTTCATCATGGGCGCGGTTATCATTGGCTTCAGCGCGCTGAGGTTCAGGAAGCGCCTGTCGTAGGCGAATGACAACAACCCATTGATTTGTAGGGGTATTTTTGGTATATAATGAGGTTTGTCCATGCACCAGACAATGGCCAGGGTATGGAGGGGTGATTCCCCGTATCTACGGTGGCTGATGTACCCCCTGTTAATAACCTTATCCCTGATTAATCGGATAATTCTGTCGGTTAGGGAGTATATGTACAGGACTAACATATTCAAAACGCAGGAGGCGCCCATCCCTGTTATAAGCGTAGGGAATATTAGCCTCGGAGGTACAGGGAAGACACCGGTCGTGGAAAAACTGTCTCTCTGGCTGAAAGAGCAGGGTTGTAATCCTGTTATAATTTCCCGCGGTTACAGGCGTGAGAAGAAAGGTGTCTTTCAGGTCGATCCCCGGTCGGAAACGCCGAGAACGGCAGGGGATGAGGCCTTCATGCTGGCCAGAAAAACAGGTGTCCCTGTGATCGTCGGTGTCGACAGGGGAGAGGCAATCGCTTTGGGCATCAGATCGGTCAATGCCGGTGTCGCGATTCTGGATGACGGCTTTCAGCGGCGGGACATTGTCAAGGATGTTGAAATCGTCGTCATGAACGGTTCGCTTGCACCTGAGAGTCTGGCGCTGTTCCCTCTTGGCTCCCTCAGGGAGCCTGTTGAACGTGTGAGAAATGCAGATGTTGTGCTGGTGAACAAAGGGAAGCCATCGGATGGCCTGGGGCCATCAAATGGCCTGGATCCTGTGATGGAAGGCATCCCCTCCTTTCCGATCCGGCACAGACCCCTCCATCTTGTTCACATGAAGGGGCAGCGCATCGGCCACTACCGGTATTTGAAGGGAAAGCGTATCATCGCTTTTTCGGGTCTCGGTGACAACGAGTCCTTTTTCGGGCTCCTCGAAGAACTGGGAGCCACGATAATAAGCCGCGTACCGTTTCCCGACCACAACGGGTACACCGAAAAGGATCTTGACCGGATCCTGTCCCGAGGACCCGTTGACATGATCGTCACGACTGAAAAGGATGCGGTGAAGATCGAATGTCTGAAATATCCCGATAACCTCTTCTACCTGACGATCGAGATGGAGATTGGCGACGAGGAAAGGCTTTTTCAGACCGTATTGAGAAAAATAGAGGGGAAGCTATGTCAGATCAAGTGTTGATTTTTGATACGACCCTGAGAGATGGAGAACAGTCTCCCGGATATACAATGAATACACCGGAAAAACTCCGTGTAGCGCGGCAGCTTGAGGCTTTGGGCGTTGATGTTATCGAGGCCGGATTTCCCATTGCTTCTGAAGGGGATTTTGAGGCTGTGAAGCTGATTGCCGAGACCCTGAAGACCTGCCAGGTTGCTGCACTTGCCCGGGCCAACAACGAGGATATCGACAGGGCGTGGCAGGCCATACAGAATGCTGCTAACCCGCGGATTCACACATTTATCTCGACGTCCGATATTCACCTCAAATACCAGCTTCGTAAAAGCAGGGATGAAGTGCTGAAAAATGCTGTCGACGCCGTGAAAAGGGCGAAGAGTCACTGTTTGAACGTCGAATTTTCCGCCATGGATGCGACGCGAAGCGACTGGGACTATCTGTGCACCGTGCTTGCCGAGACGATCGCTGCAGGGGCGACGACGATCAACGTGCCTGACACCGTCGGCTACACGATTCCTGACGAGTTCGGCGAACTCATCCGATACATCGTCACGAATGTGCCGAATATCTCTCAGGCCATCATCAGTGTCCACTGCCATAACGATCTCGGGCTCGCCGTGGCCAATTCGGTAGCGGCCATCAGGAATGGTGCCCGTCAGGTAGAGTGCACAATAAACGGAATCGGAGAGCGGGCGGGAAACGCATCGCTCGAAGAACTCGTCATGATCCTCCGGACGCGAAAACACCTCTTTCCCGCAGAGACCCGTATTGTGGCGGAGAAGATCTATCCGACAAGCAAGCTCATAACCTCCATCACCGGTGTGCCTGTCCAGCCGAACAAGGCGATTGTCGGTGCCAACGCTTTTGCTCACGAGTCGGGAATTCACCAGGATGGGTTGCTGAAGGCCAAGCTGACCTACGAGATCATGACCCCTGAATCGGTGGGGATCTCGAAAAGTTCTCTTGTTCTCGGGAAACATTCGGGGCGCCACGCCCTCGGTGAGCGGGTGAAAGAACTGGGCTACAGCCTGACTGACAAGGAACTCGCCACGGCGTTCAAGAGATTCAAGACCTTGTCGGATATGAAAAAATATATCTATGATGAAGATATCGAAATGATCATCATGGATGAAATATACCGGATTCCGGAGAAGTACAAACTGGCTTACCTCAGCGTAACCTGCGGGAACATGACGATCCCCACGGCGACGGTCAGACTCGAGGTGGACGGAGAGATCGTTCAGGATGTAGGCATGGGAGACGGTCCTGTCGATGCGACATACAAAGTACTGAAGAGACTGGCGAAGACCAACAGCAAGGTGATGCAGTTTTCCGTCAACTCCATCACCAAGGGGATGGATGCCCAGGGAGAGGTCTTTGTCAAGCTTGAGGAGAAAGGTGTCACGGTCGTGGGAAAAGGTGCAGATACGGATATTGTTGTTGCGAGCGCCCGAGCGTTTGTCAATGGTTTGAATAAACTGGAATATATTCGAAGAAAGAAGGAAGAGGGTGCATAAATGGGAATGACCATCACAGAAAAGATACTGGCGAGCCATGCAGGGAAAAGTTTTGTCGAACCGGGCGAGATCGTTGACGTGACAATCGACCTCGCACTGGCAAACGACATCACGGGACCGCTCTCGCTGGAGGAGTTTGAGAAGGTAGGAGCGAAGAAGGTTTTTGACAGGGAGAAAGTCGTTTTTGTTCTCGACCACTTTACGCCGAACAAGGATATCCTCTCTGCGGAGAACTGCAAGAAGATGAGAGAGTTCTCCCAGAAGCAGGGGATCGTCAATTTCTACGAAGGCGGATCCTGCGGTGTCGAGCATGCCCTCCTTCCTGAAGAGGGTCTGGTCGTTCCCGGTGACGTAGTGATCGGTGCAGACAGCCATACCTGTACCTATGGCGCCCTGGGGGCATTCTCAACAGGCGTAGGGAGTACGGATCTCACCTACGGAATGGTGACAGGACGGACATGGTTCAAAGTCCCCGAGAGTATCAAGTTTCACTGTTACGGACAGTGGGGCAGATGGGTGACGGGCAAGGATCTGATCCTCTCCATCATCGGGATGATCGGCGTTGACGGAGCGCTCTATCAGGCCATGGAATACGAAGGTGAAGCGATCTGCGCGCTCTCAATGGATTCCCGGTTTGCCATAGCCAATATGGCCATCGAAGCGGGCGCGAAGAACGGTATCTTTGAGGTTGACGAGAAAACGCTTGCCTTCGTAAAAAACAGGGGAAGGAAGCCCCACAGGGTCTACGAAAGCGATAAGGATGCTCGGTACGCCAAGGTCTTTGACATCAATGTGAGTGATCTCGACCTCAAGGTGGCCTGTCCCCACCTCCCGTCAAACGTCAAAGATGCCAAGGAACTGACCCATATTTCCGTTGATCAGGCGATCATCGGATCGTGCACCAACGGCAGGATTGAGGATCTTGAGATTGCCGCGGCGGTGATGAAGGGGAAGAAGGTCTCTCCGTCTACCCGGTGCATCATTATTCCGGCGACACCAAAGATCTACCGCGAGGCCATGACGAGGGGATATTTCGATATTTTCCTCGATGCAGGATGTGTCATATCACCACCTACCTGTGGTCCCTGTCTTGGAGGGCACATGGGGATTCTTGCCAAAGGAGAGCGAGCAGTGGCAACAACGAACAGAAATTTCATAGGCCGGATGGGACATCCGGAGAGTGAGGTGTACCTCGCTGGCGCGGCGGTAGCTGCAGCCAGCGCCATAAAGGGCCGGATAGCCCATCCGGAGGAACTCGTATGATTCTGAAAGGAAGAGTCTGGAAATTTGGCGATAACATCGATACGGACATCATCATCCCTGCCCGGTACCTTGCTCTCACGGACCCAAAGGCCTTGGGAGAGCATTGCATGGAGCCCCTTTCTCCGACCTTTGCGAAGGATGTGGCTGAAGGGGATATTATTGTGGGCGGTATGAATTTCGGCTCAGGATCATCGAGAGAACACGCGCCGATCGCGATCATCGCCCTGGGGATCAAGGTTGTTATC
Source organism: uncultured Pseudomonadota bacterium (assembly GCA_964421445.1). Taxonomy (GTDB): domain Bacteria; phylum Desulfobacterota; class Syntrophorhabdia; order Syntrophorhabdales; family CAYQXL01; genus CAYQXL01. The sequence goes on from CAYQXL010000037.1 coordinate 16,962, forward strand.
GCAAAGAGTTTTGCCCGCATATTCTACCGGAACGGTTTCAACAAGGGCCTTGCGTTGCTCGAAGCCGATCTGGAGGGGCTTGTTGACGAAAAAGACGAGATCGAAGTCGATCTTTCTTCGGGGGTTATCAGAACGAAGCGGGGCGAGGTGAGGGCAAAACCCATCCCGCCATTCATGGTGGAGTTGATCGATGAAGGCGGACTGATGAACTATCTCAAAAAGAAAGTGGAGGCACCATGAAAGAGTATAATGTTGCAGTCGTAGGCGCCACAGGCGCAGTGGGAAATGAAATGATCGAAACCCTCGAACAGCGGAAGTTTCCCGTTAAAAACCTGACCCTTCTCGCATCGGCGAGAAGCGCCGGGAAGACCCTCTCATACAAGGGAGAAGATATTGTCATTAAAGAGCTGAAGGAAGATTCGTTTGCAGGCATAGATATCGGCCTTTTTTCGCCGGGCGGTTCTGTCAGCCTCAAATACGCTCCGATAGCGGCAGCAGCAGGGTGCGTCGTCATCGATAACACGAGTGCATTCCGGATGGAACCGGATGTACCCCTTGTTGTCCCCGAGGTCAACGAGCACGCCATCGCCGGCTACAAAAAGAGGGGCATCATCGCCAATCCCAATTGCTCGACGATTCAGATGGTTGTCGTTCTCAAGCCTCTTCACGATGCGGCCAGGATCAGGAGGGTTGTTGTCTCCACATACCAGGCCGTGTCAGGAACGGGCAAGAAAGCGATCCACGAACTGGAGCAGCAGGTCCTGGCGATCTACAACCAGAAAGACCTGGAGGTCAACGTCTATCCTCACCAGATCGCCTTCAACTGTCTGCCCCAGATCGACGCGTTTATAGAAAACGGGTATACGAAGGAAGAGATGAAGATGGTCAACGAGACGAAGAAGATCATGGAAGACGAGTCGATCCAGGTGACGGCGACAACGGTCCGGGTCCCTGTCTTTTATGGTCATTCAGAGTCGGTCAATATCGAATTCGAGAAGGATTTGACGCCTGATGAGGCACGGAAGCTCCTCAGCGGAGCTCCCGGTGTCACCGTCGTCGACGATCCGTCGAAAAAGATCTATCCCCTGGCGATCCATGCAGCCGGCAGGGATGACACGTTCGTCGGGAGGATCAGACGGGACGAATCGATAGCCCATGGTCTCAATATGTGGATCGTGGCGGACAACATACGGAAAGGCGCAGCCCTCAACGCCGTTCAGATTGCCGAAGCACTCATCTCAAAGTATCTTTAACAGTTTGTTTGTGCAGATCACGGCCCCTGTTCTCCGGTCAACGGAAACAGGGGTTCTTTTTTGCCGACCTGTGAACAAGGGACCAGTGGTGTCGAAGAATCACAGGGGATCGTTTTTTTCAGGGTGCGTCTTCTGGATCTCAAGAATCTCTTCCTCGATATCATCCATCTCCTTCTGCATGCGGATGATGGCCGTTATCCTTTCATGAAGGAAGGGATCGTCGCCCTTGACCGGTTTATGTGAGGTGAGAAGATCAAAAACGTGTTCCCCGATCTCACCGTAGAGTTTCTGAATGGTTCTCTCGACTTTTGATAGGTCGAGATACTTCTTTTTGCTGATCTTGGCCTGTTTTTCAACGGAAAAAGCGATGTCCTGAGCCGTTTCTTTGAGGGTTTTGAGTCCCTCCTCCATCTTTTCCTTCAGATCATCGAACCCCGACATATATTCCCCCCTGCATGGTCTTTGCTTTTACTATATGAAGAAACCTCTTTCTTTTTCAACCCTCTTGTTGACCCGAATCCGACGGCCGCCGTTGTTGTTGATAAGAATGTCGATCTCTCCAATCTGTGCCATGGGCCGAAATGATCCGGCTCTCATCACTCACGTCGACGTTATGGAACGATGAAAGTGAGAAGGGTTCGCTTTTTCGACGGGAATCAATAGTAGGGCAGTTGCTCGTCGAAGCAGGCTCCTTTGTTTTTGTACCACGCTGCAACGTGTTTTATCGCCTCGACAGCCTTGGTCCGTGAAGCGATGTCGGAATTGAATCCCTGATGGGGCTGGACATATATGTTTCCCTTCCTCTCCAGGGCAAGTTTCACCATTAAGTACCCTGCCGTGAGGTCATCGTCCCCGACCTCCCTGCCGGCGAGGTGTTGTGCAAAATCCGACTCCCTTGTAAAGACATCGACGGCGATGCCCCCTATGGTGCCGGACCGGTAGAGGTCGAGCAAAACGGATTCAGGGGCGATCTCGCCGCGGGTAACGTTTATGAAGATGAGACCTTTTTTGGCCTTTGACAGATATTCTGCCGAAAAATACCGGACATTGAAGAACCTGCTGGTCCTGTCCTTTGTGAGGTTCATGGCGTTGATTATGATATCGCTTGCCCCGATGGCTTCTTCCTTTGAGACAAAGCGCACGGTCCCGCTGTAGAGTTCATTCAGTTCACGTTCCCGAATATCCACTCCGAGCACCGTCATACCATTCGCTTCGGCAAGTTCACAAATCCTCTTCCCGATCTTGCCCACGCCGAAAACAGTAACGGTCCTGTGCTTATCCAGTTCCATGAAAGCCTCCGAATTCTTTCTTTCGAAGGTTTCTGTATTCTTCGTGTAGTGGTTTAGATTGCCTGCTGCCGCATAGAGGAACTTCATGGCCGTCTGGGCAACAGCGTTGACGCAGTACTCGCGGAGAGATGCGATATTCGCTTTTTCCACGAGATGTTCAAAATGATCGTACCCGGCGCTCCGGGTTAGAATGCTCTTTCTTCCGCCGGAAATGTATTTGTCGGGAAGGACGGAATGAGTCTTCGTCGATATGATCTCCGGAAGAACCATTGACCGGTTTGCCTGCGAAAAGACCTGGACATTGTCTGGTGTTATGAGGCAGGTATGGTCTTCAGGAAGTTCTTTCCGTTGTTTTGCCTTTTCCGTCTCTTCCCTGAGGTAAATAGCCTCCGGGCCCAATGCCTCAAAGTGGATGATATCATACCCGGTCTTTTCCGATCCCCTGTTATTCTTCTCCTTCATCCCTGCTCCTTTCAGCGCATTTATTCACAGACTCTTACGAGAATACTATTTGGGCCACGGCCCCGTCAAGTAACTGACAGCGGTGTCTTCGTCTCTGTTGTCTGCTCAACGGCTATACGTGTCCAATCTGACAGCCAACGACAGAAGGAGACGATCCGTCGTAAAGGGTTGGCCGCTTCCGTCACCTCTTTACGACTCCCTGCCCTTTTTGATGGACCGGACCAGATGATGAACGACCAGACCCGACAGGAAGCCGTAAGCCATGGTGGAAGCCAGCGAGACAATGACCGTGACGGCCGTGGGGATGACATCCCTGTTGAGCCTGATGCCCTTGGCAAGCTTCGTCATCTCGATGCCGACCAGGAACATCATTGCCCCTATGATTGAAGCAGGGAAGACAGCGAGGATGTGAGCGATGGAACCGGCAAAGAAGAGACCAAGAGCGATCTCCATGAGGCCTTCAATAATATTTGTGCCGCCAGTCCGGGCGCCGAAGTAGTACTGGCCCGCCAGGCCGCCTGCGCCGTGACACATGGGCATTCCTCCGAAGAAGGGAAGGATGAGGTTCATGATGCCCTGATTGAGAGAGAGCTTTCCTTCGCTGACAGGCCTGTCGGGCCAGTACGTAGCGATCAGCGATGCCGTTGCTATCGTTGCGTTGGTGATGGTCAGGGGAATCTGGGCGAACCCGGCGAGGAGCATGGTCTGCCAGATCTCATGGGGACTGAATGTTGTGAGGGGAGGAAGGCTGAAGGATGGACCGGTGATATGGCGGAACCTTCCCTCGATAACCATGATGGCGACACCGAGGGCCATGAGTACGATCGATGCGGGAGCGTGGCGATTCTGTCTCAGGACGAGCACGAGGAGAATCGATGCCACTCCCAGCATCCACCATGTGGACATCATTTTGGCTGCCTCGACGGCCAGCAATACACCCAAGGTGATTTGAATGCCCCGGATGACAGAGTCGGGGGTTTTCCGGGCGATCCAGCCGATAATCCCTGTCAGGGCAAAGACCATCCAGACAATGCCCATGGCGAAACCTGAGGCGTAGATCATTGACGGTGACCAGTGCTGAGCGATGGCAACGATGGCGAGAACCTTCATTGGTTCGATCGGCATGGGTATCCGGTAGACGAGGCCTGTTGCGATGTTGGCCAGCCCCATCATCACGAGAAACCCTGCCGGATTGAGACCACAGACCGCTATATAGCCGATGGCGAGGGGAAAGAGTGTGCCGAAGTCACCCATTGACCCTGCCAGTTCCCGGAGATTGAACTCGAAGGACCTGATCTTCATAGTCTATGCAGGGCCCTGACAAAGAACCCCGGAAGATAGGGACAACAGGTTCTCGTCTGCCTCATTGTGTCGTGTGCCTGGTCATTCTGAGTCTTTGGCCTTCCTTCACCGAAGGCCTACCGGAGTGCCGCCCCTCTTTGCCTGAGCAACTCTCTGAGAACTGAACGGTGGCAGTGGTTCTCATTTTCGCAGTAACAGCCGATGGAGAAGTCTGTTCCGTGAGACAGGGCGGCGAGGAGATCGAGATCCTTGCTGGGCCCGGGCTGCTTCATCTCGGCCGTGAATCTCCGCACGAAAAGAGCCCAGGATCTGTCATCGTGCGCCGCCTGCGCCTCCTTGAGCAGGTCCTCTGATGGTGAAAGATTGGGAAACCAGACATCGTAGAAATTTCGCAGGGCAAACTCTTCCTTTTTGACGCCTCTCGGCGGACGGCGCACTGTCCCGATCCGCAAACCTTCCCCTTCCTCCCTCGGGCTGCCCAACCGGACGATCCTGATGGCCATTCTCCTTCCCTCCGCTC
>CAYQXL010000038.1:0-3955 GCA_964421445.1 uncultured Pseudomonadota bacterium
CCACGAGGCCCATTGCGCTCACGATAAGACCTGCAGGCCGCGCAAGAAGGGCGTCGGCAAAAACCTGCTCACCGGTAGGGATATCGCCTGAGGTCGCTTTGGCATAGGATGGGGTAAAATCTTCCTCGCTGAATGCCCGAATGGGACCGAGGGCAAAGATGCTGACTGCCACCAGAAGAATTATCAGAGCTTTTTTCATACAGTACCCCCTTATTCAAGGCTTCGGTTAGATTGTATCGTTCTTTTTTCTCCCTGTCAATTTTTTCTCTTGATTTCCCACGGTAATTTGGCCTCAAACTATATACTTCCCGGCGACAAAGGTGAAATTCGCCGGTCTGAGGAGGAAACTATGGCATACGACCCCAGCATCATGGAAGACTGGAGAATTTCCGATGATGCCGAAAGCAGGATGAAATCGGTCCGCAGGCTGCAGGACGAACTGGGTCTGCTCGATGCGGAGATCATCCCCTACGGGAGAATAGCGCGGCTCAATTACCCCGAAATTCGCACCCGTCTCGCTGCCAAGAAAAACGGAAAATATATCAATGTTACTGCCATCACCCCTACGCCCCTGGGAGAAGGGAAGACGACGACGACGATCGGTCTCATAGAAGGTCTCGGCAAGAGGGGCATGGTGGTTGGGGGGGCCATCAGACAGCCTTCGAGCGGACCGACGATGAATATCAAGGGAAGCGCCGCAGGCGGCGGTAATGCCCAGGTCATTCCGTTGAGCGAGTTCTCCCTCGGCCTGACGGGTGACATCAACAACATCATGAACGCCCACAATCTGGCCATGGTTGCCCTTACGGCGAGGATGCAGCACGAAAGGAATTACAGCGACGACGAGTTACGAAAAAGAGGTCTTTCCCGGCTCGACATCGATTCATCGAATGTTCCCATGGGCTGGGCCGTCGACTTCTGCGCCCAGACTCTTCGAAACATTGTTGTCGGTCTCGGTGGCAGAATGGATGGCTTTACCATGCAATCTCATTTCGATATTGCAGTCAGTTCGGAACTGATGGCCATTCTCTCGATCGTAAAAGACCTGAAGGATCTGAGGCAGCGTATTGGTAAGATGACCGTCGGTTTCACCAAATCGGGAAAGCCCGTGACCGCCGAAGACCTCGAGGTGGCCGGTGCAATGTGCGCCTATATGCGGGAAAGCATCAATCCCACCCTTCTTCAGACTGTCGAAGGTCAGCCCGTGATGGTTCATGCAGGCCCGTTTGCAAATATCGCCATCGGCCAGTCGTCAATCATATCCGATATACTCGGGCTCAAGCTCTTCGACTATCATGTAACGGAAAACGGGTTTGCCGCTGATATCGGGTTCGAGAAATTCTGGAACGTCAAGTGCCGCATCAGCGGGCTCTCGCCAGATGTTACGGTCATCACCGTTACGATACGGGCGCTCAAGATGCACGGAGGGGGCCCGAGAGTGGCGCCCGGTCTGGCCATACCGGTCGAGTACCGCACAGAGGATCTCGGTCTTCTGGAGAAGGGGATTCCTAACCTGATCCATCACATTAAGACGGTCAAGCTGTCCGGTGTCCGTCCCGTCGTCTGTGTCAACCGTCATATCACAGATACGGACGATGAGATTGCCCTCGTGAGACGGTATGCTGAAAGTGAAGGCGCCCGGGTTGCTGTGTCGGATCAGTGGCTCAAAGGAGGGGAAGGGGCACTGGAGCTGGCTGACGCGGTTATGGATGCGTGCCGGGAAACGGTGAACTTCCAGTTTCTCTATCCTCTCGAGATGCCCTTCCGCCAAAGGGTTGAGGTCATTGCCAAAACGATCTATGGAGCCGAAGGAGTGCTCTGGATACCGGAAGCGGAAGAAAAGGCCCGCCGCCTCGAAGAGGACCCTGAAAAGCGTGACTACTTTACCATGATGGTCAAGACTCATCTGAGCCTCTCCCATAAGCCGGAACTGAAGGGTGTACCGAAAGGGTGGCGTCTGCCGGTCCGGGATGTACTCGTCTATACTGGTGCCAAGTTCCTCTGCCCGGTGACCGGGTCGATCAGTCTCATGCCCGGAACGAGTTCCGATCCGGCGTTCAGGAGGATTGACGTCGATGTTGAGACAGGGAAGGTGAAAGGGCTTTTCTAAACGTTTGGAACGATCCTGCCGGGGTAGAGGTGAGAGATCCTCGCGGAAACGATCTTTTCCGTCTCCTTGAGGTGCTGGATCATTCGCGGGAGTTTCTCGTCCTTCATGGCGTGGGCAAACCCGACGATCCATATGGCCCCTACGGGCTTGTCCTGGGCATAGATGAGTGTTGCGATCGCCCTGATGCCCTTCAGGTATTCCTCGCTGTCGATACCGTACCCAATCCGCCGGGTCTTCTCGATCTCTTCAAGAAAGCGGGCCGGATCGGTAATACTGTTTTCTGTATACCTGGGGAGGCCGATCTCCTTGAGGAGCCGCTTCACTTCTTCGTCGTCGAGGGCCGAGAGAAAGACCTTACCGAGAACAGAGGCGGTAATGGGGAATTTGGTTCCGATAGGCGAGGTTATTTTGAAAGGTTTCCGGGCCTCAATGACATCGAGAACCTTCACCTTGTTCTCCTCCATGATGCCGAGGAAGACCGTTTCATCGACCAACTCTTCCAGTTTCTCAAGGTGAGGCCTGGCAATCGTTGTGATCTCGATACCCTTGAAAACCTGCTGGGAGAGATCGACGAGGGCCTGACCTATGCTATACTTCTTGGAGACAGGTTCTTTATAGAGGAAGCCTTCTCCTTCGAGGGCTTTCAAAATCCCGAAGGTCGTGCTTTTGCTGATACCAAGCTTTTTTGAGATGTCCGTGACGCCGAGAGGGGCCGTGTCAGCGGCAATGAGCTTTAGTATCTCAATGGCTTTCTTGAGTAAAGGTGCACTATACATAATTCACTATAATGAACATAGTAGCCCAAAATCAGCGTCATGTCAACTGTTATATACCACATAGCCTTGGCTTGATTTCCCGACACTGTTTAACATAGTGAACAGACATTCTTCTGAAGCTTCCGGTGAACAGAATCGAAGGAGTCGCTTCAGCGACGAAAAACCCTCCTTGCCAAAGGGAAAGTTTTCTGCTATGAGGAAAGAACAGGCTAAAGAAGTTTAGAAATCCATGTGTGTCCGCCAGGATTTTTTCTCTGCACAGGGATAGGATAACTGGGCGGATTCTGCCGTTTGTCCTCGTCCGGCACGTTGACTCCTGTTTCACACACGGCATCAGACAAGAGTACCGGTCGTCACGGGTGAACCTTCCCCCTCGTCTTCGAGGGGCTGGGCCACCATTCTGTGAAGGCCCCGGTTTTGGTCTGCAGGGTGCATGGGTTCCATCGCTTTGCAGGGGGTGAGCCCCGGTCAACGACGGGGACTTTTGGGACAGGCCCTAAGTAGAAGGGGGTTCGGATCGGCTACCTCGAGTGCCGTGACGGACAGGGAAAATGAGAAGCACAACTTAAGGGAGGAACGATGATGAAGGTGAAACCGTATTTTCTCTGTGTTGGATGCATGGCGGGGCTTATCTGCCTGGCCGCCGCAACGCTTGTCTTTCTTCCGGCGCCGGCCCTGGCCGGTAACTTTACCGCACCGCCGACGCTGTATGTTTCATCGCAGCCTTCTCCGTGCACGCCGACGGCATACAGTGCACCCCTTGACCCGAGAAACAGCGCAAGCTTCAGGATGCAGTATTTCAACCCCGCCGTTCCCGGAACCGTTGATTTCTACCCCTATGATCCTGTTACCAATTCATACAGACGGTACTTCTATACAGATGGAACGGTATCAGACTCCCAGGACTTCAGCTACGGCGGCAACCAGATGACCATCGATCTGTCTGCCACGCCCGGTGTTTTTGACGCGAAGAGCCGTATCCGTGCCTTCTCCTCCGATGGTGGTGATACCTTCACCGGGGCCCTCTCTTCCGTTGGCCGTTATTTTGTTGTTGACGGTCCCGTGGCCG
>CAYQXL010000038.1:4055-21655 GCA_964421445.1 uncultured Pseudomonadota bacterium
ATCCGGTCCCGGCCGTTCACGGTGACAACAGGCGTTCCGTACCGGATGAATCTGAACATCAACGCATCGGCAGGAGCCAATTATGCCGGTGCAGAGAGTTCGGTCAACTTCTTCGATCCGACGCTTGTGACGTCGATCGACTTTCCCGTCGTGAATGATGAATCGGGAAATCCCCATGCTCTCTCTCCTTCGGGTTTCTTTCTCGCCAAAGACGGCGACCAGGACCCGATACCCCTTGGCCCCGGATCCCCCTCGGCGTATACTGTCACCCTCCTCCGGATCCCCGTGGAGATCAACATCAGACCATGGAGCAAGCGGAACCAGATCAAATATAAGGGCCGGGGTGTCATCCCTGTTGCCATTCTCTCGACGAAGGAGTTTGATGCTCCGGCACAGATTGACCAGAGTTCCCTCACCTTCGGTGTCACGGGAGACGAGCAGAGTTTTGCATTTTGTACGCGCCGTCCGAAAGATGTCAACAGGGACGGGTCGAAAGACGATCTCGTGTGCCGCTTCTATGTGGAACCTGCCGGTTTTGCCTGCGGTGATTCACAGGGGAGACTGAAAGGCAGGACAAAAGCCGGGATGCCTGTGGAGGGAACGGACAGGGTGAGTATCATTCACTGCAAATAGTGGCCTGTCACCAGAGCACAGACTGACCGTTCTCCGTCCCGTGTCACTGTTCCCGGCGCTGCTCGCCTCCCCGACACGGGACGGAGAACAGAATCAATCATCTCTTTATTGTGAGTATCCTCCCGGAAGGGATTCTGATCTCCCCGGCTCTTTTTGGAGGCTCAGAGCCCCCCAGGCGTCTGGAGACCCGCTAACCCCATAGCGCTGTGGCCGAGGCACCTCTTGTTTTTCGTTGACAAGGGCCCTGTTCAGGGATAGGATCACACAATACGGTTTTTCAAGGCCATGACACAGGGGAAGGGAGAGACCCGATCTCTGTGTTAGCGAAGGAAGGCGGTCCGGGACGGTAAAAGGGGAGGTGTCGATGGGAGACAAGGGGAAGAAGGACAAGGAAAAGGGTCAGAAGCAGAACGTGGAAAAACAGCAGCAGAAAGCCGTAAAGAAGGCGGAGAAACAACCGAAAAGGAAGGGGTAGAACCACCCACAGGTGTGAAGCAGGCTGACAGGTATATCCTCCCTGTCTGACAAGAGGCGATGAAGCATCTATTTATCTCGTCGATCAGGCGCCAGTTACTATTTCTTGTGCTCATATCTGTCCTTCCTGCCATCGGTATCGTTATCTACACAGGACTGGAACGGCGGGGACATGACATCGAGTGGGCCGGCCGGGATGCAGAAATCATTCTCCAGAGCCTGTCAAATGACCACAGACGGGCTGTTGACGATACGCGCCGCTTTCTCGTAGTCCTTTCCAAACTGCCCGAGGTTCAGAAAAAGGATGCCCGTGCAACAACGACCCTTTTTCGTGAGCTTCTTGCAGAGAATCCCATGTATGCGAACATCCTGGCAACCGATGAAGGGGGGATGGTATTCGCCAGTGCCCTTTCCGTTGGCGACAGGAATCTCGGGGAGAGACAGTACTTCAAGGATGCTGTCGCGACAGGAGAATTTACGGTCGGGGAGTACAGAATCGGCGCCATGTCCGGCAGACCGGTTCTTCCCTTCGCCTATCCTGTAAGAGACGGGACGGGACGGATCAAGGGGGTGGTGGCGGCAGGGCTTGATCTCGACAATTACGGCCGGTATTTTGTTCCTGTTGCCCGATTGTCGAAGGGAATGACCCTCAATCTCCTCGACCGGAACTTTGTCCGTCTCTATCGCTATCCTGATCGGGAAAAGTATGCAGGGAAGACTGATCTCCCGGAAATTGTCAAACATTTCTCCCAGTCTCCTGGCGACAGTGTTTTTACGGCCTTCGGTGTGGACGGCGTGAAGCGTCTCTTTTCCTGTACCCGGTTTTCCCTGAAGGAGGGTCTGCCGCCCTACCTTTACATGCGCGTCGGCATCCCCGAGAAAGACATCCTCCTTGCTGCGAGAAAACCGCTCGTGATCAATATCGTTCTTTTGTCCTGTGCATTTCTTGGTGCCCTGATTCTCGCCTGGTGGTTGGGCACGATCATTATTCTCAGGAGACTCAACGCTCTCGTTGATGCATCGCGGAAGCTCGGTCGCGGTGATCTTTCCGTTAGGACAGGAATAGGTCGGGATGGTGATGAACTCGGTCAGCTTGCCCGCTCTTTCGATGATATGGCTGAGGCCCTCGAGACCAAGGAGACCCATCGCCAGCAGGCGGAAAGGCAGTTCCGCGATCAGTTCCGGTTTCTCCAGAACCTCCTCGATACGATCTCGAACCCCGTTTTCTACAAAGACAAAGAGGGCCTCTACAGAGGTTGCAATAAGGCCTTTGAAGCCTACATCGGATTGCCGAAAGACAAAATCGTGGGGAGATCGGTCCACGATATCAATCCGAAGGAACTGGCCGATACGTATCACAGAATGGATCGGGAGTTGATTGAGAATCCCGGTGTTCAGACCTACGATACCCTTCTGAGATTTGCCGATGGTTCGTTCCACGATGTTATCTTCAATAAGGCGACATATACGGATATCGACGGGAATGCAGAAGGGATCATCGGTGTCATTGTCGATATCACCGACAGGAAGAAGGCCCAGGAAGCTCTTCAAAAGAGTGAACAGAAGTTCCGGACGATCTTTGAGGATTCGCGGGATGCGATCTACATCAGTACAGTCGACGGGACCTATGTCGATGTGAACGAGGCGTATCTCGAACTCTTCGGATACAGGCGGGACGAAATCGACGGCCTGAATGCGAATGATGCCTATGCTGATGCGACCGGCCGGGACCGGTTCAGACGAATCATCGGGGAGAAAGGATCGGTCAGGGACTATGAAGTTGTCCTCCGGAAAAAGGACGGCCGGCTGATGGATTGCATCATGACGGCTACCGTCCGTTATGATGAAGAGAGACGGGTATCAGGCTATCAGGGTATCATTCGCGATATTACGCAGAAGAAAAAGATTGAAGAACAACTCCGGTCCCTCTCCATCCACGATGACCTCACGGGCCTCCACAACAGACGGGGTTTCTTCGCCCTTGCCCGTCAACAGATGAAACTGGCGAAGAGAACGGGGAAGAGCATGATCCTCTTCTTCATGGATCTGGACAAGATGAAATGGATAAACGATACGCTTGGCCACCAGGAAGGGGACCGGGCACTTACAGATGTTGGTGCTGTCCTGTCGGAAACGTTCCGGGAACTCGACATCATCGGCCGGATGGGAGGCGACGAATTTGCTGTCCTTGTGCTGGACGCCCAGGACGAATCGGGAGAGAAGCTTCTCGCACGTCTCATCGCCAACCTGGAAAGACGGAACAGCGCCGGTGGGAGACGGTATGCCCTGTCCCTCAGTGTTGGTTCAGCGCACTACGATCCGGTGAATCCTTCCTCGCTTGACGATCTGATTGCCCTTGCTGATGAGAGGATGTATGCGAAAAAGAGAGAAAAGCAGGAGAATGATGAGAAAGCAGGCCCCGGATGACCGGAGCCTGCTCTGGTAGACTTAGCCTTTGACAACGTTTGCTGCCGACGGACCTTTCGGGCCGCTGACGACATCGAAAGTCACGACTTCACCCTCTGAGAGTGACTTGAAACCGCTCCCTGAAATGGCAGAATAGTGAACGAACACATCTGCACCGTCATCCTGCGTAATGAAACCGAAACCCTTGGACTCGTTGAACCATTTTACTGTACCTCGTGACATATTTACTACCTCTTTAGATTGGAATAGTGAAGGAAAGGGAACTGTGTTGTGAAGACTACAAGAAATAATAATTTCCGCGGAGACCACTAACAAACGTTTCCGATACTTCAATCCTGAGTATAGAACAAAAGAAAAAAAAATACAACAAATATACGTGATCACCGGCACGACTGATGACCCGTTCTCCGGAGAGGCGATGGCCCTTCTTTTCCGGCGCGTCGATCGAGGAACGGATTCTCTGCAGTCGAAGGGCAACAGGACTTCAGATTTCCCTGGGAGTAGGGCCTTACTCCTTCAGAAAGCGCAAAACTGCGAGACGGAGCTTCGGTTCTTCGCAGAGGAAGGCGAGGTGGCCGCAATCGCCGGTCAGTTCCAAGGGTTCGGTCTTCAGGAGGCGGGCGAAAATGTGGGCCGGGCCAGGATAGACCACATGGTCCTGCCGGGAGGTGACGGTGAAAACCTTCGTCTTTACGGTGCCTGCCGCTGATCCCGCTGAACCGTTGAATCGCCTGTAGATGTCGTGGCTCATGAGGGTTCTGATCTGGGACGCCCAGTTATCTTTATCATGTTTTGCGATACTGGTTTCGACCGATGCAGCGAACGGGGCGAATGCAGCCGGTGGCGTGGTTCGGGCGATAGAGGCGGGTGTTTGCAGCGCAAGTGTGTGGATGCCGGCGACGAGACGCATCGGGTCCGGTCCCTGTGGGCCGGCCTGTGCGGCAGTCTCTATGGCCTTCAGTTCGGTGTGCCACAGGAGCAGATCATACGACGACAACTGAGGCGAACCGACGATGGCGACGGCTTTTGTGCAAAAATCGGGGTAGGAAACAATCCACTGATATGCCTGCATCGCTCCCATGGAAATGCCGAGGACGGCAAAGATTCTGTCGAGACCTAAGTGGTCCCTGAGGAGACGGTGGTGGATGTCTACCATATCCTTCATCGACAGGACGGGAAATGCCCGACCCCCCTGGTGCCGGCTCGTGGAGGGAGATGTGGAGATGCCGTTGCCGGGGTTTTCGACGGCTATGACGAAGTAGCTCGATGTGTCGGCGAGCATGCCGGGCCCTATGAGGTTGAGCGCGGAAAGCTCCTCCGTTGTCCCGGCAAACCATGTGGGGAAGAGGATAACATTCGATTTCTCTTTATTCAGTCTTCCGAACGTACGGAATCCTATCTGGAGATCGTTGATGGTGGCGCCGTTCTCGAGACGGAAATCGCCGAGTCGGGCGAACTGCAACGTGCTCTCTCCCCGGGCTGTTCCAGCGATCATGAGGAGTGCAACAATAAGGGCAAGAATCAACGAGCGGATACCTTTCACAGTTCCAGCCTCCATTTTGTCGATTGACCGGTTCACCGGACCCGGCGCTGTCAGCCTGTCGCCGACAGCTTTTCTTCATTATCGCACAGATCGATCACCTTTGCCGGCGAATTGGACCGTTTTTTTTCTCTCGGGGAGGTGGTATAGTAAGCTTCATTGCGGTTCATACAACAAGGGGAGGAATCAGAATGATGATGAAGAAGAGAGGGGCAATGAGGATTACCGTTCTCTGCGGGGCGCTTGTGTCTGTACTGTTTTTATCTGTCTCCTGTGTCAATTATGTCTATGATATGGGGCGTCAGGGCGACGATGCCCTGGTTGCCGGAAACCTGTCGGAGGCTCTGGCAGACTACACAAAGGCGATCAACCTGAATCCCAAGGATGTCCAGGCGTATCTGGGACGGGGCTATGTCTATCAGCGGATGGGACAGCACGACAAAGCCCTTATGGATTACAACAAGGCTGTTGAACTCGCTCCGAAGGACGCCGGTGTCTACCTGACCCGGGGACTCGCCTATTCGGTGGCAGGAAAGAACGAGTCCGCTGTCGAGGATTATTCGAGGGCTCTTCAGATCGACCCGATGAACGGTGATGCCTACTACCAGCGGGGAATCTCCTATGGCGCCATGGGGCAGGCGGAACGGTCGATTGAAGACATCCGGTCGGCGGCGCGCCTCGGCAACACAGACGCCCGGAATGTCCTTGGATCGCGGGGCATATCGTGGTGACGGCAACGGACGGAGAAGTGGCGGGAGGTCTAAGGTAGGGACTTCGCCTGTTTCTGGAGATCGCTCAGTCCCTGTTTGTCGAGAATTGTAATATGCCGGCCGTCGACGCGGATCATATTCTGGCCGGCCATCTTTCCCAGTATCCGCGACAAGGTTTCAGGAATGGTTCCCAGAAGACTTGCGAGCTGACCTTTTGTCACCGACAGATGGACGTTTCCTTCGTCGCCCTGGTGGGAACTGAGATAGAGAAGGAATGCCGCCAGCCGCTGTGGTACCTCCTTCAGGGAGAGATGTTCCACAAGGACGGTGAACTGTCTGAGCCGCCGGGAAAGGACGGCGAGCATATTGAGCGAAAGGGAGGGGTCTTTCCGTATGAGATCGACGAATCCCTCCCGGGGCATGAAGAGAACCTCCGACGATTCGAGCGTCTCGGCATGAGCGGGAAAGACGGTCCCGGCAAAGACAGCGACTTCACCGAAAGGATCACCGGGGTCGATGATGTGGAGGATCTGCTCCTTTCCGTCGGGAGAAAGCTTATACACTTTGATCCGACCGGCAGTGAGAATATAGAAACCGTTTGCCTGATCGCCTTCGGAAAAGACCGTCTCCCCCCGGTCATAGGTTTTCCGGGACGAAATCCGCACGAGGTCATCGAGTTGAGAGTCGGGCAGGCCTTCGAAGAGGGGGATCTTCCCGAGAACAGGACGGGCGCTTATGAAGGGGATCATATGGGATGTAATTGTAGCCTGCTTTAAAAAAGAGTGCAATCTTTCTCTCCCGGTTACTTTCATATGGTGACAAGTGACGGGAATTCCGTGTATGATACTGACAATCTGGTGAAGGAGAGAACCTATGGCACACCCTCGAATCCTTATCCTTATGGGCAGCGACAGCGATCTCCCTGTTCTCGAAAAAGGATTGTCATTCCTCCGGGAGATGGCCGTCCCCTTCTTTGTCGATGTCGCCTCAGCCCACCGCAACCCTGACAAGACTGTTGACCTGGCGCGGAATGCAAGAGACCGGGGATTTGAGGTCATCATCGCCATGGCAGGCATGGCCGCACACCTTCCCGGTGTAATCGCCGCCCATACAACCCTCCCGGTTATCGGGATCCCTGCAGGGGGAGGGGCCCTTCAGGGTATGGACGCCCTCCTGTCGATTGTCCAGATGCCCCCCGGAATTCCTGTGGCAACGGTCGGTATCGACGGTGCCCGGAACGCGGCGATTCTTGCGCTCCAGATCCTCTCCGTCGGTGACAGGGAGATCGAAGCCAAACTCCGTACCCTGAAAGAGAGACTCAAGAAGGAGAATGAGGAGAAAGCGGAAAAGGTTCGCGGAATAATTGAAAATTGACATAAAATACCGCTTCTGGTAAGGTTTTGCATGCATAATTCCATTACCGATGTCCAAGGAATACGGGTCGGCCATGCGTCGAACTTTGACGGGTACACAGGCTGTACGGTCCTCTTGTTCGACAAAGGAGCCGTCTGTGGCATCGATGTCCGGGGCAGTGCGTCAGGGACCCGTCAGGTCGATGCGCTCAATATTGGTCATATCGTCGAACAGGTTCACGCCGTTCTTCTCTGCGGAGGCAGTTCATTCGGTCTCGATGCGGCTACAGGTGTGGTGCGGTATCTTGAAAAGCAGGGCATCGGGTTCGATGTTGGTCCGGTCAGGATACCGATTGTCCCGGCGGCTGTCATCTTCGATCTCCTCTTCGGCGACCCCATGGTCAGGCCGACGGCTGACATGGGATACGAAGCCTGTGTGAATGCAGGCGTCGAGGTAGAGGAGGGGAGTGTCGGCGCCGGAACGGGAGCGACACTGGGAAAACTGTTCGAAGGCCCGAGAGCCATGAAAGGGGGACTGGGTACGAGCAGCGTGATCATGCCCGACGGACTCATTGTGGCCGCTCTGGTTGTTGTCAACGCCTTCGGTGACATCATCGACAATGTGACAGGCCGGATCATAGCCGGAGCGCGGGCATCGGCGGAGAGTTCCGAGTTCGTCAATACGGCAACGGCCCTGCAGAAGGGATATACGAAGAAACAGTTCGGCCTTGTGAACACGACGTTAGGTGTCGTCGCGACGAATGGCCGGTTCAGCAAACGGGATATTACCAAGGTTGCACAGATGTCTCAGGCAGGATTGGTGAAAACAATCAGTCCTGTTCACACGACCTTTGACGGCGACCTTGTCTTTGCCGTTTCGGCAGGAGAGATGGAAGCCGATGTGAACAGGGTTGGTGTTCTGGCCGACTTTGTCCTTGCCGAGGCGGTAAAACGTGCCGTGAAGAAAGCCGACGGCTTCGGTATCATTCCGGCATTCAAAGATCTGGGGCACGGCAGCAAGGGGGGCAGGTAGAAACCTGTCCGGGGGAATCGATCATAAGGAGACGGCAGGATGGCACATGCAAAGCGCGGGAAGGAGTACTATAAAGACGTAGCCGCCCTGATAAAGGAAAAGGGATCGGTTGTGGCCTTTACGGGCGCCGGAATATCGGTCGACAGCGGGATTCCCGCTTTCAGGGGCGGTCAGGGGCTCTGGGAAAAGTACGACCCCATGGAGTATGCTCACATCGCATCATTCAAAAAGGATCCTGAAAAGGTTTGGGTTATGTTGCGGGAGATGTCGTCCCTCCTCTTCGACGCCCAGCCCAACGCAGCCCACCGCACCTTGGGTGAACTGGAGAAGAGGGGCCTTCTTGCAGCGGTCATCACACAGAATGTCGACGGTCTCCATCAAATAGCGGGAAACACGAACGTCATCGAGTATCACGGTAACCACCGGTGGCTTGTCTGTCCGACGTGCCCGACACGGGTTGTCCTTGCACCGGACACTGTGAGTGTCCGTCCCTATCCCCGGTGCAGCACCTGCGGGAAGGCGTTGAAACCTGACGTCGTCTTCTTCGGCGAAGGGATCCCTGTTGACGCTGTTTACAGGGCCAATGACGCCGTTGCCCGGTGCAATGTCATGGTTATCATCGGGACATCGGGCGTTGTTTATCCCGCGGCCGAGATCCCCTATGCGGCAAAATCGAAAGGAGCGGTGATCGTGGAGGTGAATGTCGATTCATCGCCTTTCACCGAGTCGATCTCCGATTACTTCTTCATGGGCTCTGCGGCAGAGATCATGCCGGAAGTGCTCAGCCACATACCTTAAGCGGAGCCTGTCCATGTCAGGAGCCTATTGCGTTATCATGGCTGGCGGCAAGGGGGAGCGTTTCTGGCCTGTAAGCAGTGATGCCAATCCCAAACCGTTCTTGCGGTTTCTCGGCGATAAATCGCTCATTCAACTGACCGTCGAGCGGGCCGAAGCCTTTACCGACCGGGACAGGATCTTTGTCGTTGTCGGCGAGTCTCACGCTGCCCTCGCCGAAGAACAGCTTCCCTCCATCCGTCGCGAAAACATTCTTGTCGAACCTGAAGGAAAGGATACAGCTCCCTGCATCGGATACGCGGCGACGTGCCTGGCGATGATCGACGAATCGGAGGCGATGGTTGTCCTACCGGCGGATCACTACGTCCCCGATGTCGCCCGATTCGGCCGGGTCATCGGCGGGGCTGTCCATTTTGCCCGGACCCGGAAGGATCTCGTTACCCTCGGCGTCGTTCCGTCGAGGCCTGAAACAGGGTATGGCTACATTCATGCCTTCCGGAAAGACGGCGACCATGAAGGTATCGAATGTTACCGCGTTGAACGGTTTGTGGAGAAGCCTGCCCTTCCCGATGCTGTCGAATATGTGGCCTCCGGGCAGTTTCACTGGAACTGCGGGATCTTTGTCTGGCGGGTCGATGTTATTCTTGAAGCCTTCCGGACGTATATGCCTGATGTGTCCGCCGGTCTCGCCGTTCTCAGAAAGGGACTGGCCGACGGCGACCCGTCGGTTGTGGGAAGGGTTTTCGAGGATTTTCCCCGGAAGAGCATCGATTTTGCCATCATGGAGAAGGCACGGAACGTTCTCATGGTCCCTGCTGATTTTGTCTGGGACGATGTTGGGGCATGGTCTGCCCTTCTGAGGACCCCCGGTCTCGACGGCAGGGGAAATTATGTCCATGGCGAAGCAGTCCTCATGGATGTGAATGATTCGGTTGTCTATGCAGACCAGATCCCTGTCGGTGTGATCGGACTTTCGGGGATCGTGGTGGTGGCGACAGCCCGGGGTGTTCTCGTGGCCCCTGCCGAGAGGGCACAGGAGGTCCGGGAGGTGGCCCGGGCCATGTCCGATGGAGAGAAAAAGCGATGATCGCCACAGTATCGACGGCGTCTCTGTATGGAGTGACCGGATTCACCGTTGATGTCGAGGTCGATATATCGAATGGCATGCCCGTCTTTACCATTGTCGGTCTCCCTGAAACATCGGTCCGGGAGAGCAAGGACCGGGTGAGGGCGGCGATCAAAAATGGGGGCTTCGAATTTCCCAATGACCGGATCGTCATCAATCTCGCTCCGGCCGATGTGAGGAAGGAAGGCTCGGCCTTCGACCTGCCTATCGCTCTCGGTATCCTGACAGCCCTGGGGGCGATCGACAGCCAGGCTCTCTCGAACGTCCTCGTGACCGGCGAGCTGTCGCTCGACGGAAAGCTCAAAGGGGTAAGGGGCGTTCTCCCGATGGCGCTCCATGCCCGGGAACAGGGGATCGGGTCCATCATCGTTCCCGAAGAGAACGGACAGGAGGCGTCCATTGTCCGCGGTATTCAAGTGATCGGCGCATCGAGTCTTCTCGATATCGTCCATCTCCTGAGAGACGGAAGGCTGGCGGAGAGGATCGTGGTGCCCGACGGTTCAGCAGTCTCCCGGATCCGGCCCGGTGCTGAATACGCCTTCTCCGACATAAAAGGACAGAGCCAGGCGAAGCGAGCTCTCGAAGTGGCGGCAGCCGGTGGCCATAACATTCTCATGATCGGGCCGCCCGGTTCAGGCAAGACGATGCTTGCCCGCCGTGTGCCGACGATTCTGCCCCTTCTGGGGTACGAAGAGGCGATCGAAACGACGAAGATTCACAGCATCGCAGGTACCCTTGGATCGAACAATGGTCTTGTCGTCGAAAGACCCTTCAGGGCTCCCCATCACACGATCTCTGATGCCGGGCTCATCGGCGGAGGTCATGTCCCAAGGCCGGGCGAGATAAGTCTCGCCCATAACGGCGTCCTCTTTCTCGATGAACTGCCCGAGTTCCGGCGGAATCTTCTCGAAGCCCTGCGCCAACCCCTCGAAGACGGTCAGGTGACGATCGCCCGGGCGAATGGTTCGGTTACGTTTCCTGCCCGGTTCATGCTCATTGCGGCCATGAATCCCTGCCCCTGCGGTTTTCTCGGCGACCGGACAAAAGCGTGCATCTGTAATGCAGGACAGATACAGCGATACCGGTCGAAGATCTCCGGCCCTCTCCTTGACCGGATCGATATTCACATCGAAGTCCCGCCGGTGGCTATTCATGAATTGTCGGGCACGAGACAGGAAGAGTCGTCCGAATCAATCGGCAGCCGTGTCGCACAGGCCCGGGAAGTCCAGTCACTGCGGTTTCAGGGAAGCACGGTCTATGCGAACAGCCAGATGACGCCGAGGATGATCAGGCGGTTCTGCGCCATCGACCGTGGGGCCCAGTCGATTCTCGAGATGGCTGTCACCCGCTACGGCCTCTCTCCGAGAGCCTATCACAGGATCCTGAAGGTTGCCCGGACAATCGCCGATCTCGAACGGAGCACTACTATCGATGAATCCCACATAGCTGAAGCGATCCAGTACAGGGCCCTCGACAAAAGACATATCGTCTGACGGGGCCTGAGTCCGACGGAGGTATCTTGCGGTAAGTGTGCCCTTTGCACTTGACACCACCGGTCCTTGCGCGATATTTTCAGAAGACAATGAAAACGATGACCCTTCTCGTTGCCGGTCTTGCGATCCTTTTCTCCGGAACCCTATGCCATGGAAATGTCTACAGTTTCCAGGATGAAAGCGGCGTTCTCCATTTCACCAACATTACGCCGGTCAACAAGAAGTACCGGACTGTCATCTACGCTGCCCGGCCCCAACGGAGCTTTTCCGACGGACAGCAGAGACGGTCTCTTCTCGCAGCCGACCGGAAGGAACTGGTCTTTGTTGCCAGGACCTATCTCGGGTCCCCTTATAAGCTGGGTGGCAACACGACGACAGGTATCGATTGTTCAGGGTTCGTAAAGCAGGTCTTTTCGGCATTTGACGTGAAGCTTCCCCGGACGGCACGGGAGCAGTTTCATGCCGGGACGCCGATAGAGAAAAAGGATCTGGTCGCCGGGGATCTTGTTTTCTTCCGGAGCCCGAAGAGTAAAGAGGCTTCTCATGTGGGAATCTTTCTGGATGACGACAGGTTCATCCATGCGACGACGAGGAACGGCGGCGGCGTGAGGATCGATTCCGTATCGGACGAGTACTACTCGCGAACCTTCCTCGGAGCATCGCGGCTTGTCCCCTGACCAAGTGGTGACAAGGGCAGACCAGTTTGTTTTCGATTAAAACTGAAGATAGATAAAGGGCGCCGGCGCAGAGAGGGCGACCTGCATGATGAGCCAGATCGTCCCGGCCAGAATCAGCGACTGGAGAGGCCAGGGTAATCTCGATGTCACCTTCAGGGGGAGAGCCTTGACCTGTGCCGGGAGGAGATGGAGGGCGTATCCGGCGACGAGCAGAATGAGAATCGGCCCGTAGGCCCCAATAAATGCGGTGAGTCCGTTTGCCTGAAATGCTGCCGGAATACGGCTCATCACGTCCCATGCCGTGCTCAGCGAATCAGCCCGGAAAAAGATCCAGGCGAAACAGACGAAATGGAACGTGACCACTGTTGCGATGACCCTTTTTATTCCTTTTGACGGGATAACGACGAACGAACTCACTATGAGACCGACACCATGTATGAGCCCCCAGAGTATGAAATTCCACGATGCCCCGTGCCAGAATCCGCAGAGGCCCATGATGATGAGGTAGTTGAGCCATTGCCGACCCTTTCCGTGCCTGTTTCCTCCAAGGGGGATGTAAAGGTAGTCGCGGAACCACAGGGACAGGGAGATGTGCCATCGTTGCCAGAATTCCCGTACCGTGGCCGACAGGTACGGTGAATCGAAGTTGGGCGGGAGCCTGTAGCCCATGAAGAGGGCGATTCCGAGAGCGATATCGGTATAGCCGCTGAAATCGCAGTAGATCTGGAGCGCATAAGCGTAGACGGCTGTCAGATTCTCGATTCCCGTGAACTGGAGGGGGCTCGCGAAGATACGGTCGACGAAGTTGACGCCGATGTAGTCGGCGATCACCATCTTCTTCAAGAGACCGGACACGATGAGGACGAGGCCACGATCTACGGATTCTTTTGTTACAGGCCGATAGCCTGTGACCTGGCGGCCGAAATCGTTCAGACGGACGAGAGGGCCTGCGAGGAGCTTCGGAAAGAAGGAGAGATAGAAGGCAAAATCGATCACCGAGGCGAGGGCGGCGGTTTTCTGCCGATAGATGTCGATGTGGTAACTGAGCGCCTGAAAGGTGAAGAACGAGACGCCCAGGGGGACCATGATTGTAAGGTGGGAGAGGGGTGCAGGCGAGAGGCCATTGATCTGGTCGATGAAAAAGTTCGTATATTTCACGGAGAGAAGAAATCCGATATTGAGTGCAAGGGCCGATATGAAGATGGTCTTTCGGCAAGCCATCGTTTTTGCCCGGACCGATATGAGGGAGAGGCCGAAGTTGACGGCAACGGAGGAGAGAAGAACGAAGACGGCGTATCCGCTCGTGAGATAGTAGAAATAGAGGGAAAAGAGGGTCGTAAACGCCACCCTTCCTGTGCGATGGTTGCGAAAAGCCGCCAGGGAGACAAGGAAGAGGGCAAAAAGAAGGAAGAAGGCGAGCCCGGGGAACTGGATGGGTCCGTCGGGATTGTAGACGAAGACCCGGCAGATCTGGTCAATCTCTCTGTGACTCATAGGACCGGTACCCGTTCACGAGGGCCGTTGCGAAGAGTTTTCCCTGAAGCTCGTAGCCCGGCCGGGTGAAATGGACCATGTCGGACTGGATGAGACCGGCCCTGCGCCATGTCATCGCCGAACCGGAGCCCCCCATGACGGCATAGAGATCCCAGTACGGAAGGGCAGTGTTTCTGCAGAACGTTGTGAGGAGGGCTCTTACTGTCGCAAGATTCGATCTGATCCGTTTTTTCGACGGCGAGAGGGCGTCGGGAGGCGTGGTGAACAGGATGACGGCATCGGGGCAGGTCGACCGGATGGAGCGGAAGAGCCCCTGAATCTTTATACGAACGTCCTCTTCGGTGAAGTTTTTTCCGAAAGCCGTGTTTGTTCCGAGTGATACGATGACCAGATCGGGCTTGAGCAGGTCGAGATGGTGAGAAAAGTACTCGGACGACGTGAAATGGTCGAAATCGGCACCGTTGACTCCGACGCTGTGATAGAGCAGACCACTGCCGGAGCGTTCGAGAGAGATCCCGTAGATCTGGCTGTATGTCTGGTCGGGGCCGGTTTTGACGGCGGTGAGCGTTGCCTGGCACCGGGGGGAGGGGAAGGTGAATCTCGATTGACCCTCGACGGACGTATCGGCTTCTGTCTCGCCGGCCGGTCCGTCGCCGGTCTCCCGGGAGACCGTTATCCCGTAGGCATCGGTCTTTCCGTCATGGAAGACGATGATCGTATCGAAACCATCGTTTTGTGGGTCACCGCAGATCCCTGGCGAGAGCCTCATGTCGAGCAAGGCGTCCCTGTTGCGGGACCTGATGGTAAATCCCGAGAGGCCGACGGGAAGAGGATTGTCCGTCTGAACGCTCCGTCGCGCTTCCCACGTCACGTTGCTCGTGATCCTGTAGTCTGCCGGGCCGTTTGTCCTTGCCAGCCGGTAGGGGAAACAGAGACCCCTGCCGCCGTTGCCGAAAAGGGCCTGCAGCCCGTGGCGGACCTCTCCTGAAAGGGAATCGGGCTGGATATGCGAGTCGCCGATGTGGAGGACCGTTACCCGGGGGATCTGTCCTTTCTTCAGCAATCTCAGCTTTTCATAAAACGGAAGAAGAGCGGGACGAAAATTGTGAATCCGGTTGAGATCTCCCCGGTAAAGAGGGGCCGGGGCAGGCCGTGAATACCCCGGGAAGGAGGGCCAGAGAAGTAGGCCGGCAGTGCAAAGAAGAAAAAGAAGTAGGAGTACATTGTGCCGGGTAAGCTGCTTTTTCACGGGATCCTTAGTTCTTTGTCAGTTTTTTGCTGTTCCGTGCAGATTGATCGGTTGCGAAATCGCCATAGGCACTGAGAAGGGATTCAGAGAGCAGTCGTCCTACCACCTGGGCGCCGGCGTGGTTGAGATGGGTACAGTCGGCGCTTGCCATGGGATGTTTCGCTCTTACCCACCGCGCCATCGAATCGCGGCCTCCCATTGCGCTGAAGAGGTTCCAGAAGGCCACGCCGGTCTCCCGGGCGATTGACTGCTGGGCATCCACGAGGTGGGGGATGGATGCCGCCGTAGAGAGACCGTCCTCCCCTCTCGAACAGATGTCGTTGACGCTTACTATGAGGATGCTCGTCTCAGGAAGACACTCTTTGAGGTGATTCACGACGCGGATCATTCTCTCTTTGTACCAGCCGAAATGTGTTGTCGTATAGTTGGCGATGTTCGGTCCGTAGTGCAATATAGCAAGTTTGTATTCGCGGAATCTATTGAAATCGGAAAACATCCGGCAGGAAAGATTGGCGAGGTTGGTGCCCGAGCTTCCACGGAGGGAAAAGTTGTCGACGTAGACCCCTCCGTCGCCTTCGAAGGCGACGCCGTATATCCTCAGGGGATCACTGGGGAAAAATGTCAGCTTCACCGATTTTTCGAGCCTGCATTTTTCAAGGGTAATCCGGGAAAGCGTTGAGCCGGGCTCTATGAACATCTTTTCCTTTATTCCGCCGCCGGTGGTGTAAGAGACGACGGCTTCTGAATGGGGGTTCTCGAAGAAGAGGTCGACAGAGTCGAAAGAGGGGTGGGAGAAGCCTGTTTTGGTGGCCTCATATTTCACCCAACTGGCGTCGGTCCTTCTGTTTGGCAGATCGTCCGAAGTGCTTTCCGGTGTCGACTGCGTTCGGGGGAAGAAGACGAATCCTGAAACACCTGGCCGGCTGTTGCGGTCTGAGCTTTGAAGGATTGAGGCGGAGCGCCAGTTGCCCGAAAATGAGTGGCGAATCGTCCTTCGAAAATCTGCCGTCACCGATGTGATAGGGACGAAACCGACACCTCGTCCTCCGAACTGTTTCTGAAGGCTGTTTCTCAGGTCCTGTGTTATGAGGTCGCCTTCGATGAGGGAATCGCCGAAGTAGGCGATCCGAACCTTCTTTCCGTTGTTCCGGCTGTTATGGAGGGCGGCGAAGAAATGGCGGAGAGCCCCTCCGTCGTGCGATCCGTAGTCAATAATGGGAACAGACGCCTCGGTCTGCCCTGGCGCCATGGCTGACGGCGTTGCCGGTGACGGAACCCTGCGATGATCCTCTGCCGCTGGTGCGGGCCCCGTCTTCGGTCCCTCACAGTTCTGTTTTTTCAGCCCAAGGCCGGCAAAGAGATCGGTCCGTTTTATCTGAACGAAACGATTGTCCATCGTCATATCGACGAACGACAGACCTCCGAGAATCGACAGGGCGACAGAGAGGATGAGAAACGGTCTCAGGGATGGCGTGATCTTCATAAAGGGCAACGTTTACATTTTCTGTGCTTCCCGGTGTGTGTGACAGAAACGCGCGGTACGTGGCTTCCACCGCCCCATCATTGTTCCCAAGAATTCTATGAGAGGAAGGGCACCTTCGTCAAGAGATTTCCCTGTAATTTTCAGGTCGTTTCTGGATAGGCCGAAGGGAGAAGGAGATAGAAAAATCTTTTCCTCATCGGGCAAGGTGGGATAAGATGTTTGTCAGCACGAAAGTGGAGAAAGGGGAGGATCATGAGCCACCTGCTTGTCGTTGTCGCCCTCGTCACGTTGCTTCAGAGTGGTCAGCCCGTCGGCAAGGCGACGGGCTTCTTCTATACGAAAGACGATGCCCTCTATTTTGTAACGAACCGTCACGTCGTCATCGACGAATCAAAGGGACTGAAGCCCGATACCCTGAGGATAAGGCTCCACACATCACCCCAGGACCTCACCCTGTATGTTGACCGGGATATACCGTTATACGTGAAGTCTGTTCCCCGATGGCATGTCCACCAGGACTATGCAAAGAAGAAGATCGATATTGCCGTCATCGAAATCGATCGGACAACCGTCACCGCAGGGACTTACATCAAGGCCCTGTCCCGGGCCAATTTCCTGCCCGATGACTTTATCGTTGTTCCTGGCGAGGATGTGATGGTTATCGGATTTCCCCACGGGATTTCAGACAAGAAGCACAACCTCCCCCTCATCCGTGATGCCCTTGTGTCGAGCGCCTATGGGATCGACTTTGAAGGTTCGCCCCTTTTTCTCGTCGATGCCAATCTCCATCCGGGAATGAGCGGGAGCCCCGTTCTGACGAAGCCGAAAAATGTCTGGCCTGACAGGAAGGGAAATGTCCAGACCTTGAAAGGGTTGCCGACCTATTTTCTCGGGATCTTCTCGTCAACATTGACCGTCAATGTCAGCGCAACACAGCAGGAGGCCCTCGGGTTGGGGGCGGTCTGGTACGGACGTCTGATCGAGGAGATCATCGAGTCGGTACGAGGTGGAACAGCTGGTCCGTTGCCTCCCCGGGATCAGAAAAGACCGAAGAAGAGCCGGACTCAGTGAGACAGCCACTGCCGTACCGATAGCCCGGATCTGTCCGATTGAG
>CAYQXL010000039.1:0-10368 GCA_964421445.1 uncultured Pseudomonadota bacterium
GTTTCTTTAGCGAGGTCTCCCCGGAATGTAAGAGCCTTCGGAGCCTCTTCCTGATGGCGCTTCTGTTCCAGTTTTTTGAGGGCCTCGAGGATATAGGACATATTACGTGCCGCTCCCCTTTCCGTTCCTGAGCGTAGGTCCTCCGTCGCCTGTTACATCTGCGATCTTGATAATGGTCATGGGACCGACGATCCCGTCGGCGGTGAGGCCCGCTTTTCGCTGAAACTCCCTGACCTGTTTGACCATATCATCGTCGTAAGACTTTTTCTGTCCACCTGCCGATTTCCGTTTTTGAATCCGGCCGAGTTGCTTATCGAGCCAGGCTACAACCGGTCCTTCGCTCTTATTGGGCCTCAGGTCTTCTTTCCATCCCTGCGGTGCCCGCCAGAGAAGGAGGTAATCGCCCGACCAGCGTTCGACAATCTCTTTTGTGGTGCCCGTTCGCTTCTCTCCGGCCATGCTATAGGTCCCTATATCTCCGTCGAGGGAGATGAGTGTGGCGTAATATTCACCGCCTTTTGTATCAACGAGGCGGAGAACAGCCGGTTTGTTGATTGTCCGAAGAGTGTCGAGGGTGTCTTTCCCCTCCATGCATCGGACACCCTGGGAGCGGGCCTGTTCACACATCGTCCGGCTGTCTCCGGGATCGTACGTCATATTCCAGAGGAGAAAGAGGGCCTCGTATGCCCTGTCTCTCGTACCAACGAGGGTGTGGTCAGGTGTTTTCGCTGTGGTGGGGTTGGCCGAACCTGGTGCGTTGTTCGTCGTGGCTGGACGGGATGATGGGGTTTCCGGTGATGGCGACAAGGGGGCCTTTATGCGATAGTGAAGGTTGTAGCCGGCCACAATGGCGGCGAGAAGAAGAATGAGACATCCTCCGGCGATCCATGGAAGCATGGTCCCCCTTCCCATTGGGCGATTCGATGTTTTGCCTGAGACTTCCCGGGCTGCAGTTGACAGTGTTTTTCGGTCAACCTTCTCTTTCCCCTGGACGAATGCCCCGAGCAGTGCCCTGTCGCAGATCAGATTGATCAGTCTCGGGACTCCGCCGGTGAGGCGGAAAAGGATGTCCATCGTCGAAGAAGGAAAGAGCTCGCCCCTTACCAGTCCTGCCACGGAGAGCCGGTGCCGGACATAGGTGGGGATCTCTTTCTTCGAGAGGGGTCCGAGGTGGTAGCGGGCGGTGATGCGCTGAGAGAGTTGACGAAGAGCCGGTCTGGCAAGGAGGTCAAGAAGTTCGGGCTGACCGACCATGATAATCTGGAGGAGCTTCTGACGGCTCGTCTCGAGATTTGTGAGCAGACGTATCTGTTCAAGGACATCAACGCTCAGGTTCTGGGCCTCCTCGATGATGAGAATTGCCCGCCGCCCTCTTTCGTGGATCTGAAGAAGATAGTCGCTGATCTTCGCCACGAAAACCTTGACGCTCTCCGTATCTTTCGGGTAATCAATACCGAACTCGTCGCAGATCGTTGCCAGGAGTTCTGTTACAGTCACTTTTGGGTTGAGGATAAAAGCCGTTTCGCAGTTATCCGGTATCTGTTCCAGCAGGCATCGGCAAACAAGCGTTTTGCCTGTTCCCACTTCCCCCGTGAGAAGTATGAATCCGCTGTCGTTATTGATGCCGTAGACGAGATGAGCGAGCGCTTCGCGATGTCCTTCACTCATGTAGAGAAAGCGGGGGTCGGGGACAATAGAGAAGGGGTTGTCTTTAAGGCCGAAGTATTCTGTGTACATAAGGTTGCGGCCCTGTCGGGCCGTTGTCTCCGTAACTAGGGAACTTTACGAAAGATTAGCCTAAGCGTTGCGGAAAAGCAATGGCTTTCCCCCCGGAGGACCTTCACAAACGGAGGAAAGGAAAATATACTGTAAAAACGAACATGATTTTATATTGAGGAGAAAAGGAATGAGAATGGTCCATCTATGCTTGCTGGTGTCTGTTATAGTGGTTCTCTGTCCCGCCTGTGCCGCAAACGGTGTGAAAGGTGATTCTCCCCTCCGGACGGTCCCGGCAGTCGATATAGGCCGGTACATGGGAACATGGTATGAAATTGCCAGCTATCCCACGAGCTTTCAAAAGGGCTGCACAGCAACGAAAGCAACGTATAGACTTCTCGAAAGCGGCAAGGTGGAAGTTGTCAATGAGTGCCGCCGTGGCGGACTCGATGGAAGGCTCACAGAGGCAAAAGGAAAGGCCAAGGTTGTTGATCCCGGCACGAATGCGAGACTGAAGGTCACGTTCTTCTGGCCCTTTTATGGTGATTACTGGATCATCGATCTGGGACCAAACTATGAATATGCCGTTGTAGGACACCCGGACCGGACATATCTGTGGATTCTCAGCCGGACCGCCGTGATGGATGAGGCGACGTACGGCCAGATTCTCGGAAGGATCCGTCAGAATGGATACGATACGACCAAACTGGTGAAAACCGTCCAACCCCGTTAGGGGGTCTTTGAATCCCCCTTCCGGGCGCCCGGAGCGCGGTTTGTTAAGTAGATGCCGGCGCTGACAAAAAGGAGGCCGAGGAGAAGGCCTGCCGTGAGGTCCTCTTTAAGGATGAGGGCGCTGAAAACGACGCCGAAAACAGGGGAAAGGAAGGTGAAAATGGCGAGTTGAGAGACGGGATACGAATGGATTAGCTTGAACCAGGCGAGGTATGAGGCAAAGGCAACGATCACTGACGAGTAGACGACGGCGCCGACAGCGGGGAGGTTGATATCGAGAATCCACGTTTTCTCGAAGATGAGGGCGCAGATAAAAATGACAGGAACGGAAAAGACGAGCTGGTAGAGAAAGGTGTGGATAGGGTGAACCCGACCGGCGAGGTATTTCTTTATATAGATCGTCGTCGCTCCCCAGAGGACGGCGCCAGCTACCTCGAGAAGGTCGCCTGCCAGCATTGATGGTGTCCAGGTTCGTGGTTTGCCATGAAATACAAGATAGACTCCAAGCAGGGCGAGAACCAGACCAACGGTCTTCGGTATGCTCAGCCGTTCACCAAGAAGGAAGTGCGCCCCGAGGGCCACGACAAAAGGTGACAGGTTGACGAGGATAACGGCCCGGGCAGCGTCCGTATACATGAGTCCCCAGTAGATGCAGACAAATTCGAGTCCAAAGAGGAGTCCCACGACAAAACCGTGCCAGAGGCGGATATCTTTGTGAAAGAGTGGTTGACGGATGATGAAGCAGTATGCAAGACCGCAGACTGAGGCGATGGCAGATCTGAGAAAGGAGTTGAAGACCGGCGAAAAGCCGGTGTTCGCAATCTTTACAGCGGGATAGTTGAGACCCCAAAGAGCCGTGGCAAGAACGAGAATGCTGAACCCTGTGACATCGACATGATCCTTGAGAGCAAGTTCGTAGTCTTTCATCGCCCCCCCTTCGCATTAACCCCCGAAATTCCGATGTGCCTTGTCCGAGTATATCCCCTGGTCTTTTAAAAGACAAGGGTAAAGTCAGGGGCAGAGAAAAACTCGACGGTGGTTCTAAGATCCCTGGTATCCGACTGTTTTTCTGGGGGGAAGGTAGATCC
This sequence comes from uncultured Pseudomonadota bacterium, assembly GCA_964421445.1. Classification (GTDB taxonomy): domain Bacteria; phylum Desulfobacterota; class Syntrophorhabdia; order Syntrophorhabdales; family CAYQXL01; genus CAYQXL01. Next base: position 3,537 of record CAYQXL010000039.1, read on the forward strand.
TGAAAGGCGTGAAGGGAACGAGAAGAAGGTTGTGGGGATGGCCGATCTCATCATCACCGACGATGCCCAATTTTGTCAGATATGGGAATACGATCGTTTTGGCGGTACATACGCGGGGCACAAGGGGCGCATGGTAAACCTCAAGTCTGAGGAGCTTCCTGCCGGCCACGTAGAAACCTACGAGAGGATCGATGAGATAATCGATCGCTTCCTGGCGGCCAGCAAAGGGGGGCAGACGGGAGAGTTCCCGTTCCTGCTCTTCAGCGTCAATCTGAAACGAGCCGTGCCATGAACCGGCAACGTGATAATGGTTGTATCCCCCCTTCGTATCCACGGCGGGAGTGATACTGAAGGGCGTGTGTTCCACGGGCATGCCCGAAAGTATCTTGTAAAGAAAGGTGATAAGTGCGCCGCTGATGCCGCACCGGACGAAGACGACAGACGGTGCTCCTGTTACAGGATCGATGACGTAGGTGCGTATATTCACCTGGTCAAAGGGGATGCGGGGCATAGGAACGCGGGCGGCACCGCTTGTTACTCCGCGAAAGATGACGAGGCTGACAAAAACAAGATCGTCCGACACAACGGCGGGCGTGAGGCCTTTGGGAAGGAGGGGGATTATGCGGGCTGCAGGAACGAGGTATGAAACATAGAGCATGTCCCTCAGCAGCATTTCAACGGTCATGAACTCTTTTCCGAAACCCATAGGGTCATAGTATAGGAAAATGAAGAAACGATCAAGCTAACTTTGTGACCGGTGGATATTCCTCCGAGCAATCTGTGGTAAACGGTTGACAAGAGACTCTTTTAACCATAGGCTCTGGAGTGACAGAGGTATGGCCATGGGGGAAGATGAGTATCAGTTGGAAGACATGATTGATGAGGGACTGAGAGATATGGAGCGAGCCTTTTGATTCTCTCATCTGTGGCGATAAGAAGTTTTCGCCAGGACATATATCAGTTTTACGAGACTGGGAGACGGGACATGCCTTGGAGACGGACGAGTGATCCCTATGCGATCGTCGTTTCGGAGGTTATGCTCCAACAGACGCCTGTTGAAAGGGTGGAAGCCCGTTACGAGAGCTTTATAACCGCATTTCCTGGTTTTGTCGAGCTCGCAGGAGCAGATTTTGCCGATATCATGGGTCTGTGGAAAGGCCTGGGGTATAATCGTCGTGCCCGTAATCTTCACCTCCTGGCACAGGAGGTTGTTGTGCGCCATAAGGGAACTCTCCCCTCGGACGAAGTTGTCCTCTCAGGTTTACCGGGGCTTGGAAAGGCTACGGCAGGAGCTGTAAGGGCTTTTGCTTTCAATGAACCGGCTGTATTTGTAGAAACAAACATCCGAAGGGTCTGTATCCATCATTTCTTTCCCGGCTCCGAGTCGGTCTCGGACCGTCAGATTCTCTCTGTTGTCCGTCAGATCCTGGATCATGAACATCCGCGGGAGTGGTACTACGCCCTCATGGACTATGGTACCTGGCTGAGAAAACGTGTACCGAATCCCAACAGGAGGAGTTCTGCCTATAAGCGGCAACCTTCATTCGAAGGATCGAACCGAGAGGTACGGGGGAGGGTCATAGAGCACATCCTTGCCCTGGGGAAGGCCACCCGAAACGATCTCCTGTCTCTTACCGGCAGCGAACCGGAACGTCTTGATGCGATACTCGGGGACCTTGTCAGGGAGGGCATGATTCGGGAGGAGTCGGCGATCTATTTTCTCTGAGGTCAGAGGGCCGATAGTACCTGAATATATGCCGCGCCGAAAACGATATGAAGAACAAGCTGCTCAAGCCAGGTGGCCCGTCCTGCTTTTCGCCCGAGCATGCCCTGTCCCGCCGTAGGCAGGGCAATGAAAAGCATGGAGAGCCAGAGAAGGAGAAAATAGATGGCTACGAGAAAGAATGATTGTGAGGGGAGCCCCAAAAGGTCCGTTCCGCCTGCATAGATGGCCCCAAAAATGCCGCTCGTGACAAGGTGTATCGGTATTCCCGCCGAGTAGAGCAGCAATAGCGACGGCTGAGCCTTGATGGTGTTGACGAGAAAATAACCATCGATGATGACGAGGCTCGATTTGAAGACCCGGCAACGATAAGCCAGGTCGGATAGGACAGCCATGACAACGCCTGCGATGACGCCGGCAAGAAAACCGTTTACAGCAGGATGCATACTCTTCCTCCCTTAAAGAATGCCGATAAGTGATAGTCCAATAATAATATTGACAATCATCAGAAGGATTGTCGATCTCCCAAACCATATGTGAAGACGGCGGATCTTCGGCCGCGCCGAAGAGACCGTCAACTGGAGCTGACCGAAGATTGGGGTGAGAATCCCGAGGCCCGTAACCATAAATCCGACATAAGAATGAGGGATCGCCGAATGGGGCCGGCCGGTGAGATACACCTGAAGGAGCATGGAGCAGAGACCTGCCGCCATGACGAAGGCACCGGTGATGCCGACAGACCGGTGAGTAGCAAGCCACCATTTCTTCTGTTTTGCGAGACGGGCGATGAGAGCCCCTGAAAGGAGGAGCAGGCAGGCACAACACATGAGAACAGCGTGGGCATACATCAGGGAGATCATGACGGTTCCTTATGGTATATATATCGGTGTGCAATCATCGTTCATTTGTTTTTAAAAGTGACGGTGCATCAAGCTTGCGATATAATGAAAAAGGACCATGGATACATTCTGGCTCTCGTTCATTCCGCTTTTTGTTGCCTTTGACGTTCTCGGTGTTCTGCCGCTCTATATCAGGCTGAGTGCCAACATCGACAGGCATGGCAGAAGCAGGCATCTCCGCGACTCGATGCTGACGGCCTTTTTTATAACCGTTGTTTTTGTCTTTGTCGGCAACCGGACCATGAAGTATCTTGGTATCTCTCTCAGCGATTTTCTCATCGCCGGGGGGATCGTCCTCTTCATCATCGCTGCGAAAGATATTATACGGGGCCATGATGAGGAGGTGTCAGAAAATGAAATGTTCGGTGTTGTACCACTGGGTGTTCCCCTCCTTGCCGGTCCGGCCGTTCTTGCAACATCAGTGATTGTCCTCAATCAGTATGGCTACTGGTATTTCCTCCTCTCTTTGGTCCTCAACCTCGCCGTCTGCGCCGTTGTTCTCCATTTCTCTCCCTACATCCTTACCTTTCTCGGAAAAAGGTTTGTTGAAGCGATCTCAAAGGTGTTTAGCCTCATCATTGCCAGTATCGCAATCATGTTCATCCGGACAGGGCTACAGGGCCTCTGACCGTTCTGCTCATGCTCCGTCAAGGGTATGGTGTTCGGCCCGGACAAACCACGACGTCGGGTCGGCAAAATATTCTTCCGCGTTTCGCAGTGACAGATAATGTTCGTTCTCTATCATTGAGAGAAGGGTGAAGAACTCCTTTTCCCGGGGGTCTTCCGACGAATCAGCGAGTTCTGAGTAAAAAAGGACCCCCTTTTCCTCGAAAGTGCAGGCGATCGTTATGGCCTCGAGGTCGTCGGCACCGGGCTTCGCCGTTTTGTCGATCGTTTTGAGGGTGGAGACAAGGATCTCTCCAATATTTGTTTTGTTGACGGTCAGAGGGATCGTTTCGGGCCATTTTCCCTCTTTTTCCCAGATTCCATGAAGTTCTTTGAGTCGCTCGTAGTGCTCGAGTTCGTCGTCGGCGATCCGGCTGAACATGGCTTTTCCCAAAGGATTTTCCGTCCTCCGCGCGTTTTCCAGGTAGAATTCCCTCTCCTTCATTTCATTGTTCAGGGCAACGTCCAGAGCATTTAGTCTCGTATTCTTGTCCATATCCGTTCTCCTTTTTACCGTCTCATTATTCTACGAGGACAAGCCCGTAGATATTCCGTTCATCCTTACGGTCGCGAACGACATCAATGGGAAGCCCCTGATGACGGACGGTCTGAAAGACATCGATGCCACAGGCTTCCATGGATGGCCGGGCCCTGGAAGGATTTTTGCATGGCTGCGAGGGGTCGCAGTCGGCACAGAGGGTACACGGTCCGCTCCCCATTCCGAAAGCTTTGTAGAACCCGTCGAGAAAAAGGGTTCTTTCGAGATCGATGACAAAAGCATTGAGCCCTTCAACGGTAGCGTATCCTTTTTTCCAGTGGCGGTGGAGGAGGATAGCCTCCGAATATGATTGGAGGAGTTTTGCCGTGTCAGCGGGGACCGGTGTTCTCGGTGGACAGCAATGGCTCCGGTTGTATCCGGAACAGCCGAATGTGCACTTCATACGCACCCATGGTGCGGTGAAGATATGGGACGGACTTACGACGAGAGCATTGTCTATACCGTTCTCGCAAGCATAATTTAGATAGGACTGGAGACGGGCCATTATATATGATTATAGGCTCCGTTCTCTCCGACTTCAAGTCGTTGGGAGAGCCATTAGAGTTTTACCTCAATGAGAAACGGTCCTTTTTCAGCGAGAGAGGTGCGAAGGATGGTGATAAAGTGCTCCGCCGAGGTTGCCCTGATGCCGGGCACCCCCATCCCGCCGGCTATTTTCACCCAATCCAGCTGAGGGTTGTCGATATCGATGAGCGAGAGGGCATTGGAGCCGAGCCCTGAGGCGCCGGCTCGTTCCAGTTCCGTTCTGATGATGGCATAGCTGTTGTTTGAACAGAGAACTGTCTTCACATTGAGTCTCTCCCGTGCCTGAGTCCAGAGTGCCTGAACGGTGTACATGGCACTCCCGTCAGCCTGGAAGTTGATAACCGGCCTTTCGGGGCACGCGAGTGCCGCACCTGTGGCGCAGGGCATTCCATATCCTATCGATCCACCGGCTATGGTGAGGTAACTATGGCAAGGGGACGATCCGGTCATAGCATAGAAGGGAAAGGAGGTCGTCAGGCCTTCGTCTACGACAATCGCTCCTTCGGGAACGAAAGCGGCCAGAATCCGGCACGTCGCCTCTGCTGTAAGGGCGCCCGTCGGCAGCCCCGACGGCCTCAAAGGTGCAGTGTTTCCTTTGCTCTTCCTGAACGGCTGTCTGTTCGACAGGTGATCGGCGAGAAGCCGGAGGCCGGGGAGAGGGTTCTCTTTCTCATCCCCGATTATGACCTTTTTCTGTTCCTTGCTGATGAGATGGCTTTCCGTGCCGGGATACCCAAAGAATGTGACTGGATCGTGAGCCCCGGCAAGGACGAGAATACCGTACTGAGAAAGAAGCTCCCGGGCAGGTTCAGGAAAATAGGGTATCCTGGTGACATCGGCGAAACCTTCACCGCGATCGATATATCCGGGAAAACTTTCGGCAAGGAGATCGCACCCTGCGGTATCGGAGATTATTGCCGCCAGTTCAAGTCCTTCCTTTCTCAGCGCTTCCCTGCCGAGGATGATTGCACTCTTCGCTGACTTTGCGAGAAGCCGGACAGCGTCTTTCACTGACTGGTTATCACCGCTCTCGTTGTGGCGGTTGAGCACTCTTTCCGGTACCAAGGCAGACGGAGACCACTGAATATCTGCCGGTACGATAAGACTGGCTATTCGTCCCCTTGAGGCTTCAAAAAGCACTCTTTCTGCATCGGCCGCAAGCTCATCTGAAGAAGAAGCTGTTTTGACCCATCGTGACACAGAACGGGCGAGCCCTTCTATCTCCATAGTGAGGGGTGCATCGGCATCAATATGCCACGAGGCGTGCTGGCCGATGATGTTGATGAGTGGGGTTGAGGCGCGGCGGGCGTTGTGAAGGTTCGCTATGCTGTTTGCGAAGCCTGGTCCGAGATGGAGAAGGGTCATGGCAGGCTTTCCCAGCAGACGGCCGTATCCGTCGGCGGCACCGGTGCATACACCCTCAAAAAGCCCAAGAATCGTCCTGATGCGATGTTCTTTGTCGAGGGCAAGAACAAGGGGAATCTCCGTTGTTCCGGCATTCGCGAAGCAGATCTCCACTCCGCCTTCAGCAAGTGTTGAAACGAGTAACTCTGCGCCGTTCATGGTCTCCTCATTACAGCTTTTTTTCAGTCTACCTAATCTTCTCGCCGTTGACAACGAAGAATGATGGAGTATTATTGTAAAGAATCGAAAAGAGAGCGTGCCTTCCTGCCGGCGAGGAGCATGGTGAAAAGGCCAGCAAACCGTAAGACTGGAGCTGATTTATGAGAAAAGTACGTATCACGGTGGCACAGGTGACAGTGGATGCTGAATTGTTCGATACATCCTGTGCCAGTGAGGTAGCCCGTATCCTTCCACTCCATGCGGTCATGAATGAATGGGGCGATGAATTTTACTTCACTGTTCCTGTGACCATGAGTCTGGACAGGACGGCAACGACAATCGTGAAAGCCGGTGATATTGGATACTGGCCGCCGGGACGTGCAGTTGCGATTTTTTTCGGGCCGACGCCCATGAGCGACGGGATCGATCCTGTGCCGTACAGCGAAGTCAATGTTATCGGCCGGATTACAGGTGACGTCGGACTCCTCCGTAAAGCCAGAGGAGCGGGGGCGATTGCCATAGAGCCTCTTGATTAGTGGAAAGAAGGAAATATAGTTGGAGGAGGTTTTAATGAAAGATGTCCATGACGTTCTCACGGTTCTTAAAAAGGATTTTCCCCGGGTATACAGGAAACACGAGGCTCTCGGCAAAGAGATCCATGAACAATCGGGGCCTCTCGACGAGAAGGTGCGCTGGCTCATAAAGATCTCCATTTCCGCGGCCAGCGGCCACAGGCTCGCTTTGGAAACCCACATCCTAAAGGGCAGGGAAGCAGGTCTCGGCGATGATGAAATCGCCCATGCCCTGTTGCTACTCATTCCGACAACGGGATTTCCTGCCTTCATGGAGGCATATTCAATCTTTAAGGCAATAGACCGGTAAGGGGAGAAGAGGGGG
>CAYQXL010000039.1:10468-21185 GCA_964421445.1 uncultured Pseudomonadota bacterium
TCAACGTTCTGACAATCGGTGGTGGTTTTTCCTCCGCACCGGGGACAGGTGCCCGCTGAACGGGATTTCTCTTCCGCTGATGCTTTTCTGAATTCGTCGATTGTTTCTTTGAGGGTTTCCTGAATCTCGGGAGGGAGAAGTTCCCACATACCGGTGTAATGAGATTTTGATTGCTGGGACATTGGCAACCGGTCTCCCGCCCTGTTTATGCCGGCATACTTCCCACGCAGACCACGATCGTTACAGTGACTTCATTCGACGAGTTCAGGACCCGGTGGGGCTGATCTCCCTTGAATGTCGCCGCATCGCCCTCTTTCAGGAAGACGCGCTTCTCGCCGAAATCGATCTCCACTTCTCCTGAAAGGCAGTAGATAAATTCATCACCTGCGTGGACACAGAGATTGTCTTTATAGTTTTCTCCCGGTTTCATCGTTACCAGAACGGGGTTGAGAACCTGGTTCTTCAGATTCGTTGCAAGAGCCTCAATAGGTCCATCGCGGCGGGTTTTTTTGGCCCGGAAAATGGATACGTTCACCTTGTCCGTATCTTCAGGCAGGAAAAAGGCTGCGACTTCGATGTTGAGGGCTCTGGCGATATATGTCAATGTGGAGACGGTCGGAGAGGTCTTGTTCCGTTCTATAAGACTGAGGGCGTTGACTGACACAGTGCTCTTCTTGGCCAGTTCCCGGAGGGAGAGGTTTCTGTTCTGCCGGAGACTCTTAAGCCTGCTGCCGATATCGAGGGGAGTGGTCAATTCCACGGAAACCTCCATGGCCCTTTTCCTGCACAACGGATCGGGCTGCGAATGAATGCTCCAGCCATAAAGATGTCACGGTTTTTCATGCGAATGGGGATAGATTATCCGAATACTCGGTGAATTGCAAGCCTTGAAACCTGACGGCAAACATAATTGCAGCAAGCGATCGTGATGGACGGACTGATCGTCACGGTAGAACGGCCTCCAGAAGTCTTCTGCGCTCTTATCTGTGAGAAAAGAAAAAAATAATCTGTTTGTATCTTGTTCCGAAACTTGCTATAAAAATCGTGAAAAAATATGACCCCTTTTGTCATTCTCTCCGTTGTCCTTGCCTATTTCTGCGTTCCTCTGTCCTATGCTTCAGACATCAAGGGTGGAGATCGCCTTACCCTTGAGATGTGTATCGAAATTGCCGTCAAGTCACACCCTGAGATCGTCCGGGACAAACAGTACGTAAAGGAGCGGGAGGCTGTCGTCGGTCAGGCGCAGTCAGCGTACTATCCCCGGGTCGATCTGTCCGCCCAGTACAAGCGATATTTCAAAGAAAAGAACACGAGGGACAAATGGTTCCCTGTGGGGACGCATAATGAAAATACAGCCGTCACAAGCCTCGATCAGCTTGTCTTTGATTTCGGGAAGACACCTGCCGAGATCCGCTCAAAAAAATACGAACTTAATGCGGCTCAATTCACACTGGAGAGTACATCGAACAATATTGTGAATCTCGTTAAGGCCTCATACTATGGTGTCCTGAAGGCAAGGAGATCACGGGATGTCAATCTCGAGATCGTTGACCAGTACAAAAAGCATCTCGATGTGGCCCAGATATTTTTTACAGCAGGAAAGAAACCCAAATACGATGTGACAAAGGCTGAACTCGATCTGAGCAATGCCCAGTTGCAGTTGATTACCGCCGAGAACACGCTGAAAGTCTCTTGGGTCCGGCTTGTCACGGCCATGGGACTCGATAAGCCTGTCGAATTTTCCATCGAGGATACCTTCGGGTTCACCGAAAGCACCATAGGTCTCGAAGAAGCCCTGGAGATTGCGTACAGAGAGCGGCCGGATCTTAAGTCCCTGAAGTCGGAGAGGGATTCGGCCCAGGCAAGCCTGGACAAGGCAAAAAAAGAGTACTATCCAACAGTGACGGGCCAGACAGGCTACAATGCCTTGGGGAGCAGCTATCCCCTCTCCCAGCAGTGGTACGGCGGGCTCAGTTTTACTGTCAATATCTTCGACGGCTTTCTGACACGGAACAGAATCGACGAATCATTCGCGAAGACACGGGCCGCAGGTGCCCAGATGGACGCGAAGAGACTCGACATCTATTTTGATGTGAAAGATGCCTATCTCAATCTCATAGCAGGCAAAGAGACGATCGCCAATACGGAAGTGCAGATAAGACAGTCAACGGAAAACCTTGAACTTGCCAATCTTCGCTATAAAGCGGGACTCGCCGACCCTCTCGAAGTGACTGATGCCACAGTTTCGTACAGCCAGGCAAAGCTGGCCAACATCAAGGCCCTCTATGACTACAAAATCCAGCGGGCAAACCTGGAGCGGGCCATGGGGAAGAGATGATGAAAAAAAAGGTTATCATTGGTGCAGTCATCCTTGCCGTCATTATAGCCGTTATCGTTTATGCGACAGGCAGAAAAGCTGTTCCCCCAAGCCCCCGGGCCGTTCCGGTGACTGCGGCAAAGGCCGTTCAGAAGGATATGCCCCTGGAAATCAACGAGATCGGCACTGTTGAGGGGTTCCGCTCGGTGCCGATTGTGACGAGGGTTGTTGGACAACTTGTAAAGATCCATTTCAGGGAGGGTCAGGACGTCAGAAAAGGGGATCTTCTCTTCACGATAGATCCCAACCCCTATAAGGAAAAGCTGAAACAGGCAGAGGCCAAACTTGCCCAGGATGTGGCTCAGCAGATGTTCAACAGGGACGAAGCTGAGCGGTACAGGTTTCTTTATGAAAAAGGGGCCGCGGCCAAGTCTGATGCTGATAACAAAAAGGCCATAGCAGACGGATCGGATGCCATCGTTGCTGCCGACAGATCTGCTGTCGACGACGCCCGGCTTCAACTCGCCTACTGTTACATCCATGCCCCGTTTGACGGCCGGATGGGAGCGTATGCGGTCTACGAAGGCCGGATGGTCAAGGACAATGATACCCAACTTGCTGTGATAAACCAGATCGTTCCCGTTTATGTAACGTTCTCTGTGCCCGAAAAGGATCTTCCGAGGATCCGGACCCATTCCGGTGCGAACCAACTAAGGGTCCGGGCTCTTCTGCCTGCGGCGAAAGAAAAGGTGCCCGAAGGGGAACTGACCTTTATTGATAACACGGTCAATACTCAGACAGGCATGATTACCCTGAAGGCAACGTTCCCCAACAAAGACAGATTTCTCTGGCCCGGTCAGTTCGTTACGGCCTCCCTTGTCCTCACCGTTGAGAGAGGCGTGACAGTCGTCCCTGAGAAGGCCGTACAGTTAAGCCAGGAGGGAAAATACGCTTTTGTCGTGAAACCGGACAACAAGGTAGAACGGCGGACCGTGACGACGGACAGAACAATGCGGGGCGAAACGATCGTTCTGAAGGGAATCAATCCCGGCGAAACGGTTGTCACTGACGGTCATCTGAAGCTGAACGACGGATATCCTGTCACAGTCCTCGATTCACTCATTCCCCGAGGGAGTAACACCCAGAACGGCGCCGGGGGCTCTGCGAAGTGAACCTATCTGCAGTCTGGATTCAGAGGCCGGTCATGACGATGCTCGTTATGTTCGGCCTGCTTTTTTTTGGTATTGTCAGTTATCAGTCCCTGCCGATAAACAACCTCCCTGCCGTCGATTTTCCCACAATCCAGGTAACGGCAAGTCTGCCAGGGGCGAGCCCGGAAACGATGGCGGCGAATGTGGCGAAACCTCTGGAAAAGCAGTTTTCCTCCATCCAGGGTCTGGCGGCAATGACGTCAACGAGCTATACCGGGTCGACGAGCATCATTCTCCAGTTCTCTCTTGACCGGAATATCGATGCTTGTGCCCAGGACGTGAACTCGAAGATCGCTGCAGCCCAGGGGGATCTACCGACCGAAATGCCGAGTCCTCCGACCTATGATAAGGTGAACCCCGCTGATCAGCCGATCATGTATATCGCCCTGACATCGGAAGAGATGCCCCTTATCCGGCTTTATGATTACGCAGACAATTATCTTGCCCAGAATTTCACCATGGTCAGCGGTGTCTCTCAGGTCCAGGTATACGGCCAGAAATTTGCTGCCAGGGTTCAGGTCAACCCCAAAGCTCTTGCAAACAAGGGGTTGGGCATCGATGATGTCGAAAAAGCAATCCAGAAAGCCAACGTCAACCTCCCCGGTGGTACGCTCGACGGGTCGAAGCGGTCATTCACTATCGATTCGAACGGCCAGCTCACCGTCGGGGAGGATTATGCCTCGGTCATTATCTCCTATCAGAACGGCAAACCCGTCCGGGTCCGGGACGTTGGAACGGCGGTAAGCGGCATTCAGGATGACAAGAAGATGGCTGCGTGGTACGGGACGAAAAAGGGAGCAGTGCGGGCCGTTGTTCTGGCGATCAGAAAACAGCCTGGTTCCAATGCTGTTCTTGTGTCGGCAGGGGTTAAGGAGATTATACCCCGACTGAAGGAGATGGTTCCTGAATCGGTGGACTGGCATATCATGTACGATTCGTCAGACTACATCAAGGAATCGATCGTCGATGTCCAGTTTACGCTGGTCCTCACGATTTTCATTGTTCTCATCGTCGTATTTCTCTTTCTCCGGTCCTTCAGATCAACGATTATCCCTAACGTAGCCGTGCCTTTGTCGATCATCGGAACCTTTGCGGTGATGAGTGTTCTCGGGTTCAGCCTCAACAACCTCTCGATGATGGCCCTTGTCCTCTGTGTAGGTCTTGTCGTCGATGATGCCATCGTTGTCCTTGAAAATATCGTCCGCCGGATGGAAATGGGCGAAAACCATATGGTTGCATCCTTTAACGGCTCGAAAGAGATCGGTTTCACCATCATGTCCATGACCCTCTCGCTCGTCGTCGTTTTCATTCCCCTCCTCTTTATGCCCGGCATCATCGGACGGCTCTTTCATGAGTTCTCCGTCTGCATCGCCGCCGCTATTCTCCTGTCGGGGTTTATCTCCCTGACGCTCACGCCGATGATGTGCAGCCGCATTCTCAAAGGATTCTCGGATAAGAAAGAGGGGAGGTTCTACCAGGTCACGGAGAATGCTTTCGACGGGATGATTCGGTTCTACAGTAAAACCCTTCACTGGACACTGGAACACAGAAAGCTTGCCCTTCTCTTCACCGTCTGTATCCTCCTTCTTTCCGGCTTTCTCTTTACACGGATCCCAAAAGGATTTCTCCCGACGCAGGATCAGAATTTTCTCATGGCCTTCACCCAGGCAGCGGACGACATTTCTTTCGACGACATGGTGAAGCACCAGGAGGCAGCGAATCAGATCATGATGAGGGAGGCGGATATGAAAGAATTTGTATCCATTGCAGCCCTCAATACCTACAATAACGGAATAATTTTTGCGAATCTTGCCAACATGAAGGACAGGAGAAGGACGGCCAACGAGATCGTTGACGACCTGCGGCCCAAGCTGAATAGCATCCCGGGACTTGTCGTCTTCCCCCAGAACCCCCCGCCCATCCAGATCGGCGCAGGAAACGCCCTGGCTGAATATCAGTTTTCTCTCCAGGGGTCGAATCTGACAGAACTCTACAAATATGCCGGTCTTTTTGAGGACAGGATGAAGGGACTGCCGGGGCTGGTGGACGTGAATTCCGACGTAAAGCTCAATAACCCGAAGATATTTGTCCAGGTGGACCGTGACAAGGCGTCGGCCCTCGGCGTCAGTCTCAGTCAGGTGCAGAATGCCTTCTTTTCCGCCTATGCCTCCCGAAAGGTGTCGACGATATACGGCGATCTCAACCAGTATTGGGTGATCCTCGAGGTTCAGCCTGAATTCAAGTCCGATCCTGATGCCCTCTCCTATCTTTACGTGAAGGCTGATTCGGGCAAACTTGTTCCCCTTTATACCGTTGCAGACATCATTCAGACGGTCGGGCCCCTGAACGTGAATCATACAGGGCAATTGAGTTCGGCCACCATTGCTTTCAACCTGAAGCCCGGCCATTCGATCGGAGAGGCTGTCGATGCAACGCAGAAAATAGCCCGGGAAACGAATCTTCCCTCATCGATTGTCACGGGATTTCAGGGGTCTGCCCAGGAGTTCCAGAAATCCTTTGCCAGCATGGGTTTTCTCCTCTTTGTGACGGTTCTTGTTATCTATCTCGTTCTCGGGATCCTTTACGAAAGCTTCATTCACCCCATTACGATCCTGACAGCTCTCCCTCTTGCTGCATGCGGCGCCCTTGTGACGCTCTGGGTCTTCGGGATGGAACTCGATATGTACGGCATGGTAGGCATGATCATGCTCATCGGTATCGCCAAAAAGAACGGCATTATGATGGTCGATTTTGCTCTTCAGCAGGAGAAAGGGAAGGGACTGGGACCGAAAGAATCGATTCATGAAGCCTGCATCATCCGGTTTCGTCCTATTATGATGACGACAATGGCCGCTCTTTTCGGTACGCTTCCCATCGCTCTCGGGATCGGTTCGGGAGGGGATGCGAGACAGCCGATGGGTGTTGCCGTTGTCGGCGGTCTTTTTCTCTCCCAGTTTATGACCCTTTACATCACCCCTGTCTTCTACGTCTATTTCGATGAATTGAGCCGGTGGATGGGCCGGCGCAGATCGGCGTAGCGGGGCCGTGTCATCTTTTCCGGCGAGAGAAGATCATTCAGTTCTTCCGATGTAAGGTAACCCCGGTCGAGTACAATGTCGGCGATCGGCTTCCCTGTCTCCAGCGCTTCCCTTGCGATTTCCGATGTCCGCTCATACCCGAGGGCAGGGTTGAGGGCCGTCACAACGCCGATGCTGTTGTCCACGTAACGGCGGCAGATCTCCCTGTTTGCTGTGATCCCCGATATACACCGGTCCGCAAGGGTCCGGCAGGCAGAGTTGAGTGTTACGAGAGAATTGAAGAGGCTGAACGCGATCACCGGTTCCATGGCATTCAGTTCCAACTGACCGGCTTCGGCGGCAAAGGTTATAGTCACGTCGTTCCCTATGACCATATAGGCCACCTGGTTCACTACTTCGGGAATGATGGGATTCACCTTCCCCGGCATTATTGTTGATCCCGGCGCCATCGCTGGCAGGTTGATCTCGTGAAGTCCGCATCGCGGCCCCGACGAAAGAAGCCTGAGGTCGTTGCATGTCTTGGACAGTTTCACGGCGATTCGTTTGAGGACCCCGGAGAGTTGGACATAGACACCTGTATCCTGCGTGGCCTCAACGAGATCAGGGGATGTCACAACGTCGAGCCCTGTCAGGCGGGCCAGCCGTTCCGTTACCCGGGGGGCATAGTCGGGATGGGCATTGAGCCCCGTACCGATGGCCGTCGCTCCAAGGTTTATTTCATGGACGAGCCGTTCCGCTTCCTTCAACCGGTCCATGTCTTCACCGAGCATGACGGCGTAGGCGGAAAACTCCTGGCCGAGTGTCATGGGGACAGCGTCCTGAAGCTGGGTTCTGCCCATCTTGAGGATGTCCGCAAATTCAGTCGCTTTCTCGGAGAAGGCTTTGCAGAGGTAGTCCATTGCGGTCACAAGCGTTCTGATTTTGAAGATGAGTGCAAGCCTTATGGCTGTGGGATAGACATCGTTGGTGGACTGGCTCAGATTGACGTGGTTGTTGGGATGAATGATATCGTAGCGGCCTTTGTCATAGCCCGATAAGGTGAGAGCAAGATTGGCCACTACCTCGTTCGTGTTCATGTTTGTCGAGGTTCCCGCACCGCCCTGAATCATATCGACGACAAACTGGTCAGTGTGTTGTCCGTCAAGAATTGCATCGCAGGCCCGACCGATGGCGGAGGCAATCTCAGGAGGGAGAAGGCCGAGTTCACAATTTGTCTCAGCAGCAGCTTTCTTTATGAAAGCCAGGGAGCGTACAAAGAGGGTATATCGCGAAATGGGCACAGCGGTGATCTGAAAGTTCTCCAGGGCCCGCACGGTCTGTATTCCATAGAAAAGATCGTCCGGGATCGCCCTTTCTCCGAGAAGATCATGTTCCTTTCGTGTCCGAATTGTCATCGCTCTATTCCGTCCTTCCCTTGCCGGCCTATCGCATGAAAGTGCCCCGGTCGTAAATCACAACCCGTTTGCCCGTGGTAAGTTCAGCGGTGATGGTCTTCTCTTCCGTATTCACAAGATCCCAGTGTAGCGCCGAATCATTGAATCCGAGTCTCTGTTTTGCAGTCTTGTCCAGAGCAGAAGGGTCACCGGCGAATGTGCCCGTATACGACGATCCTACGGCGAGATGGCAGTTGCCTGCCTGTCCTCCAAAATTTTCATCAAAGAGCGTGTCCGCCATAAAACGGTCTATCCGTGAAAACCGCCGGTCTGTGAGAGAGAATTCGCCTACCTGGGCGGCTCCCCGATCCATGGCTATCTGTTTTCTCGCAAAATCCGCACCTTTATCGGCGTCGATAGCCGTGACCCGTCCCTTTGTAAAGACCATCCGGACGCCTTCAATATAGTTTCCACTCCGGAATGAGGGCAGGTTTGCATAGTATGTTCCCTCTGTCCCCCGCCAGTCCGGGGATAGAAAAATTTCAAAACTCGGTATGTTATGTCCTGAGATGCCTGCCCAGCGCCGCTGCTCGCCGACGGTGATCATCAGGTCGATGGCTTCTGACTCAATGTGAAGCCGTTTGATTTTAAGGCTCGAAAGCCATCTCTTAATCTCTGTTACTTCACGGTAGACCCTGTCCCACTCTGATACAGGGTCAATCCTGTCGAGAAAGCAGGCTTTGATAATCTGCGCCGAATAGTCTTTCATGTCCATCTGTGCCCACCGGGCCAGCTCTTCCGTAGGGAAAAGACAGAGCGTCCAACTGTAGATCCCCGTGTCTTCCCGTCTGTCGAGGATATCACGGAGAGGCTTTCGTGAAACGAGCATCCGGCCGATTTTGGCCGGATCGATTGACTGCAGATGGGTGAGGGACTCGGGAGCCCGGAGAAAGATCCGGCCATTGAGAGCGGAGAACAATTCCCGGTCGCCGGGAGTCAGAAAAGTTAGCTGGCGGCGGTCAGATTTCTCGTAGAACGACCGTTCCATCCCCGAAGTGGCGAGTATTCGCTGAACGGGATTGATTCCTCTGTCAAGGAGCCGTGAAAAAAGCTCCTCTGCCAGGGCTGTAGCCGCCGGCTCATACTGGATGAGAACGACATCCTGTTTGCGGTATCGTTTCTGCCGGGCCGTCTGAAGGCCCCACAGGAGAACTTCGGCGTATCTGGCAATGATGTCGGCTGTGAACATGAGAGATCTCCTTGCTGAAAGTCAACGTACTCAACAGCGGTACAAAGGGCATAGCCCACACGCTGAGGTCAGTATACATGAGCTCTCCTGTTTTTGGCAATGATCCCCACGGAAAGATCGATTCTCCCCCTTGACATTCCCTTTGTTCCTGAGCGATCATAGCTATGCGGGGGAGTGCGATGGGAAAATTCTGCGAACGATGTGATCTCCAAGGAACCGGACAGGCAGCGGGCCCCATAAAATATGCCAAGCCTGTTCTCGCCGTTCTGACGGCACGGAGTTCTTCTGCCCATTGCGGCAACGGATCAGGGGCAACATACGACCATAACTGTCTGGCAGGGGGCACAATCGAGGCGCCGAACTGTGGCCTTGGTGCGGACACAAAAAGTACCTGCCTGTCCGGTACGGGTGCCAAAATCTCCTGTGTCTACGGCGGTGCCGTGGATCTGCCCTGTTCTGTGGGCACACATCCGACCAGCGGAACATAGCCGGTCTCCCGGTGAAGCCCCGGTGCCCGTATCCGGGATGGACGCCGATGGCCTCCTATGCTCTTGTTTCGAGCCTCCTATTCTGCTAATCTTTACCTGTAAGTCGCACCCGATCCCGGAGGTCTGGAGATGAATGTACTTGAAGCAATCGGAAATACGCCCCTTGTAGAATTGATGAATCTCAGCCCCAATCCGAACGTGAAGATTCTCTGCAAGCTTGAAGGGTGCAACCCCGGAGGATCCATCAAGGACCGTCCGGCTCTGTTTATGATCACCAAAGCGGAAGAGAGGGGGGACCTGACGAGGGACAAGATTATCCTTGAGCCGACGTCGGGAAACACAGGTATTGCGATTGCGATGATCGGTGCTGCAAAAGGGTACCAGGTTGATCTCTGTATGCCCGAGTGTGTCAGCACGGAGAGGCGGCTGATTCTCGAAGGACTCGGATCACAGGTCTTTCTCACGCCTGCTAAGGAGAATATCGACGGAGCCATCAGACGGGCCCACGAACTGATGGATAAATTCCCTGGCCGTTACTTTATGCCGAACCAGTATGCCAATCCTGACAACATCAGGGCCCATGCCGAGACAACGGGGCCAGAGATTTACAGACAGACGAACGGTGCAGTGACACACTTCGTCGCCGGTATGGGGACGACGGGTACGCTCATGGGAACAGGACAGTACCTCAAATCCGTAAAGCCGGAAGTCAGAATTGTCGGTGTCGAGCCGGTTATGGGACACACGATTCAGGGGCTCAAAAACATGACCGAATCGATGGTTCCGGCCATCTATGATCCGACCGAGCTTGACGACAAACAGATGATCGAAGACGGAGAAGCCTTCGAAACAACCCGCCTGCTGGCGGTGAAAGAGGGCCTTTTTGTCGGTACCTCTGCCGGAGCGGCGGTCTGCGTGGCCATGAAGATCGCCCGGTCTGTTGATCAGGGTACGATTGTTGTCATACTCCCCGACCGTGGCGACCGCTACCTCAGTACCATGCAGTTCCGGTCCATATGTGCCAAATGCCCGCCGTAATAT
>CAYQXL010000040.1:0-3791 GCA_964421445.1 uncultured Pseudomonadota bacterium
GTTCGTTGTATCGCCTTTTGCCGATCCTCCTGACCCGGAAATAAAGGCGCCCCCGTGGATGAAGACCATGACGGGAAGGGTGCCGCTGCCGTCAGGGGTAACCTTCGGTGTCCATACATTGAGGTAGAGACAATCTTCATCAATGGCGGGGTTCCCGGCGGCACTCGGATTGCCCTGGGGGCACGTCGGTCCGTACTCAACAGCGCGGAGGGTGTTCCACTGGGGCGGGGTCGGGTCGGTCCACCGCTTGTTGCCGGCAGGAGAATCGGCGTACTGGATACCTTTATACAGAAAAAGATCGGTACCCGTGGAATCACTTGTCTCGATGCCGCAGACCTGCTGGTTTGCCGGCGAACCGGTCTCACCGTTGAGGGTCACAATCGTTCCCCGGGAGCAGCCGAGATCTCCGCCGTACTGTATACCTTCCCGCTCCGCGGCTGTGCACCCGTTGCCGTTTCCGGCGATGCAGCCGGAACCGTCCTGAACGGTGACTGTGACCTGGCCGGTTGCCGAATCGGCAGCGAGCACGGAGGCCGGTGCGTTGACCCGGGTTACGGTAAAGGTGAACGAATCGGTCCCGGTAGTCTCTGACGCCGGTCTGTAGAGGAGACGGTTGTTCCCGAGAATCGAAACGGTTCCCTGCTTCGGCTCTCCCGTGGCGGTGATGACAAGGTGTCCCTCTTCAAAATCGGTTACGGCCTTCAAAACATTTATCACCGCCTCCCCGTTCTTTGCAGCGGTGACCTTTATGGATCCCGCCTGGGGGGGTTTCGTGGGCCATGGTTTGTCCCAGATCCGTATGCTTATGGTGCCCGTTGATCTGTTGCCCCTGGCATCCCTGATGACATAGGCAAAGCGGTCGAACCCCGTATATCCTGTCTTTGGGGTGTACCGGATCGCCTGCGACATGAGGAGATCAGCCCGTCCGGCAAAAGGTTTTTTCACCTCCGCGATTTCGATCCCCTCACCTCCATCATGAACGAGAGGGGTGATGATAACCGAGCCGTTTTTCATGCAATATTTGGTGTGTGTCTTTGCCCGCACCTTCTCCGGACCTCCGGCGGCAAAGACGGGGGCGGTGACGAAGAATCCGAAGAGTACCACCCATATCATAATCACTGCGCGTCTTGATCGTTCCATCTTAATCCTCCTTCTCCTCCTGTCCTGTCCAATCCGTGAATCCAGTTGCCGCGTATGCATTCCAAATCATGGTCAGGAGCGTGTGGTTGTGAGGCCGCTTTCGGTCCATGAAATAAAATGTATTCCGTTGACTCGGTGTCTTTCCCGGGACTATGAGGAAACCTTTGCCGGTGGAGACCTGAGCCTGGCCACCCTCGTTGAGTGTCCATAAATGGGACAGAACCGCCATCACGAGCGCGGCGATCATCATCGCATTCCATGTGGACCGGGACCTCTCTGTCCGACATGCGGACATGACGCCCTTCTGTTTTTGTATCCCGTGATTACGAAAGATCGTCCTGTCACTTCGAATGTCCCCGCTTATTCCCATGGAAGCCCTCCTGATCCGGGGAGGCCTGTAATCGAGAAGCCACACCGCCGTATCCGCGGGTCGAGCGCTTCCGACCATTGGGCAAAGAGGTTTAGTTCCATCGAAAGCAGGATCGCCGCCTCTTCGTCGGTGAACCGGAAGCCCTCATCGAAACAGAGTTGCCGGAAATCCTCAACGGCCCTCTCGCGGAACTGGTCGTCCGTCAGCAATCTGCCTATGAAACACTCAATATCCTGTTGAGACATGGACTTTGTAAAAGCAATATGTGTGCCAGAGAAGACAATAAATAATATCAAATAGTTACAAAAAGGAAGGGCCACGAATAATGGCCCAAAAAAGGACAATGTCCCTTATTGGGACGAAACCATCGCCCTCCTGACCGTTGGCGAGCTTCTTGTGATGTCACTGTTCCCCGTTGTGTCAACCGAGGCCATGACGGACACAGGAGGTCCGGCGAAAGAAAGTCGTTGAAAGATGCAATAATGTTGTCCGTATTTGGGACAAAGTGCTATACTTTGCCTAATGTATTTCACCCCTTATCTGCTCCCGTACATTGCATCAGCCGTTGTAACGTTTATCCTTTTCCTCTGTGCCGTCCGGTTCCGTGATCTCCCTGTGGCCCGGGCTTTTTCCGTAGCCGTAGGTCTTGGCGTTCTCTGGGCTGCCCTCTATGTGACGGACATAGCGAGTCTGTCGTTGAAGGACAAGATTTTCTGGTCGTCCCTTCGATTCGCCTCCGTACCTTTCATCCCCCTGGCCCTCCTCTCCGTGGCCCTCAACCATGCGGGCCTGGGAGGGCTGATGCGGCGAAGCAGGCTTCTTTTTTTCTGTATACCGGTGATCACGAGTCTCCTGTCTCTTGCAGGAAGCCCCCTGATTCGGAGCGACTTTTTCATGGACCTGTCGAAGCCCCTTCCCGTGCTCGGTTTCGCGAAAGGTCCATGGTATTCGCTTCACATCGGATACAGCTACGCCCTGGTCATCCTTGCCTTCGGGATCCTTGTCCGGTCTCTCCGGGATGCGAAACCCCTCTATCGTAACAAGACGGTCATCATCATTGCAGGATTTACGTGTGTTTTTGTTCTGGACATTCTGTTCAATCTTCGCATCCTGTCGCTCACTGGCTTCAATCCGGCCCCTGCCGCCCTGGCACCGGTCTATCTGATTATCGGGTGGACGCTTCTCAGGTACCGTCTTTTTGATATCGTACCAACGGCGTGGAGCCTTGCGGTGGAAAATATGGAGGATCCGGTCTTTCTTATCAATCACCAGGGAACTATCGTCGATTTCAACCCCCGAGCCAAGGCCGTCTTCAGTCCGGAGGCGGAGATTATCCCAGGCTGTGCCCTGGTGGGTCTGATCCCACAGGCGAACCTCTGGGTCGGACAGGGGGGCGAAGGAAGGACGGTTTCGGAAGAGATCAAGGTCTCCACAGAGAAGGGGCAGTCCTTTTTTCATGTATCCCACCTCCCTGTCAAAGATCCGGACGGGAGAATTCTGGGGCGGCTGATCATGTTCCATGATGTTACTGACCTGATCGTCGCCCGGCGGGCGCTTGAAGAAGCCAAAGAGGAGGCGGAACGGGCGAACGGGGCAAAAAGTGAATTTCTTGCCACCATGAGCCATGAGATCAGGACGCCTCTGAATGCCGTCATAGGTCTTGCCGGTCTCCTTGCAGATGGTCCGGCCGATCCTTCCCTCCGGTGCGAGTATGCCGCCATGCTCCGTTCCTCCGGAACGCTTCTTTCCAATCTGCTCAACAATGTTCTTGATATTTCCAGGATCGAGGCGGGTAAAATCACGATCGAGTCGGTGCCGTTTGATCTCAGGTTAGTGATCAGGGAAGTTATGGAACCCTTTTTCTTCATGGCCGGCCAGAAAGGTCTTTCGATGACGGTGCGGTATGGTGATACCCTTCCCTCCCGTCTTCTCGGCGATCATGGGAGACTGAGCCAGGTGGTGGCGAATTTTGTCGACAATGCAATAAAGTTTACTGAAAAAGGTTCTGTTACTGTCACAGTCGATGGAAAAGGGTTCCGGGCGGATACGGCTGCGATGGACCTTGTCGTTTCCGTTGCCGATACGGGCATCGGCATTGATGCCGCCTTTCACGAACGGATCTTCGACCGGTTCGCCTGTGGTCATGGTTCTCCGTCCATTCATGGAGGGAGTGGCCTCGGGCTGGCCATAGCAAGAGGGATTATTGAAACAATGGGTGGAACCATCACGGTTGAGAGCCGACCCGGCAAGGGAAGCCTGTTCACTTTTTCTGTCCCCGTCG
>CAYQXL010000040.1:3891-20755 GCA_964421445.1 uncultured Pseudomonadota bacterium
ACGGTTGAGAGCCGACCCGGCAAGGGAAGCCTGTTCACTTTTTCTGTCCCCGTCGTCGTGGGCAATGATGACAAAACCGGTGCCGCGGGCCCTAATGATGGAGGCAGTGAGGAAACCATGGCGGCAGGCCGGTGGTCTGCCGGTCGTGAGATTCTTCTTGTTGAGGATAACTATTTCAGCCAACGGGTCCTTGGAGACTTGCTGAAAAGCCAGGGTCACAGGGTGACGGTGGCAGGGGGCGGTGAGGAAACGCTGACCAGAATCAGGGAGAAACAGTTCGATCTCGTTCTCATGGATATGCGGATGCCCGACATGGACGGGTATACGGTAGTCCGGAAGATTCGTGAGGCAGGGGATCATGTCGTGATTATCGCCGTAACCGCCGAGGCTGTTGAAACAGTCCGGGAACAGTGTAATGAAAAGGATGTCTATGATGTTCTGACCAAGCCCGTCCCTTTCGGGGTTCTACTGGGGAAGATCGAAGAACTGTGGCCCCGGGAACGGAAGGAAGAGGGCGGCAATCCCAAGGGAGGCGTGATTTTTGATCCTGCCGCCATACCGGGCCTTGCGCCTGGAACAGAGGCTTTCGACACCTACGTCACCCTCTTTGAGAAAGATATTCACCGCACTCTTTTCTCGCTCGTCGAAGCTTCCGCACAGGATGATCTCGTTGCCGTCGAACGTCTTGCCCATACGTTGAAAGGAACGGCGGGGGTTCTCGAAGGAAAGAGGATGAGCGCCATTGCGGCGCGGCTGGAAGAAGCCGCCGTCGCCGGAGACAGAAGGGCCGTTACGGGGGCATTGGTCCGCCTCATTGGCGAATATAAAAAGATTGCAACGGTGGCGGATCTTCGGGGTTTGGAAAAAAGTATGGGGGACGAATGACAAAAGGGCCGTTGATACTTGTTGTTGATGACGAAGAGAGTATGCGTTTTCTTCTCGATACGAATCTGAGTGCCGAAGGGTTCAGGGTGATGACGGCGGCCGGTGGACAGGAGGCTCTCCGGATCCTGTCGGCCGGAACACCGGTAGATCTTGTTCTCTCCGATCAGGTTATGAGTGATATGGACGGGTTTGTCCTCCTGAAGGAAGTGAAGGCAAGGTTTCCTTCCATTGCTTTCATTATGCTTACGGCATACGGGAGCGTCGAAAGCGCTGTGTCGGCCATGAAAGCAGGGGCCCAGGATTATATCAGGAAGCCCTGGAAGGCGGAAGGCATGTTGATGACGATCAGAAAGGTGCTTGACAACAGGAGGGTCAGAGAGGAAAACATCAAGCTGAAAACCCAGCTTCGGTCGCTCTATGGCTTCAGTCAGGTTATCACCCGGTCGCCGGTCATGATGGATGCGATCACTGTCATGTCGAAGGTAGGTGCCACACCGTACACAACCGTTGCGATTTACGGCGAGAGTGGTACGGGCAAGGAACTTTTTGCCCGGGCCATCCACTACAGCGGCGACCGGTTGGAAAACCGATTTGTATCGGTCAATTGTGCCGGTCTTCCCCATACCCTTCTGGAAAGTGAACTGTTCGGGTATGTAAAGGGAGCGTTCACAGGGGCGGACCGGGAGAGAGAGGGCCGTTTCGGAATGGCCAGAGGCGGTACGCTTCTACTCGACGAAATCGGGGATATGCCCCTCGATCTCCAGGTGAAGCTACTCCGTGTTCTTGAAGAGCGGACCTATGAAAAAGTGGGATCAGATAAACAGACGGAAGTGGACTGCCGGATCATCGTCGCCACAAACCGGGACCTTCAACGGCTTGTAAAAGAGGGAAAATTCAGGGAAGACCTCTATCACAGAATCAATGGTTTTCCTGTGACCCTTCCACCCCTCAGGGACAGAAAGGAGGATATCCCTCTTCTGGCGGATCACTTTCTTTCCCTCCTCAGAAACCAACTGGGGAAAAAGCTTCCCGGTATATCGAAGTTGGGCATGGATCTGCTTTTGGGCTATCATTGGCCCGGCAATGTGCGGGAACTGAAAAACTGTATCGAAAGGGCCGCAATTCTGAGCGACGAAGAGCTGATACGGCCC
The DNA here is from genome assembly GCA_964421445.1 of uncultured Pseudomonadota bacterium. Lineage (GTDB taxonomy): Bacteria > Desulfobacterota > Syntrophorhabdia > Syntrophorhabdales > CAYQXL01 > CAYQXL01. Next base: position 5,928 of record CAYQXL010000040.1, read on the forward strand.
GACCACCTCTTCATTGCCGGCGAAAAAGGATTTCCCGTCCAGAGGAGGGGAGGCAACGATGGGACATTCACCGTGACCGTTGATCTTGACAGACAGGAGACATCGCTCGATACACTGGTCGATGAATTGCTCCAATATACCCTTGAGGCCTGTGGTAACAACAAGTCCCTGGCCGCTGAGAAACTGAAGGTCAACAGGAAGATGTTTTACCGCCGGACCTGATCCGTCGGGAGATGGAATTGCCGAATCGCCCCTCTTTGCCCGTCAGAAGATCAACTGGACAGGTTTGCCCCGTGTCAGATGGCTATTGCCTTGAAGTTTCACGGGAAAAACAGTAGACTTACCGATAATGAAGGTTCTTGTTACCGGTGGTGCAGGTTACATCGGATCCCATCTTGTGGACAATTTTCTCTCCCGCGGTGACTCGGTGTCGGTCATCGACAATCTCTTCACCGGGTCGGAGAGGAATATCGCTCACCTTGCGGGAAACAATAATTTCATTTTCATTGAAGGGACCATCCTCAACAGGCCCCTCATGGAAGAGCTTGTTGCAGGTCACGATCTTGTCTGTCATCTTGCGGCCGTTGTCGGTGTCAAGCATGTCCTCGACGATCCGGTGCGCACCATTCTGGATAACGCCTTGGGGACGGAGATTGTTCTCACGGCGTGCCATAATGCCCGGCGACGGGTCCTTTTTTCGTCAACATCCGAAATTTATGGAAAAAACCCGAAGTTGCCCTTTTCGGAGGACGATGACAGTCTTTTCGGGTCAACCCGTGTGCCCCGCTGGTCCTATGCTGTGGCAAAATCTCTCGGAGAACACCTATCCTTTGCATATCATGCACGGGGTCTGCCTGTGACTGTTGTACGATATGTCAATTCATACGGTCCTCGTCTCGACCCGCGGGGATATGGAAGCGTTGTCGCCAACTTTATCTCTCAGGCTCTCTCGGGAAAGCCCCTCACCATCCATGGTGACGGGAAACAAACGAGGTGTTTCACCTTTGTCGATGACACGGTGGGCGGAACAGTGATGGCTGCCACGCGGGAGGAGGCGGTGGGACATGTCTTCAATATAGGGAGTAGCGTGTCCAGTTCCATCCTTGAACTGGCAGGGATGATCCTCGATCTGACAGGGTCTGATTCGCCCGTCAGATTTGTCTCCTATCCTGAGGTGTACGGACGGACCTTCGAGGATATGACCCGTGAACTCGATCCGAGCAAAGCGGAGAAGATCCTCGGTTTCCGGGCAAAGACGTCGTTAAAGGAAGGTCTGCAGCAGACGATAGAGTGGTTTCGGGAACGTCTCGGAAAGGGTAGGGAGGAGCGGTTGTAGCATGACGCGGACCAGGCTGTCCACCTTTTGCGACGGCATGGTCGAAGCATGCCTTCTTCTGGCTGTAGTCGGAGTTCCGCTTTTTTTTAGTCCCTACAGTGTCAGGATCTTCGAGCCTGACAAAGTATACCTTCTCCGGTGCCTTTCCTTGCTCATTGTTCTTTTCTGGACTGTCAGCCGTATGGAAAGCGGTTTCGACGATCTTTTTCAGTCCGGACAGAGCGGAAGAAGTGTCTTCCTGTCGATTGTCCGAACCCCCCTTGTCCTCCCTGTCCTTTTTTTGGTTCTTTCCTTTCTTTTGAGCGCGATCCTCTCCGTTTCGCCGAGGGTGAGCTTTTTTGGATCGTACGATCGCCTTCAGGGTGTGGTCACGGTCCTTTCCTACGTGGTGGCCTTTTTTGCAGTCCTCGACACGATCAGGACCAGGGAACAGATTGACAGAATTATTCAGGGTCTTGTTATGACCTCTGTTCCTATATCGGTTTACGCGATTCTCCAGCATTTTGATATTGATGTTCTTCCCTGGATGGAAGCGTCGACGGAACGGACCGGGTCTGCGATGGGTAACCCCATCTTTCTCGGAGCGTATCTGGCGATGGTGGTGCCCGTGACGATCTACCGGATTCTTGCAACGTACCTTTTTCGGCCGGAGAAGAGCGAGCGGCGTCAGGCCATCTATTTTTGTGCAGGAAACGGGCTGATCCTCTGTCTCCAAGGTCTTGCCCTGCTTTTCACCCAGAGCAGGGGGCCATGGTTCGGTACGGCAGCGGCTGTCCTCCTCCTTCTCTTTGTAGGACTGATCCATCTCTCCAAACAGGCTGGATTTCCTTCAAACGAGTGGAAGTCAGATATCCTGAAGTCGGTGGTGTTTTCCTTTGCCACTCTTCCCGTCGGTGCGATTCCGGCGTATATCTATTGTCTGGTCCGTCGGAAGGGACTTCGGTGGCTCTGGATCTCTCTCGTGATCCAGATGATGATCGGTCTGGTCCTTGGCGGTTTTCTGGTCAGCGGTAAGGTTTCGGGGAGCTTCCTGGCTCGTGTACCATATCTGTCCCGTCTTGCCGGGCTGTCAGACGTTGACAGCGGCACGGGAAAGGTGAGGCTTCTTCTGTGGCAGGGAGCGAACGAACTGATCCGGGCCAAGACCTCCCGCCTTCCCACGGGATATGGTCCGGAAACCTTTAAATATGTGTGGAGCAGCCACACGCCGGCAGAACTTTTGCGCTATGAGTCGAGGAAGGTGGCGGCTGACCGTTCACACAATGCAACGCTCGATCTTCTCGCTATGACGGGTCTTATCGGGTGTTGTGCGTTCTACTCCCTTGTGGTCCTTACAATCTATCATGCATTCAGATGGCTTGGTTTCATGCGAAGCCGGAGGGACCTGATCGTATACATAGCTTGTCTCGCGGTCTCTGTATCAGGAGTGGCAATCGCTTCCTTCCTGTCACCGAAGCTCAGTCTCCTGTCAGGACTCCTTCTGCCTGCGGCAATCCTCGGCGGGTCATTTCTCTCCCTGCTTCTCAGTCTGAAGAGATTTTTTACGGACGAGGAATCAGATGCCGATCCGGGAAAGATGCTCCTCGTGCTTGTTCTTTTCTGTGGAATCATCGCTCACTTTGTGGAAATCCAGGTCGGAATCCCGACGACAGCAGCCCAGTTGTACATGTTTCTGTTCATGGCTCTTGCGGTCATTGTCGGAACGGGACGGATCACGGCGGTTCGTCAATCTGATGCGTCTCCCGGCAGAACGGGGAATGACGGGAAGGAAAGGAAAAACGAAGGACGTCAGAAGAAGAGAAAGAAGGGTATCCATTCCCACCTGGACAGGGAGGATTCAAAGCCTCTGATGTCATCCTTCAGACCGGGACCGGCTCTCCCTGTGATGGTTATTGTTTCCTACATTCTGGCAATCCTTCTGTTTGAATATGTGACAAACCCTTACGGCCGGACCAATCTTTTTTCCATTATCTGGTCTTCGCTTACAACTGCCCGGGCCAAGGGGCAGTTGATTTCCTCCATAGGTGTACTCCCGGTCTTTGGTGCCACTCTTCTGTTCGGTTTCTTCGTTCTTCTTGAAGGATTATATCAATCGGCCTTCCCCCGGAGGATTGGAGCGACTGACATTAAGTCGGCGATTCTCCCGTTTCTCCTTTTTCTCATTCCGCCCTTTCTCTTTGCATCTGTCCATGCGTCGATGACGGGAACTGACGGAAACCCGGGAGGCTTGATCATCGGCCTGTTCGTGATGGTCATAATCATGGCGTTCCTGATGACAGCCCTTTTTTCCAGCGAAAAACCCCATGTCATTCGATTCTTCAATGGCCGGAAAGGATGGGTCTATCCGGTGCCGGTAATTCTCTGTGTGTGGGCCGGGCTGTTGTGGGCGGTGAGACCGGCGATGGCTGACGTCTACTGCAAGATTGGTACGGAAACTGAACAGGCAGGTTATTTCAAGGAGTCGAAAGCTTTTCTCACGCGAGCCATCGCTCTCTCGCCCGATCAGGACAGGTATTATCTCATGCTTTCGAGGACGATCTTCAACATGGCAGCAAGGCTGGGAGACAAAACGGAACGAAGGCGGTATAGCCTGGAGGCTCTGGCGGTGCTTGAACAGGCCCGTCTGCTGGCTCCTCTTGACTTTGACCACTTTATCAACCTTGGAGTTGTCTCTACACAGCTTGCAGTCCTGGCTCCTGACGAAGGGACAAAAGAGAAGATGTTTTTTCGGGCACACGAGTCCTATCAGCGAGCGGTCGAGCTGGCACCGAACAAACCGCTGACCCACAATTACTGGGCTCAGACATCGATTATTCAAGGTGACTACGAGACGGCGAGAAAAAGACTGGAGACATCCCTCGCCATCGATGATCGCTATGTGACGACCTATATCGCCCTCGGCGATCTCTCTCTGATGACGGGCCACTACGATAGGGCCATCGAAGCCTACTGGAAGGCCATTGAAAGGGCTCCTCATGACTGGATTGCCATCAGAGATGTTGTTACCGGCCACGGGAGGAAGAACGAACCAGGCCCCCGGGAGAAGGCCATTCTCGCATCTGTTGCAAAAGACCGCCGTTTTGCCCTTCAACCGGAGATGGCTTCTGTCATCCGTTTCAGACTGGGGGAGCGATCAGAGGCCTTAAAGGAGATGGAGCGGCTGGTTCTGGAACAACCGGCCAATAACCGGGCCCGTATTACGTTGGCGTCCATATATGAGGCTTCGGGCCGTTTTGATCTGGCATTCAAAACCGTTGCCGGTATAACGGGTACTATGCCTGAAGACCGGGCGATGTTCGTGAAGAAATATCTGGAAATACTGAAGGGGAGTCTGGGGAGACAGAGCGTGAAACCCCTTGGGGATCCGGCACGTCGATGATACGCTATTTTCTCCTCTTTGCCTGTGCTCTCTTTCTCGTGGTGATCGTCATGCCGCTCGTTATGAAAGTGGCTGTACGGTGGGGATTCATCGACCGGCCTTCCCAGCGAAAGGTTCATCTGAAACCTCTTCCCACCCTCGGAGGCCTGGCCATCTATCTCGGATGTATCGGAGCCTTGGTGGTCTTCGACAGAGGATTCATCGCACAGTTTGTGAGTATCCTTCTCGGGGCAACATTCGTCTCGTTTCTCGGTGTGTGGGATGACTACAGGGGACTGAAACCGATCGTCAAGTTTGCCGGGCAGGTGATCATTGCAGGAGCCATGATGTGGGCAGGTGTGAAGATCGGTTTTCTCCAGAATGAGGTTCTCAACGGTATCGTCACAATCCTGTGGATTGTGACGATCACCAATGCCTTGAACTTGCTCGATAACATGGATGGTCTTTCCGGTGGTGTTGCTGTGGTAGTATCCACGTTTTTTCTTCTCCTCGCCATAACATCGAGGCAGTATCTCGTGGCGAGTCTTTCAGCGGTCCTTCTCGGGGCCTGCCTGGGTTTTCTTTTTTATAATTTCAATCCCGCCAGTATCTTCATGGGAGACTCAGGGAGCCTCTTCATCGGGTTTTTTCTTGCCATCCTCGGAATCAAGCTGAGATTTCCTTCAAACACAGCCGTTGTAACGTGGATGATACCTGTCATACTTCTGGCGCTCCCCTTGTTCGACACCACCCTCGTTGTTTTGTCACGCCTCCGGAGGGGGGTGAATCCATTCTCCACGCCAGGAAAGGATCATGTGTCTCACCGGTTGGTAGCGTTAGGTGCAACCCACAGAGAGGCGGTTCTCATCCTCTATCTTGTCTGCTGCGGCCTTGGCGTCATGGCGATGTTCCTTGTTCAGGCCACTTTGCCTGAGGCTTATACGATCTTTGGTGCACTTGCAGTTTTTGGACTCTATGCCCTATGGCGGCTGGAAAAGGTCAAGGTGTGACGGCATGACAAGGTTCTTTGATCTGACCATGGATCGGCTTGAATTGGCCATAGGGGCTCTGGGAAACGAGCGGTACCGGGCCCGTCAGTTGTTCCAGTGGATATACCAGAAGGAGGTTGTTGATTTCAGCGAGATGACGAACATCTCCAAGAGTCTCCGACTTCTTTTCTCCGACATGTTTGATACGAGCCTTCCCGCTCTCCGGGAAGTGCGGACCTCACAGGATGGTTCAACGAAATTTGCCCTTTCCGGGTGGGATGGGTTGGTTATTGAGAGTGTTCTGATTCCCGAAAAGGACCGGAATACGCTCTGTATCTCAAGCCAGATCGGGTGTCGCATGGGGTGCAGATTCTGTGTCACCGGTCAGATTGGTTTTATCAGGAATCTCGAAGTATCGGAGATTGTGGGGCAGGTCATGGCAGTGAAGAAGTGGTGTGCCGGTCGGAGGATCACGAATCTTGTTTTTATGGGTATGGGGGAACCGCTCGATAACAGGGATAATCTTTTTAAGGCCCTTACAATCCTGAAAGAGCCTTTCGGTCTCGATTTTTCCCACCGGAGGATCACGATCTCTTCCGTTGGTCTTGTCGACGGTCTTCGGCTTATCGAGCCGAAAATGGCCGGACTCGCCATATCACTCAACGCCGCCGATAATGAGACCCGGAATCTCCTTATGCCAATCAACAGACTTTACCCGCTCGAAGAGGTCATGCGGTTTATTGAAGGATTTAAGAGCCCGAACAGGGAACGTATAACCCTTGAATATGTGATGATTCGTGGTATCAATGACAGTCTCGACGATGCAAAAAAGCTCGTTGCCCTTCTGAAGAGAGTGAGGTGTAAAATCAATCTGATTCCTTACAATGAATCGGACCGCCTCGACTTTCAGTCCCCTGACGCTCAGGAAGTCCGCCGTTTTCAGGAGTATCTTCTCGGGGAACGTTTCACCGCTATCGTACGCGATTCCCGGGGCGGCGATGTTGGAGGTGCCTGCGGCCAGTTGGGAATCGAGTATTTAAAGGAGAAGAGGAATGGAGATACTTCCTGTCTATAAAGATTCTTTTTTTGCTGGTTTTGAGAGACCTGACGGTCTCCAGCTCGCCATGTTGTACGAGGACGATACTGTTTTCTGCAAGATGGACGTGACAACCCGTTTCGAAGGATACAGGGGCGTTGTTCACGGAGGAATCGTATTTGGTATCCTCGATGTTATCATATGGTATGCCATATTCATGGCGACGAAAAAGATTTCCATGACACGAAAGACTGAGGTCGAATTCTTCAAGCCGGTCCTCTGCGGAGGCCATTATGTGGCAAAGGGAAGGTTTGTGGGCGTCAAAGACCGCGATATCTTCGCCGAGGCCTGGGTGGAAGACGGAAAAGGGGAAGTATGTGCACGAACGAAGGCTCTTTTCCGGGAAGCGAAAGATCTTTCCGTCGCCTCATTTATGGAAAATTTTGATTTTTCCCGAACGACACCGAGGGTGCGGGAATATTTCTATTCGTTGGTCGAGGAGAACAGGGACGGGTCAAGGGAAAGATGATATTCCAGCCATTCAATCAGTTCTTCAATCCCTTCTTTTTTAACACATGATATGGACCGGGCGCCGAAGTGGCGCTCAGCGTCGGAGAGAAATTCCCGATCGACCCGATCGATCTTGTTAAAGACCAGCAAACGCTTTTTTTGTGTCAGACTGAGGTGGGTGAGGAGGGTGTCAACTGTCTCTATTCTTGTCTCGAAGTCCGGTGAACTGATGTCGACGAGGTGGAGAAGGAGATGGGCATCTTCGAGCTCTTCAAGGGTAGCCATAAAAGCCCTCACCAGAACCTCGGGCAGATCTGCGATGAATCCTACTGTATCGGTGAGAATGATCTTTTTCCGTTCGGGATACTTGATCGTCCGCGTTGTGGGGTTGAGTGTGCTGAAGGGTCTGTCTTCTGTTTCGACAGAGCTTTTTGTCAGAAGATTGAGGAGCGTTGATTTGCCTGAATTCGTGTAGCCTACAATAGAGACGACGGGAAGACCTGATCCCCGCCGCTTTTCTCGTTTCTTGTCCCTAATTTTTGTGATCTCTTCGAGCTTGTTGTCGAGGAGGGAGATCCTGTCCCTTATACGTCGCCTGTCGACTTCCAGTTTTGTTTCGCCTGGTCCCCTCCCGCCGATTCCCCCCATGAGACGGGAGAAGGCCGTTGTCTTTCGTGTCAGACGGGGAAGGACATATCTGAGCTGGGCGAGTTCTACCTGGATCTTCGCTTCCTTTGTCTGTGCCTGAGCGGCGAAGATATCAAGAATCAGTTGGTTCCTGTCGATAACCTTCAATTCGGTCATCAGGGAGATGTTCTTGATCTGACCGGGCGACACTTCCCTGTCAAAAACGAGAAGATCAACGCCGGCCTGTTGTGCTCTGATCACCGTTTCTTCAATCTTTCCTTTGCCGATAAGATACTGGGGGTGGAGTTCCTTCACCCGTTGAACGATAACGTCAACAACAGTAATCCCTGCCGAGTGGCACAGATCCTTCATCTCCGCCATGCGCTCATCGGTGGTGTCGTGGCGGCCCGACTGGGCAAGAGCGACAATGAAACATTTGTCATTGTTGTCTGCAAGGCTGAAATGTTTCCCCCGTTCCCGGACAAATTCATTTTCCAGTTCTCCGATGTAATCGACAAAATTGATTGACAATTCTGAGACAGGTACGGGGCCGATAAAATCCCATACCTTTCCTGTCTTGTTCCCCGGAACGAGGTAGGCTGCCTGAATAACCGGTCCCGGTTCGCCGGGCCGTTCTGTCAGACAAGCGACGAGGTCCAGTTGGAGATGTGCAAGGTCGGCGAGATCTTCTTTGGACAGAAGTTCTCCGTTAAGGTGGGTATGAATAAGCCGGATTCCCCTGAACCGTGCCCTTCCCACCCTTTCTGTCGTGAGCTCCGGTATCCGTATTCTCGTCGAATCGCCGATGATAACGTATTCGACGCCACCCCTCCGGTTGATGAGCAGACCGATCTGACGGGAAATCTCCCTGGAAAGCTGGAGGAGGTTTCGGGCGGCATCGGCAGATATGATGGAGCCCGGGTCAAGCCTTTTCTGATAGAGATTCCTTAAACGCCGCTGGAAGAGATGGCCCAGTCCCTGAGTGTTTCCGTAAAGTTCGATGTCGTTCTCCTAAAGTTCTATTTTTTCAAGATTCCGGACCGTGCGTCCTATCAAATGATAAAGGAAGAATGATGTTCCCGCAACGACTGCGAGGGATACAACAAGAAAACGGAGGTATATGTCCCCTGTAACAGGAAGGTTTCTGTGTAAAAGTGACACGATGGCAAAAGATGACCATCCGAGCAGGGTAAGCACGATCCCTGAGTATGTAAGGATGGCGAGCATCGAGGTGATCCCCCCTGAGCCGCTGTAGGGGTTTGGTGTTTGGCTGAAGTCGATCCTCCGTGTTCCCATGTAGAGGGAGAGAACCGGTGCAAAAAGGGACATAAGGGAGGCAAAGCCGAAAGAGAGGGTGTGGAGAAAAGGCGGGGTCGAGATATACATGGTGGAGAGGAAGTTGAGCCCGAGGGCGAGTACCATGATGGGAAAAATGTAAAAAAGGAGCTTCTTCCAATAAATTTCTTTCATGGTGACCGGTGATGAAAGAAGGAACCAGAACGGTCTGCCTTCAATCTGGAACGATGGGTAAACGAACCGTACCGATATGGCGGCAGTGACGAAGCTGATGAGACCCATGTTGAGAAAGGAGAGAACGGTCTCGAGAAATATCGTAGGCAGTGGTGATCTGTCCCGTGGAAAGAGTTTAAAATTGTAGACATAGACAACGATAAGGGCAAGGACGAGAAAGACCTGGGACCATTCCTTCGGATCCCTCTGGATATTTTTTATCTCTTTGAGAACAATACTTCCTGTCTTCAGTGGAAGAAAGGCGAAGAGGTGATCGAGAATCTTTGTTCGTACCTTACCGGAGGATGTTCGGACGTTTGAAAAAGAACGAAGGTAAAAGAGATCGTGAATCCGGCAGGAAAGAACGATCATTGCCGCTGCAGACGACAGAAGAAATCCTATGTCGATAGCCCGTGTCTGACCTATCTCTTTCGATGAGTAGGCGATGATTTCAATAAAGGCTGTTGTGGGCATGAGAGGGTGTGTTGGTACGGCGAGGAACCTCATATATTCGTAGAGGTGGGCGAAGCTTTCAGGCTGGGCGAGTTTTTCAATCTGGAGCGCCCGGAAGACGACGACGATGACGGCTATGAGGGCTATGGAGAGAAGAGAAAAGGTGTTTCTGATGATTCGGGGCGAGAGAATCCTGGCGAGGATCATGACGAGTATGAATGCGATACCGAAGGGGATGATGACGAAGGGTACAAGAAGCAGGTAGGAGAACAAAAGGGGAAACCCCATTCTTCCCGTTGCCGTAGAATAGGCCAGCAGAACGGGAAAAGAGAGAAGGATGAAGGCCCAGGACGATTCAAAGATTGCTTCCGTTCCCCGGATAAAGAAGAGAGTGAGCTTCGAGAGAGGGTTCGAAAGGACAAATGAGAGATCTTCCTTTGTGAAGTACCATTTGACAATACTGTTGATGTTACTGAGGACAAGAAAGATGAAAAATACAAAAAAGACCGTAGAAACGAGCTTGATGACGACAAACTCACCGACAATCTCAAAGGAATAGAAAAACGTGAATGCTTTGTATAAAAAAAGGAAGATACATACTGAAACAAAGAGAAAAAAGGCGGTGAAGGCCATATATCGTGCCATTTCGCCACGATGATGTTTTAGTGAATTTCTGATTATCTGGCTTCTGAACCGGAAGTATGTCAGGTAGGCATGCATGGAGTATTCAGGAAAAAAGGCGAAAAAAGACCGTTTCAAGTTTCTGGTCCTGAGAACGTGTCAATTCATCCACTGTTCCCTGGGCAATGAGGCGACCGCGGTCAAGCACCCCCACGGTTGTCGCGAGTTCTTCAACCACATTGAGCATATGTGTGGAAATGAAGACGGTCCGGCCTTCGGCGGCAAGATCTTTGAAAATCTCTTTCACCCGTTTCATTCCTTTTGGGTCGAGCCCTACGAGCGGTTCGTCGACGATGATGACCTTCGGTGACGGGAGAAGTGCCGTGGCTATGGCGATTCGCTGTTTCATGCCGAGGGAGAAACTTTCAATGAGATCGTCCCTGTATTCGTTCATTGCAACGAGGTCAAAAAGACCGTCCTTGCGGGCGTCGATCTCCTTTCTCGTCATGTTGAAAAGGCTCCCTTTGAAATCCATGAGTTCCGACGGGCTGAGCCTTTCATAAAGGAATGGTTCGTCGGGTATGTACCCGAGGTTCTGTTTTGCGGCGAGGGGATTGTCAGCCATGTTGATGCCCCCTACTTCAACGTATCCCGATGTCGGCTGAAGCAAGCCGACGATGAGCTTGATCGTTGTCGTTTTGCCGGCTCCATTGGGACCGATGAGACCATAAATCTCACCTTCCCTTATCGAAAGGTCGAGATCGCTGAGGGCCGCAAAGCGCCCGTACATTTTGCTGAGATGGGAACAGGTTATCATCATCGGGCGTCCATGATTTCAAGGGTAATGTTCCGTACGAACTGCATCACCTCTACGGCGTCGGAGATGTCTCCGACGATGAGAGCCACATGGGTCGGATCGGCAGGTATCTGGTTGAAAATGCTGTCTGCTTCGATCCATCTTCCATCGATATAGACAAGGTTCCATGCATGGTAGTAGAACGTACCGCGGGCATAGACCATTCCTGAGACTATGGCACAGGGGAGCCCTGCGGCCCTGGCGAGGGCAGCGAAAAGAACGGCATGTTCGTTGCAATCCCCGGCCTTCTTTACGAAGACGTCCTTGGCCACAGGCAGTGAAAACGTAGGCGTCTGTTTCATCGTGCTGTGCACCCACGTACACAGTGCCTCCGCCTTTTGGCGATCTGTGTATCCGGGCCGTATAATGTGGGGCAGAAAGGCTTTAATGTCAGGATCGTTGCTCGTGATGAAGGGTGTTGCACCCCTGTGGGCCCCCGGATCATAGGTTCCTCCCAGAGGCACTCCTCTTCGTAATTCAACGATGCCATCTGTGATCGGATAAAGGAGGGCGAGTCTCCCGAGGAGATCTTTTTTCGTGTCAATCTTTAATTTCAGAAATGATATGTTTCTCGGGTCACGAATCTCCCCCTTCGTTTCGATTGATGCAAGAGAGCCTATGTCAGCAAAAGTAACATCCCCTTCTGTCCTTTCCCGTTGCACCACAAGACCTACAGGGCTGACCTCTTTTACCGTATCTCCGCCTTCATCGATCCATGCATGCACCTCGATGCCCTTGAAAAGTGTTTTGACATGGTATGCCCGGATCCTGTCTCCTGAAACCTCAACTGTTTCCCATCCCACAGGAACGATCCGTGCGTCGTAGGATGTCATTGCCGAGGGGTCGAAGACGGGAATAGTGAGCGCCGGTGCCCTCTCGAAACCGGATTGAACGAGGAGGGGTATGATTGCCGAGGGGACGGTAGGTGTTTCTTTGAAGACGATGGATTGAACAGTCTTCTGATTTTCGGTGATGAGATTACACATGAGAACGGAGTCCCTCATCTGACCGGTCACGGTGAGCCGGTTACCCTGAGAATCGAGACTGAAGGTGAAATTCCTGATACGGAATGCTTTGTCGACATCACTGAAGAGACTCATCTGAATCTCCTTTTTTTCTCCAAGGAAGGACATTTTCATCACCCCGTCCTCAAAGATTTTGTGACCCCTGTCCGTTGGCATCGTGTATCGCTTCAGATACCCTATTCGGACGTTTTTCATGTATATTCCGAAAAGCTGATCTTTTACGAGAGCCTTGTCACGATATGTTTTTGCAAGGTGAAACGACTCCTGCGGTGGGATGTAATAGGCCTTCAATTTGAGCCCGAGAAAGATGAACCACACAAGGAGAATGGAAACTGTTATAACAAACTTACGGTTCACAACCTACTCGGCTGTCGCAAGGAGATCCCTGTCTATCTCAATTTTGGCGGCATAGCTGATGCCTTCGAGAAGAATGGCAACCCGCTCCTTTCCGTCGAGTTCCCGTTCGAATATTCCTGAAACACCCTTGAAAGGACCATCAGTGACGAGAATTCTTTCGCCCTGACGAAAAGATTTCCGCTGTATCTCTCCAATTCCATCTACCAGCCGCGACCTGATGAACTCGATGAATCCTTCCTGGATCGGGACGAGCCTGTCGCCGAAATGGACGATCGTCTTTACTCCCCTGCTGTATTTGATAAGGTGAAAATCATTAATAGAGTCGAATTTCGCAAAGATATAGCCGGGGAACATGGCCTCAATAACGGGAATGAACCGCAGTTCCCTGTATTTCCGGACCTTCAGTTTTGGGGCGAGGACATCAAAACCGCCCAGTGCGATATTTGAGGCAGCCCTGTCCTCGTTCTTTGGTTTGGTGCTGATAACATACCATCTAAGCATATCAGTATTATGAGTGAAATCGCACTGATTTGCAAGTGACGAAGGGCACGCCTGAAAGTCCTTGACAGGCATGGAGGACGGCACTACAATCGGGAGAATGGAGATACGGGTTCTCGGATGCTCGGGCAATACGGTCAGGGAGCACCGTGCGTCAGCGTTTTTGCTAAACGAAAAGGTTCTCCTCGATGCCGGTACGACGACCGATGTTCTGGACGATGATGAAATCGGCCGTATCACCTGTGCCATTATTAGCCATGCCCATCTCGATCACATAAAGGGTCTGTTTTCCCTTTTCGATGAGCGTCTCATGAGAAATCTTCCCGGTGTTGCGCTCATCTCCGCTGAACCGGTTCTTCACGCAATCATGACCAATCTTCTCAATGATCTTATATGGCCCGATCTGACCGGTATTCCGTCAGTACGGGAAGCCATGATACGGCTTGTTCCTCTTGAAACAGAAAAGACCCATGTTATCGAGGGACTGGAAGTGATGGCCGTACCTGTGGGGCATACTGTTTTTGCGTTGGGTTTTATTATAACAGAAGGGAATGCAGGGTTTGCCTATACAGGCGATACGGATGGAACAGGAATTTTCTGGGAGAGTGCAAAGAGGGAAGAACGGCTTCGGTTCATTATCGCTGAGGTGTCGTTTCCCGAGCGGCGCCGGGATCTGGCCCTTGCGTCCGGTCACATGACCCTCTCCATGCTGACCGACCAGCTTGACCGCCATGAACTTGCCTCAATGCCCGTCTACATCACCCACATCAAGCCGGTTTTCAGAGACGAGATAGAGAAGGAGATCGCAGGTTGCTCCGGTTACAACCTTACTGTTCTCCGTCAGGATAATAGATTCGTTTTATAGGTTGCCCGCAGCCCCCTCTTCTTTCAGTGCAGAACAGAGGTCCTTTGTCGTCATGATATAAGCGCAGGAAAAAGCCATTCCTTTCAACGAAGCTATATGGAGTTCGTCATTGGTTGTTGCCGTGGCGTCGGCGGCGATAAAGATTCTGAAGTCCCGCATGAACCCGTCCCGGGCAGTTGTTTCACAACAGCAGTTCGTCATGACTCCCGCGATTATCAGATCGCTGATAGTGGCGTCTCGCAGGATAGCCTCCAATCCAGTGCCAAAAAAAGCGCTGTACCTTGTTTTGTCAATGACATGTTCTTTGGGCAGGGGAGAGATACCGTCCATGAGTTCCCACTCCGGCGAACCATATATGCTGAGATCATTGCCCCACCACTGAGCCAGCATACCTCCGTCAACAATAAAATCGTGATGTCCGTGGCGCGTATAGATGACAGGGGCTCCAGCGAGGCGGCAGGTCTCGATGAGCAGATTCACTGCCCCTTTTACAGGGCGCCCGATAGGGTCGAAAAACCGCTGCATATCAATGACCAGAAGAGCCGTCTGTTGTACGAAAGGACGGCTTTTCCGGGTGGTATAGTCACTGATTTCCCTGATATAGTCCATATTCTGCCTCCGCTTTGTCTTTTCGTCGAGCATACAGGGGCAGAACAGGTGTGTCAAGGGCATCGTTGTTGGTATATCCTGCATTCCAGTTGTCTCTCTCGAAAGGCCGGCTGCGGGGGTGCCGGTCTCGGCGGAATGGCCTTCCGTAGTTGACTTTTCGCAGTCAAAAGGTCTATATC